>JAFVVP010000009.1 GCA_017502135.1 Clostridia bacterium | reverse complement strand
CCCGAAAGACCCGTTTACGGGTAGCAAGTAACAGTTGCATGGCTGGCAGGCCAATCTAAAGCGCACTTGTGCGCAGCCAGTAATGGGTAGGGCTTTGCCCGAAAATGAAATACCACCCGCTATGCGGGTGGATTTTTATTTACTGCGTGTCGATGTTGGAGGTCGCGATGAGCTCGGTTCCCATAAAGTCGGAGAGAATCACCTGCTCACAGGTGTACTTTCCGTCGGGAAGCGTCATCGTCTGGAGAATGCCTGCCGCTTCCATGATCCGTACCTGTGAGATCGGCTTTGCCGTGCGTACGGGCACGAGCTTGCCTGACTCGGTGCGGACCGTGAAGGTGAGGTTGCGTACCGGATCGGTGCGCTCCTGTTTTGCGTAATCGATACCACGCTTGCACTTGTTGCCGCTGATCGATCCGTCTGCTTCGTAGTGGAGACGGCAGCCGTTCGGGCAGAGAATGCAGTTGAGGGCATCCTTCTCGGGAAGTCCCTTGGCGGGCTCGCTGAGACGGGAGAGTACCCATGGGGTCATTTCTTTGCCGGAGAGGAATGCGGCAGCGTTTTTGCCGGCCGTCTCGCCCTGTGCGGATACGAAATCCACCAAATCCATTACGGCGTGCGAGTTGCCGCAGGAGAATACGCCGGGGACGCTCGTCTGCATATATTCGTCGGTTACCGTTCCGTTTGTGCGGGCATCGAGTTCCACCTTTGCGGCTTTTGCCACTTCGTTCTCGGGAATCAGACCGACCGAGAGGACAAGCGCGTCGCAATCGATCGTCCATGCGGACTCCGGAATAGGCGAGAGGTTCTCGTCCACCTTGGAAATTTCAACGCCGGTCAACTTTTTACCGCCAAAAATGTTTGATACGGTGTGGCCCGTGTAGAGCGGAATACCGAAATCGTAGAGGCACTGGCTGATATTACGCTGAAGACCGCCGGAGGTCTGCATCAGTTCCACTACGGCGAGGACCTTTGCGCCTTCCAGCGTGAGGCGGCGCGCCATAATAAGGCCGATATCACCTGAGCCGAGGATAACGACTCGCTTGCCGATCATTACGTTGCGGCAGTTAACAAAATTCTGTACGACGCCGGCGGTAAACACGCCTGCGGGACGCGATCCGGGGATCACGACAGCACCGCGGGTGCGTTCACGGCAGCCGGTGGCGAGGACTACGGCGCCCGCTTCGTAGACGTGAAGACCGCTTCTGTCTACGGCTGTAACCGTGCGATCGCTTGTCATATCAATGACCATTGAATCAGGGCGAATCTCTACGCCGCATTCTTCCGCTTCGGCGATCGCGCGTGCCGCGTATTCGGGGCCGGTAAGCGTCTTTTTGTAACGGATAAGACCGAATCCGTCGTGAATACACTGATTCAGGATACCGCCCGCGCGGCTTTCGCGCTCCAAAACGAGCACTTTTTCGGCGCCGGCTTTTTTTGCTGCTGAAGCGGCAGCCAGTCCGCCCGGACCGCCGCCTACGACTACGACATCATATTTCATTATTTCGCCCTCCCCGTGAACAACTCAGAGCCGTCCCCGCGCAGGGAAATCTCTTCGATATTTACGCCGTATTCTTTTTCGAGCATCTCAACGATTCTCGTGAGGCAGTATCCACCCTGGCATCGACCGGTCGTCGGCCAAGCGCGGTATTTAATGGCGGCAATCGTCTTTACGCCCAGCGGGTTTTCGATTGCCTGACGGATTTCTTTTTTGGTTACCTGCTGGCAACGGCATACGACCTCGCCGTAATCGGGATCCATGGCGATGAGTTCCGCCTTCTTTTCGGGCGTCTGCTCGGCAAAGCGCAGGATGCCCGTGCGTTTTCCACAGAAGGAAGCGTTCGCTTTCGGCTGCAGCTTATCCGCAACCATAGCGGCTACGCGTTTTGCGATCGGCAGAGAAGCGGTCATACCGGGGGACTCAATGCCTACGAGGTTGATAAAGTTTTCCACCGTCGGCTCTTCTTTGATAACGAAATCTCTGAATCCGCCCTCTTCGGGAGGAGCGAGTTTCGAGCGAATGCCGGTGTATGCGCCGATGATGTCCTTCCTTTTCAGAACGGGGAGAAGCATCTGTGCCTCGGCGAAGAGCTGATCCAGCGTTTTCTTCTCGGTTGCGTAATCTTCCTCACCGTCTATGTACTCTGCGTTCGGACCGATGATGATATTGCCGTGAATCGTGGGCGTCAGATGTACGCCGAGACCGCCGATTCCTTTCGCGGGAGCAGGGTATACGGGAATATCGAGATACTCTTCGGCGATTTTATCGAGAATGAGGTATTCGCCGCGGCAAGGATAGATGCGGTATTCGTCCACGCCTGCCATAGCGGATACTTTATCGCTGAATACGCCCGCGCTGTTCACGAGGATGCGCGTCCGGAATACGCCCTTCGGCGTCGTTACGACGAATATGCCGTCTTCTTTCTCGATCTTCGTGACCTCGTGGCCGAGGAAGAATTCCGCGCCGTTTGCCACGGCGTTTTCAGCCAGTGCGATCGTATAGATGAAGGGGTCGAAAATGGCCGTGTTGGGGGAGGAAAATCCGCCGATGCCGCCAACATTTGGCGCCATCTTCTGTACGGCTTCCTGATCCACAAGGCAAAGTCCCTTACAGCCGTTCGTCTCGCCCTGCTTCAGAAGACGCGCAAGCGTCTCCATCTGCTCGTCGTTGAATGCAACGAGGAGCTTGCCCGTCTTTTTGTACGGCACGTCGAGCTCTTCGCAGAGAGCCTCAAATCCTTCGTTTCCTTCCACGCAGAGCTTGGCCATCAGTGTGCCGGGCTTGTTGTTGAAGCCTGCATGCACGACGGCGGAGTTACGGCCGCTCGTGCCCGAGGCCACGTCCGCCTCTTTTTCCAGAACAGCGATTTTTAATTCATTGCGGCTGAGTTCGCGTGCAATGGCACAGCCGACAGCGCCGCCGCCAATGATCAAAACGTCAAACAATTTTTCCATAAATAATCCCTTCATTGTGGGGTAACCAGTACCGCCCTTGCGATACGTAGTTTCCGATAGGATAAACAAATAAATCCGAACCCGTCTTCCAAAAGGAAGATACGGTTCGGATTCATTGATTGGTGCGGGCAAGAGGACTTGAACCTCCACCGAATTGCTTCGACTAGAACCTGAATCTAGCGCGTCTGCCAATTCCGCCATGCCCGCATACAGTCCGTATTTCCGGAGCGCTTTGTTATTATATCATATCTTCTCCACGCTTGTCAAGAGCGTTTTGCATTTTTTTTGGCGAAACTTGCATATATTTCCGACGCCTTTTTTGATAAATCTATTGACAAAAGAACAAGTGTTCTGTATACTGTAAAAAGAACATTTGTTTGGAGGTCGGCGTGGGAAGGATTATATTGCACTGTGATCTGAATAATTTTTTTGCATCCGTGGAATGCGTCCGGCGTCCTGAACTCAAGGGCGTGCCGGTGGCGGTCTGCGGAGCGGTAGAGGAGCGGCACGGCATCTGCCTTGCGAAGAACGAGCTTGCGAAAGCCGCGGGCGTCTGTACCGGCGATACGGTGGCGACGGTCAGACGGAAATGTCCCGGGGTAGTGATCGTTCAGCCCCGATACGGGGAATACGAGCAGTATTCACGCACCGTGAATGGGATCTACGCGCGTTTTACCGATATGATCGAACCGTTCGGGTGTGATGAAAGCTGGCTCGACGTGAGCGGGAGCACACTTTTGTTCGGGGATGCCATGACGATCGCGCACCGCATCCGTGAAACGGTGAAAGCCGAGACAGGGCTTACTATTTCCGTAGGCGTTTCTTTCAATAAAGTTTTTGCGAAACTGGGCAGTGATCTCAAAAAACCGGACGCGGTAACCGCGATTCCCCAAAATGATTTTCAAAGGATCGTTTGGCCCTTGTCCGTCAGGGAACTTCTGGGTGTAGGACCGGCAACGCTTCGCGCGCTTGAGAAACGGTGCATCCGTACGGTCGGTCAGCTTGCGATCACGCCGCCCGAATATCTCAGCGTGTGGCTCGGGAAAAGCGGAGAGATGCTTTGGCGGCACGCTAACGGATTGGACGACGCGCCGGTTGTCCCCAAGGCACAGGCGGCGCCTATCCAAACGATCTCGCACGGCATGACACCGAGGCGGGATATAAAAACGGATGCAGAGATGGCGGCGTTTATCCGCGAACTTTCCCAAGAGGTGGGACAGCGGCTCAGAGGGTACGGGATGACGGCGAGTGGGGTTCGGCTTTCCTTGCGGGATACGAATCTCGTCTCGAGAGATTTTCAGATGACGCTTCAGGTGCCTACCGCGCACACGGAAACGATCGCTGCCGCGGCGATCCGGCTGTATCGGCAGAATTATCGGTGGAGCGTCCCGATCAGATCCGTTTCCGTAGGCGTTTTCAAACTGACGGATGCCGCAGCGCCCGTGCAGCTGTCTCTTTCCGAAAACGAGTTCGAATACGAGCGGGAAACGCGGTTGGATGACGTCATGGACACGCTTCGCACGCGGTACGGCGCGCACAGTATTTATTCCGCATCGTATCTGCGGCTCCTCTCGGCACGGGAGTCGGCGGCCTTGATTGATCCGAAGCGTGCCTGGAACCCGGGAGAATCGTTCGGCGATCGGGGACGGTTCGTAGCGGACGGAAACTGAAAAAGAAAAACGCGGACATCGTCCGCGTTTTTATGGAGTTCGCATAAAGGTCGTTGCCAAGGCAGCGCATGCCGCGGCGGCAGACAGAATAAGATCGCTCATCGGAAGGCGTGCAGCGCTTTGCACGAGGGCGGACTGTGCCGCGAGGGCAGGCACGGTGCAGAGTACCGCCATCACTATACCGACGAGGATACATCGGAGCAGTCGGGAAAATCGAAACATATAAGTATATCGGCAGGATGCCGTATCTCCTCTTAAATATGGAAAACAAGCATATTATAACAGAAGATGCGAAAAAAATCAACACGTGCGACGAAAATACCGAAAAATTCGATTTTCACTGAATAAACATCGCGTCGCCGAAGGAGAAGAAACGGTATTTTTCTTCTACTGCGGTTTTGTAGGCAGAAAGCATTCTTTCTCTGCCGGCGAGTGCCGATACGAGCATGAGAAGCGTGCTCTTGGGGAGATGGAAATTCGTGATGAGCGCGTCTGTCATTTTGAATTTGTATCCGGGATAGATGAAAATGCCCGTGTCGCCCGATACGGGATGCAAAATGCCGTTTTCATCCGACGCGCTTTCCAGCGTGCGGCAGGAGGTGGTGCCGACGGCGATGACGCGGCCGCCACTCGCGCGCCGTTCGTTTACGATGCGGGCGGCCTCCTCCGTTACGGAGATGTATTCGGCGTGCATTTCGTGGTCGGCGAGTTTCTCTTCTTTGACCGGTCGGAACGTGCCGAGTCCCACGTGCAGAAGCACCGGCACAACGGCGCATCCTTTTTCACGGATGCGATCGAGCAGTTCGGGCGTGAAGTGGAGGCCTGCCGTGGGTGCGGCGGCCGATCCCTCGTGGCGAGAATACACGGTCTGATAGCGCTCGGGGTTGTCCAAATGCTCCGTGATATATGGCGGCAGCGGCATAGAGCCTAAGCGGTGGAGTGCCTCGTATACCGTTTCACATTCCGTCTTGTCCGTCTCGAAACGGACGATGCGGCAGCCTTCTTCGCCGATCCCTTCGATTTTGGCGGTGAGGAATCCCGTGCCGAAAGAAAGCACGTCTCCGGGGCGTGCCCGCTTGCCGGGTCCCGCGAGTGCTTCCCATACGTCGTTTTCGAGCTGTTTTAAGAGAAGAAGTTCTACGGGCGCCGTGCTTTCCGTGGGGGTGAGTGTGCCCTCGGCGGTCATCTTCCGGGAACGGTGGCCGATGATACGGGCGGGGATCACGCGGGTGTCGTTTACGACGAGCACGTCCTCGGGACGGAGATGCTCAATAATATCACGAAAGACGGTATGCTCGACCGTATCGCTTTTCCGATCGACGATCATAAGACGGGAGGAGTCCCGAGGCTCGATCGGTGTTTGGGCGATATACGATGCAGGCAGTTCGTAATCGAAATCGGAGAGGGTGAGTGCCGTTTCGGGCAGTTGATTTTTAATCATACGGCGGTGGTCAATCCTTTCGGGGGAATTTTACGGATATTTTTTGTACTTACTTGACAGGGGCAGGAAAATATGTTACTATATCTTTGTACGGAACTGAAGTTTCGTACATAAAATGAAGATAGAGGTGCGTCTCCGATCAGTATCGGCGGGAAGGCAAGTCCGTTGCCCCGGATCCGTCGGAAAAGGCGAGAGATGCCGAGGTTCGGTCGGTACGGATGCCGTCCGTTCCGGGACAGTTGGCGAAAGCGGCTGTACTGTCACTTCAGTCTTGGGCTGTTGTGGGGTGCTATCTGTGTATCTGGTATCGTGGTTTGTCCATGCTTATATTATAGTACACAGAAAGCCGGTTTTCAAGCCGGTTTTTGTTATACCATGAAGGGCCGGACGAAAAATTTACTTTTTCAGAGGTGTGTTATGGGAGTTTTTCAGAAAAATCTTGTTTTTGAGGGTGCGGCGACCGCACTTGTTACGCCGTTCAAAAACGGCGGCGTGGATTACGATGCGTTCGGCAGACTGATCGATTGGCAGATTGCCGGCGGTATTGACGCGCTCGTGATCGCCGGTACGACCGGTGAGGGCTCTACCTTGACCGACGAGGAGCACCGCGAAGTGCTTCGTTACAGCGTGGAGAAGGCGGCGGGACGTGTGCCGATCATTGCGGGTACGGGCTCCAACGATACCGATTACGCGATCTCCCTTTCCCGCTATGCGTGCGAGGTAGGATGCGACGCTCTTCTTCTCGTATCTCCGTATTACAATAAGGCAACGCCGAAGGGGCTCGTGAAGAGTTTCCTTGCCATAGCGGACGCCACCGACAAGCCGATCATTCTTTATAACGTGCCGTCCCGTACGGGCGTGAGTATTCCCTTAAAGGTCTATAAGGAACTTGCCAAGCACGAGCGGATCGTCGCTACGAAGGAGGCATCCGGCAATCTCAGCGCCATCGCGGAGATTCGTGCAGAGCTTACCGATACGCTTGCCGTATACAGCGGCAACGATGACCAGATCGTGCCGATCATGTCGCTCGGCGGCAGCGGCGTTATCTCCGTTCTCTCGAACGTCATGCCGAAAGAAACGCACGATATGTGCCGCTACTGCTTCGAGGGCGATTACAAGTCTGCGGCGGAACTTCAGCTCAGACTCCTCAAACTCATTAACGCTTTGTTTATCGAGGTCAACCCGATCCCCGTGAAGACCGCGTGCGGTATGATGGGACTTTGCTCGGACGATATGCGGCTGCCCCTTTGTGAGATGGAGGAAGCAAACCGTGCGGTCCTTGCGGAGGCTCTCCGCGGCGCGGGCCTTATCTGACAGACATAAAATTACAAAAGGAAGCCCGATTCTGAATCGGGAAAACAAAGGATGAAAAACATACTTGTTAGTGGATGCGGCGGCCGTCTCGGTTCTGCGATCGTTTCCCGCATCGCCGAGAGTGCCGACTCTCGTATCATTGCCGGCATTGACGTTATGGCACAGAGTGTAGCGCCGAGATGCGATTTTCCCGTGTATGCTTCTATCGATGAATGCGCGGAGACACCCGATGTGATCATTGACTGCTCGCATCATACTGCTGCGATCCCGCTTCTCACATACGCAAAAGCAAAACATATCCCCGCCGTGATTGCTACCACCGGCCACACGGAGGAGGAGATTGCCGCGATCAAAGAAGCTTCTGCGGTTATCCCCGTGATGTATTCGAGAAATATGTCGCTCGGGATCAACCTGCTTGTCGATCTCGTGAAGCGAGCGACGTCGACTCTTGGCATTGACTACAATATTGAGATCGTGGAACAGCACCACAACAAGAAACTGGATGCACCCAGCGGAACGGCGCTGATGTTGGCGGATGCCGCAAAGTCGGTGCGCGAGGACAGCGAGTACGTGTACGACCGACACACTGTGCGCCGTGAGCGTGGCGAGAGTGAGATCGGGATCCACAGCGTGCGCGGCGGCACAATCGTCGGTGAGCACGAGGTAATCTTCGCGGGTCCCGATGAGGTGATCCGTCTCTCTCACAGTGCGTACAGCCGCGAGGTGTTTGCAACCGGTGCGGTGCGCGCCGCTCTGTATCTTGCCGGTGTGAAAAAACCGGGGCTTTATTCCATGGCTGATATGATTGCGGACGAACGGTAAAATAAAACGGCTTGGGTTTATCCCAAGCCGTTCTTTTATTATCTTTTGATTTCGGTGAATCCGATTTTGCGGCGCACTTTGGACATGGTGCGAAGCGTATCGTGTGCCGCTTCTGCTGCGCCCTCAGCCATAACGGATTCGAGATACGCTTTGTCCGCCATCAGGCGATTGAATTCAGTTTGAATGGGCGAGAGCGCATCCGCGCACGCCTCGCCGACGGCGGCTTTGAAATCGCCGTATCCGCGGCCGTCGAATTCGCGTTCGATCTCGTCCATAGTCTTGCCGGCAAAAGCGCCGTAAATAGACATGAGATTTTCGATCGCTGCCTTGCCTTCACCGCGGTGGACTTCACAGCCGGAATCGGTAACGGCACGCTTGAACTTTTTCAGAATCACGTCTCTCGGATCGAGAATACGGACGACGGCGTTCTCGTTCTCGTCGGACTTGCTCATCTTTTTCGTGGGATCGGCTAAAGACATTACGCGTGCCGCGGCTTTCGGGATGAATCCATCCGGCACGACGAACGTGTCGCCGTAGATGCCGTTGAATCGCGTCGCGATATCGCGTGCCAGTTCAAGGTGCTGCTTCTGGTCGCTGCCGACCGGTACGAGCTCCGTCTGGTAGAGGAGGATATCCGCCGCCATCAGGGCAGGGTATGTAAACAGACCGGCGTTGATGTTGTCGGCGTTCTTAGCGCTTTTGTCCTTGAACTGCGTCATGCGGGAGAGTTCACCGAACATTGTGTAGCAGTCGAGGATCCAGCCGAGTTCCGCATGGGCGGCAACGTGGCTTTGCGCGAAGAGAACATTTTTCTTCGGATCGAGTCCGCAAGCCATATACAGAGCCAGCGTCTCGTAGGTGCGGCGGCGCAGTTCCGCCGGATTCTGACGCACGGTGATGGCGTGCAGATCCACGACGCAGTAGTAACAGCGGTACTGCTCAGAAAACGAGGGGAAATTGTGGATCGCGCCGAGATAGTTGCCGATCGTCAGCATACCGGAGGGCTGTACGCCCGAAAATACGACTTTTTTATCTTTATACATATAAGTGTTTCCTTTTTCATCAAATCTACCCTATATTATACTCCAAGTGGAAAAGAAAGTCAATCGGGTCAAAGAAAAACAGCCTCCGAGGAGGCTGTTTTTGTGTTTATGTATTAAAGGATCAACTCAGTGAGTGCGTACAGAACGGACGGGCAGAGGAGGCAGCCGAGACCTGTGTAGAAGGTGGAGGTCATGGCACCGTACGGAACGAGCGCCGGATCGGTTGCAGCAAGGCCTGCGGTCGTACCGCTTGTCGTGCCCATAAGGCCGCCGAAGATCATTGCCGCACGAGGTGTAGTAAGGCCGACCTTCTTTGCTACGACGGGGGTAACAAGCATGACCGCGATAGATTTAATAACGCCCGCTGCAATGGAAAGCGTGATCACTTCCGCCGTTGCGCCGAGTGCATCGCCCGTAACCGGGCCGACGACAAACGTTACCGCACCGGCACCGATCGTAGCTACGCTTACCGCATCCTTGTATCCGAATGCGTATGCGACGACACCGCCGAAGACGAAGGACGAAACGATGCCGAGGAAAAGAGCGATGATCGCAACGAGTCCGCACTTTTTGATTTCAGAGATCTTCGCGCCGAACGCGGTGGAAACGATCGTGAAATCACGGAGCATGGAACTTCCGAGGAAGCCGACGCCGGTAAACATAGCGATATCGGCGAGCCCTTTTTTGTACTGAACGCCTGTGGCGGGATCTACACCGCTGTTCATCACGACGCCGCCTATGTAAGCCAAAACGAGGCCGAGAACGATGGCGATCGCTGATGCATGAATTCTGCCTTTTGTGATCTTCTTGGATATAAAATCGGAAACGAGGCAGAGGAGACCGACTACGATGAAAGAAGCGATAAAGCCGTTGCCGGTAAAGAAATCGACCATAATATCAAGAACTGCTTTCATTGTTCTGCCTCCTTACTGTTCTTTTTTGCCTCGACCTTGCCGGCCAGGGTGTTCAGGAGGATGAGGAACAGGAAAGCCGCTGCAACGACAGCGAGGCCCGCGACGAGTGCCAAAACGCCGCCCGAAAGGGCGCTGTACACGTTCTGCGAGGCGGACAGCGCGATGATGACAGGCAGGAACATGGCCGACCAGAACTGGATGCCCTTTTCCCAACCGTTCGGAAGGAGGTTGGTTATCTTCTTGCAGTTGGTAACGAGCAGAAGCAGAAGCATGGCGAAGCCAACGCCGCCGACATCTGAATTTACGCCGGTCAAAAGACCGATGATTTCGCCGATCGTGGTTCCAAGGAACATACAAGCGGCAAGGATTGCTACACCGTAGATCATGATAAAAACCTTTCTTGAATTGTTATACGAGGGAGTTTAGTTTATTCCCACTTGATAGATGCAAGAGATGCTTTGGAAAAAGTCGGTCGGCGAGACCGATTCAAAACGGTTGGGCCCCGTTTTGAAAGACTTTTTCGCCGAGTGGGACGGCTATCTTTCAATCGGGCAGAACGTCATTCCCACTCGATGGTGCCGCTCGGTTTGGGTGTCAAATCGTACAGAACGCGGTTGATGCCTTTCACCTCAGCCGTGATGCGCGCGGTGATCTTTTGGAGCACGGCATAGGGGACTTCCTCGATGGTGGCGGTCATCGCGTCTACCGTGTTGACTGCGCGGAGAATTACCGGCCAGTCATAGGTGCGCAGACCGTCGCGCACACCCACGGATTTGAAATCCGGAACAACGGTGAAGTACTGCCATACCTTACCGGCGAGACCCGCGTTTGCGAATTCCTCACGGAGAATGGCATCCGATTCGCGAACAGCTTCCAGACGGTCGCGGGTAATCGCGCCGAGACAACGCACACCGAGGCCGGGACCGGGGAACGGCTGACGGTATACCATGCTGTCGGGGAGGCCGAGCGCCTTACCGCAGGCACGGACTTCGTCCTTGAAGAGCATTTTGAGCGGCTCTACGAGATCAAACTGCAGATCCTCGGGCAGACCGCCCACGTTGTGGTGGCTCTTGACGGCTTTTACTGTTTTCGTGCCGGATTCAATGATGTCGGGGTAAATCGTACCCTGGGCGAGGAATTCGATGCCTTCGAGCTTGCGTGCTTCTTCCTCGAATACGCGGATGAATTCCGCACCGATAATCTTGCGCTTTTCTTCAGGTTCTGCTACGTCAGCGAGTTTGTCGAGGAAGCGGTCTACCGCATCCACGTACACAAGGTTTGCATCCATCTGATCGCGGAAAACGGATACGACTTCTTCGGGCTCGCCCTTGCGTAAGAGGCCGTGGTTTACGTGTACGCAGGTGAGCTGCTTGCCGATTGCGCGGATCAGAAGTGCCGCAACGACGGAGGAGTCAACGCCGCCCGACAGTGCAAGCAAAACTTTTTTATCCCCAACCTGACGGCGGATCAGATCTACCTGGTCGGCGATGAAGTTTTCCATATTCCAGTTGGCTTCAGCCGCACACTTACCGAATACGAAATCGGAGATGGCGGCCGTGCGTGCCGCATCGTCTGCAGGCCACGGAGCGGATCCCTTATGATCCATTTCAAGGACCGGCACGCCGAACGTGCGTACTTCGTCGGCAACGTCGATCTCGACGCCGTCTACAACGCGGTTCACACCGCCGTTCAGAATGATGCCTTTTACGTTCGGAAGAGCCGCGAGCTCTGCCGCCGTAATATCGTGCGGATAGATTTCGCTGTACACGCCGAGGGAACGGATTTCGCGGGCAAGGCGGGGATTTTCTTCACTTCCCAGATCCAAAATAACGATCATGTCTTGTTTCATCGTAAAGCCTCCTGAATTTTCGTAATCAACGTACCGCACGGTTGTAAGCGGGGAGCGTGCGTATGTCAGTGTTTCACACTGTAATATTATATCAAAAAAAGGCAATCACTGCAAGAGGAAAGTTCCTCTTGCAGTGAAAAATTTTGATGAAATTCGCTGAAATTCTGCGCGGGATTTTATAGAAACCGACTATTCTTGTTCTTCTTCAAAAATGCGGGCACATTCGTCCAAAATAATTTCCCGTTCGGAGAAGGGTACTTTTTTGCCTTCGATCAGCTGGTACGTCTCGTGCCCCTTGCCGGCAAAGAGAACAATGTCGCCGTCTTCGGACATTCGCACAGCGCGTCGGATAGCGGTTTCGCGCGAGATGTGGCTTTCGTGTGGGCAGTCCTTATGCACGTGCACTAAAATATCGTTTATAATCGCTGCCGGATCCTCGAAATCGGGATTGTCGGAGGTGATAATGCAGTAATCGGACAAGGTGGATGCCGCACGTCCAAGTTCCGCTCGGCGTTCCTCGGTGCGTCCGCCAACCGATCCGATAAGGCAAATCAGACGATGCGGGTGATATTCCCGAAGCGCGGTGAGCGCGTGGGAGAGGCTTATGCCGTTGTGTGCGTAATCAATGATGAACGTTCGGCCGGGGATGCCCTCCACGATCTCAAAACGACCAAGCACAGGCGTTTTGGCGAGGGCGCGAGCCGCTTCGGCTACGGTAACACCGTATACGGACGCTGCCGCCATAGCAGCCAAAGCGTTTTGTACGGAGAACGTGCCGGGAGAACAGACGGTGATCCGTCCGTCTCCATCGGGTGTTCTGCAGTTGAAACGAACGCCGAGCGTTGTTCTGTCGCGGTAGGGCGTGATATCGTCGCCGCTGAAATCTGCATCGCTTGAGATGCCGTAGCTTATTCTTTCCGATCGGCAATCGCCTAAAACATCCTGCCATGCGGGATCATCCGCATTGTAAACGGCGACCTTCGCCCCGTATTCAGTGAACAGACGGGATTTGCTTTGCATATAGTGCTCAAACGTGGGGTGCTCCGCTTCGCCTATATGATCGGGGGACAGATTAGTGAAGACTACCGTTTCAAAGAGGAGTCCGTCTACACGGTGGTGTGCCAGTGCCTGCGAGGATACTTCCATAACGGCGTATTCGATACCGTCGCGTACCATAGCGGCAAAATGGCAGTGCAGGTCACGGCTTTCCGGCGTAGTGTTTACGGTTTCGATCCGTTTTCCGTTCCAGATCACGCCGTTGCCGCCGATATAGGCAGAGGGGCGGCCGGAAGCGTTCAGAATGGCGCTTGTCAGAAGGGCGGTCGTCGTTTTACCCTTCGTGCCCGTAATGCCGATCAGGTGAAGTTTCTTTGCAGGATATCCGTAAAACGCGGCACTCAACTGCGCTAAAGCCGCCCTTGTATCATCCGTCGTAAGAATCACGGCATCCGAGGGCAGAGATACGGCGTGCGACGTAAGAAAGGCGCGGCAGCCGCCTCGGTAGGCGTGCATGGCGTAATCGTGTCCGTCCGCTTTTGCACCGACGAGGCAGACGAAAAGACAGTCTCCGTCGGTTTTGCGGGAATTGTATTCAATTCGTTCGATCTCCCGATCGGGGAAATCGGTCTCTGAGACGCTTATTGCGCGGATCAATTCTCGCAGAAGCATACGGCTTCCTTTCTATAGTTGTCTAAAATATGGATTTAATCTTGAATCAGGGGGTCCATCTTTGCAAACATGGGAGAAAATCCCGTTGTTTCCCGCCCGCACATCGTGATCGCGCGGTACGCGAGAACCTCAAGGGAATCGACAAATAAAGGATCCCCACAGCACTCCTTGGCGGCGACGGACAACTCCGTGCATCCGAGGATAAGGCAATCGCATCCTGTGTCGGTGAGGGGGCGGGTAGCGCCGTACAGCATTGCAGGCGGTACGGAGATGCCGCGCTTCACGTAATCGTAAATGATCTGCATGAGCGTGGTCTGCGTTTCGGTGCCGGGAACGACCCATTCAACGTCCTCGTCTTTAAGTGCGGACTGATATGCGTTCGATGCAACCGTGCCCTCGGTCGCCAAAATTCCGACTTTCTTTTTACCGATCAAGCGGACGAAATGTGCCGTCTCCTTTATGATGCTGGGGACGGGTACGGTGACGGATGCCCGCACCTGATCGATAAAATAATGCGCCGTATTGCATGGGATGACGATCGCGCGTGCGCCGAACCGTTCAAGCGCCTGCGCGTCTTCGATCATGGCGGGGAGGGGGCTCTCCGCGCTTCTTCCCATAATGAAATCCGTGCGGTCGGGCGTGGTGGCGCGGCTGGATAGAATAATATCAATATGATCTTGATCCCGTTCCACTTTGGTGTGTGCGGTGATCATTTCATAGAAATAGGCACTGGCCATCGGTCCAAGACCGCCGAGAATGCCCAACAGATGCGGTGAATGCATGGCAGCCTCCCGTTTTGATTACACGTTTTTCGGATAATATTTCTTAAATTTTTTCTTCTGACGGCGGAGGATTTCCATAACGCAGATAAAACGCATGGGATTCCATCTGAGATCCGGCTTGTAAAGAAGGGAGGAGGTGTCCTCGCCGCTTTTTTGGAGCGTTCTCGCGGTTTTCACGAGTTCGCCGTCCTCTGTGTATGTATATGCAACGGATCGGGGAACAAGATGCCAAAAATGCGGTTTTTCTCCGAAAACGCATTCGTTCCCGTCGGATTCGTATACTTCGGTCGCCAGTCGGGCGATATTGATGCCCGAGGCGGTAACGTAGAAATTGCTTCGCCCCTGACGGAGATTGATCTCGAAAATACGGAAATCGTCCTCAAGTCCGGTGAATTTAATGTCAAAGTTTGAAAATCCCGTGTAGCCGAGATCCTCAAGCATAAGGCGGATCTTGTCGTAGAAAGGCAGGTTTGTAACCGGCTCCGTTACGATCGCGGCGTGATTACCGAGTCCCTTCGGCGTGTGCTCCTCGATCATCGTGTGACCGAGGCACATCGCGCGGACCTTTCCGTTTTTGTCGGAGAAGGCGGTCAGAACGCGCATGTGCGCGTCCCCGCCGGGGATAAACTCCTGCAGGATCATCTTGTCATTGTAGCCGGCGCCGTAAATTTCGGCGAGAATCCGCTCTGCCTCGTCGGCAGTATCAGCGATATACACCTTTTTCATGCCGTCGAACGGATGCTTCCAGTAGGCGACGCTTGAGGAGGGCTTCACGACGATGGGGTATGGGAAGCCGAGCGTTTCCGCAGTGAGTGCGTCTGATTTTGCCGGTTCGCTCATTACTGCCGTTTTCGGATACGGAATACCGTATTTCTCGCAGATCTCGTAAAACTCTGCCTTTTTGGAGAGGGAGTCAAGGAGATGCGCGGGCGGGCAGGGCGCAATATAACGGGGCAGTTTGTCTTTCAGACGCATCATCATCGCTGCATAATCGTCCGTGCAGGCGAATAGGATCAGCTTTGCGTCGGGATGCGCATCGGCGAAATCCGTAAGCGTTTTGAGGAGAACCTCTTCATCGTCCATCTGCGGCACTGCGGTAAAGCGGATGATACGGGAATATTTCGTCGCGGAGATCGCATACCGTCCGAACGCATAGGAAACAACGCCGTATGCTTCGTGGAATGCGCGTGCTACGTTATAACAGTTCAGATCGGCACCGAGAAGTACCGGAATCAGTTGTTCTTTCATACATTAAACCTCTTTCGTCAAATGCCGAAAAACGCCTTGTGCCATGTGAGAAACGTATATACCGTCCAGATTTTTCGTCCGTTGTTGGCGACGCCCTCCTTGTGATCACGGAGAAGGCGTGCGAGCGCCTCCGTGTCAAAATACTCGGCGGCGGTATCGGACGTAAGCGACTTCAGGACGTCGGTATAGTAGCGGTCGTCGGCGAGCCAGTAGCGGATCGGCACGGGGAATCCTTTTTTCGTGCGGTTTGCCCATGCGTCCGGCAGAGTCTTATTCGCGGCGGCACGGAGCACGTATTTCGTATTCTCCGGTGTAATCTTATAGGATGCGGGGAGCATCTGTGCCCCCGCCATGATCTGACGATCGAGGTACGGCACGCGCAGTTCCAGCGAGTGCGCCATACTCATCTTGTCCGCTTTCAGAAGGATATCGCCGGGCAGCCAAAGATTCAGATCGAGATATTGCTTTTTCTCAAGCTCGGTGAGATCGCGCACGCGGTCGTAGATCGGGGCCGTAATCTCTCTCGGCGAAGGGCCGGATCTGTATTTTTCGCGAAGG
Organism: Clostridia bacterium; assembly: GCA_017502135.1. GTDB lineage: Bacteria > Bacillota > Clostridia > Oscillospirales > CAG-272 > SIG701. The sequence continues at coordinate 39,762 of JAFVVP010000009.1, read as the reverse complement.
ATACTGTACGCATCCTTCTCGTCCCAAACGAGAGCCTGTCCGATGAAATAATCCTCGGGACGTCCGCTTCCCTTGATAATGAAATCGTGTCCCTTGAAGTAGGGAAGACGTGCCGAGACAGAAGCCGCGGCGCGGCGGAAGGGGGCGGGGATTTTCTTGTATTTCCGCATAAGCGAGGTTTCGTCATACCATTCGTAGCCACCGTAGATCTCGTCGGCGCCTTCGCCCGACAGGACGACCGTAACGTGCTCTTTGGCGAGCTTTGCGAGGAAATAGAGCGGTACCGAGGAAGGGTTGGACTGCGGCTCATCCATATGATACTGGATGTCGGCAAACGCCTCCATGCACTCCTCTGCGGTGAGTTCATCCCGGAAGTTTTTGATACCCAGAATATCGGAGAGCTCTTTTGCCTCGGTCGTTTCGTCAAATTTTTTCTCACCGAAGCCAACGGAAAACGTGTTTTCGGGCATGAGGGCTGCGGTGATATAACTGGAATCCACACCGCCGGAGAGGAACGAGCCTACCGGCACGTCGCTGATTCTGTGTGCGGCGACCGATTCGCGGACGGCCACGTCAATAGCGTCTGCTGCCTCGTCAAACGAAAGCGTCGTTTTCTCCCCGAAATCCACGTCCCAATAACGGGTTATCTGCATTTTTCCGTCTTTCAGGATGAAGTAGTGTGCCGCCGGCAGTTTGAACGTTCCTTTGAAAAATGTCTCTTCCGTTGCCGAATACTGGAACGTGAGATACGGGCGCAGGGCATCGGGGTTCACCTCACGGCGAAAATCCGGATGCTCGAGAAAGCTTTTGATCTCCGAACCAAAGAGGTAGTTGCCGTCGGAGAGGGGAGAATAGTAGAACGGTTTTATGCCGAAATAGTCTCTGGCGCCGACGAGGATTTTCTTTTTGGCGTCCCAGATGAGAAAAGCAAACATACCGCGCAGTTTCGGAATCAGCTTCTCGCCGTATTCCTCCCAGCCGTGCACGAGAACCTCCGTATCGCAGCGGGTTTTGAATACGTGTCCCGCGGCGATCAGCCTGTTTCTCAGCTCCATATAGTTGTAGATCTCGCCGTTGAATACGATTACGACGGAGCCGTCTTCGTTGTACATCGGCTGGCTTCCGTCCGACAGGTCGATGATGCTGAGACGGCGGAAGCCGAGCGTCACACCGTCCGCATCGTCTCCGAGATGGTATCCTTCCATATCGGGTCCGCGGTGGATGATGCGGTCCGCCATTTTCTTTATGATCTCGCGGCGGTCCGGCCGCGGTCCTGTAAATCCAACAAATCCGCACATATCGAGCGTGTTCCTTTACTGCATATCATGAATTTGTATGTATAGACATATTATATCAACCTATTATAGCACAGATCATAAGTAAAATAAATACTCAACTGCAAATTCCGCCAAAAAAGTTTCATTTGTTTTCGGAAGGGGCCGTATCGGCGGTTGACAATCCCGTTGTTTTTTTGATATAATTTCCCTGTAAACGGATGCCGCGCGGAGCGACAGGTAAGGAAATTCATGGTATAAGACCAAGTTCTGCATAAATCACCTTTTTTGTGTCAACAACATTGAAGGGGTGATTTTTTGAGAAAATTTTGGGAGTACGTTACCGTTTTTTTGATAGGCGGCGTCATCTACAGCATGATTGAGATTCTCTGGCGGGGATATACTCACTGGAGCATGACCTTGACCGGCGGTGCGTGTTTTTCCGTTCTGTATTTTCTTCACGTCTATGCCCGGAGACTTGCTTTTTGGGTTCGGTGTGTTCTCGGTACCATCGCTATAACGGGGGCGGAGCTTCTGACGGGCGCTGTTGTTAATCTCTGGCTCGGCTGGGACGTGTGGGATTATTCTGATATGCCGCTGAATCTGTGGGGGCAGATCTGCCCGTTATTCTCCGTTTTGTGGCTGGGTCTTTGTGCCGTCGCGGCACCTGTCTGTAAGCGGCTTGCCGGACGGATTGCCAAAAGAGAAATCAACCGATAATCGAAAGGTGGGGATACTGTGTCTTCCTATGGAAAAGGAACGAGGCATCATTTTCGCGGCCTTGCTGTATTTGCGATCGTTTTGGTGCTCGTCATCGTAATAGTCTTCGTGTGGATGCAGTCCCGCCAATCGGCGCCCGTGCCCGAGGATGCGATCTATCTCTATTTCGTTGACGTGGGGCAGGCGGATGCATCCTTTATCCTGACGGACGAGGGAAGCGTCCTTATCGATGCGGGCACGTCTGATTCGGCACCGACGCTCTATCACACGATCAACACGGGCGGAGATACGCTTTCGTATTTGATCATCACTCACCCGCATGACGATCACATGGGCGGGGCTTTGTACATACTCGATAAGATGGACGTTCAAAATATCATCCTTCCCATGGATACCGCCAAAACGGCGGTATATAAAAAGTTTCTCGGGGCGGTAGAGGCAGAGGGGGCTGAGGTCTTTTATGCCGATGCGGATTTTTCGTTTGTGCTCGATGAGATAACGTTTACGTTCTTGGCGCCGCTTTCCGATATCGGTGATACCAACGAAAACAGTTCCGTCATCCGTATGGATTACGGCGGCTTCTCCGCACTTTTTACGGGAGATGCGGAAAAGAAGAGTGAGAAACTTCAGCTTGAAGCGTATGGCAATTTCCCCTACGGCAAGCTTGACGTGGACGTGTTGAAGGTCGGACACCACGGCTCGTCCTCTTCTTCCACTGCCGCATATCTCAAAGCGGTGACGCCAGAGTATGCGGTCATCAGTTGCGGTGCGGGGAATTCCTACGGCCATCCTACAAAGGCGGTTCTTGATCGGCTCGAAGAAGCGGACGCCGAGGTATGGCGTACCGATCTTTCGGGTACAATCGTGTTTACCATAGCGGGCGAAACAGTTACCGTTGCAGGCGGCTGACAGGCAAAAATAAAAACGGCACAGTAAAAACTGTGCCGCCGCCGTTGGGCAAATTCAGTGGATTTTGTATTTCAGTCGGAGATTATCCGCAATCATGGCAATAAACTCGGAGTTTGTCGGCTTGCCGCGGGTGTTCTGAACGGTGTATCCGAAAAACGCGTTCAGCGTATCAATATCTCCGCGATCCCACGCAACCTCAATAGCGTGGCGAATTGCGCGCTCTACGCGGGACGTGGTCGTTGAATACTTTTTCGCTACGGAAGGATACAGCACCTTCGTTACGGAATTGATGATATCGCTGTCGTGTACGGTCATCATAATCGCGGTTCGCAGATACTGATATCCCTTGATATGTGCCGGTACGCCGATCTGGTGGATGATTTTCGTAACCTGGGATTCGATATCGGGCGGGGTATTGTCCGCCGGTATCTGAATGGCGGCCGTGCCGCGGGTAGTGAGAAGCGTGCGGATATGTTCTCCGAGACTTTTGTAATCAATCGGTTTGGGCAGACAGAGAGACGCGCCCACGCGGCTTGCTTCCACAAAAATGTTTTGATTCGATACCATTGAGACAATAATAAAGATCGGCGTACGGTCCGGCTCGTACCGGAGCGTGGCAGCCTTTCGGATGAGCCCGATTCCGTCAAGTTTTGAGAGCCACACGTCCGCGATCACTACGTCCGGATGAGAGCGTTCGATCATGGTGAGTGCTTCCTCGCCGTTTGCTGCCTCTTCAATGCGTGTGTATCCCAGACGTCCGAGTGCCTCTTTACAGCCCCTGCGTGTTTCGGCACTTTCGTCGGCAATAAGTATTTTTGCTGCATTTTCCATAGTCTTTGTATCTCCATCTCCAAAATTTTACTGTAACCATATTTTACCATAAATAGGCAGAAATTACAATACAAATTTTACCAAAATAGTGCACAAATTTCCAGGATCAAAATTGTAAAAAATACCCATTTTGCCAACATTGCACATGCATGATTCGATCTTTCCCGCTTCTGCCGGACAGAAAAAACGAGTCTTTGGCAAAATGCGTCTCTTTCAGAAATTTTACTGCGAAACGGATGAACAGTATGCTTTCCTTTACGCCTCTGACGCTCAGTGAATATTCCTCACTTCGCGCTTTTTTTACCGCGGATAAGAAAAAACGCCGCACGTGTGATTATACCGCGGGCACTACGTTTATGTGGCGGCGCTATTTCCGGACGGAATATGCAGTCGCGCACGACACGCTTCTTTTGCGCGCGCGGTATTTTGACAGCGGCGAAATGTACACGTTCCCCGTCGGTCAGAATCCCGAACGAGCACTTATAACGCTCCGGAACGAATTCGGCGGCGGTGGGATGCGGTTCTGCTTTACCTCCTCGGAGGATCTGCCCGCACTTCGCGCGGCGTTTGATACCGTTGAGATTACCGAAGAAACGGATTGGGCGGATTATCTGTACGCCAAAGCCGCATTTGAGTCTGTTCAGGGGAAAAGGTATCACGGGCAGCGAAACTTCATAAGTCGCTTCAGAAGGACGTACCCCGAGGCGGCGCTTTTGCCGATCGCTCCGGAGAATATTTCGGCGGCGCGCGCGTTTATCATGGCGCAGTACGCGCGGGTATCGGACGGAAGCTCTATGGCGATGGCGGAGCACGAGGCGATTTTAGAATTGTTTGACAATTACGAACTGTACGGTATGCGTGGCGCGCTTCTGACGGTCGGAGAAAACGTAGTGGGCGTTACTGTGGGCGACGTCATCGGCGACACCTTGTACGTCCACGTGGAGAAGGCGGATACGTCCTACGTCGGTGCATATCCGATGCTTTCAACCGCGTTTGCTTCATCCGTGCGCGATCCCGCCGTTCTGTACATCAATCGGGAAGAGGATATGGGGGACGAGGGGCTGAGGCGTGCCAAACAGTCGTGGCATCCCATTCGGCTGATCCCCAAATACACGGTTATCTGCAAATAAAAAAGCGTATTCCGCCATCAGCGGAATACGCTTTTAGTTTATACGGATTACTTCTGCGCGCGGATTTCTTCTACGGCTGCACGGATCGACCAGTCGTGCTTTTCGAGATACGGGAGGGACTCCTCGGCTTCAAGCCCGGTGAGCTCCTTCACGATGGAAAAGACGCGGCGGCGGAGTTTTTCATTCGTCGGCTTCAGATTGATCATCAAATTTTCCATAACGTTGCCTGCCTGAATCATCGCACAGGTAGACATCATATTGAGGATCAGCTTTTGCGACGTGCCTGCTTTCATTCGGGTGGAGCCGGTGATAACCTCAGCGCCAGTATCTACCAGAATGGAGATATCGGATTCCACGTCGAGACGGCTACCTGCGTTGTTGGTGATGCCGATCGTTACGCATCCGACGCTCCGCGCGTATTTGAGCGCTTCTGCGACGTAAGCCGCGTTGCCTGCCGCCGAGATACCGACGACGCGGTCGGCGGGGATGAGGTTCTTTGCGGCGATATCACGAACGCCTGCCTCTGCGCTGTCCTCAGCACCCTCGGATGCCTGCGTCAGGCATTTTTCACCGCCGGCGATAATGCCGCTGACGAGCTCGGGCGATACGCCGTACGTGGGCGGACACTCTACCGCATCGAGAATGCCGAGACGGCCGGAGGTGCCGGCACCGATGTAGATGAGGCGGCCACCCGCCTTGAGGCCTTCCGTGATGCTGTCGCAAGCGCGGGTGATGGCGGGGATCGCTTCACCGACGGCTTTTACGGCGTTGTAGTTTTCGTTCTGGATCATCTGCATGATTTCCGCGGTAGACGCGGTGTCGATGTGCATCGTGTTGGGGTTGCGCTGTTCAGTTCTTTGCATACTGTTTCTCCTTTTGCGGTGTATTGTATTGTTCCCATTTTTCCATAGCCAAGCGAACGGCACCCTCCACGGGCGAGCAGGGGATGCGCGCAAGGTCAAAGCGTTCGGGCTCAGAAAGATGTTTTTGTACGGATTCGAGGAAATCGGGCTCTTTCGTTAAGCCGCCGGCGAATACGACGCGAATCGGCGTTTTTTGAAAGCGCTTGCCTGCCGTTTCAACCACGAGAGCGATTGCCGCTATATTCTTTTCCACGATGTCTGCGGCAACCTTGTCTCCCGCGCGTGCGGTTTTGTAAACCAAGGGCGCGAACGAGGCGATCTTCCTTTTGCCGCCCGCGTAAATGGCGCCGAGCAGCTGTTGCGGAGTCATACCCGTATGGGTGTCGATCGCTTCGGTGAGGGCGGTCTTTGGCGCGGATCCGTCGAGGGCGCAGTAGTAGGCGTTCAGACCGTCTCTGCCTACGTTATAGGCACTGCCGCCGTTGTCGATGAGATATCCCCAGCCGGCAACGCGGGAGCGTTCGCCTCCGATCTGTGCCATAGCAAAAATGCCCGTGCCGGTAATCATGGCGATGCCGTCGTCGTTACCGATGCCGGCAGCGATGATGTTGGCGTTATCCGAATCGTTCCACGAGGCAGCAAACCCGAGCGATGCGAAATGCTCCCCGAGTGCGGCATGCATATGGGGAGAGCCTCCTCCCGCAATGCCCGCGAACAGAACGACGGATGAGAGGGCAATGCCCTCGGTGATCGCATAGATACCGTCTGCGAGGATCTTCTTCGAGGCGTCGATGCCGATGTCCATCGGGTTGCAACCCTCGCATTCATGCGTGCGGAGGACCTTGCCCGTCTTATCAGCAAGGGCAAAGGCTGTTTTCGTACCGCCGCCGTCTATGCCCAAGAAATAAATCTCCGAGGAATCCTTGAACAGATCGTCGATACGCACGTTGAAATGTCTCGACAGCGTGAAGAGGGCTTCCACATCCGGCACGCTTGCGGCGCACTCCCATTTGGAGACGGCTTTTTCCGAGTAGCCGATTTTGTCTGCCAGTTCCTTTTGCGTGATGTTGTGGGCTTTGCGAAGCCTTTTTACGTTTTCAGCAAATTTTTTCGTGTAATCGTTCATATATGTACCTTTTCTTGTGTTCTTACCTTATCATAACACAGCCGAAAGGTATTTGCAAGCGATTTCTTTTAGATTTTTTGTGTAAAACTCTACCGCGAGTGGGGTTGGGGGCAAAAAAGAGGACAGAGAACTTCACGTTCTCTGTCCTTGTCTCATTATTCCGGGATGATGGGATAAAGCTGGATCATATTGCCGCCGTCCACGGCGAGTTCCGCACCGGTGGTGTTGCGTGCGTGTGCGGCAAAATACCAGACAGCATCGGCGATATCTGCGAACTCCGCGATGTCGCCGAGGGGCGTGAAGTTGGAGGGCGCATTTTTGCAGTCGTTGTAGTTCGATTCCCAGCGATCTGTTTTGATCATACCGGGGAGAACGGCATTCACGCGGATGTTGTATTTGCCCAGATCGAGTGCCAAGGCGCGCATCATGGAAAGCTGTGCACCCTTCGAGGTGCAGTACGCGATCCGATCAGGGATTGCGCGGTACGCGGTGTTGGAGTTGATAAACACGACGCTGCCGTTTTTTTCCTCTTTCATACGGCGAGCCGCCGTCTCGATGAGGAGATAGTTGAGGGTAACATTGGTGTGCAGAACATTAATGAAATCGGAAAGAGGATTTTCAAAGATTCTCTGACGGATGCCGAGGTTGGCGGCGTTCAGAACGAGGCATTCCACGAACAAGCCCTTGCGGTCGAGATCAGAGAACAGATTCGTTACCGCTTCCTCGTCGATCGTGTTGTCGGGTCGGACGGCATTCAGCACATACCCGAGCACGGTAACGTCGGGATACTCGTTTTGCAGTCTTTCCGCGGCGGCGGGCACGCGGTCAATATCACGACCGGTGATGACGACGTTCCAGTTTTTCGATGCAAATTTTTTGGCGATTCCGTAGCCGGTGTTTACGGTCGCACCGGTAATCAGTACGGTTTTCATAGGAGATGCTCCTTCTTGATTAGAAATAGAATTCCGTTTTCGGGGGACGGATGTCGGTAAGGGCACCGGTGTAGTGGCGCAGATTGTGCTCCACGTACGGGTGCTTGAGGCATTCCTCTTCGTTCAGGTCGATGCCGAGACCGGGCTTGTCGCCGATCTTGATCTTACCGTCCTCGTAAACGAGGTTCTCATTGGTGATGAATTTGCGGTAATCCACGTCGCTGTACATAATTTCGAGAATGCAGAAGTTCGGGCAGCAGGCCGCGATCTGGAGCGTAGCGGCGTTGGCAATCGGTCCCGAGGGGTTATGCGGTGCGAACGGGATATAGTTTGCCTCGGCGATTGCCGCCAGTTTTTTCAGTTCCATAATACCGCCTGCGTGAGAGATATCGGGCTGAATGTAGTCTGCCGCGCGCAGACGGAAGAGCTCGTTGTAATCAAATCGGGTGTACAGACGCTCGCCTGCGGAGATTGCTACGGGAGACTTGTCGCGTACGGCTTTGAGTGCCTCGAGGTTGTTCGGCGGAACGGGCTCTTCAAGGAGCATCGGCTTGAACTGTGCTACTTCCTTGGCGATTTTGATACCTGTGGGAACGTCAAAGCGGCCGTGAGCCTCGATGAGGAGATCCACTTCGTTACCGACTGCGTCACGTACGGCGCCGATACATTCGAGGGCAGTGCTCAGATCCTTATTGGAGATTTGGAGATAATTTTTGCCGAAGGGATCCCACTTCATGGCGGTTACGCCTTTTTTTACGGCTTCCTTGGCTTTTGCACCGAATTCCTCGGGGGTCTTCGCGCCGGCGAACCAGCCGTTTATGTAGATGCGGCACTCATCGTTTACCTTGCCGCCGAGCAGCTGATATACGGGTACGTTCAAAGATTTGCCGAGAATGTCCCAAAGAGCCATCTCCACGGCGGAGAGTGCGCTCATGAGAACCGCACCGCCGCGCCAGTAGGCGTCGCGGTAGATATCGTGGTAGTGTTTTTCGATCTGACGGGGATCCTTGCCGATAAGATAGGAGCGGATGTGCTCGATGGCACCTACCAGCGCCTTCTCCTTGTATTCCAGCGTGCCTTCTCCAACGCCGGTGATACCCTCATCCGTGTATACCTTGACGAATACCCAGTTTGTGCGGAAGCAGTCCACAACGAAGGATTTTATGTCGGTGATTTTCATAGAATTCTCCTTTTTTATTACTTTATTTGTATTGTATCATACCCGTCTTTCGTAATATATAAGAAAACGGGGCAGTTTTGTTAAATTTCACAGATTTTTGTTGACGAAGGCGGATATTTTTATTATAATAAAAAGGTAGAAAGGGGAGTTGCGAGAGTGCGTATCTGTGACATCGTAAAATACGGCGTGTTTGACAGTACCGCCATGTTCCCGGGACAAAAGGAAACGGTCGTCAGAACGGCCGCGAATTTTGAAATTGAATATATCCTCTCCGGCGGCGGTGTATCGTATATTGATTATAAATCGTGTGCGCACGTGGCGGATACGGTGCTCCTCCGAAAGCCGCAGCAGAAATCGTACAGTATTCTGCCGTTTCGGTGTCTGTACATCTATTTCGACGTGAGCGAGTCGAGCGAATTCTACTCACTCCTTGCAAACGCGCCCAATTTCTTTCAGATGATCGACAGCCGCAAGTATAAGCGGTCGTTTGAAGAATTGATGGAGCATCTTGCAAAGCCCGAGGGGGATACCTCGGACGAGTTCGTTATGGCGAAGATGCTCGAGCTCTTTTACTATATGAAGTGCGATACGCCGCAGAACAAGCAGTATCTGCAGATGTATGCAAAGCCCCGCACGACGCCGATCGTAAAAGCGATGGACTATATGAATGAGCATATGAACGAGCAGATCCGCGTCGAGACCTTGGCGGAGGTTACGGGATACTCCACGAATTATTTTCAGGATCTGTTTCGGAAACTGACGAATGAGACGCCGCAGAAATATCTTCTGAGGCAGAGAATCGGTAAAGCGAAGCAGCTTCTTGCCGATTCGGAATATTCGCTTTCCGAGATCGCCCAGCAGTGCGGCTTTTCGTCCCAGTCGTATTTCGGCGCGATCTTCAAAAAGGAGACGGGATATACGCCAATGCAGTTCCGCCGCCGTTCGTTTGCACGCTATATGAAAGCATGAAGAAGGGGCTGTCGCAGCTAAACGCGACAGCCCCGAATATTTTCGGCGAAGACGAAAATATTTGAAATTCCAATGGAATTTGTTGCTTTTATAAATGCAACAACTCCTTCTATTAACCGAGCAGTTCTTCCAGTTCTTTGAGCGTTTCGTCGAACACTTTAAGCGCGTTTTCAACCGTGTCGGGCTTTGTGAGGTCAACGCCTGCGATCTTGAGTTCTTCCAGCGGATAATCGCTGCCGCCGGTCGAGAGGAAGTTGAGATAATCGGAGGCATCGCCCGTCTCGAGAATGCGGTTTGCGATCGCCACGGCAGAGCAGAAGCCGGTCGCGTACTGATATACGTAGAACGCGTTATAGAAATGCGGGATCCGCGCCCATTCGATATCGTGCAGCTCGCCCACGTCCGCGCCCTCGTAGTATTTGAGATTCAGTTCTCTGTACATACCGTTCAGAAGCTCGGCGGTCAGCGGCTGACCGTTCATATACACGTCGTGTGCCTTCCGCTCGAATTCGGCAAACAGCGTCTGACGGAATACGGTCGTGCGGAACTCTTCAAGGAAGTGGTTGAGGATGTACGCGCGGCGCTTTTTGTCCGTCTCCACGGTGAGGAGATATTTCGTGAGGAGCACTTCGTTGACCGTGGAGGCAACCTCGGCAACGAGGATTCTGTATCTGTGGTTGGCGAAATCCTGCTTCTCGGAGGAGAGATAGGAGTGCATGGCGTGGCCAAGCTCATGCGCGAGCGTGTACGCATCCTGGAGGGTGTCCGTGTAGTTCAGAAGAACGTACGGGTGCACACCGTGTACGCCGCAGGAGAACGCACCGGTCGTCTTGCCCTTGTTTTCGTATACGTCCATCCAGTGATTCTTCTCGGCCATGTCGAGAAGCTCCTGATAGCGTGCGCCGAGCGGAGCGGTCGCCTTGTGAACGAGATCCATACCTTCTTCAAAAGTGGCGGGGTATTCGACGTCGTCCACCATCGGGCAGTAGAGATCGTACATGCCGAGGGAATCCATACCGAGAATCTTTTTGCGCAGAGCGAGATAGCGTTTCATGATCGGTAAGCCGCCGTGGATCGCCTCAATGAGGCTGTCGTATACGCTTACCGGTACGTTGCTGTGGAAGAGAGCCGCCTCGCAGGCAGAGGAGTAACCGCGCACTCTTGCATAGAATGTATCAAATTTTACCGATCCCGCGTAGAGGGCAGAGAACGTGTTGATGTATTTGCCGAATTCCTTGAAATACGTTTCGTACGCTTCCTTACGCACCTCGGGGTTCCGGCTGTGGAGATAGACGCCGTACGTGCCGTGGGTGAGGGGAATCTCGTTCCCGTTTTCGTCGTGCACGGGCGGGAACGTCATATCCACGCTTTCCAGCATATCAAAAGCGTTTCTGGGTGTGCCGGCGGCATCGCCGAGCATCGCGAGCATCTGCTCTTTTTCCGCATCGAGAATATGCGCGGCACCGCGGGTGGTGTCCTCGATCATGTGCCGGTAGCCCTTCAAGAGATCGAGCTGCAGCCACGCGTCAAGGGTATCCTTGTCGATGCTCAGAAGTTCGGGATCGATAAAAGCGGTAGCCGCCTGCAGCGCCATGCCGAGCTGTACGGCGCGGCCCTCCATCGTCTGATTTTTGGAATCGCCGTTGTCCGAACTTTTGTGGAGGAACGCATAGAGCGAGACGAGCTCTGCTTTTTCAGCGGCTTCGTATACCTTGTCAAGGGCGGATTTAAGCGATTCGGGACTCGTGCCGAGCGTGCCGGGCAGGGTGGAAAGTTCAGCGGTTGCCGCCTGTGCTTCGGCGTATGCCGTCTCCCATGCTTCGTAGGTCGGATAGATGTGAGAGAAGTCCCACTGGTAGGCGGGATTCATTTCATTTCGTGCTTTACATTCCATGTGTTCTTTTCTCCTTTGGGTTGAAATGATCGGGTTTTGGACTATGCATATTCTTACAATTTAATTATAGAACAAAAAAATCTTCTGTCAACTCTTTTTTCTGTTTTTGGGCAGAAAAGTTTGCAAAATCGTTGCAATTTTACGGCACTTATGGTAAGATATACTCGCGTGTAAAAACGTGAAAATGATAAGCTGATACGGAGGTTTTTGGGATATGATGAAAATTGATGCACACAATCATCCCGATTTTGCCGGATACGATGCCGAACGGCATGTGCAGAACATGGATAAACTCGGGATCGCCAAAACATGGCTGCTTTCCTGTGAGGCGCCGGAGGACGAGTACAATCCCCGATCCAGAAACTGTCTCGTGGCACCCGGTGAGTACGGACCGACTCTGTTTTTCAGATGCCTCGAGTACAAACGCTACGCGCCCGATCGTTTTATTCTCGGCTATGCCCCTGATCCGCGTGATCCCGCCGCAATCGTGAAGATGCGGAAGGCGATCAATACGTACAGCGTACAGGTGTGCGGTGAGGTGAAACTCCGTATTACGTACGACAATCCCGATGCGGTCGATCTGTTCCGCTTCTGCGGGGAAGAGGGCGTACCCGTAACGCTCCATTTTGACTATCCCTACCGTCGGCCGGGTGTGGAGTTCCCGCGCCGTCATTATTGGTACGGCGGCGGCATCGACAACTTTGAAAATCTGCTCCGTCAGTGTCCCGAGACGAACTTTCTCGGTCACGCCCCCGGATTCTGGGCGCACATCTCAAACGATAATCTTTGGGAGACCGTAAGCTGCCCGAAGGGGCCCGTGATCCCCGGCGGCAGAATCGAGAGGATGCTTGAAAAATACAGTAACCTCTACATTGACTGTTCTGCGGATTCCGGACTCAACGCGCTTACCCGTGATCCCGAATACACGAAGAAACTTTTCCTTACCTATCCCGACCGATTCCTTTATGGTCGCGATCATTTCAAGAATACGCTCGCGGAGTTTATTGATACGCTCGATCTGCCCGAGGATTTCCTCGAGAAATTCTACCACGGAAACGCAGAGCGCCTTCTGCCGCCTGTGAAAGAGCCGGCGTTCGGCTGATCCGATACATAAGGAGATAAACGATGCATATTTTGTTTCAGGGTGACTCGATCACCGATGCCAAGAGAAGCCGCGAGGATCTTTCGAACATGGGAACGGGCTACGCCCACCTCGTGAAGGCGTATCTCAATAACAGAGAACCCGGGAAATATACATTTACGAACCGCGGTGTCGGCGGCAACCGTGTCGTCGATATGTACGCCCGCATTAAGGCTGATCTTATCAATCTGCGCCCCGATTTTTTGAGTATTCTCATCGGTGTCAACGACGTGTGGCACGAACTTGGACACAAAAACGGCGTGGACGCAGTGAAATTCGAGAAGATCTACACGATGCTTCTGGAAGAAGTAAAAGAAGCGCTTCCCGATACGCGGATCCTTATTATGGAGCCGTTCGTGCTCGCAGGACCGAAAACGACGGGCGAACTTGAGGATGGCACGGATAAATATACCGTCTTTCGCCGTGAGGTGGAACTCCGTGCGGCGGCATCCCGCCGTGTAGCGGATCGTTTCCATGCGGAATTTCTGCCGCTGCAGCAGATGTTCGACGATGCGTTAAAACTTGCACCCGCGGAGTTTTGGCTCTTGGACGGAGTCCATCCGACCGAGGCGGGGCATCAGAAGATTGCAAACGCATGGCTCGGCGCATTCGAGCGGAAATAAATTCTTAACGAAAATAAATCATACATAAAAAGTGAGGTAATGTTATGGAAAATCAAAGAATGGCGACGTGGTGGATCCGCTGGGAAGATCTCAACTGGCCGGATTCCGACAACTACGACAACATCAAAGCACACGCAGAGGGACTTGCCAAGGCGAACGTTTCCGCCGTCGTTCTCTTCGGAACGCACTTCCGTTGGGACTGGATGCCTGTTTTTCCGCTCCTTCACGACTACATTGCAACGGTAGCTGAGGAACTGCACAAGTACGGCATCAAGCTGTACGATCATCACTCTGTCAACCTTGTGCACCGTTACAGCACCCGTGAGGAGATGCGCCATGTTATGCTCGACAGCGGCCCGCATCTGCCGTTCAGCCCGACGTGGGAAGCCGCGGCATCGTGGCAGTATAAGGGCAAGTACCTGAACGACTGGCGCATGATCGACACGGTTACGCGCGAACCGCTCTACTTCCCGCAGTACACCTCCGAGGGCTTCTGCCACAGAAACCCCGATTTTAAAGAGGCATACTACGATTACGTCAAGACGCTCATCGCCGATACGAACATCGACGGTCTCAGTGCGGACGACGCGATGTACTATCTTGCATACAAGGGATGCGCGTGCCGCCACTGTCAGGAGGAGTTAAGACGCCGTTCCGGACTGAAAGAGCTTCCGCCCGTTACCGATACGAATTTCTGGGGCAACTGGGACAATCCCGCGTGGATCGACTTTATTGATCTCCGCTTTGCTTCCAACGGTGAGTTCTACGAGGGACTTCGTAAAGTTGTTCCCGAAGGATTCATGCTCACGGGATGCGGCGGCAGCTCCGCTACGCCCAGCGCACTCCAGTGTGCAACCGATGCCCGCCAGTTCCTTCGCGGATGCAATTACGTCAATATGGAAATGAGCGGCAACACTCCGCCGTACAAGCACGATCCGAAGACGGTAAACGTACCGGTCAAGACCCGTCTCGTCAACGCCTCCCACCACCAGGCGGCGGCAAGAGAGAAGGATTTCCGCGCATTCTGCACGGGATATGCACACACTACGGTTTCGGCAAATCACGTGTGGGCGGTATCGAAACTGCTCGGTGCCGATGCCTGGATAGGTACCTTGAAGGGGCGTCTCGGACTCCCTCGCCACATTCTCAACACCCTTCCCGATGAAAAGGATATCGTCGGTGAGGCATTCGGCTTTGAGAAGAATCATCCTGAGTTGTTTAACGGCGATTTCGTAGGCCAGCTTGGCGTGTACTTCTCGTACGAGACGCGCAACCACACTTGCTTTGGTAACCTCGGCAAGGGTTACTACCAGGATTACAGCGCAACGCTCGTCGCTCTCTTCCGTGAAGGCATCTGCCCGCACACCGTATTCGCTTTCCCCGAAACGGCGGATAAGTATCCGATTATTCTGCTTTCCAGTGCGGCAAAGATGACCGATGAAGAAAAAGCGGCGATGGACAAATACCTCAAAGCCGGCGGTAAGATCATCGTAACCGGTCCGACCGCGATCGAAGGCTGTGAGAACACCTGGAAACTGAAGAACCGTCTCGATGTGCCCGGTGAAGATTTCTTCATCCATATCCCGAAGGGCGATTCGTGGGGCAGAGAACCTGATTGGATCGGTAAGACAGAGGTTGAGGACAGCGCCGATCCCGACGTATGGACTACGCCGAGAGAAGGTGTGTTCTACCACCCGCACCGCATCAGCCGCGGCACGAATACCGATCACGTCATTGAACTCTGTAAGGAATACATGAATCCCATGCCGATCAAGATCCATAAGGCAGAGGGCTATCTTTCCACTATGTTCAAATCCGAAGACAGCGTTGTCGTCCAGCTTCTTGCCGAGGAGTATGACGTGGATATCGACCATCATCTCGATGAGATCCGTAATCACAGAAGCCGCGTGAATTTTGTAAACAAGGTAGAGGCCATCGGCCTTGACGGCAAGGTGCAGATCGTTTGTGACAGCGATCCCGAGGTATATCTGCCGTTCGCGAGCGAAGAGGCAAAGCTTTCCCGCGAGGGTGATCTCTTGACGATCCATCTTCCGGAAAAATGCTCGTACGTAATTCTGAAGTTTAAAAAATAATGGATACAAAAAAGAGGTGCCGCACGTGAGTGCGGCACCTTTATTTTTTATTCTGATTTGTTCACACGGATGACAGGTGCGAATGCTTTGTTTACGCGGTAGCGGACATAATCGTTGTCGATTTTGTCGAGCGTTCCGCCGATGATGGGCGAGAGGGCGAGGGCGTGCTTCACGCCGATGATTTTCGTGAACACGAAGTCGCCGCCGGGTTGTTCGTACTGCTTCAGCTGCGGTGCAATCCCTCCGTAATACAGTTTCAGATACCGTGTGAGCGGTGTCTCAGAGAAGGATATGCGGATTTTCAGAATCGGACGACCGTCCTCGTCCTTAACGAACTGCCCGAGTGTTTTTACGTGATACGGGACGTCTCCAATGCGGATATCTGTCGGTGCGGGCGTGCCAAAACCGATGGGTAGAAGATAACTGGCAGATTCCTCGGCATAGGTCATATAAAAGGAACTACCGTTTTTGAGAAACGACAGGGACTTAAAGCCGCTCCCGTAATTATTTTGTACCACTTGCAGAATGAGAGGCAGAAGAGAGACGGTCGGTGCGTGCGGATCGTCCGTTTCAAATCGAACCCCGCTTAAAAGGTTACACTCCGGCGGCAGAGGATCCGCGACAGACAAAGCAGTCGGGGGGGCTTTTCGGAACAGATGCCACCTGCGCGGCGGGATCGCAGGGATCGGTACGGCTGTCGGCAGGTCTTTCAGGCGGCTTATAAGGTCTTGGAGATTTTTGAATGCTTCCTCGTTCCGTGGGAGCGTGTCGGCGTGTTTTTCACTGAAATACCGTTCCGCTGTCGTAAAATAGTTGCTCGATTGGAAGATCTCATCGTTTCCCGCGTTCGAAACGAGGATGACACCGCTTTCTCGGAACCCGAGCACGTTTTGTCCGAGCATTCCGTTAAACAAAAAGGAATCACGGTTTTTGCCCGTCCAGATGTGGTAGCCGTAATCGTACAGTTTGGAAACGGTTTTGGTGGTGGTCTGCGTGTGTGCCGCCATCTCAAGATAGGCGTGTGGGATGAGCTGTTTTCCTTTCCACATGCCGTTTTCCATCACGAGAACGCCGATTTTTGCCATGTCTTCGGGACGCATGTATAGCCCCCAGCCGCCTTTATCAATGCCCATGGGACAGGTTTCCCAATAAAACTCATCGATCCCTAAGGGGGCAAAGAGGCGCGGTGTGAGATACTCGGAGAGGCGTTCGCCCGTCTTCTCCTGTACGATTGCGGAAAGGATATAGGAATTAAGACTGTTGTACGAAAACTCGCCCGGCGTGAATGTGCCGGCGAAATAGCCCTTCACCCAATCCCACTCCGTAAGCATTGCCGCTTCATTGAAGGAGGCACCGGTCGTCATCGTTAAAAGGTGCCGCACAGTCAGATCTTTTATCGAGAACTTTGCAATCGGTGTCAGACGACGTTCGAAAACATCGGTGAGTTTGGTATCAAGAGAGAGTTTCCCTTCATCGCAAAGCATACCGATGGCAAGCGCAGTGATGCTTTTGGCAGCGGAGAACGTCTGCTTCCAGATGAGGGGATCCGTGTCGCCGAATATGGCCTCGGTGACGATCTTTCCATTTTTCAGAATCAGAACGCTCTGCATATTGAGCGTTTCGTCATCCCGTAGTTCTTTAAGAAAAGCGGTAATCTTTTCGCTGTCCAAACCGACTTCTTCCGGCGATACTCTCGGGAGAGGCTGATGAATGGGGACGGGGCGGTAGGCAGGCTTCATTGACGTGTCGGGATGGATCGGTTTTCGTGCCTTCTGCGTATCAAAGATACGGCCGAGAAGTGTCAGGGTATTGCTGATAGTGTTGATTCCCACAAAAGCATCTCCTTTCTTCGGGTGAGGAATGAGTCAGTTCTATTATAGTATCTGCGTGCATACACTTATACCGCTGACGCGAGATTTACTCAGCGTATGCTTTTTTGAGGTGCGTGTCCGTTTCCGTGATTCGTTTTAAGAAATCGTCAAACGGTCTGTTGCCGACGAGCTCGTTCATGCCGAGATAGGAGACCTTGGCGAGCGTTTCGTCCGTGCGGCCGAAGGAAAAGGCGAAATCGTACGTCCGCGAATGCATAATGATTCCGAGCATATTGGCGGTGTCGTTATCTCGGACGGTATGATAGAGCGTATGCGTAATATACGCGTCGTTTATAACGCCGTAGTGCGCAGCATTCAGTGCCGACAGAATGTGTGCGGTGCGCGCCGCGTGAATATTGTTTCTCGGCGTGGCAAAGAAAAGCGCACATTCGTCCGAGAGGGAAACATAGTCCTTTTGGCTCTTGCTTTCTTTTGGGAGAGGTACGATGCCCCAGTTAACACGGCCGTTTATCATCCAGTCCATAAGGTACAGCCGATCCATCAGAAATAGCGATTCACCCGCATAAAAGCGGGATACGGCGGAGGTGCCCTTGAGCACATTTTTGTCCGAAAATACTGCCTCAATGAAGGATGCGGCAGTCCTGTCCGTCTCGGAGTAGGCTATGTAGGGAGCATCATCGTTTTGGCGGACAAACTTTCCGCCCGCGGAAAAGAAGATGGCGGATGCAAGCGTATCTGCGGCATATTCGGTACAGTATGAGGCGAGACTTTTGCCGCTGTTCGCGTTTATTTCGGAAACGGCGGTGCCGAGCGCCAAAAGCGCATCCCACGTCCACGTGCCGTCTTTTACTTTTTCATACGGAAGCGGGAGATTGTTTTCTGTGAACAGATCACGGTTTAAGAAGACCGCCGTAAGTGTTGCCGGTTCAAATGAGGCGGCGCCCGCCGCGGCATAGATTGCTTTGTTAACTGTGGCGGCTTCTATGGAATCCGCGTTAAAATACGGCTTTGATAGATCAAGAAACGGTAAACTGTTCAGATTCAAAAGAGAGCCGTTTGCTACAAACGCACCGATCTGGTACTGCGGGATCATAAGAAGATCGGAATAGTATTCCTCAGCCTGCATGCTGGCGCGCACCAGGGCGGGGAAAGTGTTTTCGTCTATGATGGCATCGGTGAGAGAGAGCTCAAAGAGATCTTCGACTCTTTGGTTGCGCTCGTGTTTTTTTGCGGAATAAACGAGGGCGGTGTCATCCGGGAAGAGGACATCGGTGCGTGGTGCTGTAATAAGGAAGGAAGCGCCGTTGTAGTCCTCCCTTGGAATGCTTTCAAGATACGCATCAGAGACCGCCTCGTAAAAGAGCGCGTTATCAATGGGGCTTTTTACCACGGTGTCTTCGCCGGATGTGCTTTCGGTGTTTTTGGGGGGCTTCTCCTGCGGGGTTCCACTAAAAAGCGTGCATCCGGAGAGGGCAAGGCTGAGAGTGAGCAGAAAGACACACGCGACAAGGGCAAAAGAATGCTTCATAGTATCTGTCTCCGAACAACTGTAGTACAAGATTATTATACTAAAGGTTTGGGGGGAAGTCAATTCATATTCAAGTACGGATTGTGAACAATTATGAACGGAGGAGGGAGGAAGGAAAATATTGTGCGTTGAACTCCCACGGATTCTGTGATAGAATTAGGTCGGAAAGGATGAAAAAGTATGAAAAGTTTAATTTCACAGTGCAGAAGCTGCCTGAAACTGACGGCGCTTCTTGAGGCGGTTCTGTGCCTTCTCACAGCTTCCGCCGTCGCAGTTACGGCAGGGGAAGCACCTACGAATCCGGACAGTCCCCAAACGGAGTACGTTCGGATGTACGTAAACGAAGTGCCGTACGAGGGCCGCGCGGTTCTGTATGAGGACACCACGTACGTGGATCTTTATGAACTTACAGAAGAGATAAACGTGTGCGACGTCTTCCCGAACCTTGCTGAAAAATCGGTTCTGTTCCGCGGCACGGATCTCGTTATGACGGTAAAAAACGGTGCACAGTACATAGTCGCGAACGATCGGTATCTCTGGTGCCCGAGCGGCGTATTTGTCAAGGAGGGGCGGGCGTACGTTCCTCTGCGCGTGGCGGCGAAAGCGCTGGGCGCCGAGGTAGTTTGGAATCCGAACGAATTTGCGGCGTACGTTATCACCGGTGATGCACCGATTCAACCCGCGTCATCTTATTATATTGAGGACGAGGTGTATTGGCTTTCTCGCATCATTTACGCTGAGGCCGGGGCTGAACCCTTTGAGGGGCAGATTGCCGTCGGGAACGTGGTCTTGAACCGCACGCGCGCCGAGATTTTCCCCGACACGATTTACGGTGTTATTTTTGACCGCAAGTACGGCGTGCAGTTTACACCGACCGCTAACGGACGTATCTATTGTACCCCCAGTGAGGAAAGCATTATTGCGGCGAAGATCTGCCTGGAAGGGTACTCGCTCTCCCACGAGATCCTCTATTTCATAAACGCCGCGCTTGCCACCAATTTTTGGGTGCCCCAGAACTGCGAGTACGTGATGACGATCAGCTGCCACGATTTTTATTCGTGATTCCAAAAAAAGAGAGTACGGCGACGACCGTACTCTTTTTTCTTATTCTTTTGCGGCGGATTCGCAGTAGAGACAGCGGTAGATGCGACGCTCCTTGTCCGCCAGTTTGAAGATCTGCGGCAGTTCCTGCTCGGTGGAGGTAATACAGCGAGGATTCTTGCACTGTAAGATCCCACGGATTTCTTCGGGGAGAGCAAGACGGATTTTCTCAACCTTCGAATCGCGGATCAGATTCACGGTGATATCGGGATCGATATACCCGAGCGTATCAAAGTTTATATCAATATCTGCGTCGATTTTGATGATGTCCTTTTTGCCCATTTTCTTGCTGGGTACGTTTTTTATGATTGCGACGGGGCAATCGAGTGCGGAAAGGTTCAGATAATCGTAGATCTGCATACCGCGGCCGGCCTTGATGTGATCGAGAACCACGCCGTTCTTTATGGAATCTATATTCATACCGTTACCTCCAGAAGTTTCAGAATCAGCGCCATACGCATATATTTGCCGTTCAGAACCTGCTTGAAGTAGCAGGCGCGGGGATCGGCATCCACGCCGACGGCGATCTCATTGACGCGGGGCAAGGGATGAAGTACGGCAAGATCCTTTTTAGCATGGAGAAGCTTTTCCGGCGTGAGAATATAACTGTCTTTGAGGCGGAGATATTCTTCCTCGCTGAAGAAGCGTTCTTTCTGTACGCGGGTCATGTACAGAATATCAAGAGAAGGGAGCACCTCGGCAAGATCCGAATTTTCCGAATACTCAATACCGTTTTTTTCGAGGATGTCGCGCTTGATGTATCCCGGCAGTTTCAGCTCATCCGGGGAGATAAGAACGACCTTGATTCCGCTGTAACGCGAAAGCGCGGAGATGAGGGAGTGGACCGTGCGTCCGAATTTAAGGTCTCCGCAGAATCCGATGGTGAAATCGGAGATCTTTCCCCGTTCACGGCGGATCGTCAAAAGATCCGCAAGTGTCTGCGTGGGGTGATTGTGTCCGCCGTCGCCGGCATTGATGACCGGAACAGATGCGTTCATAGAGGCTACGAGCGGGGCTCCCTCTTTCGGGTGGCGCATAGCGATGATGTCCGCATAGCAGCTGACAACCTTGGCCGTATCCGCAACACTTTCTCCCTTAGAGGCGGAACTGCTCTGTGCCTCGGAAAAGCCGAGCACATTACCGCCGAGCTCGTACATTGCCGCCTCAAAACTGAGGCGCGTACGGGTGGAAGGCTCAAAGAAGAGCGTGGCAAGCTTTTTGCCGCGGCAGGCATCTGCGTATTTTTGGGGTTTTTCAATAATATCGTCCGCGCAGTCCATCAGTTCGTCAATTTCACGAACGGAGAGTTCTTGAATATCAATCAGACTTCTCATTATTTCGCTCCGTAAACAGACAGATAGTTTTTGATGCGGGCTACGTTTTCTTCGTTTTTGGGATCTTCTTCGAGATACTCGATGATGTCGTATACGTCAACGACAGAGTATACGGGGAAGCCGAATTCTTCTTCGATCTCCGCCATCGCGCCCTTTTCACCCTGGCCTTTTTCCTTGCGGTCAACCATAACGAACGTAGCGGCTACCTTGACGCCATCGAGGCTTGAGAGGATTGCCATGCTCTCGCGGATAGCGGTGCCGGCGGTGATTACGTCTTCCACGATGACAACCTCTTCACCCGCCGTCGGTACGTAGCCGACGAACACGCCGCCTTCGCCATGATCCTTTGCTTCCTTGCGGTTGAAGAAGAAGGGAACGTCAAGACCGTTTTTGGACAGTGCCACAGCGGCGGATACGGCAATAGAGATACCCTTGTAGGCGGGGCCGTAGAGAACGGCGCGTTTTTTGCCTACCTTGTCAAAATATGCTTTGGCGTAGAATTCACCCAGTTTGGCGATTTCAGCACCGGTCTTGATCATGCCTGCGTTGATGAAATAGGGGATCTTGCGGCCGCTTTTAGCGGTAAAATCACCGAATTTCAGAACGCCTGCGCTCTGTAAAAACTCAATAAACTCTCTCTTGTAGCTTTCCATATCCGTTCTCCTTTTCTTTTTGTCAGTCAACAAATTCGCGAACACAGCGCTCGTATGCTGCCACGGGATCCTCGGCGGCGGTAACGGGACGGCCGACTACGATGTAGTCCGAGCCGATCTCCTTAGCGCGTGCCGGCGTAGTGATACGCACCTGATCGCCTACGTCGCCGTCCGCAAAGCGGATGCCCGGCGTTACGGTTACGAAATTCTTGCCGCAGTCGGTGTGTACCTTTTCTGCCTCCAGCGGAGAGCAGACGACGCCGTCGAGGCCTGCGGCTTTTGCGTTCTGCGCATAGTGGGATACGACGTCCGCGATCGGCGCGTCGATAAGCAGATCCTCACGCATGCGCTCCTCACTCGTCGAGGTAAGCTGGGTTACCGCGATCAAAAGCGGACGGGTGCCGTCGGGACGGGTGAGTCCTTCGATGGCGGCTTCCATCATAGCCTTCGTGCCAGCGGCGTGGAGATTCGTCATATCCACATCGAGGCGGGAGAGCACTGCCATGGATTTCTTGACGGTGTTGGGTATATCGTGGAGCTTCAGATCGAGGAAGATCTTATGACCTCTTGCTTTGATCTCGCGTACGATAGACGGACCTTCGGCATAGAAAAGTTCCATACCGATCTTTACAAACGGTTTTTTGCCTGTGAAGCGGTCGAGAAAACGGAACGTTTCCTCTGCCGACGCAAAATCACAGGCGATAATGACATCCTTACCCATTAGTGAGCACCTCCGATAATTGATTCGAGATCGTCGATCCCGTATTTTTTCATAACGTTCGGCAGATCGTTTACGATATCGCGGCAGATAAACGGATCCACGAGATTCGCAGCACCGATCTGAACGGCACGGGCGCCTGCCAGCATCATCTCAATGACGTCCTCGGCGGACGAAACGCCGCCGATACCGATGATCGGGATCTTTACGGCTTCGTAAACCTGATAGATCATACGGAGCGCTACCGGGAAGATGGCATTGCCCGAGAAGCCGCCCATTTTATTCTTGATGATCGGCTGTTTTCTTTTCAAATCGATCCGCATGCCGAGAAGCGTGTTGATCATGCTGATGCCGTCAGCCCCCGCTTCTTCGCACGCTTTGGAAATCGATACGATATCCGTTACGTTGGGGGAGAGCTTGATGTATACCGGCTTTTTCGTAACCGCTTTGACGGCGCGCGTTACTTCTGCCGCTGCTTCGGGAGAAGTTCCGAAACTCATGCCACCGCCGTGTACGTTCGGACAGCTGATGTTGACTTCAATAATAGCGACACCGTCTTCTTTGTCGATCCGCTCTGAGCAGTGGACGTATTCCTCGACGGAAAATCCGCCGATGTTGGCAATGATCGGCCCCTCGAAAACGGAGCGCAGGCGGGGGAGTTCTTCCGTGATTACCGCATCAATGCCGGGGTTCTGAAGACCTACGGCATTGATCATGCCCGAGGGGCACTCGGCGATGCGGGGCGTTGGGTTGCCGAAGCGCGGCTCTTTCGTCGTTCCCTTGAAGGAGAGCGAGCCGAGAACGTTGATGTCATAGAGCTCGGCAAATTCATATCCGTATCCGAACGTACCGCTCGCAGGGATGATGGGGTTTTTGAGCGTTACGCCGGAGAGTGTGATTTTCGTATTCACCAGATGATCTCCTCCTTTGTCAGTACCGGACCGTCGCGGCAGATGCGCTTGTTGCCGTACTTCGTTTTACAGGAGCATCCCATGCATGCGCCGAAACCGCATCCCATGCGCTCCTCAAAACTGTATTCGCCGCTGACGCCGGACGCGTTGTATACGGCTTTCAGCATCGGCTCGGGGCCGCAGGTGTAGATGTAGGTGCAGTCTCCGACCTCGGACATCGCCGCGGTAACGAATCCCTTTATACCTTGGGTGCCGTCTGCGGTGGTGACGAAGACCGTGGCGCCGATTTTCTCAAATTCGTCTTTGTAATACACCTCGGCGGCGGTGTTGAATCCCATGATGACGGTAACGTGTTTACCCTGTGCGATAAGCTTCCGTGCGAGGAGATACATGGGGGGAACACCCGCGCCGCCTCCGATGAGCAGGGGGCGGTCTCCCGCTTTCGTTACGTCATAGCCGTTGCCAAGACCGGTCAGGATGTCGAGCGTTTCACCGGTTTTCATCTCAGCCATAGCCTCCGTTCCGCGGCCGACTACCTTGTAGAGAAGGGTGAGTTTACCCGGCTCGGAATCGCATACGGAGATCGGACGGCGGAGGAAAAACCCGTTCAACTTGATATTTACAAACTGTCCGGGTGCGGTGATGTCCGATGTATCGCCCGCAAGTACCAGCTTATACATATCCCGCGTCAAGGCGGTGTTTTCTGTGATTGTAAAAAGTCCCTGTTTCATATCGTCCTCTTATGCGTCGATGGTGGAGATGCGCAGCGTGGTCTGCTCCAGCACGTCCAAAAGTACGCGCACGGTGTCGAGGGCTGTGAACATCGTCACGCCGTTTTCCGTGGCGCATCTGCGGATCTGGTGTCCGTCTGCCTGCTGTCCCATCGAATCAATATCGCGCGTGTTGATTACGTAGGCGATATGTCCCTGACGGATCGCGTTTGGAATGTCGTCCGCGTCCACGCCGATCTTCTTACGGATGCGGGTACGGATGCCGTGCTCGCGTAAGAAGTTTGCCGTGCCTTCGGTCGCTTCAATGTTGAATCCGAGGTCGTAGAAGCGGCGGATGAGGGGCAGTGCCTCCTCTTTGTCGCGATCGGCAATGGATGCCAGAATCGTGCCGTAGTTCTGCAGCTCCATGCCCGATGCCTGGAGCGCCTTGTAAAGCGCGCGGTCGAGACGGTCGTCGTAGCCGATCGCTTCGCCGGTGGATTTCATCTCAGGGGAGAGGTATGCGTCCAGCCCGCGGAGTTTCGCGAACGAGAATACGGGAACCTTGACGTACCAGCGCTTCTTCTCTTCAGGATAAAGGGTGAAGATGCCCTGTTCTTTCAGAGATTTTCCGAGAATTACGTTCGTGGCAATATCGGCAAGGCTGTAGCCGGTCGCCTTCGAAAGGAAGGGAACGGTACGGGAGGAGCGGGGGTTTACTTCGATAACGAATACGTTTTCTTTTTCATCCACGATGAACTGGATGTTGTAAAGGCCCACGATACCGATGCCGAGGCCGAGTTTCTTGGCGTAATCGAGGATGATGCCCTTGACTTTATTGGAAATGCTGAACGTAGGATATACGCTGATCGAGTCGCCGGAGTGTACGCCGGTGCGCTCTACCAATTCCATGATGCCGGGGACGAATACGTCGCGTCCGTCGCAGATAGCGTCGACTTCGACCTCTTTGCCGCGGATGTAGTGGTCGACCAGAACGGGCTTGTCCTCGTCGATCTCAACGGCGGTTTTGAGGTACTGTCTGAGTTGTGCCTCGTTCGTAACGATCTGCATGGCGCGTCCGCCCAGAACGAAACTCGGGCGCACGAGTACGGGATAGCCTACCATAGCGGCGGTCTTGACGCCGTCTTCGATGTTGGTAACGGCGTGTCCTTCCGGTTCGGGAATCTTGAGTTCATGCAGAATCCGCTCAAACGAATCGCGGTTTTCCGCGCGGTCGATTGCCTTTACGTCCGTACCGATGATGGTAACGCCGCGCTTCATAAGCGGCTCGGCGAGATTGATGGCGGTCTGACCGCCGAGAGAGGCAATGACGTCGGTGGCGTTTTCGTAAAGGAGAATGTTCATAACGTCCTCAGGCGTGAGGGGCTCAAAGTACAGCTTATCCGCCGTCGTGTAGTCGGTGGAAACCGTTTCGGGGTTGTTGTTGATGATGATGGATTCGTATCCCGCGTCGCGGATCGTCTGTACGGCGTGCACGGTGGAGTAGTCGAATTCCACGCCCTGACCGATGCGGATCGGGCCCGCGCCGAGGACGACCGCTTTCTTGCGATTCGTTACGACGGACTGATTCTCACCGTGATAGCTCGAATAGAAGTAGGGGATATAGGCACCCGTGTGGCAGGTATCTACCATACGGAATACGGGCAGGATCTTTTCATCTATACGGGTTTTGTAGATTTCCTTCTCGCTCATGCCCCACAGCTTTGCGATATACGCATCACAGAAGCCGATCTTCTTCGCTTCGCGGAGAACGGTGAGATCGCCTTTGCTTTCGGCGATGACGGATTCGTACTCGACGATTCCCTTGATCGCTTCAAGGAAGTAGGGCGTGATCTTGGTGATGTTGTGGATCTCGTCAACGCTCACACCGCGGCGGAACAGTTCAGCTGCGGCGAAGATTGTATCGTCGTGGAATTCGCTGATATATTCGAGAAGCTCTTCGGTGGATTTTTTGTCGAACTTCGCCATGTAGAGGTGGTTCACGCCGGTCTCGAGCGAACGGATCGCTTTGAGAAGGCTCTCCTCCAAAGTGGAGCCGATCGCCATGATCTCGCCGGTGGCTTTCATTTGCGTGCCCAGTTTGTTGGTGGCAGTGGCAAATTTGTCGAACGGGAAACGGGGGAGCTTTGCGATCACGTAATCGAGAACTGGCTCGAACGCCGCGTTGGTGTTGGCGATCTTGATTTCTTCAAGCGTCATGCCTACGGCGATCTTGGCGGTAACGCGAGCGATAGGGTATCCGCTTGCCTTCGATGCGAGTGCCGAGGAACGGGACACGCGGGGGTTTACTTCGATGAGATAGTACTGAGAGGAGTGCGGATCAAGCGCGTACTGCACGTTGCATCCGCCTTCGATCTTAAGCGAACGGATGATTTTGAGAGCACTTTCGCGGAGCATATTGAAATCCGCGTCGCTGAGCGTCATGATCGGTGCGACAACGATCGAGTCGCCGGTGTGAACGCCGACGGGGTCGATGTTTTCCATACCGCAGATCGTGATGGCGCGATCGGTGCCGTCGCGCATAACTTCAAATTCAATCTCTTTGTAGCCGCGCACGCTCTTCTCAATGAGTACCTGATGCACGGGCGAGAGCTTGAACGCGTTTTCCGCGGTTTCTGCGAGTTCTTCTTCCGAGTAAGCAAAGCCGCCGCCGGTGCCGCCAAGCGTGAACGCGGGACGGAGCACGACGGGATAACCGATGCGAGCCGCCGCTTTCTTTGCTTCCTCGATAGAGTAGGTGATCTCGGAGGGAATGACGGGTTCGCCGATCTCTTCACATAATTCTTTGAAGAGCTGGCGGTCCTCGGCGCGCTCAATACTTTCACTGCTGGTGCCGAGAAGCTCGCACTGGCACTCTTTGAGGATGCCTTTCTTTTCGAGCTGCATGGCAAGGTTGAGACCGGTCTGTCCGCCGATGCCGGGGATGATGGCGTCGGGGCGTTCGGTGCGCATAATACGGGCGACGTATTCAAGCGTCAAGGGTTCCATGTATACCTTATCCGCGATAGACGTGTCCGTCATGATCGTCGCAGGGTTGGAGTTCAGAAGAACGACTTCATACCCCTCTTCCTTGAGAGCAAGGCAGGCCTGCGTGCCTGCGTAATCAAACTCAGCCGCCTGACCGATCACGATCGGACCGGAGCCGATAATCATAATTTTCTTAATGTCTGTTCTTTTTGCCATACTCGTCATCTCCCATATATATAGAATCAGTTTTTTATCAATGTTTATGCTTCTGCCGTCGGGCGGACGGTGCCGTCGTCGTACACGATCTTGCCGTGAGAGACGGTCATTCTGCATCGGCCGTGCACCTGCCAGCCGGCAAAGGGCGTGCTTTTTCCCATAGAGAGGAATTCGGCCGGATCAATCTCATAGACCGCTTCGGGATCGAAGACGG
The DNA here is from genome assembly GCA_017502135.1 of Clostridia bacterium. Taxonomy (GTDB): domain Bacteria; phylum Bacillota; class Clostridia; order Oscillospirales; family CAG-272; genus SIG701. The sequence goes on along the minus strand of JAFVVP010000009.1, from coordinate 11,872 downwards.
TGAAACAGCCGTTTTCAAGGCCGCCCGTGATGCCGAACCGCGCTCTGGGGTTGTCGCTCATGAGCGACACGAGTTTCTCGAGAGAAATCACACCGCGGCGCACGAGGTAGGTGTAAAGGAGAGGGAACGCCGTCTCGATGCCCACGATACCCATGCTCGAGCCGAGGAGTCCTTTGGACTTTTCCTCCGCGGAGTGGGGCGCGTGGTCTGTAGCGATCATATCTATCGTGCCGTCGACGATGCCTTCGAGAAGTGCGTCCCTGTCGGCTTCGGCACGAAGCGGGGGATTCATCTTGAATCGACCCTCGTCTTTGAGGATGCCGTCGTGCATGAGCAGGTAATGCGGTGCCGTCTCGCACGTTACGTCAACGCCTGCAGTTTTTGCCTCACGGATGAGTCGTACGCTTTCCTTTGTGGAAATGTGACAGACGTGATACGGGCAGCCGATCTCGGCGGAGAGCCTTAGATCTCTCTCTACCTGCCGCCACTCGCTCTCGCTTGAGATGCCGGGGAGTCCGTGCGCCTTGGCATATGCGCCGTCGTGGATGCATCCGCCGTGGAGGAGTTCGTTTACCTCGCAGTGCGCGACGATCATCTTGCCGAGCGATTTGGCTTTCAGCATGGCACGGCGCATCATATCTTCATCCTGCACGCCGCGGCCGTCATCCGAAAAAGCGATGACGCGGGACGCCATAGCATCCATATCAGCGAGCTGTTCGCCTTTCTGCCCCACGGTGATCGCACCGTAAGGGAATACGTCGATCTTTGCGCTTTCCCGTATCAGGGTTTCCTCGGCGGCAAGATGCTCGTCCGAGTCGGGTACGGGATTCAGATTCGGCATCGCACAGACGGCGGTATAGCCGCCTCTCGCTGCGGCGGCGGTGCCGGAGGGAATCGTCTCCTTATAAGAAAATCCCGGCTCACGGAGATGAACGTGCACATCCGCGAAACTGGGAAGAACAAAACAGGACGCCGTCTGAAGAACAGCGTGATTCATATTTAAATTTTCATAATGAGGAAACGAACCGTCGGAGATAAAAGATGTTTTCTTCTCACCGATGACTGTGTCTTTGGCAAAATAAACGTTCATACTTCCTCCGGAGCGGAGCGATGGACGGACAAGAGGGCAGAGCGATAAAACGGCGTAAAACCGCCCTATCACCGATGCTTTTTAAATCTTGCCGGTCTCTCTGTACCGCTTAAAGATTTTTATCTTACATATTATACAATTTTCTCTCACAAATGTCAAGTGGGGCGGATGCCAAAATAGTCGGTTTTGGGACAAAATATTCTGTCAAATACGACAAAGGTGATGTGGGACGGCGTACAGCATAAGATCCCACGCGGGTACGCACGGCACACGGCGGAGTGATAAGCTATAACCCTCGTACCGATCGACGATCGTGAGAGGCAAGGTAAAGAGATCTTCCGTTCTGTGATAAAGAGAGACGAGAAGTGCCGGTTTATCGCGGCGGATGACCGTATCTGCACCTAAAAGCGCGCGTTCTTCCGCGCCCTCCACATCCAGTTTAATGAGATGAAGCGGCAAATCGGCTGCCAGCCGGTCAATGGTATCGGCTGTTACCGTTACCGTTTTTGCGCGGCGGTTTGTACCGTCGGCACCCGCGCCGCGGCTCGCCGAGGCGGAGTAGGTAAGTGTATCCTCTTTGTCCCAGAGAGCGGTGTGGAAAGGACACACAACGCCGTTTGTCGTCTCGGCGTATGCGGTCAGTTTTTTTACCGTGCGTGCATCTGCTTCTGCGGCAAGGATTGTTTTGAGATGCGGGAAGACCGAGCGCATCATAGCGGCGGAGTCGCCGGTGAACGCACCGCCGTCGAGCGCGGTTTCAATCTTTTCCGTGTCGATAAGGCGGGAGAGGGATTCTGCCCACCCTTCCGTACGGCTCAGATATTCCATTTTGCCCGTGAGACGGTAGAGGATCATATCCCGGTACAGTGCACGGGAGGTGTCGTCTGCGAGAAGGGAATACGCTCTCTCCAACTCGGGGAGATGGACGGTAAAATAGTCGAACGTAAATACCTCGCCGCCGATGAGGGGAACTTCGGGGATGAAAACGGTATGGCGTGCGTCCAGTTCTTTCATCCGTTCGATCACGTTGGGAAGGGTAGAGCCGAACGAAATCAGTATAACGATATCCTCGCCGAGACGTGTGACGATATCTTCGTAGGACTCGACGGGCATACCGCGGAACGTGCGATGGCGCACGAATCCCGCGCTTGCGAATACACCGGCGGGCTTTCTGCCGACCGCTTCTAACCGGTCGATAATTTTATCTGCACCGTTTCCCGTTCCGTACAGTACGATCGGGAGTGTTTCCGTACGAAGACGTTCCCAGAGGGAATCCTCCCTCTTCAGATCAACGACAAGACGCTCTTTCATGCGCGATCCTCCAGGCGGAGAAAGCGGATGGCGTTATTGTAGAGGATGTCCTCTCGTTGGGCTTGTGTAAGAGAAAGGCGGGAGAAGAGTTCGAGTTCCGTTGCCGGATTTTTTACGGGGTAATCGGTGCCGAACATTACGCGGTCGTGACCCAGTACCTCGATAATGCGGGAGGCCTCCTCGGCTGAGAGATACCAAAGGGAACTGGACGTGTCGTACCATACGTTCGGGTGACCTGCAAGGTATTCGATGGCTTCGTCGGCGGACTTATAGCCGCCAAGATGAGCTGCAACCACTTCAAGTTTTGGGAACATATCGAGAACGCGGCGGAGTTTTTTCGGTTCGGAGAACCGGTACTGGGGGCGGTTGTCGCCGATGTGGAAATAGACGGGCATTCTGCCCTCTACGATCTCGTAAAGCAAGAGCATTCTCGGGTCGTCGATGTCGATCCCCTGGATGTCGGGATGGATTTTTACGCCGCACAGCCCGAGTTTTTCCACGCGGTCGATCTCTCCCTCAAAATCGGGGAAATCCTGATGCATGCCGGCGAATCCCACGGTGAGAAAGCCCTCTTTACGGGATTGTTCAGCCAAAGCCGCGATGGAGTCATTCACTTTCTGCACCTGATGCGCATTGGTGGCGACGGAAAAGAGAAGATACCCCTTTACGTTGTTATCCTCTGCCTGCGCCGATAGATCGGCATAGGTGCCAAGGCCTTCGGGAACGAAGTTATAAAAAGCCCCGAGATTTGTTACCGCTTTTTCCGCGATCGCCTCGGGATAGGTGTGTGTATGAATGTCGAATACTTTATACTTCTTCATTGAATTATGCATGGGATGCCTCTTGATTTTTGAATTTTGATATGTTATGATTAAAGAAAAAACGGAGATGCGCGATGCGGAGAGAAATTCCAAAGGAAGAACGAAGAGTCGTTACCCGCCGGAAGAAAATTGCCATTCTTATGGCGTTCGTGATCGGAATCGTTGCGATCATCTGGTTCAAACTCCCGTTTGAGAGGACGTACACCGAAACGCTCGTCCAAACGGATGCGGGAGAGACTGCTCTCTACGGAGAGACGATCGACGTTTCCGTTCACGTGCGTGTAAAACGGTATTTCTTCCGCTCACCCACCCACGAGGGCACGGTTACCGTAGAGGGCGATACGTTTTCCAATGTAAACGGCACGTTCGTGCCGACGTTCTCCCTCACGGGTGCAATGGAGGATCCGTCGTCCTTTCTGATGGTCTGCAGTGAATGGCAGGGAAGCTATCTGCTCACGCGCTGTATCGCTCACGTGGAGGATGGCATGATCACCCACGTATACCTGAAGGATGGAGCCGGTGTATACGCAGGGCAGTACGATTCACAGTAATTTACAAAATCATTTTACGTTAAAAGGAGAATAGGGTATGGATTGCATTTTCTGCAAAATTATCAAAGGGGAGATCCCTTCGAAAAAGGTATATGAAGACGAGATGATTTTCGCATTCCACGATATAAATCCGGAGGCGAAGGTGCACGTTCTCGTGATCCCGAAGGCGCACATTCCGTCGATGGACGGCGTAACCGAAGAAAACAGCGATTACGTCCGTCATATCTTCGAGAAGATTCCCCAAATTGCGAGAGAAGCGGGAACGACGGGCGGATACCGCGTGATTTCCAACTGCGGTCCGGATGCCGCGCAGAGCGTGCCGCATCTCCATTTTCACATTCTCGGAGGAGAAGAGTTGCCGGCGCACATCGTCTGATGCATTTGATATAAAGAAACGCCTCTTCGGAGGCGTTTCTTTTATGCTTTGGGAATTATTTTACAAACTCAGCGTAAATCGCTTTTTGCGCGCGCTCGAAATCCTTTGCCTCAACGCCGATGATGATGTTGAACTCGCTCGATCCCTGGTCGATCATGCGGATGTTGATGTCGGCACCGGCGCAAGCCTTGAACAGCTTGGCGGCCGTACCTTTCGCTTTTACCATACCGCGTCCGACTACGGCGATGAGAGCCAGATCGTCTTCGATGCTGATGAATTCGGGCTCAACCGCGCGGCAGATCTCGTCGATGACGTGCTGACGGCAGGGAGCGATGTCGCTCGTGCTGACAATAATACTCATGGTGTCAATACCGGAGGGGAGATGTTCAAAGGACACGTTCTCTTTTTCGAGGACAGCGAGAACGCGGCGCCCGAAACCGAGTTCGGAGTTCATCATATCCTTTTCGATGTTGATGACCGAGAATCCGGTTTTACCGGCGATACCGGTGATGATGCTCTTGAGATCGTCGGTGGTGGGTACGATCATCGTACCGGCGCACTCAGGTGCGTTCGTGTTGCGGATATTGATCGGGATGCCCGCAAAGCGAACGGGGAAGATCGAATCCTGGTGCAGAACGGTCGCACCCATGTAGGAGAGTTCGCGCAGTTCCTTATAGGTAATCACTTCGATCGGGCGGGGGTCGTCGATGATACGAGGGTCCGCCATGAGGAAGCCGGACACGTCGGTCCAGTTCTCGTAGATCGTCGCTTCTGCCGCGCGTGCGACGATAGAGCCGGTAATGTCGGAGCCGCCGCGGGAGAAGGTTTTTACGGTGCCGTTCGGCATCGAGCCGTAAAATCCCGGAATGACGGCGTGCGTATGTTCTTTCAGTGCTTTTGCGAGAATCTCGTTTGTAAGTTCTCCGTCAAATGCGCCGTTATCCGAGAAGCGGATTACCTCGGCGGCGTCGATGAAATCATAGCCCAGAAGATTTGCGAGAATGATACCGTTCAGGTATTCACCGCGGCTGGCGGCATAGTCGCGGCCCGCGTGGTGGCGGATCGCTCTCTGTACCTGCTCGTACTCCTCGGTGAGATCGAGCGTGAGGCCGAGCCCTTTGATGATCAGCTCGTATCTTTCGATAACGCGTGCGAAAACTTTCTTCAGTTCTTCGCGGTCGCTTGCAACCTCGTAGCATTTATACAGAAGATCGGTTACCTTGTCGTCTTCCTTGAAGCGCTTGCCCGGTGCGGAGGGGATAACGTAACGGCGGGAAGGCTCGGCGGTAATGATATTCTGCACCATTCTGAAGTGCTCGGCGTCAGCCAAAGAACTGCCGCCGAATTTGACAACTTTCACGGCATCCTCCGGGACGGATGCGATATTCTCTCGGTTCACTCTTACATACTCCTGTCAAAATTAGTTACTGTACCATTATATTATATTATATGGAATTGCGCTTCGTTTGTCAACGGCACTATTCGATAAAATATGCGGTGATTATAAGAAAATCTTATGCGAATATACAGTTTTTTTGCAAATTTATACTTTTATCGGGGTGTGGCGGCCGTCTCAGTCGTTTCCGATTCGGTAATGTATCTTCTCGCTTGCGTCGAGAAAAGCTCGTAGTATTTGCCTTTTTTGTGCATCAACTCTGCGTGCGTGCCTTCCTCTGCTATCATGCCGCTTTCCAGCACGATGATCTTTGATGCCGTAGTTGCACTTGAGAGTCGGTGCGAGACGAAAATGGTCGTTTTATCCTCGCGCAGGCGGTCGAACTGGTTGAATATCTCTTGCTCTGCTATAGGATCAAGCGATGCGGTCGGCTCGTCGAGAATAAGGACGTCGGAATCGCTGTAAAAGGCACGGGCGATCGACAGCTTCTGCCACTGTCCGCCGGACAGCTCGATACCGTTTTGCTCAAAGATGCGCATAAGCGGCGTATCGTAGCCATTGGGCAGATCTTTAATAAACGCATCGGCGCTGCTCTGGCGTGCGGCCTCTTCGATTTCGGAGGGGATGATGCCCCGTTTCACGTCGCCGAACATGATGTTTTCCGAAACGGATACGGCGTATTTTCCGAAATCCTGGAAAATGATGCCGTACATCGCGTACAACTCGGCAAGATCGTAGTCGCGGATGTCGTGCCCGTCGAGCAGGATCTCACCTTCGGTGGGATCGTACAGACGGGTGATGAGCTTGATGAGCGTCGTTTTGCCCGCGCCGTTAAGGCCTACGAGCACCGCCGTTTCACCCTCACGCAGAAGAAGATTTACGTTTTTGATGACCATCTTCTCTGTGCCGGGATAGCGGAAACTTACGTTGCGGAGTTCAATGGTGTGCGCGCAGTGTCTTTTTACGTGAAGCGGCTCGGCGAGGCGGGGAACTACCGTCTGCTCCTCCTTCATGAAGGCGATCATGTTGTCGATGAACAGCGTGCCCTCGTAAATAGTCGCCGTTGTGTTGATGAGCGTCGTTACGCCGTTTGAGATCGAGTTGAGAGCGCCCGTATAGAGGGAGTAATCACCGATTTTGAGAACGCCCTCGTACACCTTTTTTGCAATATACAAAAACAGATAACAGTTCACGGCCGAGCTCACCGCAGAAAGACCGATGTGCCACGATCCTTCGCGCACGATCAGTTTTCTAATACCCGCGAAATAGCGCTTGAACGTCTCCTTATACCGCCCGATGAACGTATCGGACAGATTGAATAGGCGGATTTCCTTCACCGCGTCCTTGTTCGTGATAATGTCGCTGTAATAATTCATCTGGCGGCGCTCCTTGGAGCGGCGGCGCATGTAGAAGAAATTCTTGCGGCGGTATACGAAATTGATGATCGCGGAGGGAATCGCCAGAACGATGATAAGGATAGGTGCGGTAACGCTCACGGACGTGAGGATCGCCACGAACGAAAGCATGCTGATGAGCGTACTTACGATCTGGAAAGACGCGTTCAGAATCTGAATGGGGCGCGAACCTGCCTCACGGTTGGCGTTCTCCAGTTTTTCGTAAAATTCCGGTCGGTCAAAACTTTGCAGATCAATCGTTTTTGCCTTGTCGATGATCCGGATCTTTATGTGGTTTGTTACGAGTTCACCCGCGATACGTATGACCATATTGTATACGCTGTGGATGAGACTGTTCACGAATATGTATCCGAACTGGAAAAGGAGCAGATACAGAATTTTTGAAAACACGAAGGGGGCGCCGGTGGTAAAGGCGGTTACCGCATCGCCGAGTGCGTTGAGAAGCGCGGCGGCAATATAGGCGTTCAAAACGGGCGATACACCGTTGTAGATCGCCATGAAAACCATCACGAATAAAATCCACGGCTTTGCATCCCATACGAGCCTGAAAATGTAAAATAAGCGCGAGAAAAAATCCACGAACAGCCTTTTGAGAAAGCCGGGTACCTCGCGGATGCTTTTCGGCTTTGGCGGTTTGAGTTTTTCGGTTGCTTCCGATCGCGGGCCCATAAATCCGGGCGGGGGGCCTCCTACCATAGTATCACTTCCGAGTTCTGTAAATTTTCAGTAATATTATACACGATTCGCGCCCCGTTCACAATGAAAAATCCCGTTTTGAATAAAAATTTACATTTTGCCTCGCATAAATTGACAGAGAGCGGATTTTGTATTATAATAAATCATCAAAACAGACACAGACGAGGTGCTTTTTATGCGCAATACGATTTTTTCTCCTGCCGATTTTTTGCTCCCGCCCTATGAAGCAAAGGATCCCGCTTTTCAAACGTGGGCAGTGATCGCTTGCGATCAGTTCACGTCCGAGCCCGACTATTGGGAAAAAGCGGAGGCAATTGCCGAAAATGCGCCCTCCGCGCTGCATCTCGTTCTTCCCGAGGCATATCTTGAAACGGATGCGGAGTCGGAGAAAAAAGCACGCATCGCAGACGCCATGAAATCCGTGCAGAACGGATTTCTCAAGGAGTATACCGACAGCCTCGTGTATCTGGAACGGACGCTTCCCGACGGACGTATCCGCCGCGGCCTCGTCGGCAAGATCGATCTGGAAAAATACGATTACAAAAAAGGCTCCACCCCTGCCGTCCGTGCCACGGAAGCAACCGTTCTTGAACGGATTCCGCCGCGCGTAGCGATCCGCTCTGCCGCGCCGCTGGAGCTGCCGCACGTTATGCTCCTTATGAACGATACTGAGGGGCTTATGGCATCCGTTGCCGCCGGACGGGACGCATACCCGTGCCTTTACGATTTCGATCTCATGCTGGACGGTGGACACGCCGCCGGCTACTGCATTTCGGGCGAGGCACTGACCGCCGTTTTTTCGAAGATCGAAGCTTACGAAGCATCCCGCGGAGAGGGACTCGTGTACGCGGTGGGTGATGGAAATCATTCTCTTGCAGCCGCCAAGGCGCACTATGAAAATATCAAGGCGAAAGAGGGAAATGCCGAAGCGCATCCCGCGCGGTACGCGCTGGTGGAACTTGTGGCGCTCGAAGATGAGGCACTCGATTTTGAGCCGATCTACCGCGTCGTGATCGGTTGCGACGTCCCCGACTTTATGAAATCCCTCACCGCGATCACGAAAGAGGGCGAGGGGGCAAAGACCGTGCGCGTCGTGAGCGAAAGTACGGATAAAACGGTGTCCTTTACCGCGCCTACGCACGCCCTGACCGTCGGCACGCTGCAGGATTTCATTGATGCGTATATCGCATCGCACCCCGGTGTCAAGTGCGATTATATCCACGACGAGTCTTCACTTTTGGCGCTTGCCGAACAAAAGAATTCTGTTGGATTCTTGTTTGACGGCATGACCAAGGAGGAACTCTTCCCATACGTGTTGAATCACGGCACGCTTCCGCGCAAGACGTTCTCCATGGGAGAAGCACGCAGTAAGAGATATTACCTCGAAGTGAGAAAGATTGTGAAATAAGCGATGTCAGACACAAATAGGAAAGAAGAGTCTATGAGAGATTTTCTCATAGACTTTTCTTATAACAATTTTGCAAATTATATGAGCTGTAGATTGAAAATACTGCATACTTATGATATACTGAATATGTGTAAACAGTTCGAGAAAACTGAATTTGACGAAGGAGTGTGTTTTTTTATGAAAAAGATACTGTTTGGAATTGCATTGATTTTCATGAGTATGGCATTTGTTTTGGTGGGAGAGTTTAGGAATATACTTATTGTAAGTGAGGATTTTGAAACAGTGGCGTGTGCCATACTCCCTATACTCGGCTTTGTAATGAGTGTTTGGGGACTCTTTGAAAAGGATAAATAAACACCAATTTGACGAAACTTTTTATCACGCTTATGCGTCTAATAAATAAATATAAAAACACACAAAGGAGATAAAGTGTATGAAGAAAATAATTGTGTTGATTTCCATTTTTGGACTTATCTTATTGCTTGTAGGATGTAATAGTATCAAACCGGGCACCGATGATACTACTCCGAACACACCCGAAATAAGCGAACCGGCGACTGAACAAACAGGTGATAGTAACTCCGATGAAACGGACACGCACAGCAATGAAAACAACGATACCGCCGAAAAAACTTTTGAAGATATCTATCACAAGGCAGAATGGGTATATTCACTGTTTACGAAGTATGGGAAATTAACTTACACCGAAAATGAAATCCTGTATAACAATGAGCGATATCAAGAAGTAAAGATGAATGAGTTCGATACTCTTGATGAGTTGCGCGCACTTTGCCTTTTGTATTTTAACAAAAATGTTACAGGTGCATTGATGAACACTTGGGCGAAAACAGATTACCCTCTCTACATTGAGCAGGACGGGAAAATTTATCGCTTTAGCGGATATATTGCGCCTTACGAATACGATGCACCGCAGAATTACACCTTTGACCTTCAAACTGATAACGATGGGCGAAATTATGCAAATATATATGCAACAATGGATTCAAACGGACAACAACTTCCTTGCGAGGCCTACTGCCGATATGAAATCAGCGAAACCGGTGAAATCATATTTACGAGATTTCACCTTATGGCAGAATCGTTCTTTGAACAGTATCGTGTGACTGAAATATCTCCCGAACTCGAACCATTGTCAAATGGCGGTGTGTGGACTTGTGCGGCAATATATGGAGAAAACGGAAACACGGGTACCGGTTGGAGTGGAAAAATTCAGGCCTATGAAGATGGGGTTGTATATTTCGTGTTCGGCAGCACCAGAGGGAAATACGACAATTCTATAGAACAATATGTTACATTTAAGGTTACGATAACAAACGGAAGTATTGTTTCTTGTGAAGAAGCAGAAAATACCATTGCTGATTTTTTGAGTGGGTCAGCATCGGTATACAAAGGCGATGCTTTTGCTGAAGAGAATGTCAAAATTATGACAAAAGCACGATACACTACCGACCCGTACAACGCATATTTGAATGTATATACAATTCAAATAGAAGGTAATGAAATTAGTGTATATGCGGGTGCAGATGGTACAGACATGGGCGGTCAATATACAGGCACATTTGAATATGACAGCGAAAACGGTGAAATGGTCCTGCATTTAACCCTTCATTATTTCAGAGACGATAACGGACCAAACGAAAAAGATATCGGTGAGGTTCGCGGAAAACTCTATGAAAGCAATGGGCTGGTTGCTTTTGTCTGTACAGATGCAGGAGAAGCAATCATTGACGAAGGAATGCCACTGATATTCGTGAAAGATTAAATGGTTCGTCTAATTCGGTATAGTATTTCCGAGAAAGCAAAACATCAAATTGGAATTTAGCAAAGGAGCGTGATTATATGAAAAAGGCATTTCATGTGATTTGTTGTGCGGCAGGCAGTGGAATGATTGGTTTCTTTGCAAATCAGTTGAATACAGTAGTTGGATGTGTTTTTCACCTTTGGTGTTGCCTTGCTTGTTGGTTCAATCATTCTGGTGTCCAAACAGGATAAAGAGGGTAAGTAAATTCCAACTTGTCGAATAGATAAGGAGCAGAGGTTTATACCTCTGCTCCTGTTTTTGTATCACGAAAACCCCGCCATAGTGGCGGGGTTGAAAAGAGGCTATTGCCGGTGAGTATAGACAGAAAAACTCCGATTGTGTAAAATAAGGATGACCTGTCAGTCAAAACCAAACAACACAATCGGAGGACATTAAAATGCTGAAGAAAGAAGTCAATTTTAACGCCACAAATAGTTTAGCACATACGAAGTGGAATTGCAAGTATCATATAGTATTTGCACCGAAATACAGAAGGAAGGTGTTTTTCGGAGAGAAACGAATGGAAATACGAGAGATATTGAGAACGCTATGCCAATGGAAGGGGGTGGAAATAACAGAAGGGGAAGTGTGCCCTGACCATATACATATGCTTGTTAGTATCCCACCAAAAATGAGTGTATCAAGTTTTATGGGATATCTGAAGGGAAAAAGCAGTCTGATGATGTTTCAAAAATACGGTAATATGAAATTTGCTTACCGTAACAGAGAATTTTGGTGTAAAGGATATTATGTGGATACGGTAGGGAAAAACACAAAAACAATAAAAGAGTACATAAGCGATCAGTTGAAAAGAGATCAGGAAAGCGATCAGTTAAGTATGTACGACCCGAAAGACCCGTTTACGGGTAGCAAGTAACAGTTGCATGGCTGGCAGGCCAATCTAAAGCGCACTTGTGCGCAGCCAGTAATGGGTAGGGCTTTGCCCGAAAATGAAATACCACCCGCTATGCGGGTGGATTTTTATT
>JAFVVP010000004.1 GCA_017502135.1 Clostridia bacterium | reverse complement strand
CAATTTTTCTTTGTTTAGGACAAAATGTCGACAATGCAGACAAAGCGGATGATCTCTCGCGAAAATTGCAAAAGATTAATTCAAGAATACGAAATGTTCAATGGGAAATCACAAAGCAAACGACTCGATTAACTACACTAATTGAAGAACGTAATAAGGCACAAGGAAATCGTACTAACTATCAGGAAGAAGACGAAGCAAGCGCAAAAAACGATTACGAAGAGTTAGTAAAAGAAATCGATGAAATCATTGCAAAAATTGAGGGATACAAAAAAGAGCAGCAACAATTGTATGCCCAAATTACAGAAATGTCGGTTGAGCGTATTCGTTTGGAAAAAGAATACGAAGATATATATAAAACGTTGTATTCAGATGGGAGCTTTTTGTCACAAAATCCATTAATACGAGAATTGATTGCAGATGGGTGTCCTATATGCCATACAAAGCATCAGGATTTGCCGCAACGTATACAGAAATGTATGGAAGAAAAAACTTGTCCTCTTTGTGGTGAGCGTGTTGCTGAAATTGAAGTAAATCAAGAGGACATTATTCAAAAACTTGCCGCTAAAGATGCTGAACTTTTAAGGGTAACAAAAGCACTTGAAGAGCGCGTATTACGGCAAAAGCATGTGGACGAGCAAGTAAATAGCCTTTCTTCAAAAGTGGAAGCTTTGCAGAAAAGGAGATCGGAGATAGAGGAAAAACGGTATAGTTTTCTCCAAAATGATGAGTCAGAGGGATCGTGGGCAGAACGTATTAAGGCACTGCAGGATTCTATAAAAAGCGTTGAGGATGAAAAAGGCCAACACATCGCTGAACGTGATAGTGTAAAACAAGAGTACGATCAGTTGTGCCATGATTTAGAGCATATTTACCGAAAAGTTCAGATTGATTTTTTGCCAATATTTAAGAAATTTGCTAAAAAGTTTACGGGTCTAGATTTGGATATGAACTTAACGTCGGTAACAGAAGATGGACGACGGTTGTTTAAATTTATTCTTCAAATCGATGACACTAGCAGGGACAATGAATTTGAATTGTCTGAATCACAACGTTTTTTTATAGATATTGCATTGCGTATGGCAATTGTTGATTATGTATGTTCTTCCGAAAGAATAAGCACTACTATGCTCATTGATACGCCTGAAGGATCCCTAGATATTGCTTATGAAACAAACGCAGGTTCTATGTTTTCTGAGTATATTGATTCTCACCAAAAAATGATTATTACTGCAAATCTCAATTCCTCTGGTTTGATTCGAACTTTAGCAAATAATACTAAAGCTTCCAAATTCGCATTAATCAACATGTTAAAATGGGCAAAACTCTCTTCTGTTCAGAGTTCGCTCTTTGAATTATTTCAAAATGCGATCTCTGAAATAGAAAAGTGTTTGGGGGAATAAACGTGAATGTATATGCTAATTTCGATATTTTGTACTTTCTTTCACATCCAAGAAATACTTATTTCGAACAAACTGCGTTCGAAATAAATGCCATGTTATATTTAGCAGAATTGCTTTCCATATATGATGGAAATAATTCGACTGCTTGGGGATACAGTTTTGCGAGAAATAAGTATGGAGCTCCAATGAGCGTGGAATTGCTAAAAGAGCTAGAATTATTAACTTCAAAAGGTTTTCTTATCGATGATGACGCTGGTTATTATAGAATTTCTGATGAGGTTGATGTTAGTTATATTGATCGATTATCACGGTCATCTATGCTTGGTTGGAGAACAAGATTCATTGATACGGTTTTAGATTCTTTGTTGACTAAATCTTTACCGAGGGTTATTGCTGCAATTCAAAAAGAGCCTGGAATTGCATTGTTTGAAAACATCGATCGGACAAGCTCTTTGCTTGATCCGGGGCAAATTGAGGAGCTTTATAATGATTTTGGGGCATTAAAAGCTGTTATTAACAATCCGGAAATTGATTTAATCGTTCCAGCCTCATTATGGATTGACTATTTAACCGTACAATAAACTATAGGAGACATTGGATGATAGAAAGAAATGTTTTAGAGGGGATGCTTGAACGAAATTTAGAAGCACAGTTAAGCCAAGGAATCCAAGCTATGGGATATCCTCATGACTCTGTGTGCAAATTGTTTCGTTTTGTGTCGATTGTTTTTCGAAAAATCCCCCCGGAATTTATAACATGGAAATTTAATATTGTTTTGCCGATTGGCAACTGGAATTATGAGGACAAGCAAATAATAAGTATTGGTAATTTTTGCGAACGCTTCGTTTCAGAATGTACCGTTATAGCCGTATCAGAAAGTCAATTTATAATTGAACCTTTAGATACTGTATATACAGACGATCATGTCCTATATTCATATTTCGGTCCGTACAATGAGAAAATTTGTATAGGCGAAACACAATACATTTTGAATGAATATGTCGATTCGACCGCTTGTAGCATATTTGCGCCCCCTACATATAAAGAACTTGATGAAGCCTTGGATTTTTACAACAACCGATATGCTAAGGATAGTTGTTGTCTTATTCTTCAAAATGTGTGGTCTGACACATCGAAACAAGAGTTTGTAGCAAAACCAGAACGCTTTATGCGTGATTCTCTATGGCAGTGTTTACAAAACACTTTGCGTAATCATACAGTAAAACGGGAGCAGAATGTAGATGCCACACATCCAGTTGATATAAAAGTGACGTGGCCAATCAATAGAAATGTGGCGCTTGTTGAAGTGAAATGGTTGGGTGATTCAGGTTCTATTAAATATAGAGATGCTAGGGCAAACGAAGGCGCAAAGCAACTAATTGATTACATAGCAAGCTCGGCACAAGAGGAGCCGGAAAAGTATTTTATGGGGTACCTTACCGTCTTTGATGGAAGACGTGGCAGTTCAAAAAACCAATATGAAACTCGCGAAATCAATTACAACACGGACTATCTTGATCTTCCATACATGAAATATAAGCGTCTTTATATGGCAGAAAACTGATTTGAAAGCCTCTGGGAACATTCCCGGAGGCTTTCGTGCAACAAAAGGTCTCAAACCGTCCGATGTTAAGAAGTTCTTACTATCTGAAATGGAACCCAGATAAAATATCAAGACGCCCAATCGATACGTTGCACATAAATGCATAGACGATTACTCGATCTTTTTAATTTGTTAGAATTGTGGAATGTCTTTTTCTCGATTTTCTCTGGACTTTCGCAAACTCCTGTGGTACTGTTGTGTACTGCAAAGGAGGTGCGAATATGGCACGAATAACGATTGAAGAAGTTTACAGAGGCGAAAAGTACGGCGTGATGAGCGCGGCGATGGCGGAGTATCTCAAGGATGGCCGTCCGGCAGAGTACGACGAGCGGACGTGGGTGGAGATGCTGATCGTCAAGCATGCGCTGATTGCAGCGGACAAAATGAAATTAGAGGGCGACTCGATATCGGGAATGACCGATGCTGAGTCGTCCTCTTCTTATGTGAGGTGGGATGAACATGACAACGCTTGAAGATCTGTACTACGGCAACATCAGCCCATGCGAACGTGATATGAAGCGCGGATCGCGAATGGACAAGCTGGTGAAGCTTATCTGCAAAAACGAGGAAAGCCTCATGTCCACACTCACCGAACAGCAGAAAGAAAATTTCGAGAAGTTCAAGGACTGCCAAAGTGAGATCTGTGACCTCACGGCTCGCCAGGCATTCAGCGACGGGTTCATCCTGGCGATAAGAATCATGGTTGAGGTCATGGACGGTATGGAAACGGTGGAAGAAATCTAACCTCTTCTGCCGTGGGTGCGGCCCAGTGCCGCGCCCTTTACCTTTTGCAAAAAATATTGTAAAATAGTATTGACTCTGACGTAACGTTATAGTGTATACTCATAGCCGAGGTGAAGATATGAAACTACAGATCAAAGAATTTGCCGAGCTCACCGGTGTCAGCGTGCGCACACTGCATTATTACGATGAAATCGGTTTGCTGAAGCCGAGTTTTGTTGACCAGCAAAATGGCTATCGGTTTTACGACGAGGCATCCTTGGAACGAATGCAGGAGATCTTGTTTTACCGTGAGCTGGATTTTTCTTTGAAAAGCATTGCGGAGATCCTCGCCTCGCCGAACTACGATAAACAAAAAGCACTTACGGAGCAGAAGAGGTTGCTGACACTAAAGAAAGATCGTCTGGAACGGCTGATCGCAGCTCTGGAACAAGCAGAAAAAGGAGAGATCACAATGAGCGCATTTGACAACAGCGAATACGAAACCGCCCGTCAACAATACGAGGACGAGGCAAAGCAACGTTGGGGCGATACGGACGCCTACAGGGAGAGCCAGGCAAAGACTGCCGGCTACTCCAAAGACAAATGGAACGACGTTCTCGCCGGAATGAATGGTGTCTTTGCTGAATTTGCCGAGTGCAAGAACTGCGGCAATAGTTCCGACAGCGAAACGGCACAAAGCTTGGTCAAAAAGTTGCAAGACTATATCACGGCGAATTTTTATCATTGCACCAATGACATCCTCGCAGGGCTCGGTCAGATGTACGCCTGCGACGAGCGATTCAAGAAAAACATTGATAAAAACGGTGAATGTACTGCGGAATTCGTTGCTGAAGCCATCAAAATCTATTGCAAGAAATAATCTTAAACGCCATCGGAAATTCCGGTGGCGTTGCCTTTTTCACGGATTAAAAACTGCTCCACAGTAGACAAAGAAAAAGTAATTTTTTCATTCTGACTGTACAAATAAATTTTTCTGTGTTAAGATAGAGCACCCACGAGGCCGTGGCATAAATCTGAAATACAAAAGGGGCAATTCAAAGACTTATACATACATGCACAATACGAACTGATCGGGATGCAGACTGCACCCCTCGTTTCGTTGTGCGTGGATGTGTAGGTCTTTTTTTGTTTTGCTTGCGCATAGAGGTGCCCGATTTTTCCCTTGTATAAGTAGAGGGATAAATATTTTTCCACTCAATCGTTTGATATTTTCCCTTGGACTATTGAAGCAACTTTTTAAAATGTGGTTGTAGGATGGTTTGTAAATTCCTATGTAAAAGTAGAGGGGTGTATTAATTTTTTGTAAACAATCAAGATTTCGGGTGTTCAACTATATGAATTTTTCCTTTGGACTAGTGAGGGAATAAAATTTTTTCGCTCAATCGTTAGCTGAAGTCCCATGAAAAGTGAGGGGAATGTTTTTTGGTTGTAGGCGGTACATTTTTTCGGCTTGAAAAGTAAGGGGATGAATTTTTGTGCATAGATAACTGTCCGAAGTCCCATGGAAAGTGAGAGAACTTTTTTGAAAAAACAATTCCGCATCTAATATTCTACCGTCTCCCGACGGCTATAGAGTAAGAGAATTTTTTCCAGAGGGTGTGCAACCGTGTTGTTTTTTCGGCATGGGAAGTGGGGGGATCATTTTCAAACGCCATCCATACATAGGCGCAAGCCTAAAAAATCTTTCAGGAGGTAAACAAAATGAAAAAATCAATCTACCAAAGCTACGATGACCTTCCGCTGTTTCTCAATACGGAACTCATCGCCAAGGTGCTTGGCGTGGCACCGTCGTCTGCCTACGAGCTGATGCACGAGAAAGGATTCCCGGTCATTCGTGTGGGCAATCGCTTGATCGTGCCGAAAGAAAAATTCAGAGAGTGGGTGGACAGCCACTTCTCAAAGTGAAGGAGGAATGAAAAAAGATTGCGGTGATGTCGTATGAAGTATAACCGATATCCAAAGCGTGACGCAGTGAAAAATTATTTTCCTCTGCCGAACGAAATCTTTTGTTTGGATCTCTCGGCGGGTGAGATCGCAGTGTACGCTTACCTGATGTTCTGCGAGGATAGGAAAACGTTTCAATGCCACCCGAGCTACAAGACAATCGGCACGGCGGTGGGGCTGAGCAAGAACACTGTGAAAAAGCATATCGACGGACTGGTGGCAAAGCAACTCATCACTACCGAGCCGACCACCGTCATCACGAAGAAAGGACAAAAGCATAACGGAACCTTGCTCTATACCATTCGCCCGATCCAGGAGGCAGTGGAGTACCGCTTTCAAAGGCAACTGACGCACTTTGAAGCAGAGATGTACCGCCAAAAGGCGCTCGAAAAGTTGGAAAAATTCGACCGAATTCAAGGGTCGAGAAAAAAAGCAGGAGAAAGCATAGGTGGCGTGACCGCCACCTATGCACCTCACATCGGACGGCAACGCCGACCGAAAAAGCCCGTGTTTACGGCATTTGTGAGCGTTTGGATGGCGAAAAAACTACGGCGCCAAAGTGTGGGTCGTAAATACGGGTTTGGTGTAATTCCAGGAGCGCACAACATCAAAAAACGCGATGAATAAAGGCTTTTCTACGGCGCTGTGCCGTGGTGTATTACGAAAAACGGAGGTAAATATGGAATCGAAAGAGAAAATACGAGTCAGCCTGTTTCTAGACAGAGATTTAGTGGAAACGGCAGACAAAATTATGAAAGAGCGCGGTTACCGTTCGCGGAATCAGTTTTATTCGGCACTGCTGAATGATGCGATTGCAGATGAGGTGACCAATAAACACAAGGACATCCTCGGTGAGAAGTTCGCTGAAGCCATGACAGAATACGTAGAAGAAATCAAAAGAGCGGTGTCCAAAGGTCTGCATCGCTATGCGGTTCACCAAGAGATCATCTCAAGAATGATGGCAGAGCACTACGGTTACAGCTACACGGACGTGCACGATATGATGTGGGAGGCGTGCAAAAACGTACGCCGATTGCGCGGTAAGATTCCGCTGGAACAGATTCTCGCAGGCTACTACACAAAGAATCAAATCGAAACTGTTCTGCCGACAGAAGATGAAGAAGATTTCTAAAGTCGCTGGATATTCCAAAAGAGTTGTGGTATGTTGTTGTGCTGACAAGGAAAGGAGTGCGGCGTGAACCAAAGCACGGCGGATATCGAAGCTCGCGTTGTTCACGCCCCAAAAATCCTTTCGGATTTTCCTAAGAAAGGAGAGAACTTAAAGTATGGCAAACAGAAGACCTGCGGGTGACGGAATGGTTCGGCAGAAGAAACGCGGTCAATGGGAAGGACGCATCACCGTCGGTCACAAGAGCGACGGCAAGCCGATCTTCCGTTACGTCTACGGCAAGACGCAAAAGGAGACTCTCGATAAACTGCATCAGCGCATCGAGGACTACCGCGGTGTGGAGCTGACCGAGGACAGCAAGATGACTCTCAGCGAATGGCTCGACCAATGGATGAACGAGTATATGATCTTCACCATCCGCGAGAGCACCTGGGACAGTTACGCTTCGATGATCCGCACACACGTAAAACCTTACCTCGGCGATAAGCCGGTGGCGTTCATCACCACCGCCGACGTGCAGAGAATGTATAACAAAATCAAAAAGAGCGGTCGGCGAGAGGCGCATCCTCTTCGCGGACACGAGCTTGCCGACAGCACGGTGCGCAGTGTTCACATGATGCTCCACGAAGCCATGGACGCGGCGGTGAGAGAACGGCTCATCGTTAAGAACCCCACCGACGGCACCACCATCCCGAAAAACGATTACGCGCCCAAGCAGATACTCACCGAAGCACAGCTTGAAAAGTTTATGCGCATCGCGATGCAGGATGAGGTATGGCGCGACTTCTTCTACACCGAACTGACCACGGGACAGCGGCTCGGAGAAATTTGCGGATTGCGGTGGTCGGACTTCGATGAAGCGACGGGATGGTTGAAGATCTCGCGGACGGTGAAGAGAAAGAAAGGCGGCGGTGTGACCTGGGGCGATACCAAAACCGAAACGGGAATGCGCAACATTCTGCTCCCGCCGAGCACGGCCGAGATACTGCGAGAGCGAAAGAAAACGGCAATGAGCGAATGGATCTTCCCGAATATCTACAGGCCCGAGGAAGCGATGAATCCTGAGTATCCCTACCACCGAATGAAAACCTTGCTTAAGCAAGCGGGACTGCCGTTGATACGCTTCCACGATCTACGCCACACCTTCGCCACCCACGCGCTGACGGGCGGCGTGGATGCCAAAACACTGTCCCGAATCCTCGGACACACCAACGCCAGCTTCACGCTGGACACCTACACCCACGTGACCACCGATATGCAAAAGCGCGCATCGGGCATCGTCGGTGGATTCATGGAAGACCTCATCATAAAGGAGTGATAAAATGGCAAAACGCAGACAAAACGGAAAAGGAACTTTACGGCAACGCAAGGACGGACGGTGGGAAGGCCGAGTGGTGGTCGGTTACGATGACAAAGGATTACCGATCACCAAAAACGTCCTCGCGCATACCAAGACCGAGTGTGCCGAGAAGCTTGAAAAGCTGAAAGAGGAATACCGACCGCCCAGCACGCGGTGCAAGCCGGATATGCTGTTTGGCGATTGGATGGAATTTTGGTACGAAAACTACTCCAAGCCTGCGATCCGACCGCTGACGCAGGCCAATTACGAAAACCGAATATACGACCACATCATCCCCGAGATCGGCAAGATCCCGCTGAACAAACTGACGCAGAACGACCTGCAACAGTTCTACGCACGGCTGAAGCGAAACGGGCGAAAGCAGTACGTTGAAAAATACGGAACGGGACTGTCCGATCGCATGGTGCGCGCTTGCCACGCAAGTTGCAGAATGGCATTGGAAAAAGCGGTAGCAGAAGGACTGATACGAATCAATCCTGCCATCGGATGTAAACTGCCGCCCAAGAAGGCGCGGGAGATGCAGGTGCTGACCAAGGATGAACTGCAACGATTCCTCGCCCAGGCCAAAGAGGACGGATACTATGAACTGTTCCTGTTGGAACTCGGCACGGGAATGCGCCGAGGGGAGCTGATGGGACTGCAATGGGATGACCTCAACTTCCAAACGGGCGAGCTTCACATCGTCCGCCAGGCGTGTGCGGTGAACGGCAAGATCGAGATCTCCGTTCCAAAAACAAAAAGCTCCATCCGCACGGTGGTACTGCCGCCGTCGCTGGTGGAAGTGCTGAGAAAGTATAAAGAAACAGTCAATTCTCGATGGATGTTCCCGTCGCCGCAAAATCCCGACGTACCGAGGTATCCCACGTCCGTTGGCGACATTCTGTCGATACTTCTCAAACGGGCGGGATGCAAGCACGTGCGGTTTCACGATCTGCGCCACACCTTCGCAACCATGGCACTGGAAAACGGCATGGACGTAAAAACCTTGTCGGCAACCATAGGTCACGTGTCAGCGGCGACCACGCTGGATATCTACAGCCACATGACCGACACGATGCAGATGCAGGCGGCGGTGAGCATTGACCGCAAGATCGGCGGCACAAACGCGCCGATGCCCGTGGCAGAACAAACACCCGAGGATGTGGCAAAACCGCCCGTAAACGCCCCGTGTGCGCCCACAGAGCCTCATCCTGAGCCGATCCCGAGGAAGATACGCAAATCCGGCACGGGATGCCTGTATCAGATTAACGACAACCTGTGGGAAGGCAGCTTCTTCCCAAGACTACCCAGCGGCAAGCGAAAGAAATTCAACGTCTACGCCGAAACAAAAGAGCAATGCGAAATCAAACTCGCCGAGATGATCGAAAGAGTAAAAGCAGAGATTGCGGAAGAGAAGGAACGACTCAAAGAGGAATAAGGCGCGAAACAGCAACACCACCACAAAATTCGTGGCGGTGTTGCTTTATCTTGATGTGAGCCATTGAAATAGCCGATAATTTATGTTATAATATTTTTGTCAAGGAAGGAGTGATAGGTATGAAAAAAGATGAAAAAAGTTGCACGATTGAACAATTCAAATCATTTTTGGATGAAAACAATATACAAAACGAACTTTTTAATGATACAGACTATGAAGGTAAAGATTTTAAGTATGTTAGGTTTCAATTTCCTGTTGCAAGAGATTTTGAAACGATAAGCGTTTATGATGATGATAATTTAGAGGCCATTATGAATACTCGATTCACTAAATATAGGGGGATTTGTGATTACGAAGCTTTTTGGTCTAAAGAATTAAAATGCATTGAATGCGAGATACAAGATGGAAAAATGTCTTCCCCCGGAAGAATAATGTTAAGAAGATTTCTGCCTATTTTTGATGTAATCGAAGAAACTGTTGATGAATTAGGGAAAAAAGAGCCAAGTGAAATAAAGTTGTTTTCTAACGATGACTTCAAAATCTCGGTAGGTTTTTGCACTAAAGAATTTGCCTTTTTGAGTTCATACAAAGAGGGACGTCATGTAAATATTGATCAGTATAACGGAAGGTTTAGAATAACCTTAAAAATTGAGAATATTTCAATTGATACGGAGGAACAAGCGAGATTTTTTCTGGAAAAAGTCTCGAATTCGATATTCTTTCAACTTGATGTTTTACAAGAGTTTACCGTTACATTAGCACCACGAAGGATTTCGAGAATCGAAAGAAATATACGGCGAAGAATGTTACATCGCCCAAGCGATGAAGCCATAAACATTGGCTTAAATTATGAATACGACAAAACGCCGCTTTCGCTATATTGGTTTGCTCAGAATAACAAAGAATCACCTATTTTTGCATTTTTCGCATTTTATCAGGTTTTGGAGTATTATTATCCTATTTATTCAACTTTGGAAGCCAAGAATAGGATACGTAACCTTATCAAAGATCCTCACTTTAGTGTGGATTCTGAAATATATATGGCAAAATTGCTCAGTACAATCACTACCAAAAATGCTGAAAGTATAGGCGACGAAAAAGAACAACTGTATAATGTTTTAAAAAGTATCGTGACTGGTGATGACATTGTTGAGTATATAACTTCAAGTGAGCATTTGAAAGGATATTATAGCAACAAAGAATCGAATAAATTATCTAGCGAAAGATTGCCTCTAGGTGATTCAATTAACATAATCTCAAAGGTAGCTGCCAGAATATACGATATTCGTTGTAGAATTGTACATAATAAGGCGTCTGAAATACACAAAAAAATCTTGCCAGTAACTAAAGAAGAAGATTATCTGAGAAATGAGGTATATCTAATAAAGTTCCTTGCAAGGAAAGCAATAATAGCCAACAGTAAACGAATAGACTTGAATTAAAATTAAAACCACTCGCATATGCTCCTATATACGAGTGGTTTTGTATGTGGAAAAATCCGCAGACATACTTTTTGCTTTCTGCGTCAAATTATTATCCGCAGTAAACAAAGAAAAGGATTTTTGTGGCAAGAAAACGTGTGACAAAACTGTGGTCTAAAAATTGCGAGTTTTCTAAAAGTGGGAATAAAACGCCTAAATAGCAATAAAAAACGACCTAAAGTGGAGAATAAGTCTCTGCTTTAGGTCGTTTTCGTGGTCCGAGTGACAGGGATCGAACCTGCGGCCTGATGGTCCCAAACCACCCGCGCTCCCAGCTGCGCCACACCCGGATATATTGAATTTTTAGTGTCCGTTTTTGAGGAAATTTTCTCAATTGTGGGATAAACTGTGGTCAAAACGATTTCCGACCGATTTTTTGATTTTTACAAATGCCCGAAACCCGCATGAATACAGGGGTTTTGAGGATTTTTATTTTTCAGGGCATTAAACGCCCGACACGCTCCCAAACCACCCGCTCTACCAGCTGAGCCACACCCCGATTTTTATTCGATTTTTCATTGTTTTTGCGTAGAAGTGGGACAAACTGTGGTCAAGTCCGATTTTTACGCTTTTTTGAGATTTTGTGAAGTACCGAAAACCCACATAAATAAAGGCTTTTTCGCACTTTTGATTTTTCGATGTTGAGAAGTTTGTTCACGCTCCCAAAATCATCGGAGATTCCAAAACGGACGTACGCGCAATTAAAATGGCTGTAGGGCCATCCGCTCCACCGATTATACCGATAGAATCCGATGGCACATCCTTTTCGAAAAAGGCAATAGAAATTAAACTAACGCAAAACAGAAGGAGCAGCGCGAGCACGATTGAAAACATCACTTTTAATCGTTGCTTCATCCGCGGTTCTCCTATCGTTTTGACCATTTAGTTTTTGTGTCGCGTAAACCTTACTAAATTATATCGGAATTTTCTCGGTTTGTCAAGGACTAATACTGTACGCAAAGCGTTCAAAAAGATCCCTTCCCTTTTTCCCTCTTCGTATATTATAAAATCTCGTACGCGTGATGCTTTCGATCAATAACCACGGCCGTGCTGTTCTCTATATTGAGGGAACATACGACAACCGCGGACAGCGGGGTGTCCTTGTGCCGCGCACACCAATCACGGCGAAGTGCGTTTTCTTCAGGATGACGCGCATCGGGTATCGGAAAAGGCAGAGATGCATTCTCCCAAAGATACCAATCAAGCGTAAGATAGGTATCGACAAGTGTTTTATCTTGCGCCACGCTGTGAGCATATTCGCGAAAAGCAAGAAATGCTTCCCGCTGAGACAGGCTTCTCGGATGCGGAATTTTCTCAGCAAGCCCTTTATAAAATGAAAACGGGGAGTTCTGCCCTTTCAGCAAATACGAAATTGCAGTAGCAAAATGCCCGCTCCCGTGAAATCGATCGAGCACGTCGTCAATGACGTGGAGATGGTAAAGTTCCTCGTAGGACAGCGCATCACTGCACAGGACCTCGTAAGGCGCATTTGAGGAATAGCGGTAACCCATATCGGCGCAGCGAGAGCGCAGATTCGTTCCGGGCAACAATTTCAAAAAGCCCATCTGCAAAAGATCACAAGCAGGATAAAGCGCATCAAAAGACTCGGCGAAGCGGGCAAAGTTTTCATGTGGGAGTCCCGCGATCAGATCGGCGTGCAGATGGATGTTGCCAAAGGAACGAATACGGGTGAGCGCTTCTATGATCTTCTCGGAATCAGACGTTCGACCGATCGCCGCGAGCGTCTCGTGATTCGTCGATTGAACGCCGCATTCAAGCTGGATGCGTCCTTTCGGCATCGCTTCGAGCGTTTTGAAATTCTCCTCGTCAAGCAGATCGGCACAGATCTCAAAATGATAAGTTTTCGTAAATTGCTCACCCGCAATCGCCCGCCAGATCCGATCGGCACGCCGGCGGTCAAAATTGAACGTGCGATCAACGAATTTGATTACACGAACGCCGTCGATTTCCTCAAAGCGGCTTAGGTCGGCAACTGTAGTTTCTGCATCCTTGGCGCGAACACCGCGCGTGGCAGATGAAAGGCAGTACGCACAAGAGTATGGACAGCCGCGCGAAGATTCATAATACAAGATCCCACCGCTGTGAGAGTCGGGCGGATATTCGTCGTAGAGAATACCGCCATCGGTAAAGCCTTCGTACGGAAGGCTCATAACGATCGTATGCCGCTCCGGGAATACATCACAAAAAGAGACGAAAGCCTCTTCCCCTTCTCCGGCTATGATGTTATCAACAAACGGATTTGCTGCGAAGAACGATTCGTCTTCAAAAGAGATTTCGGGACCGCCGAAAACGATTTTTGCATCGGGGCGAACAGCGTGTAAATCGGCTGCAAGTGCAAGCATCTCCATCCGATTCCAGATATAGACGGAAAAACCGTATACATCCGCATTTTCGCTGACGAGCGCTTGAAGGATATCCCTTGTCCGCTCCTTGAGAGATCTCTCGAGAACAGAAACGTCATACCCATGCCGTGACAGGTTTTTCGCAATACAGCGCACAGCAAGATTCGTATGCACGTACGAAGAATTAAGCGCAAACAATGTAACTTTCATAAAAACTCCGTTTCTGTTTCGTTCTATTGTCTATTATACATCACCGCCCACTCTTCGTCAACAATCGCTTAATTCCTTCAGTTATCCCATGAATACGACGACCTTCCTTTTTTTCCTGTACAAGTACGCCACCCTCCCAGCGGTGCACAAGGCTCTTTTTCCCGATGACGCGTCCGCGTCTGCGCACCGTGATTTTATACTCCACTACACAGCCGGTATCCGTGAATGTGGTTCGGTATTCCGCAGTCAGGATACGCAAGCTACTCTCGTACTCCCGATTCAGTTCTTCGGCATACGCCGAAGATACCTCGGCAAGCGATTTATAAAACGCGTTCATTCTCTCCGTCCCGTCTTTACTTCCTTCGTCTGAAAATTCGGGATAACTGATTCTCATATACGCTCCTGACACCAATTGCCGCCGTTCTGTCAAGTTTTTTCCTCCTGCGCTGAAGTTGTTCCTTATCCATCATATGCGCACTGCAAATATGTCATACGTCTTGCATTTTTTTGCCGATTGCGGTATAATGGTAAAAACTACGTTTCAGAGGTTTTGTATGCCGATCTCGTATCACAGCGCATCCCAGCCCGCCGCTGACAGACTTCGTCCCACCTCTTTTGACGACATGTCGGGGCAGGAGCATCTTATAGGACCGCGCGGCGTCCTCCGCCGCATCACTGCGTCGGGAAAAATCCCCAGTATGATTTTCTTCGGCCCGCCCGGCACGGGTAAGACGACGGCGGCAACGATCATTGCCAACGCCTCCGGCATGACGCTGCGCCATTTGAATGCCACGACCGCCTCCCTCGCTGACGTGCGCGCGGTTGCCGCGGAAACCGAGGGCCTTCTCGGCGCGGAAGGTATCCTTCTGTATCTCGACGAGATCCAGTATTTCAACCGCAAGCAGCAGCAGTCTTTGCTTGAATATATCGAAGACGGCAGAATTACGCTCATTGCTGCCACTACGGAGAATCCGTACTATTACATATACGATGCGCTTCTCTCCCGCTGCTCCGTGTTTGAATTCAAGCCGGTGCCCGCAGACGCGATGACAGCACGTCTCACAAAAGCGTTCGATCTCATCGCCGCGGAATCCGAAAAGTCGCTGAGCGCCACGGATGAAGCGCTCCGCTATATCGCATCCGTCTCGGGCGGAGACGTGCGCCGCGCCGTAACCATGCTTGAGCAGGCGGTCGCATACGTAAAAGCCGGAGACGAAACGGAAACAGTACTGACACAAGACGTCGCACGACAGTTCGTTCCGTCCGTTTCCGCGGGAAATTTTGACGGAGACGGCGACGTCCATTACAACCTGCTCTCCGGACTGCAGAAATCAATCCGCGGCTCCGATCCGGATGCCGCAGTCTTTTACCTCGCCCGTCTTCTTGAAGGCGGTGACCTCATTTCCCCTTGCCGCAGACTCATGGTCATCGCAAGCGAGGATATCGGCGCGGCGTATCCGATGGCAGCGGTCATCACCCGTGCGTGCGTGGACAGCGCCAAAGAACTCGGACTGCCGGAAGCACGTATTCCCCTCGCCAACGCCGCCGTTATGCTGGCGACTGCACCGAAATCAAACTCTGCCTATGCGGCACTTGATGCGGCGGCGGCAGATATCCGTGCCGGCAAGGGCGGTGTCATTCCGAAGCATCTCTCCTCACCTAACTTCCCGGGATACAAATATCCGCATGATTATACGTGCAACTACGTCCCCCAGCAGTATCTGCCCGACGATCTGAAAAACGCCAGATATTACTTCCCCGGTAACAACAAAACGGAAGCCGCGGCGGCTGCCTACTGGGAGAAAGCGAAAAAAGAAGGCGGACGAAAAAAAATAATTTCCGAAATTTGATAAATTTTTTCAAAAAGCTATTGACAAGCACGCCACGCATCCATATAATATATATGTTGATCCAAAGACAGCAGGTTCCGGTAAAAGCATAGCTTTCCTGCCGAGGGGAGACTGAATACAAGAGTATTTTGTCTTTTTTCGGCTTTTGCCGGAAAAAGACTTTTTCTTTTCCTGCCGTCTCGGTGCAAACTTTTACAAGGAGGAAATCTAAATGCCTAACGCAAAAATTCTGGAACAGAAGAAAGCCGTTGTTGAGTCTCTGACCGACAAAATGGGCCGTTCTGTTTCCGGTGTTCTCGTAAAGTATCAGGGTATCACCGTTGAAGATGACACCAAACTGCGCGCAGAACTCCGTAAGGCCAACGTGGAATACACCGTTCTCAAGAATTCCATCATCGGCCGTGCTTGCGATAATGCCGGCTACGCTGATCTCAAGAGCGAGCTCACCGGTATGAACGCACTGGCTATCAGTTACGACGATCAGGTTGCTCCCGCAAAGATCCTCAAGGAATATGCGGAAAGGATCGAGTCCTTTGAACTCCGCGGCGGTTACGTTGACGGAAAAGTACTTGATGCAGCCGGCGTAAATGAACTCGCCAACATCCCGCCGAAGGAACAGCTCATCGGCAAGATCCTCGGAAGTCTCCAGGGATCCCTTTACGGCCTCGCATTTGCTCTTCAGGCTATCATCGACAAGAGCGGCACAGAGGTTGCAGCTGAGGAAGCACCTGTTGCTGCTGAAGAAACTCCCGCAGCTGAGGCTCCCGCTGAGGAAGCGTAATCTCCTCACCATTTTAACTTATTAAAATTTACACAAACATTTGGAGGTAAATACAATGGCAAGCGAAAAGTCCGTACAGATTATTGAAGCAATCAAAGCTCTCACCATTCTTGAACTCTCTGACCTGGTAAAGGCAATCGAAGAGGAGTTCGGCGTATCCGCTGCTCCCGTTGCAGTTGCAGGCGCTGCAGTTGCAGGCGCTGCTGCTCCCGCTGCTGAAGAGAAGACTGAGTTCGACGTAGTTCTCAAGTCCTTCGGCGACAACAAGCTCGGCGTTATCAAAGCCGTTCGCGAAATCACCGGTCTCGGTCTGAAGGAAGCTAAGGAACTCGTTGAAGGCGCTCCGAAGACCCTAAAGGAAGGCGTTTCCAAGGCTGATGCAGAAGCTATCCAGAAGCAACTCGCTGAGGCTGGCGCAGAAGTTGAGATCAAGTAATTTCTCTCTTGTAAAAGTCGGACCGCACGTCAAAAGACGTGCGGTCTTTTTTCTGATGATACAAATGGCCAAAAAAGCAAAAAATATTAAAAAAAACACTTGCATTTCTGATTTAACTGTGATATAATACCTCTGTTCGAAGGGGTATAGCTCAGTTGGTAGAGCAGCGGTCTCCAAAACCGCGTGTCCTGGGTTCGAGTCCTAGTGCCCCTGCCAAGAAAGGGCTATAAAGAAGATATAGCCGCGAAAAGCCTTGATTTTTCAAGGCTTTTTTGTTTTTTTCCCTTGGATCATATAGTGACGAGAAAAAAGATATTAAACACTTACGGGATTTGGACTCTGGCAAAATATACACTTTTATAAATTGGTTATTCCTATAGTGATTGAAATTAAAGCCAATTTATGATATAATAAAAGAAAACCTTATACGATATAAAACAAATTGAAATAAACTGAAAGGAGTTGAGTAAAACCATGTCAGAAAAACATTATATATCGGAAAATGCTCAACTTATGGCTGAATGGAATTATGAAAAAAATGGCGATTCAAAACCTGAAAACTTCACTGCAAATAGTGGTCAAAAAGTGTGGTGGAAGTGCAGTAAAGGTCACGAATGGCAAGCAACGATAAATAATAGAGATAATGGAAATGGCTGTCCGTATTGTGCAGGCCAAAAAGCTTTAAAAGGTGACAACGATTTACAAACCGTTAATCCCACTTTGGTGCAAGAATGGAATTATGAAAAGAATGGCAATCTAAAGCCGGAACATTTTACTGCGAAAAGTGGACAAAAGGTATGGTGGAAGTGCAGTAAAGGTCACGAGTGGCAAGCAGAGATAAGGAGCAGAACTAATGGGAGTGGATGTCCGGTTTGTAATTCTGAGCAAAACACCTCTTTCCCTGAATATGTGCTACTATATTACCTTGAAAAATATGGGTTAGAAACAATACATTCCTATAAAGGGAAAGGGTTTGAATTAGACATTTACATTCCATCAAAAAGAATTGCCATTGAATATGATGGATACTTTTGGCATAAAAACAAAATTAAAAAGGATTTGGAAAAAAATGAAAAGTGTAAAAAATATGGGATTAAACTTTATAGGATAAGAGAGGGATTGGCACCTCTAAATGATAGTTCTATAGATTTTGTTGTTCTAAAAAATCACAAAGATTTATCAAAAAAGCTTGAAGAAGTGTTAAGTGAAATAATTGGTAGAAATGTTGGTGTTGAGTTAGAAAGAGATGCAATTGCTATTGAAAACTTACGGGAACATACGGAAAAGAAAAAATCTCTTTTATTTTCTAATCCAGAAGTAGCAAAAGAATGGAATTATGAAAAAAATGGTAATTTAAAGCCGGAACATTTTTCGACGAATAGTGGAAAAAAAGTATGGTGGAGGTGTAGCAAAGGCCACGAATGGCAAGCAACGATTGATAGCAGAAATAGGGGTAATGGATGCCCATACTGTTCAGGACGATATGCCATTAAAGGAAAAAATGATATACAAACAGTTAATCCAACTTTGGCGAAAGAATGGAACTATGAAAAAAACCACGGATTAACACCTGAAGATGTAATGCCTAACAGTAGCAAAAAAGTATGGTGGAAGTGCAGTAAAGGTCACGAATGGCTATCAACTGTAGCTAATAGAAGCATTGGAAACGGATGCCCATATTGTGCTGGTCAAAAAGTTTTAAAAGGATATAATGACTTGCAAACAGTTAATCCGACTTTAGCAAAAGAATGGAATTATGAAAAGAATAATGGATTAACGCCTGCTGATGTAATGCCTAACAGTAAGGAAAAAGTATGGTGGAAATGCAGTAATGGCCACGAATGGCAAGCAGTATTATATAGTAGGAATAATGGAACTGGATGTCCATATTGTGCAGGCAAAAAAGTCTTAAAAGGTTATAATGATTTGAAAACAGTTAACCCAACCTTAGCAAAGGAATGGAATTATGAGAAAAATAACGGATTAACACCTGAAGATGTAATGCCTAACAGTAATAAAAAAGTATGGTGGAAGTGTATCCAAGGACATGAATGGCAAGCGATGGTAATCAATAGAAATAAAGGGCGCGGATGTCCGGTGTGTGCAAAAGAAAGGCGTAAGAGAAGAAATTAAACATTATGCTTATTGCTACCTTCATAAAACAAGTTATACGTAAGGAGTTTGTTTGTGTTTCGTATAGAGGACATAAAAGATAATAATGATTTTGTTGTTTTCTTTAAAATCATTGAGAAAAAATATATTAATAATTTTCTGAAAGATGGACAAGTTTACTTTGGACTTTTAGATGATTACAGAACAATGGAGTCAGAAGGGCAACAAAATATAGGTGATTCTTATGAGGCAAGTTTAACTCAAAAGGTTCAAATATACATTGGAACCAATGATTCAGATTTTGAAGAAATACATGGATACAGATCGGGGAACAATATAAGAATTAATGCAAAGCAGTGTGCCTTTTGTTGTTACGGTGTTGGTTTAAAGGAATTTAAAAAAGAAAGTGAAACAGAATTTTTACTTGAAATACCGGCAGCTTTATTAACAGAGTTATGTAAAGATAAAGGTGGAGTAGAAAATTGTGCAATAATAATATTCGATGATGAATTTATACATCAAATATTAGATAAGCTGAAAGCAAAAAAGTTTAGTTATATGTCCAAAAAGGTGTCATATGATGATTATGATTATATTCCGCAATTTGATATACACTCAAAGGAGTATTCGTTAGACTGTTGTTTCCATAAAAGAAGCAAATATAAATATCAAAATGAATTTCGAATTGCAGTATTAAATAAGGAAAACGCACCAATAAAGGATTTATATGTCGATGTAACGTCAAATCAATTACAGGTACTCGAATTGAAGAACGGATACGATTTTAGATGCGAAATAAGTGTTGATGCTCATGAAATGGGAAAGATTTGTGGAGTTGAATTTGGTATTTCTTGTTCCTTGAGCAAAAAGGAATAATCTTTTGCCCATAAGGGATTCCGACGATGATGAATTTAGTAAATAATTAATGTACTATTGACAATAGCGCGAGAGTTCAAATCCCGTAAGCAAACCACAAAAATATCTTTTTCATAGCCTTTGCACAAAAACAAGCCCGTCACAAATGTGGCGGGCTTGTTTTCGTTTCGCAATAATGATTTTGGGAACACGGCATGCCGTGTTCCCAAAATATTTAAAAATTTTCATTTACTATTGCATAATGGCGAAATATGTAGTATAATACAAAAAAATAGTTTTTTGGATGACGTTTGCAGGAAAAGCTTTTGCTGCCGAAGGAGTAACACTCTCAGGCTTCCGGTGTCCGGATGAAGACTGTAGACCGACAAAACTTTGGAGAACCTCATTCAGTTGAGTGCCGAAGGTGCAAGGCGTTAATCGCTAATCTCTCAGGCAAAAGGACAAAGTTTCAACATGGTATCTTTGTGTTTTTGTTTATGCGTTTATTTAGTGGTTTGCGCTTTTGCGCAAGCCATTTTTTGTTTTTACACGTTTAAAATTATACCAAAGGAGAAAAGAACCAAATGAGCGCATTTTTACAAAACATCACCGACATCAATAACTCCGTTAACGGCTTCGTTTGGGGCATGACAGGTCTTGTTCTGCTCATCGGCACGGGTATTCTTATGACCTGTGTAACAAAGTGGTTTCAGGTGTCTCACCTGCGCCACTGGTGGAAAAACACTATCGGCAGCCTCTTCAATAAGGACGTAATCCGCCACAGTAAAGAAAAAGGATCCATTTCCCCGTTCCAGGCTCTCTGCACGGCGCTGGCCGCCACGGTAGGTACCGGTAATATCGCCGGCGTTGCCGCCGCTATCTGCATCGGCGGTGCAGGTGCGGTCTTCTGGATGTGGGTAGCCGCCTTCTTCGGCATGATGACCAACTACTCCGAAAACGTTCTCGGTATGTACTTCCGCCGCCGCAATAAAGCCGGCGAATGGTCCGGCGGTGCGATGTATTACCTCACTGACGGCGTAGGCAAAAAGAAAGGTCTTAAAATCCCCGCAAAGATCCTGGCCATTCTGTTCTGCGTCTTTACCCTGCTCGCTTCGTTCGGTATCGGCTCTATGGGTCAGGTTAACAAGATCGTTGCCAACGTTGCTGCCGCGTTCGACGTACAGGCTCTATCCTCCGTCATGCTCTTTGACGGCATCAGCCTCTACAACGTACTTCTGGGTGCTGTTCTCATGATCCTCGCATCCCTCATCATCCTCGGCGGTCTGAAGCGTATTGCTAACGTTGCCGAAAAGATCGTGCCCTTCATGGTCGTTCTGTTCGTAACAGGCAGCCTTGTTATCATCGGCATCAACTACGCTTCCATCCTGCCCGCATTCAGATCCATCTTTGTGAACGCATTTACACCTACGGCTGCTGTCGGCGGCGGTATCGGTGTTGTAGTATCCAAAGTCATGACACAAGGCTTCAAGCGCGGCGTGTTCTCGAACGAAGCCGGTCTCGGTTCTTCTGTTATGGTACATGCCAACTCCAACATCAAAGAACCCGTAAAACAGGGTATGTGGGGCATCTTTGAGGTGTTCGCAGATACGATGATCGTCTGCACCATGACTGCCCTCGTCGTTCTCACCTCCGGTGCATACAACACCGAAACCGGTGCGATTCTCGAAGGATACACCGATGCCACTCTCGTTGCCGGCGCATTCAACCAGGTCTTCTCCTGGGGCGATATCGGCGAGAAATTCATCGCGATTGCTATGTTCCTCTTCGCTTTCACCACCGTTCTCGGCTGGTCCCACTACGGCACGAAGGCTTGGGAATATCTGTTTGGCACTAAATCCACCATTGTATTCAAGATCATCCACATCATTACCATTATGTTCGGTGCAGTTATGACGTCCTCTCTGGCATGGGACATTTCCGACACGTTCAACGGGCTTATGATGATCCCCAACTTGATCGGCGTTGTTGTGCTCTTCCCTCTTGTAATGAAGATCACGAAGAACTACGTAAACCGCAAGATCAAAGGAAAAGAGGAAGAGCCGATTCTTTCCTACGATCCCGAGATTCAAGCGGAAATGGCACAGAAACTGGACGAGGAATAATCCACACAAAAAGGACTGTCTAAACAGTCCTTTTTTATTTATCTACTCACACGTCCACCGTCATGCAGTCCTCGGCAATCACCCCGCGGCATCCGAACAATGCGGCCACCTTTTCTCGGCTGCCCTCGGAATCACCGAGAATCTCTCTGCCGTTATGACTGAAATAAACACATCCTACGTTTTTTTCAGCGTAGTAAGCATGAACAGCATCAATCTTGAAATGTCCTGTCTCCGTGATGGCGCAATCGCATCCCTCGCCGATCGCTGAATCGAGCTCCTGAAGTTCTCGAATGTCACCGGAGTAGACAATCGCCTTCCCTTCCGCCTCGATACGGAAGCTGAACGAGCGCCACGGTTCACCCTCCGCACGGCGGATATGCATATTGTGATACGCCGTAATCTTGACAGCGCCGTCATCGAAAAGGACGCCGTCCGTCATCAAACAGGGGACAACCGACAAACGTCTCTTGTAACTGGCGCCGTCCGCATCGAGAAGTGTCTCCGCACCGCTCCACACATTCTTAAGAGGCACAAAAAGCAAGAGCTCCCCAAATTTATGCGGCAGTCCGTAATTAGCAGAAATCGCAGATATATTCCATATAAGATTAGCGAGTCCGCCCGTGTGATCCATATGCGGGTGTGAGATCACGACCGCTTTCACGGATAAAAGATCAAGTCCTTTAATGTGAGCGGTACGGGAACATCCCTCTCCCGCGTCAAACCAGTAAAGAGCACCTCTTGTCTCTATTACAAAAGACATATGCTGTCTTCCCATCATCGGCTCCGTACCGGCACAGGTCCCGAGAAAATGTATCTTCATAATACGCAACTCCCCAAAATGTTGGTTATATTATACCACGCCAGATAAAACCCCGCAAGCATTAAAAAAAGTGAAACAAAAAGCCCGTCGCAGCCAGACGGGCATATTGTTTTTGATGAAACAAATCAGTTCATGCTGTTGAGGAGCTTCGTAAACTGACTCTTCTTGTGAGCAGCAGCGTTCTTGTGGATAATGCCGCGCTTAGCAGCCTGGTCTGCCTTCTTGACAGCAGCCTTGTAAGCCACAACTGCTTCTTCCTTGTTACCTGCTTCAACAGCCGCGAGGAACTTCTTCACGGTAGTACGGTACAGGCTCTTGAACATCTTGTTCTGAAGGGTTTTGGTTGCAGTAACCTTAACGCGCTTCTTCGCACTCTTGATGATCGGCAAAAGATTCACCTCCTACGTAAAATTCAAATCCCCGGACGCCGCATCTGAGAGGGGATGCCGACATCCTTTCATACAGTTATGTATTATAACACACTTTCTTTTTGATTTCAATAGATTTCAAAAAGATTTTAGAAATTTTTTCAAACTTTTTCTTTAGAACTCGGAAAGGATTTTGTGAAAAAACCTTGTACTTCACCGTAGTTTGTGATATACTATATATTGGTATGTTTTTTGATTAACGCCCACCGTTTTTGTAACTGTTTTGAGGAGTATATCTCCCTTACATTTGAACTCTCAGAAAGGGGTAAGCCTCACAGAGGCTCCGTATTACCGATATGAAATATTTTGTTCTCATTCCCGACGGCATGGCTGACCGCCCGTGTCCCGAGCTCGGCGGCAAAACGCCGATGGAGGTCGCCGATAAAAAGCATATGGACGCTCTCGCCTCCCTCTCCGTCGGCGGTACGGCTATGAACGTTCCTGCACACATGGTACCGGAAAGCGACACCGCCAATCTCGCTATTCTCTCCTACGATCCCGCCGTCTATTCGAAAGGGCGCTCTCCCCTCGAAGCTGTAAGCATGGGGCTGACGCTCGGCGAGAATGACACCGCGATCCGCTGCAACGTCGTTACCCTCTCTGAGGAAGAAGAAAATTACGAGGATCGACACATGCTGGACCACAGTGCAGACGAGATCACGACCGAAGAAGCGGCAGAGCTCATCAAAGCATTGAACGAAGCGCTCCCCATGGCGGGCAGAAAGCTTCATACCGGTATCAGCTACCGCCACTGCCTCGTTTGGGAGAATGCAGACGATCGGTACGACTTTGACCGCCCGCACGATATCATCGGGCAGCGTATCGGCGATCACCTGCCGAAAGAAGAAAACGGCGGCGGTGAATTCCTTGCTTTTATGAAAGCCGGTTACGATGTCCTCAATCACCACCCCGTAAATGAAGAAAGACGCCGCCGCGGACTACGTCCCGCGAACTCCCCGTGGCTTTGGAGCCCCGGAAAGAAGCCGGCACTTCCCTCTTTCACCGAAAAATGGGGTGTCAAAGGGACGGTTATCTCCGCCGTCGACCTCATTAAGGGTATCGGCCTTTGCGCCGGCATGGAGGTCGTGAACGTGGAAGGCGCTACGGGCAACTATCACACCTCGTACGAGAACAAGGCAAACGCCGCTATCTCCGCTTTTGAAAACGGAAGCGAT
The DNA here is from genome assembly GCA_017502135.1 of Clostridia bacterium. GTDB lineage: Bacteria > Bacillota > Clostridia > Oscillospirales > CAG-272 > SIG701. The sequence goes on along the minus strand of JAFVVP010000004.1, from coordinate 147,055 downwards.
TTCGTATACGTACACGTGGAAGCACCGGACGAATGCGGCCACCGCGGTGAGCTTGATGTCAAAGTAAAAGCGATCGAAAAGATCGACGCACTCATTCTCGCCCCCGTACTCGCATATCTCAAAGAGCGCGGCGAGGATTTCAAGATCCTCGTCCTGCCCGATCATCCCACGCCTATCGAGATCCGCACGCATTCCCACGAAGCCGTCCCCTTCTTCCTCTATGATTCGAGAAAAGAAGTCAGCGGTATGAAAAAATTCTCCGAAGCGAACGCCGGTGCCCTCAATAACTACATAGCAGACGGCAGTACGCTCCTCGGCTATATGATTGAAAAATAATTCTCTAACGACCTTGAGAAAGGAGCCCTTTATGGATTCCAAGGACAATCTGAACAAAAATGAACTCGTCGAGGAAGAAACCGGAGAGATTGAGAATAGCGAAAAATCCCCAAAAGGCGGCAATTTTCTTATGAAAGCCGCAGGAGAAATCTTTGACGTGCTCGAGTTGTTCGTATTCTGCGCCGCTATTATTTTGACGGTATTCACCTTTCTCATCCGCCCAACGGTAGTGGAAGGCCCGTCTATGGAAAATACGCTTATCGAGGGCGACTATCTCCTCGTCGGCGGTATCAACTATACGCCGAAACAGGGCGATATCGTCGTCGTCCACAATGTCGGACTCCGCTACTACAACAAGCCGATCGTAAAACGCGTGATTGCCACCGAAGGACAAGTCGTAGATATCGATTTTGACACGTGGACCGTTACGGTCGACGGCAAAGTCATAGACGAGCCGTACGTAAAAATCGAAACGGATGACCGCCGCACCTCTGATTGGGACTATCCGATAACGATCCCTGAGGGATACCTTTTCGTCATGGGCGATAACCGCAATCACTCGGCTGACAGCCGTTCGAGAGACATCGGTCTCATTGACGAGCGCTGTATCGTCGGCCGCGCGATCGTCAGAGTATTCCCTTTCGACCGATTCACGATTTTTGATTGATCCATTCTGCCTATTCAATTTTCTACGGTAAGGAGGACGGTGTATGCCTTCACAAACGATCCAGTGGTTCCCCGGCCATATGGCGAAAACACGCCGTATGATCGCGGAAAACCTCAAACTTGTCGATATCACACTCGAGCTGAGAGATGCGCGCATCCCGCAGAGTTCACAAAACCCCGAAATCAAATCACTGACAGACGGCAAGCCGCGCCTCGTCCTTCTTACGAAATCCTCGCTTGCCGATCCCGCCGTTACTGCAAAATGGATCGAGGCGTGCCGCGCCGAAGGCGCCGAGGCCCTCTCGATCGACTGCATCACGGGTGAAAATCTGAACAAGATCGCACCGACCGTGCGACGTATGCTCGCCGACAAGCTGAAGCGGTACGAGGAAAAAGGCATGACGGGTCGTCGTCTCAAAGCGATGATCGTCGGCGTTCCGAACGTTGGTAAATCCTCTTTGGTGAACCGTCTGTGCGGCTCGAAAAAAGCAAAAGTCGAAGACCGCCCCGGCGTCACGCTCAACAAGCAATGGGTAACGACCAGCGTTGGCATTGATCTTCTTGATATGCCCGGCGTTCTCTGGCCGAAATTTGAGGATCCTGTGATCGGCGAAAACCTCGCGCTCACCGGTGCCATCAGAGACGCAATTCTTGACATCGAAACGATGGCGGGCATCCTATGCGTGCGCCTTCTGAATGTCGCGCCCGCACTGTTCTGCACGCGCTATAAGCTCGGTGATCCAGCGCCGCTTACCGAGATGAAACCGCATGAGCTTCTTTCCCTCGTGGGCAGAAAGCGCGGATTCCTCGTCTCCGGCGGCGAGATTGACACGGAGCGTGCCGCCAATATGCTTCTTGATGAATTCCGCGGCGGCAAGATCGGCAGAATTACGCTTGAATCCCCCTTTGCCGAAGGAGGAGACACCGATGCTTGATATCACTTTTGACGCACAGTTTCTCACTGAAAACGTAAAGTTCATTTCAGGCACCGACGAAGCCGGCCGCGGCCCCCTTGCGGGACCGGTAGTGGCTGCTGCCTGTATTCTCCCGCCCGATTTTCTCCCCGAAGGGCTTGACGATTCCAAAAAACTGACCGAGCGCAAAAGAGATGCATTATACGATCTGATTACAGAAAACGCCATAGCCTGGTGCGCGGCATCCGCCACCCCCGAGGAGATTGACGAGATCAATATCCTTGAAGCCTCGCTTCTCGCTATGCGCCGTGCGATTGACGGGCTTTCGGTAAAGCCGGATTTCGTTCTCGTGGACGGAAACATAAACCGCGGCTTCACGATTCCCGCAAAGGCGATTATCGGCGGAGACGCGCTCTCCCCTTCCATTGCGGCTGCATCCATTATTGCTAAGGTGACAAGAGACCGTCTGTGCGCAGATTACGAATTGCTTTATCCCGGATACGGTTTTGAGAAGCACAAAGGGTATCCGACGCCCGCCCATAAGCTTGCCGTATATGAACTCGGCCCCTGTCCGATCCACCGCCGTTCCTTTCTTGGATTCCTCGATCGTGACCGCGAAAAACTGGAAGCCGCCCTCATAAAGAAACGTGCGGCAGAAACGCTGTGAGCACGCGATCACAGGGCAGCGCAGGTGAAGAATCCGCCGTTCATTATCTCGAAGCGAACGGATTCACCGTTCTTGGAAGAAACGTGTACGTCGGTCATTTGGAGATCGACATTCTGGCAACGGACGACGCACATCTCATTTTTGCCGAAGTGAAAACGCGGCGGCAATATCCCGATCAGCCTTCCCGATTCGGCCGTCCCGCGGACAGTGTGGACACGCGCAAACGCGCCCGCCTTATATCGGCAGTAAGAATATTCCTTCGAGAACACGCCCGCGAATACGAAAATCTCATTCCGAATATTGATATCATTGAAGTGTATCTGGATCCCGCGGCAGATGCGAATTACCGGGTTTTGGATATACGCCATTTCCGAAACGCAATAAATGGAATGAGGTGAGAATTATGAGCCCACTGGATCTTTTCGATCTCCACTGTGATACTGCATCAAAGTTGTTTGAGCAAGACCAACCGCTTTTCTCAAATCGCCTCCACGTCGCCCAGGATAAATCTATTGCTTTTAGACGGTATGTACAGACGATGGCTGTATGGAGCAACAACGCATTTTCCGACGAGGAATGCTGGGAGCGATTTCTCAAGATCCAAGAAAACCTCAAAAAAGAACTCAGAAAAAACGGCGTAATCCTCTCAAAAAACGGCGACAGCATCAAGCGCGCACTGGATAGCGGCAAGCGTACCGCCATTCTCGCCGTCGAGGATGCACGTCTTCTCGCCGGTGATCTCACACGCCTTGCTGTGCTTTACCGCCTCGGCGTACGGTTTCTCACGCTCACCTGGGCGGAGAAGTCCGTCATCGGCGGTGCACACGACACGAACGAATCGCTTACCCCATTCGGCAGACGCGTCGCCGAATGCTGTTTTGAGATCGGCATCGTGCCCGATATTTCCCATGCATCCCGAAAGGTTACAGCCGAGATTCTCACTATGTCGAAAGAGTATCACCGTCCCGTCGTTGCTACGCATTCCAACGCGTATGCGGTGCATCCGCACACACGCAATCTGACGGACGTGGAGTTCTCCGCCATCGCTGAATCCGGCGGTCTCGTCGGTATTAGTTTGGCGCCGCAGCATCTCACAAACGGCGAATGCGACATAAATGCCGTGATTGCACACATAAAACACTATCTTTCCCTCGGCGGAGAAAATGCGCTCTGCCTCGGATGCGATTTGGACGGTATTGACGAAACGCCGAAGGAAATTTCCGATCTCTCTTCTCTTCCCCGCCTCGCAGACGCCCTGCTTGACGCCGGAATCCATGAGCAGACCGTACATAAAATTTTCTTTGAAAACGCATACGGCTTTGCCGTAAATAACATATAAATTAAGAAAATCATAACAAAGGAGCCGTTTTTACGGAAACAAAAAAATGAAGTACGTAAGCACCCGCGACACAGAAAAAAATCCTCTTTCCGTTTCCTCAGCCGAAGCGATCAAGCGCGGTCTTGCCCCTGACAAGGGACTGTTCATGCCGACCGAGATCCCCACGCTCACAAAGGATGATCTCAAAGCGCTTATGAATATGCCCTACGAGGAGCGTGCGGCGGATATTCTCTCTCGCTTTCTGACCGATTACGATAAAGATACACTCCTTCTCGACTGCCGGAGCGCTTATGCCGAGGATCGCTTCCCCGGCGGCGCCGCACCTCTCCTTGACATCGGCGACGGCATTTATTCTCTCGAACTTTGGCACGGTCCGACCTGCGCTTTCAAGGATATGGCTCTCCAGATCATGCCGCGCCTTCTGTCCCGTGCGCTGACGATGACCGGCGAGAAGCGCCTTGCACACATCCTCGTCGCTACTTCCGGTGATACGGGCAAGGCCGCCCTCGAGGGCTACCGCGACGTCCCCGGTGTAAAAATCACCGTTTTCTATCCGGTTGACGGCGTCAGCACGATGCAGAAGCGGCAGATGACCACGCAAGAAGGCGAAAACGTAAACGTATGCGCCGTTCGCGGCAACTTTGACGATGCACAAAACGGTGTTAAGGCAATCTTTGCCGATGCCTCTCTCGCCGCACGTGCCGAGGAAAACGGATTCTTCTTCTCGAGCGCTAACTCGATCAACTGGGGCCGTCTCGCACCGCAGATCGTATACTACGTATCCGCTTACTGCGATCTCGTAAAAAACGGTACCATCGCCCTCGGCGATAAGGCAAACGTATGCGTTCCCACGGGCAACTTCGGTAACATTTTTGCCGCCTACATCGCCCGTGAAATGGGACTGCCGCTCGGGAAACTCATCTGCGCTTCCAACGCTAACTGCGTTTTGACCGACTTCATCCGCACCGGTGTATACGATCGCACCCGTCCGTTCTACAAGACGATGTCCCCCTCGATGGATATTCTGATCTCGTCGAATCTCGAGCGTCTCTTGTACCTCCTCGGCGGCGCTTCTCTCACGGCCGACTGCATGGCACAGCTTGCCGAGTGTGGCAAGTACGAGGCTCCCGCCGATCTCATGCAAAAGCTGAGAGCTGTATTCGCCGGCTACTACTGCACCGAAGAAGAAACTGCCAAGACAATCCGCGCTTCTTTTGAGGGACGCAAATATCTCTGTGACACGCATACTGCCGTCGGTCTCGGTGCCGCCCAAAAGTACCGCGCCGAATCCGGCGACACGCGTCCGATCATTCTCGCATCCACGGCAAGCCCGTACAAATTCCCCGCTGACGTATGTGCCTCCCTCGGCAAGCCTGTTGACACAGATGAGCCCGCCGAGATTCTAGACGCGCTTAAAAACGCAGGCGGCACGGAGATCCCCGCACCTCTTGCTCGCACACTCACCTTGCCCGTACGCTTTACCAAGGTTGTGGATGCTCCCGACATGCCGAACGTTATATTTGACTAAAACAAAAACGTGCCGCAAATGCGGCACGTTTTTACGGGGTTACAGCGTTTTAGGCTTGAACGTGGCACAAACTGTCTCGCCCGACGTTTTAGCATAACCGGGTCCCACGGCGATCCGAGTGGCAGCGCAATATGCATCCCCATCGTGATACGCACAGTTTTTCACGTCGCAAACAACGCCCTTCAAATGCTTATACCCTTTTCCCACGGGATTCATAGAGTTGGATTCAGACATTTTCTCACCTGTCCTTTTGGCGTTTTATCGCCGAGTTTATTCTCTCCCCCATCTTTAAGATTATTCTATGAAAGGATTTCCGCTGAGCGGAGAATCAGTTATGTCGCTCTTTTCAATCGCCGATTTGCATCTTTCTCTCGCCGCCGATAAACCAATGGACGTATTCGGCTCCCGCTGGAAATCTTATACGGAAAAAATTGAAAATCGTTGGCGCGCCGTGGTAACCCCCAACGACACCGTGATCATCCCGGGCGATGTCTCCTGGGCGATGACGCTCGAAGAAGCAAAAACGGATTTTCAGTTTATCGAAAACCTGCCCGGCAAGAAACTGATCGGCAAGGGAAACCACGATTACTGGTGGTCTACCATGAAAAAAATGCATCAGTTCACAAGGGATTGCGGCTTTGAAACGATTGATTTTCTGTACAACAATGCATTTTCATGTGAGGATTATATCGTGTGCGGCACGCGCGGGTGGTACGTGGAGGAACGTCTCCAAAACGCCTCCGAAAACGCCGATTACGGAAAAATTGTTGCACGCGAGGCACAGCGTCTCACCCTCAGCCTGAAGGAAGCCGTCGCCCTCCGGGGAGACTGCGACAAAGCAATCCTCGCCTATCTCCATTTCCCGCCGGTGTTCAGAGGCTTCGTCTGTCGGGAACTGGTGGACGTTCTCCACGAATATGGGGTGAAAAGCTGCTATTTCGGACATATTCACGGCGTTTACAACGTTCCGCGATCCACCGTTTTCGAAGGGATCAGCATGACGCTTATTTCCGCCGATTTTCTTGATTTTATCCCTATGATCACAATGCCGTGCGACTATTGAGAGGAAAAATCGTATTTTTCATCATTTTGAATAGTTTTTCACGGAAGAATCGAAAAGATTTTTCACTTTAATCATTGACAGAATCGAAAAAAAAAAGTACAATATTAAGTGACATTATTCTGGAGGAAAATGACCAATGAGTTTGAAAAACAACGAGCTCATCGAAAAGAATCAGTACGAGCTCACTTTTGATGTGGATAAGGCTACCTTTGATGCAGCCGTAGATCGCGCCTACAAGAAGGCCGTAAAGAAAATCAACATCCCCGGCTTCCGCCGCGGCAAGGCACCGAAGGCTGTCGTCGAAAAAATGTACGGCAAGGGCGTTTTCTATGAAGATGCCATCAACGACATTCTCCCCGCCGCTTACAGCGAGGCTGCTAAGGAGTCCGGTCTGACGATCGTAAGCCAGCCCGAATTCGATGTTGAGACCATTGACGAGAACGGCGTAGTTTTCAAGGCAAAGGTTTTCGTGAAGCCCGAGGTACAGATCAAGGATTACACCGGCATCAAGGTTGATCGCACGATCGTTCCCGTTACCGACGCAGACGTTGACGCCGAGATCGCCAAGGTACAGAGCCGCAACTCCCGCATGGTTGACGTAACCGACCGTGCAGCACAGAACGACGATATCGTGAACATTGATTTCGAAGGCTTTGTTGACGGCGTTGCTTTTGACGGCGGCAAGGCAGAAGGTCACGATATGAAACTCGGTTCCGGTCAGTTTATCCCCGGCTTTGAGGAGCAGATCGTCGGTCATAATATCGGTGATGCATTTGACGTAAACGTTACCTTCCCCACCGAGTATCACGCAGAGAACCTCGCAGGCAAGGAAGCCGTATTTAAAGTAAAACTGAACGGCATCAAGTTCAACGAACTGCCTGCTTTGGACGATGAATTCGTACGCGATGTTTCCGAATTCAACACCCTTGATGAATACAAAGCTGACATTCTGGCAAAACTTACCGAGAAAAACCAGAAAACTGCTGATAACGAAGTAGAAGACGCACTTCTGAATGCGCTGATCGAAAAACTCGAGGCCGACATTCCGGAAGCTATGTTCGAAACCGAGACCGAGAACTACGTACGCGATTACGACAACCGTCTCCGTATGCAGGGACTCGACCTCTCCACCTACTTCCAGTACACCGGCATGAATCTCGACACGCTCCGTGAGCAGATGCGTCCGCAGGCTGAAAAGCAGGTCAAGACTCGTCTGGCACTCGAAAAGATCGCAGAACTTGAGAAATTCGCCGTCGCCGCTGAGGAGACTGAGGAAGAGTACAAGCGCATCGCTGAGGCATACAACATGGAGATTGACCGCGTGAAGGAAATGGTTGAGGTTGAAGCACTCAATGCAGATATTCTCGTGAAGAAGGCTTCCGATTTCGTTAAAGAAAAGGCAGTCGTAACCGACGTTGCTCCCAAAGCAGAATAATTTCTGACATACATCCATTACCGCTGTCCAAAAAACAGCGGTAATGATTCTATCAGGCACTTTTTCGAGTTTATTCCCTCTTTTTTGCATTATACATGCACAAACATCATTTAACCGACGTGAAAGGTGGTATTATAATGGCACTGGTACCAATGGTTATCGAGCAGACCAGCCGCGGCGAGCGTTCTTACGATATCTACTCCCGCCTATTGAATGACCGTATTATCTTTTTGCACGATGAAGTAAACGACGTAACAGCGTCGCTCGTCGTGGCACAGCTTCTCTTCCTCGAAGCGCAGGATCCCGACAAGGATATAAGCCTCTATATCAACTCCCCCGGCGGTTCCGTATCGGCGGGCATGGCGATCTATGACACGATGAATTTCATCAAATGCGACGTGTCTACCATCTGCGTCGGTATGGCTGCCAGCATGGGCGCATTCCTCCTTTCCTCCGGCGCTAAAGGAAAACGCCTAGCTCTCCCGAACAGCGAGATCATGATCCATCAGCCGCTGGGCGGCATGCAGGGTCAGGCATCCGATATCAAAATCCATGCCGATCACATTCTCAAAACGAGGGATACGCTGAACCGCATTCTCGCTGAAAATACCGGAAAATCCCTCAAAGTGATTGCGCAGGACACCGAGCGCGACAATTTCATGAGCGCGGCTGAGGCCGCAGCATACGGACTGATCGATCGCGTGATCGACAAACGTCCGTAATCCGTTTACACCTTAGGCCATCGAAAGGATTTCCCATATGTCTCAAAATAACACCCCGGGCGGCTCTGACCAGAAACTGCGTCGCTGCTCTTTCTGCGGCCGCACGGAACATCAGGTTCTGTTCCTCATCCCCTCTTCAAGCGGGGCGTGCATCTGCGACAACTGTGTAGAAGCATGCAGTGAACTGATCTTTGAACAGACACATCAGCCCACCTCCTCGGGCTGTCAGCTCTCACGGGAATCTCTGCCCACCCCCAGAGAGATCAAAGAAACGCTTGATGAGTACATCATCGGCCAGGACGATGCAAAAATCGCGCTGTCCGTAGCTGTGTACAATCATTACAAGCGCCTCCTCCACAATCAGAACAAGAACGGCGCGAAGGACGAATCCCCCGAAGATACGGTGGATATCCAAAAAAGCAACGTGCTCCTCATCGGTCCGACCGGCGTTGGCAAAACGTATCTCGCACAAACGCTCGCAAAAACGCTGCATGTTCCTTTTGCTATCGCAGATGCAACGACGCTCACGGAAGCCGGCTACGTCGGCGAGGATGTCGAAAACATCCTCCTTCGCCTCATACAGGCGGCTGACTACGATATTGAAGCCGCAGAGCACGGCATCATCTACATCGACGAGATCGACAAGATCTCCCGCAAAAGTGAAAACCCCTCAATCACCCGCGACGTATCGGGCGAGGGCGTACAGCAGGCGCTTCTCAAAATCCTCGAAGGTACCGTCTCCAACGTGCCTCCGCAGGGCGGCAGAAAGCACCCGAATCAGGAATTCATCCAGATCAACACGGAGAACATTCTCTTTATCTGCGGCGGTGCTTTCGACGGGCTGGAGAAAGTAATCGAACGCCGCTCCGCCAAGACCTCTATCGGCTTCGGCGGTGAGGTAAAGGGTAAGAAAGAGCATGCGAAGTCGGAGATTTTCAAGGACGTCGCCGCGCACGATATCGTAAAGTTCGGTCTCATCCCCGAGCTTGTCGGACGCTTGCCGGTCATCGTACCTCTCCAGAATCTCGATGCAGATGCACTTGTGCGCATCCTTGCCGAGCCGAAAAACTCGCTCACAAAGCAGTATACGAAACTCTTTGAGATGGATGACGTAAAACTGACTTTTGAAAAGGGCGCTCTTCGTGCGATTGCCGATAAAGCGATCGAACGCGAAACAGGCGCGCGCGGACTTCGCTCCATCCTGGAAGAGAGCATGACCGCGATTATGTACGATATTCCATCCCGTGCGGACGTTTCCGAAGTGGTCATCACTGCAAACTGTATTAAGAAAAAAGCCGCACCCAAACTTATCATGAAATCCGATTCATAAACGAAAACTCTCCCCTGCACATGCAGAGGAGAGTTTTTATACATTTACAGAACAGCAAAACAAATCGTTACCTTGAACAGATCTCCGTCTATCGTAATATCAAACGTACCGCCTTGCAGTTCGGTCAAACTGCGTGCGATAGACAGACCAAGGCCACTCCCTTCCGTATGACGGGAAGCATCACCGCGCACAAAGCGTTCGCTCAGTTCATCGGCTTCAATCTCGAGTTGGACTCGGGAAATGTTCCGAAAAACGATTACTGCCTCCCCCTTATCGACCTCACATGTAAAATACGCACGGGCGGATGGAAGCGCGTATTTGCGGATATTCGTAAACAGATTATCGAATACACGCCACAAAAGTCTGCCGTCTGCCATAATAACCGGATTTTCCTCGGAGAGACGAATAACCGGTTCGATTCCCGCCGCACGAAGTGCCTCTTCATGCTCGCCGAGTGCCTGCGAAAGAAGGACGTTCACGTCCGTCGCTTGGGGATTGCATGGCATACAACCTGAGGAGGCTTTTGATGCTTCGATCAGATCTTCCGTCAGTTTTTTCAGCCGCATAGACTGATGCTCCAAAATCTCCAAATATTCGGGCGCATCCGGAGAATCCAGCCCGCCCGCTTTCAACAGGTCCACATAATTCACGATCGACGTCAGCGGCGTTTTAATGTCGTGCGAAACATTGGTGATGAGTTCAGCCTTCATACGCTCCGATTTCATCCGTTCTTCCACGGCGCGGTTTAGTCCTGCTCGCAAATTGTTCAAAGCCTCGCCATGCCGCCGAAAATCCGGCGGCATATACCGCGTATCAACCTGATAGTTCGTATTGCCTGCCGCCAACTCTTCTCCTGCCTTTTGAAGTCTCCGCATCATTCGTACCGCCCAGATCAAGAGTCCTCCCAAAATCGGACGGGTAAAGCACCAAAAAACGGCGAACGTTTCACGCGCGGATGCGAGAAAAATGAATTCGAGAAAACACCAAAGGAGGAATGCCACTGCCGTTTTCCAAAAGAGCGGCCATTCTCTGCATGCTGAGAAAATTATGCGTACACCGCGCCAAAGAAGTTTCAGTATACGGTATATGATCGTATTTTTCAAAAACGTTTTGGCTTTGATCCGTACAGCGAGCGTCGTCAAGAGTTGTACAAGAAGTACAACCCAGACAATGCAGGCGATCGCCGCATAGATGAAAAGATCGACACCGTTGTAGAAATACATATCGCTGATTGCCAGCGTAAACATAAAGAGAAAATAGTACGCCGCAGCGACGATTTCAAGCGGTAACCGATCAAACATTCGAAGGAATACCCCCTCCGTACCGCGCCGATGCCCCGCGGCACACAGAAGAAAAACGATCAATAGGATGGACACAAGAAACGCCCCAATTCCTATCCATATGAGGGCATACCGTGTGTTGATACAGAAATCCGTCAGGCCAAGCGCATAATAAAATGCGTCCTTGGCTGAAAGCTCCTCCTGCAGATACGAGGTAATGACTACGTTCTGATAGCGATTATCCTCCAGGGGAACTCGGTAAATTGAGGAAAACTCGTAACTGTATGCCCCGCTTTTATAATTCTGCAAGATCTCCTCGCCGGTTTCTTCCAGAACCGCCCGAACCGAAAGATTCGTATTTTTCCGCGAAGTCTGTATCTCATAACTTTCCAAGAGAATTCCCTTTCCGTTCTCTTCCAAAACAGCATACACATAATTGTAGAACACATTGGACTTCATGTGGTAAACGCTCTCAGCAACGTTTTGCCGCAGAATAATTCCCCCATCCAGATAAACACTGTTTTCTTCCATGACCAGAACCGCGGCTGCGGAAAGAAACACCGTGATCAGCATCAAAATCAAGAGAAACACAACACTCGCTTTTGCACCTTTACTGTGAAGTAATTTCATACTTTTTCTCCCTCCATTTTATAACCTTGTCCCCAAACCACTTTGATATAGCGCGGCTCAGCCGGCGTAATTTCGAGCTTCTCTCTGAGGTGACGGATATGCACGGCTACTGCGTTCTCAGCCCCATACGGCTCTTCGCCCCAAACACGGCGGTAGATCTCTTTGGGCGAAAAGACGTGCCCTGCATTCTCAATAAGGAGCCGTAAAATATCGTATTCCCGCGGCGTAAGAGATACGGCGTCTCCATCAAGGGTGACCTGTTTGGCATCATCATCCAACGAAATGCCACCCACGGTCATTTGCGATGCCTTTCTCGGTCCACAACCAAGATTCAAATAGCGTCTCAACTGGGAACGCACTCTTGCCAACAGTTCCACCGGATTAAACGGCTTTGTAACGTAATCATCTGCCCCTACGTTGAGTCCGAGCACCTTATCCGTATCCTCCGATTTTGCCGTCAAGAGGATGATCGGCACGTTCGAGCTTTCACGCAGCTTTGTCATGGCGGTAATACCGTCCATACCCGGCATCATAACGTCCATAAGAACGAGATGAATTTCTTCCCGCGCGGCAATTACCAGCGCTTCGTCTCCGTTCGCCGCCTCGTATACCGCATATCCGTCGGACGTTAAATAGATCCGAAGCGCACTGCGGATATCTTTTTCATCATCACAGATCAGTATGTTATACATGCTCTTTCCTCGCTTTATACTTCATGCCTTTTGTGAAATGGATATTCATCCGGAGCCTTTTCCCTATCTGCCTCTATTATACAACAAACAGATTTAAGAAAAAAGATACCGGCACATTAAGAATTTATTAAGAAAAAACTCCTATGAGGCTTCTCGTCCGCTTCATCGCTAAATGAGAAAAACACATAGGAGTATTCAAAAAGTCAAAAAGGAAACTTATTCCGTTACCGTATCGGCTCCAGCATAAATTCCGCCTCAGCATTCACCGAGCCGTCAGCCTTAACGGAGCGGATGTAGTACATACCGTCGTACTCGCCGCAGTAGATTTTGAGCGTTTCGCCGAGCGGTGCCTCCGAAACAAAACTGAGAACGGACGTGATTACGCGGCTTTTCTCCATTTCCGGAATGAACGAGCAGAACAGATCGGGGTACTTCGTATTGTTCATATGGTGATTCTGATCGACATCGGGATACAAAACCGTGCGCTCACCGCGAAGAGTTAAAGAAACCTCCGAAGGAATCTTAAAGCGTACCGGCAGATCAAGTTCCAGCGGCTCATCCTCCCAGTAGTTGAGCGGTATTTCGCCTACTCTGTGGAGTTTTCTGTCCTCAACACCGACGAGCGCCCATACGCTCGTTGCCTCCGCTACAATCGCGCCCTCGCGGAGAATGCGATAGCAACGGTTATACGTGACACCGCGGCTCGCAACCGCCCACGTCTCCACCGTAATTGAATCGTAGGCGTGAAGCGGTGCGTATACACTCAGCCCGATACGGCTAAGGATAAAGGCATAGCCATCTCTCAAAAGTTCCTCGTACGACGGCTTCTGTGCGAGCATCTGTCTGTTGCTTGCATCCTCCATATAGCGGAGAATGCCGCTTGCGCTCACGATCCCGTTCATATCTGCGTCGTGTATATTGACTATATAATTTTCCGTCCACTTCACGGTCGTATCTTCTCCTTCTCGCTTTGCGTTTGAGCCGGACTATTACAAAAATCCGTCTCTTGTGAGTATTTCTATTGCTTCATCCACGAGCGAGTCAGCGTCCCGCAAGGGGGCGTCTGCCCCGTTTTCGTCGGGATAGAGCCATATCGCATCGTTATACCGTCTGAACCACGTGAGCTGACGCTTGGCGTATCTTCTTGAGGAAAGACGGATCTGATCCGCCGCCTCATCCAGCGTGATCTTGCCCTCAAAGTACGGAATAAACTCTTTGTACCCGATCGCCTGCGCGGCAATAAATCTGCTGTCAAGCAGCCCTTCGTCATAGAGCGTTCTGACTTCGTTTTCGAGTCCGCCGTCGAGCATCACCGATACGCGGCGATCAATGCGTTCATACAGCCGTTCACGATCGCGGAAATTCAAAACAAGAATTTTCGCATCATACTTCGGTTCGATGGAAAGCGAGCGGCGATCCCACTCCGTTTTTGTAACGCCGGTCGTCTCAAATATCTCAAGCGCCCGCACAACGCGCCGAACGTTGTTCGGATGGATTAGAGATGCCGCCTCGGGATCAACGGCGCGAAGACGCTCGTGGAGCGCTTCTGTACCCTCCTTCTGTGCAAAATTGCTGAGTGCCTCGCGAACTTCAGAGGAACCTTCCGCATCCGAAAACGCGGAGATTCTGAGAAGCGAATCGAGATACAAACCGGTTCCGCCGCAAAGAACAGGCAATTTTCCCCGTGCGGTAATATCGCTGATATGCTTCCCCGCCAAAGCGGTGTAGTCAGCCGTGGAAAACGGATCGCTCGGCTCGGCAATACCAATCATATGATGCGGGACTCCCTGCATTTCCTCTTTGGTGGGGGCCGCTGTGCCAATTTGCATACGTCGATAGATCTGCATCGAATCAGACGAGATGATCTCACCGTTCAGCCGATCTGCCAAGCGTATGGAAAACGCTGTTTTCCCCGATGCGGTAGGCCCGCATACTGCGAGCAATTTCTCCGCCATACCGTACTCCTTTCCGCCCGTCGCGGCGATTTATAAACGCTCACTTACTGTATCCTGTCGACCGGCAAAACAACGCCTGAAGCGAAAACGCCGAACGCAGAGCGGATTGCATCATCCAGATTTTCTGTTGCGTAGTCAGGGATCTCTATCCACACCTCGCACTTTTCCGAGAGAGGAGAAATCTGCGCCGGAGTATACGCCGCCGGTTCCCGTCCGTAGAGACACAAAACGGAAGCCCCCGCCGACATCATAACCTCCGCCGCCGCCAAATGGGAGGCGAAGCCCACGGTGCGGTGATGGGGGAACCCCATAGAAATAACGCCGAGCTGTTCAGCGCTGTCCGTTCCGAAGGAGAACCGTGCATCGCGCACCACACGGCTAACGACGCTCGCTTCAGGGCGAAATCCGCGAAAGTGAAAGACGAGCGGCGTTGAGCGGTTGTACGACGAGAGAAGCTCATCAAACGTCAAGACGCGTCTGTTGCAGAGGTGCATCATCGCACGGATCTCCGCGAAACGGAGATCCGATACACGCTCATCACAAAGGCACAGACGTGCCAGTGTCGGATCCTGACAGACAAAAAGAACGCCATCCTTAGACTGACGAACACGGCACACGATCGCACCTGTACTGCTGTCCGCCAAATCGTGCAGAATGGATACGGGGTCAGGGGCTTTTGAGACAGCGTAATCAAAAAAAGGGATTATCTTCATAAAAAGCCTCCTTTCCCTGTTTTGTCGAATGCAGTCTAACTATATTATGATACCATATTCAAGCGAATTTGTAAAGGCGAATTTTGAGAAACCAAACAATACCATCTAAAATATTTCAAAAACCTATTGACACAAGCCGCACCTTGTGCTATAATAGATAAGCATTCGAGAGGATGGGTAAGGCGGGCGGATACATTGCCGGAATGGCGGAATTGGCAGACGCCCGGGACTTAAAATCCTGTGTGATGAAGATCGCGTACCGGTTCGAGCCCGGTTTCCGGCACCATTTTACATCACGAATGTATGAATATCGCGGGGTAGAGCAGCTTGGTAGCTCGTCGGGCTCATAACCCGGAGGTCATGAGGTTCAAATCCCATCCCCGCAACCAACATTGCGAACCGATTTAGATATCGGCGCAAGAAATCCAGTAACCACAACGGTTACTGGATTTTTTTATCCCATTTTTTCAAGTGAAACTCAATAGATATCCTAAGCCAAAAACGGCTTTCGGGGAGGACTTGAACTAAATTCAACAGATATCAAGGGCAGATTTTACGATTAATTTCGTAAAGTCTGCCCCTTTTTTGTTTTTATAAATGTTAAATGTTTGTGTATTGAAGAATAGCTCCTAGCTGGAGAAAAGCAAGTTTATTTTCTCCCTTGCGACCCGTTCATTGCAATACACAAAATTAAACTCACCACTAATCTGCATATCTGCAACAGAGAAGGTGGCAAGGTCGTCACGGCATCGGGAGATAGGTTCATAGGCAAAGGTAATCGCACCGTTGTTTGCCACAATGTCGCAGATCACGGAAAAATTACTGACAGAGATACAACGCTTAAAGTTGTCAAGGGAAAAACCTCGGTCTGTAATTGCATTATGCAATAATGTTCTCGTTCCCGAATACGGCTCTCTGACCACAATGTCCTTTGAAAAAATATCTTCAAGGGTCACGGTCTTATTGGCAAAAGGATGGCTTTTTGCACAGACCCCTACAAACGCTTCTTTTTTGTAAAGGTGGTAGCCATATTTGGATTTGTCAAATACACCCTCTATAATAGCAAAATCGATCTCTGCCTTTTCAAGCATATGTAAAAGAACTTCGGTGTTATCAACGATCAAATCGAGCGTATGGTTTGGCTCTTGCAGAAAGGAACGAATCTCCGGCACGATAACAAATTCGCCAATAGTTTTGGTTGCACCAACGGTCATATGAACGGTATCTGTGGGCATAAACTTTTCACGGATGTCAGCTTCCTCTGCCTTGATGCTATCAAAATAACGCTTTAGCCGCTGGGCGTTCTTTGTTCTTGATAGTGTCCGTCCATCATACTCAAACAGCTTCACACCATAATAATTCTCCAAATAATGAATATGCTGCGTGACACCCGGCTGTGTCATATTAAGTTTTTCCGCCGTTCTGCGATAGTTCATTTCATCATAAAGGGCAAGGAAGGTAAGCACTCTGTAATCTAACATAACAACCTCCAATTAACTCATATTATCATCCGATAATAAATGATAATTTGATTTTATCACAAAACTGTAGTATAATCAAGAGGTGTAAGTGAAAGTAGGAGATTGTTTATGAAAGTATTAAAAGTTTTTCCCGGAATAATATTATCTGTAGGTGTGGCTCTTCTTGCGTGCTGGCTTGAAAGTCTGCTGCCTATCCACCTTATTGGCTCTGCCGTTATTGCAATGTTCATCGGTATGGTCCTCAATCATTTTTTGAGGAATACAAAAGTCTTTGCATCGGGGCTCAAATTTACATCCAAGAAGATTTTGAAATTTGCCATTATTCTGCTTGGCTTGTCTCTCAATATTACGACTATCCTCAACGTAGGTAAAATGTCCCTTACCGTTATGATATTTACTTTACTTACTTGTTTTGGCGGTGGTTATTTTATCGGTAAGGCGTTGGGACTCAATTGGAAGCTCTCCAACCTTATCTCTGCCGGTACGGGTATTTGCGGTGGCTCTGCCATTGCCGCTATTGCCCCGACTATCGATGCAGACGATAACGATGTAGCTTATGCTATGTCTGCTACTTTTCTGTTCGATATGGCAATGATCGTATTGTTTCCCATTATGGGACAAGCGATGGGAATGACCGATCAGGCATTCGGTATTTGGGCGGGAACGGCAGTTAACGATACTTCTTCCGTTGTTGCGACCGGCTATGCCTTCTCAGAAGGCGCAGGTGATTTTGCCACAATGGTAAAGCTCACAAGAACCCTTGCGATTATTCCTACCGTTATTACCTTTGCTTTTGTGCAGCTCCGTCTTAAGCGCAAAGAAGCTCTTGCAAACAGCAAAAACGGAAGCGAACTGAAGGCAAATTTCAGCATTGCAAAGATATTCCCTTGGTTTATTCTCGGATTTCTTGCAATGTCCATTGTAGCAAGCGTGTTCCCAATTCCTGCCGTTGTTGTATCCGGCACCAAGAGTGCAAGCAAATTCCTTATGGTATGTGCATTGGCAGCCATCGGTTTGAACACATCCTTCTCAAGCATGAAGAAAGCCGGTATCCGTCCGATGATCCACGGTTTTATCATCTCGGCGTTGGTCGTTGTCGTTGCGTTGTTGGTAGAAATGGCAATGGGAATCGTATAAAGAGAAATAACACTATAAGAGAGCAATGAATAAATTATCCGATGCGAGTTACACGGTATTATAAACTTCAATTTATCGAATTGTTTTGTGTCGACATCTAAATCGGTGCAACTTGCCAGAAATGAAAACCCACCCAATCGGGTGGTTTTTCGTTTCTCGTCGAGATCAGACTTCCCTTCCATGACCGACAGAGGAGGTCATGGGGGAGCGAGTGAAAACGCCGCGGTGGGGCGTTTTCACGAAGTGATTCACGAAAATAAGGAGCATGGCAAGCCGAGTGCACCAAGGCGAGGCAGACGACTATATTTTCGGAAGGGCCTTTCAAATCCAATCCCGGAGAGCCACTTAGTGCGACCAAAAAAGATATCGCACCGAAAACCCGAGATTTTCTCGGGTTTTCTTCGTTTTTCGCCGTTTTTCTCACTTTTTTGAAAATGGCAAAACAGTTAAAATAAAAAGATTTCATCACTAATCGGATGAATTTGAACTACCGACCTCCTTTTCAGCAAAACTATAAAAAGCAGTGCAACTATTGAAAAAGTTGGAATATGTAGTATAATTATATTGATATTGAAGTAACGGCAAAGGAGTTGAGCTGGTTGGCTGAAACGAAAGAAAAAAGATATGTGAGCGATAACGCTCAACTTATGGCTGAATGGGATTGGGAAAAGAATAATGAACTACAATTTAATCCCGAAATATTAACTCTTGGTAGCGACAAAAAAGCTTGGTGGAAGTGTAGCAAAGGACACGAATGGCAAGCGAAGATAAACAGTAGAAATAATGGCACTGGATGCACATATTGCTCAAGTCGAAAAATTTTAAGAGGGTATAATGATTTACAAACAGCAAACTCTGTTTTAGCAAAAGAATGGAATTTTGAAAGGAACATTGGACTAACACCTAAAGATGTAATGGCCAACAGCAATATAAAAGTATGGTGGAAGTGCGGTAAAGGTCATGAATGGCAGACTACGATAAACAGCAGAAATAGCGGACGCGGATGTCCATATTGCTCAAACCAAAAAATATTAAAAGGATATAATGATTTACAAACCGTGAATCCTATTTTGGCGAAAGAATGGAATTTTGAAAAAAACAATGCGCTAACACCCGCAGATGTCACCGCCAATAGCAACAATAAAGCATGGTGGAAGTGTAGAAAAGGACACGAATGGCAAGCTGTAATAAAGAGTAGAAATAACGGAAGAGGATGCCCGATTTGCAATTCTGAACGAAGCACATCATTTCCAGAATATTCCATTGTATACTATCTTCAAAAAAGCGGTTTAGATGTAGTGCATTCCTATAGGGAACAAGGTTATGAATTAGATATTTATATACCCTCCAAAAAAATTGGTATTGAATATGATGGATATTATTGGCACAAAAGCAAAACAAAAAATGATTTGGAAAAAAATTCGAAGTGTAAAAAAGACGGAATTAAATTATACAGAATAAGAGAAGGTTTATTATCTCTAAATGACACATCCATAGACTATATTGTTCAAAAGAATCAAAAAGATTTGCCGCAAATACTTGAAGATGTTTTAAGCAAAATAATTGGAATGGATGTTGATGTTGATTTAGAAAGAGATATTGTCGATATAGAAAATTTGCGAGAGCATAGCGAGAAAGAAAGCTCAATTTTATTTTCAAATCCAAAAATAGCAAAAGAGTGGAATTATAAAAAGAATGACAATTTAAAACCAGAACATTTCATGCCTAATAGTTCTAAAAAGGTATGGTGGAGGTGTAGTAAAGGTCATGAGTGGCAAGCCACGATTGCTGACAGAAACAGTGGCTGTGGATGTCCTTATTGTGCAGGTCAGAAAATTATAAAAGGGTATAATGATTTACAAGCCGTGAATCCGATCTTGGCGAAAGAATGGAACTATGAAAAAAACAACGGACTAACGCCAACAGATGTAATGCCTAATAGTTCTAAAAAGGTATGGTGGAAGTGTAGTAATGGACACGAATGGCAAGCTACGATAGGAAGTCGAAACAAAGGAAATGGTTGTCCACATTGCTCAGGTCGACTTGTCATTAAAGGCAAAAACGATTTACAGACAATCAATCCAATTTTGGTAAAAGAATGGAACTATGAAAAGAACAACGGACTAACACCGCTGGACATAACACCAAATAGCGATAAAAAGGTATGGTGGAAGTGTAGCAACGGGCATGAATGGCAGGCAAGGATAGCTGACAGAAACAGTGGACATGGATGTCCATATTGTGCCGGTCAAAAAGTTTTAAAAGGCAGAAACGATTTACAAACAGTGAATCCTATTTTGGCGAAAGAATGGAACTATGAAAAGAATGACGGACTGACACCAACAGATGTAATGCCTAATAGTTCTAAAAAGGTATGGTGGAAGTGCAGTAAAGATCACGAATGGCAAGCCACGATTGCTGATAGGAACAGTGGGTGTGGATGTCCGTATTGTGTCGGTAGAAAAGTTGCAAAAGGCTATAATGATTTACAAACAGTGAATCCGATTTTAGCAAGTGAATGGAATTTT
This sequence comes from Clostridia bacterium, assembly GCA_017502135.1. Lineage (GTDB taxonomy): Bacteria > Bacillota > Clostridia > Oscillospirales > CAG-272 > SIG701. The sequence continues at coordinate 126,639 of JAFVVP010000004.1, read as the reverse complement.
GAAAAAAACAACGAATTAACTCCTATGGATATAACACTGAATAGTGGTAAAAAGGTGTGGTGGAAGTGTAGTAAAGGTCACGAGTGGCAAGCGAGGATAGCCAATAGAAACATAGGAAGCGGATGCCCGGTGTGTGCAAAAGAAAGTCGTAAGAGAAGAAATTAAAATTACGATTAGATAGTTGGGAGGGATTATATGCGAATTAACATTGATTGTTTAAGGGCTGTTCTTCTATATTGCATCAATAATCTTAATTATATTGAAAACGGATATATTTGGAAGTGCGAATATGTTGATTTAGACGATATGTACAAATCTGAAGAATTACAGCAATATCAAAAGAGGGACATAATGTATTCAGTTTTGAAATTAAAAGAATCCGAATACATTAAAATTTCTTGTGAACAGCCCAAAGCAGCAACCTACATAGATGACTGCGTAATAATAGATGTAACAATGAAAGGACATCAATTCGCAGAAACTGTTAAGGAGTCGACTGTATGGGAGAAAACTAAAACCATTGTATCAAAAATTAGTAACCACACACTTGGATTTATCGAGGCGGTTGCACATGATATAGCTGTAGAATCCGCAAAACAAGCAGTTTCCATTGATATTTTTGTCTGACTTGCCAGAAATGAAAAACCACCCAATCGGGTAGTTTTTCTCGTTTCTCGATGTGGTATGACGAATTCCCGAATTCCGAGAGTAATTCCGCATCTGTTTGGTGGTATTCTCACTGTCGAAATGATAGAATGAATGTACAAAAAACATACAGGAGGAACTGTTATGGAAAAGAAAACAATCGGCGGATTTATCTCCGCGCTCAGAAAAGCAAACGGAATGACGCAAAAGGATTTGGCGGAACGGCTGAATGTTTCCGATAAATCGGTCAGCCGCTGGGAGTGCAACGAAGGGGCTCCGGATCTTTCACTAATTCCTGTAATTGCTGAAATTTTCGGTGTAACCTGTGATGAGCTTCTGCGCGGAGAGCGGAAATCTCCCGAGGAGCGGATGGAACCTGCTGCCGAGGCAGAGACATCCTCCAAAGCGGAAAAGCAGCGTCAGCGGATTCTGAAATCCGCTATGTCGCAGTATAAGACGCGCTCCTATATCTCCATGGGAATTTCCGTGGTCGGTCTGATTGCGGCACTCATCTGCAATCTGGTGTTTCTGAAAGCATCCCTTAGCTTCCTTGTGGGAGCAGTATTCTTTACAACAAGCCTTGTCATTCAGATCGTCTTTTTGAACCGCGCCATGTTCAGCGTAGACGGAGAAAAGTTTCAGACCCTGCCAGATTTGAATGGGTTCAAACGGAATGTCGTCCGGCTTACGGAACTCTCTATCGGGCTGACTGTTCTGTTTGTCGGATTCACATTTCCGCCGGTTCTGATTGATGCCTATCTCGGACTCGGCGCAGACAGTATACTTCTCTTTGGGCTAATCGGTATGACAGCCTTTCTTGTGATCTATGCTGTGGTATTGTGGTTTGTGAATGCACGCCTTTTGAAAAACGGTGCGTATGTGTTGAGCGAAAAAGAAACGCCGGTATATCATTATAATCACAAACTGCAGAAAACCATGGCAATCGTTCTTGTGGCGCTGGTTGCGGTAACTGCTATTGTACACGAGATCAGCACTTCTGCTTTTTGGATTACTGAAGAAATCACCTTTGATAATTACGATAGTTTTGTAAAATTTATGGAGATGGATATCCCAAATTACATATATGATGGCCACACTATCAGCGAAATCGTGAAAGATGAAACAACAATGTATAAAGATGTGTACGGCAACAAAATCAGTGAAGATGCGTTCCGTCATAACACCCTCTTTAATAATGACGGAAAGGTTTTGTGTGATTATATTCTCAGAAACGGGCTTGTTGCGCGCATTGAGCCTGATTCTGACGCTGATATGCTTCCAATTACCGTTTATTACTACCAGTATCCTACAGACACAGAGCTTATAGAGCGGGATATGTTATTTGGAGTTATTTATTGTTTGGAAGTTGTAGGTACTTTACTTGTGTATTTAAGAAAACGCAAAAAACATTTTGATCACATCTTCTGTATCAAGTGGAAATAATCTAACAAAGCAAAAGGCACAGTTTACACTGTACGGTGCAGGCTGTGTCTTTTTTCTGTTTGTTCATAGAGAAATCAGTGGAGCAGTTTTCCGATTAGTTGATAATTATATTAGCTATTGGTTGATTTTAAATAGAGTTATCTGTTTTGGTATAAGGTGTCATAAGTGTCATAAGTGTAAAAAGTTTAAAAAATATAAAAACTTTTTTAAATTATACCTGTTGACAATTACATATCGGTAATGCAAAGTCGGTAATTAATTTGGAAAGACGGTTGACTATCAGAAGTTTGTGTGATATAATTAATGTATCCATATATTCGCGGTTTTTTGTGCAATAATGCGGGTTCTGGCATAAAAATTGCAAAAAAGCCTTGCGAATAATGAGACAAAGTATTTTTTAACAATATGGAGGAAAACATCATGAACAGGAACCTCAGATCCATACTCTCGGTGGTTTTGTGCTTGGTGCTTGTCGCGGCAACATTCGTTGGTTGTAACAAAAACGAAATTCCCTCTGCTGACCTCAAGCAGGCTGCGTACAATACAACCACTTCCGTAATGCCCAGCAACTGGAACGAGTTCACCTATGCGGACAACAATGATACTCAGATCATGAGTTACATTGGCTCTTCCTTCTTCGAATACGACTACAAGTTCGAGAATGACGAGAAGTTCAACAAGGATGGAACCATCAACAAGGACGCTATCGTTCCCGGCGCATACACCACCAACTACTCTGCAGCAACCAAGCTCGAGGACGTAACCTCGACTGTTGATGCTAAGTGGGGCTACACCGATGCGCAGAAGGAAGAGGGCGGCTACGCTTGGAAGATCACTCTTCGCGACGACCTTAAGTGGGATGACGGCACGGCCATCACCGCTGCTGACTTCGAATACTCTATGCAGCAGCTGCTTGACCCCGCTTTCATGAACTTCCGCGCTAACACCTACTACGACACCCTTATGATCAAGAACTCTAAGGCTTACTTCTTCCAGAACCAAGAAGGCACCTATGAGACTGTTGCAAGCCAGGGTTACAGCAAGAACCAGGACGTTCTGGACGCTGGTGTTGACCTGTACGTCCGTCCCACCGATCTGTTCTCCGGCCTGGAAGGCTTCCAGGACGAGCAGGGCAACCCCATGCCTGAGTGGATCAAGGTTAACGATACCTGGTACGCTACCGCAGACGACTTCACCAAAGGTACTGTAAAAGACAACGGTATCTCCGGTAAGTGGATCTACGATACTTACAATGCAGCATACCTGGAAGTCGGCGCAAGCTATGCAAGCTCCGTTGCAGTGTATGTTGAGAACACCGTTCGCGACGTGAAGTGGGAAGACGTTGGTATCTACGCTGTTGAAGGCGAGAATGCTATCGTTCTGTGCCTGGATAAGGCTTACTCCTTCCTGAAGGAAGACGGCAGCCTCTCTGTTTGGGCTCCTTACTACTTCTCCAGCCTCCCCGTAGTTCACAAGGCTAAGTACGAGGCTTCCAAGATCGCTCCCGCTGACGGTGCAACGCTTTGGACCTCTAACTACAACTCTTCTCTCGAGACCACCGCAAGCTGGGGTCCCTTCAAGCTCACAGAGTTTGAGGCAGGCTCTCACTACAAGCTCGAAAAGAACGAGAACTGGTACGGTTGGAATCTTGATCAGTACAAGAACCAGTACAACATCACCGCTATCAACTGCCGTAAGGTTGAAGAGTTCGCTACCAAGTGGATGGGCTTCCTGAACGGTACTTACGATGATGCGGCTCTCCAAACGGAGAACGTAGCTGATTACCTTGACTCCAAGTACGTTTACTTCACCTCCACCTCTACCGGTACCTTCGGTATGCAGCTTTACAGCAACCTCAATGTTCTTAAGAACAGCGAGAACAACAACGGTATTCTTGCAATCCAGGAGTTCAGACATGCATTCAACCTCGCTCTTAACAGAAGCGACATCGTTGAGAAGATCTGGCCCGGCACTGCAGTTCCCTGCTTCGGTCTTGTAAACGTTGCTTACTACTACGATATTGAAAATTCTCCCGAGCTTGAGGACGGCGGTCAGTACCGTAACGCTACCGTTGCAAAAGAGGGTATCCTCCGCGCTTACGGCTTCACGCAGGATGCTGACGGCAAGTGGTCCAACGGCGATCTCACCGCTCTTTCCACCGATGACGCTTACGATGCTCTTACCGGCTACAACCCCACTCTTGCAAAGCAGAAGATGCAGGAAGCTATTGACATCCTCCTTGCTAACCCCGCAGAGTACGGCTACGACGCAACGAAGAACATCACTCTCATTTACGGTTCGTCTTCCGATACCGATAAGCAGAGATTCAGAGCAAACTACCTCCAGGAAGTTCTCGATGGACTTACTGTAGGAACCGTTCTTGAAGACAAGATCGACGTTGTATTTGACGCATCCGCAGGTGCTCAGTGGGCTGAAGCTTTCCGTACCGGCGCGACCCAGATCGGTTTCGGTTACGGCTTCTCCGGTAACGCATTCAATCCCTTCGATATCATTGGCGCATTCGTTAACCCCGATGACGATCTCAACTACCACATGTACTGGGATACCTCCGCTATCGATCTGACACTCACAATGCCCGCAGGTGATTACGAGGGTGCAGGTGAGACCATCACCATGAGCGTTCAGAACTGGTACTACTGTCTCAACGGCCTTGCAGCAACTGAGAATCAGGCTAAGACTTACAACTGGGGTGAAGGCTTCGCTCCCGTTGAAGCAAGACTTCTTATTCTCTCCGCTCTTGAGGAGATCGCTATTAAGGAAAGCCGTTCCGTAATGCTGATCGCTGACGGTGGCGGATCCTTCCTCGGCGCTAAGTTCTCTTACTTCTCTGAAGACGAGCACACCTTCATGGGCTTCGGTGGTCTCAGATACATCGAAGTTAACTATACCGATGCTGAGTGGGCTGATTACGTTGCTGCGAACAACAACGACCTCTCTGCTGAGTACAAGAAGTCCGAGTAATTTCAGACAACTAATTCCTTAGACTATTTGAATTAATGCAAACGGCGGTGAGCCAATGTGCTCACCGCTAGTTTGGCATTTATGCGACATTTAAAAAAGTTGAGCCGGCAAACCCAAAAATTACAACAGTAAAAAACAAGACTATTACGAAGATAAATAATAGCAAACGGGCTGTTTGATAACAGTTAAAAATGGGAAACTATTAATTGATAAAATGAAGATGGTTTTAAACGTCAGTTTTGTCAGTGCGCAGCTTCAGTGCGCAGCAGAGCCTTACAAACAACTGCATTTTTGGGCTCGAACACTATGAATTGGAAAGCAACAAAACAGAGGAGAAAAACCTATGTATATGTTTAAATATGTGTCGAAGCGTTTGGGCTTGATGCTGTTCACATTTTTCATCATTTTCACGATGTGTTTTGTGCTTATCAAGCTCCTGCCTATCCCCACTAATGCTCTACCGGGTCAGGACCCTGAGATCGTCATGAAAACTCTTGAAGGAAGAGGTTGGATCACCAACATTAAAGAGGGAGAGAACGGTGTCTGGACCTATGACCGAGTACCGATATTCATCCAGTTCGGAACCTATATCAAGAGAATAGTGACACAGGGCGACTTCGGTATTGTAACCACATACGGTGAATACCTTAATATGAATATATGGGAGGTATTTGTCAGCCATCTCCCGCCCACAATCCTGATAAACATTTATTCAACCCTTATTGGAGTGCCGATCGGCCTTGGCTTGGGTATTTTGGCTGCACTCAAAAAGAATAAGTGGCAGGACCAGTTGATCAATATTTTCATTATTCTGTTGATATCGGTTCCCTCCATCGTATTGGCTCTTATGATCCAGTACGTATTCTGCTTTAAGCTTGGTTGGTTCCCGCTGACAATGTCAACGAGCAACGAGTACTTCACTTGGGAAGTATTCCGTTCCATGCTCCCTGCTGTATTTGCTTTGTGTCTGGGCTCCATTGCGGGATATGCGCGTTACACCCGCGCCGAGCTCTCCGAGGTGCTTACGGGAGAGTTTATGCTTTTGGCGAGAACCAAAGGCCTTACTAAAAGACAAGCTATTTACCGTCATGCGATGCGTAACTCTATGGTCGTAATCTTCCCTTCCATACTTAGTGAGTTTATCTCGGTTCTTTCGGGATCGCTTATTATTGAGAAGATGTTTGGAATTAACGGCGTTGGCGGACTCTACCTCAACTCTATCACATTCCAGGATTATGACTTCTTTATGTTGTTATCGGGCTTTTATACCTTGGTAAGCCTTACGGCAGGTATCGTTATAGATATCAGTTACGGTTTCATTGACCCGAGAATCAGAATGGGGGCTAAATAATTATGGATAATAATATAAATAACATCCCCGTAGAAAAATTTCAATTTGCGACAAGAAACGATCTGCTTCATGACAGCAAATTTGAAACCAAGCCCGTAAGTTATTTTCAGGGTGCTTTCCGCCGCTTCTGTAAGAATAAGGGAGCGGTCGTTGGCGGTGTGGTTATTGCTGTACTGGTGCTTTTTGCTATATTTGCGCCCTTGTTCACACCATTCCAGCCCGCATACTACGACATGGTGTATGCATACGTAACCCCCAAGTCAAACCTGTTTGCCAACAGCAATATTGGATTTTGGGACGGATGCAGAAAAAAGGACACGAATTATATCGGATATCTCAAGGACCTCGCTCTTGCTACAGAAACCGGCAGAGACGTAATCAAAAACGGCGAGTATGTCGTAAGTGAAGACGGTTCCAATTATTCTTACCGTTACGATACCTATTACGGTGTAGGCTTCGGTAAGTATAAGATAATCTCCCTGGAAGAGTTTAATGCTATTCAGAGATATCAGAACGAAACGGGCAGACAGGTGCTGTATCCTGTCGTAAAGTTCGCTGACAGACCTACGCTTGAGAAGAACAAATATGATGCTAACATCTACTATGAGGTAGAAAACCCCAAGGCAACCACCCTCCGTCCCAAGCTTGACAAGGACGGCCAGATCATCCCCAATTATTGGAAATATGAGGCGGGCGACTTCAGTAATCTTATGGCTGAGTATAACTCCCTCAGAATTGAAGGAGAGACCGGCATAGAGGAGGACGGCAAGCAGTACTTCTATGTTTACGGCCGAAAGGTAGACGGCGGTATTGAGGTAAGAGCTGAATACTACGAATACTATATCTATCAGCATAACGAGGTACTGAATGACGGCATCAAGGAGCCTCTCTTCCTGTTTGGAACTACTCAAACGGGCAAGGATATCTTTGCCTGCCTTGCATACGGCGCAAGATTCTCGTTCATTTTCGCAACTGTTGTTGCAATCGCAAACTTTATTGTCGGTGTTATCTGGGGCTCCATTTCGGGTTACTTTGGCGGTAAGATCGACCTCTTTATGGAAAGAATTGCTGAGATCTTGGGGGCCATTCCTACCATCATTGTCATTACGCTTCTGAAGTACCATATGGGTACGGCGAGCCAAGCGCTCGTTTTGTTCATCGCATTCTTCTTGACAGGATGGATCGGCATGGCAGGCAGAACGCGTATGCAGTTCTACCGCTTCAAGAATCAGGAATACGTTCTGGCGGCAAGAACACTGGGTGCCCGGGATGCAAGAATTATGTTCAAGCATATTTTCCCGAACGGCCTCGGTACGATCGTAACGAGCTTTGCTTTGGTTATTCCCTCAATGATCTATTCGGAGACCAGTTTTACCTACCTGGGAATCATCAACCTTGAAGCAGGAAACACGACCAGTGTCGGTACTCTTATCGCAGCAGGACAGCAGTCCATTATGGCAAACGCCGGATATGTGGCACTCTTCCCCTGTATGTTCTTGGTTCTTTTGATGCTCAGTTTCAATTTGTTCGGCAACGGATTGCGCGATGCGTTTAATCCATCGCTCAGAGGAACGGAGGATTAAGCATGAATAAAGAAATCAAATTATCGGTAAACGATCTTAAGGTCTCCTTCCGTACTGATGCCGGCAAGGTACAGGCCGTACGCAACATTTCCTTCGATCTTTACAAAGGTGAAACTCTGGCGATCGTTGGAGAATCGGGGTCGGGTAAGTCCGTTACCTCTAAGGCGATCATGGGTATTTCCGCAGTCAACGCTATCTATGAGAGCGGCGAGATACTTTATGACGGGCAGGACCTCGTGCGTATCCCCGAGGAAGAGATGCACAAGCTTCGCGGCGATAAGATCGCAATGATCTTCCAGGATCCCTTGTCCTCTCTTAACCCCATCATGCGAATTGGCAGACAGATCACCGAGGCCATGCTTTTGAAAAATAAGGCAAACCGCAAAGAGGGTCGCGTGACCTTTAATAAAACTCTTGCGGAATTGTCCGAAATGATGAAAAGGGCACTTGCCGATACTCCCGATGCCAACGTTTCCATCTCGGACGTTGAAAGATATATCAAAACCTTTGATGACTTCAATATTCAAGCGATAAAGCTTGAGAACAGCTACAACGCAGCACGCACCGCCGCGGAGGAAATGATCGCGGTAATCGAAGATCTTCTTTTCCTCACCGAGAAGAAGCAGAAGGTCGACGTGGTATCAACGCTTGGTCTCATAGGACGCAGACTCAAGGAGATCGACGACAAGTTCTTTGCTTCGAAATACGTGGATACACTCAAGACGCATAAATCTGCTCTTGACGGAGTAAAGCGTGCAGAGCGTAAGAAGGTAACTATTGTTGATTCCGCAAAGAAATTTGTTGGCGCGGGTGCGTCTAAGAACGAGGCTTCCCCTGAGACGGTTCAAGTGCTTGAGGCACTCAAGAAAACGGCAAAGGAGATGCTTGAGCAGCCCCAGTACAACTTCTTCAGAATCGGTTATTACGTATACAAGCATCCCGAGACCGATCTTAGTCGGATGCCCGCAGACGAGGCTAACGAGATCGCGGGAAAGTTCCTCAACGAGGATTTTATGGACTCCTTTATCGCTCTCGAGAAGATCGCGGTCCAGTATTCGTTTGATAAGACCATCCAAAACAAGAAGGCCGCTATCGTGGCACTCGAAAATGCGATCAACTTCTTCAGAGCAGGAACGTTTTCTGCTCAAGAGGCGGATGTGACCTGCAAGAACGTAAACAAGAGTGTTCTCTCGGCGATCGATCCGCTTGCCATTGTCAAGGATAACGTGGCTTACACCTTTGGCGGAGCACTCCAAAGAGAAGTGGAGAAGTACTTCTTCTACGTTAAGAACAATCCCAAGGAGGAGGCCCGCTTTGCACGTCAGACCGCGCAGAGAGAGGCTTTGCTGGCGAAAGGCAAAAAGGTTGACTGGAAGATCGTTCCCAAGTCGGTTATCGAGCCCGAGGTGCAGATCGAAACGATCGTTTCAGTTCTCTCCCGCGTAATGAACAAATTCAAAGCAGACGTTGAGACTGCAGAGACCTTTAACGTCGATAAGCGTTGCGTAGAGATCATCGATTACCTCAAGGAAAAGGCGTCGCAGGTAGTGTATACGCTTACCAAGCGAATCGCAAAGGAAAAGGCTATAAAACTCATGGAAGAGGTCGGTATTCCTGAAGCGAGAATGCGTTACAGACAGTATCCGTTCGAGTTTTCGGGCGGTATGCGTCAGCGTATCGTTATTGCTATCGCGCTTTCGGCTAACCCCGATATCCTCATTTGCGACGAGCCAACGACGGCACTTGACGTTACGATCCAGGCGCAGATCCTCGAACTTATCAACCGACTCAAGCGCGAACACAACCTTTCGATTATCTTTATCACGCACGACCTCGGTGTCGTTGCCAATATGGCGGACAGAATTGCCGTTATGTATGCAGGTAAGATCGTAGAGTACGGCACGGCGGAAGAGGTATTTTACAATCCTCAGCATCCCTATACTTGGGCACTGCTTTCTTCTATGCCTGACCTTGACACCGATGAGAGGTTAGATGCGATCCCCGGTACACCCCCGAATATGATATATCCCCCTGTCGGAGATGCGTTTGCTGAAAGAAATAAGTATGCAATGGAGATTGACTTTGAGATGCAGCCCCCCATGTATGAGGTTTCTCCCACACACTTTGCTGCAACGTGGCTGCTCCATCCTAACGCACCCAAGGTAGAAATCCCCAAGATCATTACCGAGCGTATCCGGCGAATGAAAGAAAGAGGAGGCAACCATGGAGAATAATTATGAAGTATTGTTGAAGGTTGACCACCTTTGTCAGTATTTTCGTTTGGGACGTAAGGATCTTAAGGCCGTTGATGATGTAAGTTTTGAGATTAAGAAGGGCGAATCCTTTGGCCTTGTGGGTGAGTCCGGCTGCGGAAAGACCACAACGGGTCGTTCCATCATCAAGCTATATAACATTACCTCGGGTAATGTATACTTCAAGGGTCAGAGAATCGGGGCTGGAACACGCTCCTACAAGGATGCGATCGCCGCTGCCCGCGCCGATGCCGCAGAGAAAATCAAGCTTCTCCGCGCCGAGAAGAACGCGGACGACGCGAGAAAGGCTGCGATCCGGGAAGAGATCCAAAAGATCAACAAGGAGCTTGGTGCTGTCGTTGACAAGAACCGAGCACTCATCAAAGATGCAAAGTCTGACAGCAAGGAAGTTGATAAGCAGTACGTCAAGTCACTTATCCAGGCACTGGAGGCAGAGTATGCCGAGAAATTCAGAGCGGCAGAGGGCAATGCCGAAAAACTCAAGGCCCTCAAGAAAGAATTCAATAACCGATGCCGCGTAGCAAAGAAGAGCAGACTCATAACCCAGATACAGATGATCTTCCAGGATCCTATCGCTTCTCTTGACCCCCGTATGACCGTACGTGATATTATTGCTGAGGGACTCGTGATAAACGGCATCACCGATAAGGATTATATCAACGAGAAGGTCTATGAGATACTTGAGATGGTCGGTCTTGTGCGCGAGCACGCAGACCGTTATCCTCACGAGTTCTCCGGCGGTCAACGCCAGCGTATCGGCATCGCGAGAGCGGTTATCATGCAGCCCGAGATGATCATCGCCGACGAGCCTATCTCTGCGCTTGACGTATCTATTCAGGCACAGGTGATCAACCTGCTCAACGATCTCCGGGAGCGCTTGGGACTTACCATTATGTTCATCGCGCACGACCTGTCGGTGGTTAAATATTTCTCCGATCGAATCGGCGTTATGTACTTCGGAAAGATTGTCGAACTTGCCGATTCGGACGAGCTCTTCAATAATCCCCTGCATCCTTATACGAAATCGCTTCTTTCGGCGATCCCGCTGCCCGACCCCGTATATGAGAAGCAGCGCACGAGAATTCCCTACAACCCCATTGCGGAACACGATTATTCGGTAGATACTCCCTCATTCCGTGAGATCACCCCCGGACATTTCGTATACTGCAACGACATTGAAGAGAAAAAATACAGGCAGTTGGTCAAGTAACAAAACGGATGGTTAAAGGACAGTGAAACAGGAATCCAAAGTAACGTTAACAAAATATGCTATTTGTTTTGGCATTGAAGCACTTATCGCGTTCCTTGTGATTTGGTCAAAGGGCTTTTTCACAGAAAGCACGGCGGTAAATATCCAGATCTTATCAGACGCTTTCTTCGTCTCGGGCGTACTCATGACGCTTTTTGCGGGAATGCTGTACGTCAGCAGCGAGGGGGCGCTCATAGGCATCGGATTCGTTCTCAGAAACGTCGCGCTCGCCTTTGTCCCCATGGGCAGAGCAAAGCACGAGTTATATGCCGATTACCGCGCGCGTAAGCTCAGCGAGGCCAAAAAGCGAAATAACAGCTGTATTCTTGTTACGGGTCTTTTCTTCCTTGTTCTTGGAACCGTCTTTGCGCTTATTTGGTACGTAAAATTTTATAACGCATAAGATGATCCGAACAGGAGTCATGTTTTGAACAGTTTAATTGGACTGTGAGAAAGTGACTCCTGTTTTTATGGATAAACACAGACTTTTCCGTTTTCGCTTATTGGACACCGATTTTGCAAAAAACACAAAACGGTTCACAAAAGTTTCTGCCGGAAGACCTGTATGTATTTTATCACATATGTCTTTCTTTTTTCCGTCATGCCTTACTTTTATCTTGAAATTTAACACAATTTGTTATATAATGTATGTGGTATGTTTTCAAGTGACTCCGCCGCAGATAAATACCGGTGCAAAGCGTCGGACAACAATCGGAGATCCAATATCAGTTTAAAAATAAAAATTTTATAAAATATATTTTTTGAAAGGACCTGAAAAAATGGAATACCGTATTGAACATGACTCGATGGGTGAGATGAAAGTACCTGCTGACAAACTTTGGGCAGCACAGACACAGAGAAGCCGCGAAAACTTTGAAATCGGTGTAGGCATCGAAACGATGCCGGCTGAGATCGTACACGCTTTCGGCATTCTCAAGAAAGCGGCAGCACTCGCCAATCACGAGTTGAAGCCCGAAAAGATGACAAAAGAAAAATTGGATGCTATCACCGCGGCTTGCGACGAAGTCATCGCAGGAAAACTGATGGATCACTTCCCTCTCGTCGTATGGCAGACCGGATCCGGCACGCAGTCGAACATGAATACGAACGAAGTCATTCGCAACCGCGCCAATCAGATTGCAGGCAAGGAATTGACCCATCCCAATGATGACATCAACATGAGCCAGTCGTCGAACGACACGTTCCCGACGGCTATGCACATTTCCGCCGCCATCGCGATTGAGGACAAACTCATCCCGGCAACCGAACTCCTTATCGAGACCTTCAAGCGTCTGGAAGCAGAAAATGAAGGTATCGTCAAATCCGGACGTACGCATCTTCAGGATGCGACGCCGATCCGGTTCAGCCAGGAAATCTCCGGCTGGCGCTCCTCTCTTGAGCGCGATGTTGAACTCTTGAAACTTTCCGTAAAGCCTCTCTATGAGCTTGCGCTCGGCGGCACGGCTGTCGGTACCGGTCTCAATGCACCGAAAGGCTTTGACGTACTCGTTGCCCAGAAGTGCGCAGAACTGACCGGAAAACCGTTTGTAACGGCTTCCAATAAATTCCACGCACTCACCTCTAAGGACGAGCTCGTATTCGCACACGGTGCGATCAAGGCCCTTGCCTGCGATATGATGAAGATCGCAAACGACGTCCGCTGGCTCGCATCCGGCCCCCGCGACGGTCTGGGCGAAATCTTTATTCCCGAGAATGAGCCCGGCTCCTCGATCATGCCCGGTAAGGTCAACCCCACCCAGTGTGAAGCAGTTACCATGGTAGCCGTTCAGGTAATGGGCAACGACGTCGCCGTTGGTATGGCGGCATCCCAGGGCAACTTTGAATTGAACGTATTTATGCCCGTAGCCGCATACAATTTCCTCCAGTCGGCAAGACTTCTCGCCGAGGCCATCGTTTCCTTCAACAACAACTGTGCTGTAGGAATTAAAGCAAACAAGGAGAAAATGCATCACAATCTGCACAATTCTCTTATGCTCGTTACCGCTCTTAACCCCTACATCGGTTATGAAAACGCAGCAAAAACTGTTAAAAAGGCTTATAAAGACAATATTTCGCTGAAAGAAGCATGTGTAGAGCTCGGCTTCCTCACAGCCGAAAAATTTGACGAGGTGTTCCATCCCGAAGAAATGTGCTGATTGAATGGGGGTCATTATGAAAGTAACGTATTTTCCCGGCTGTACCTTAAAAAACAAGGCACGGGATCTTGACGAATATGGGAGAAAATCTGCAGAAGTGCTCGGCATAACCCTGGAAGAGCCAAAAGCGTGGCAGTGCTGCGGCGGTGTGTTCACCACCGCTAACGATGAAATTGCCACCAAGCTCTCTTCAGTTCGTCTGCTTCGTTCTGCAAAAGATGCCGATCAGCCGCTCGTTACCGTTTGCTCTGCATGCCACAACGTTGTAAAGCAAACCAATCACGCTATGAAAAACGACATCGTCTTCAGAGACCGTGTCAACCGGTACATGGCAGAAGAAACGCCGTACAACGGCGAAACGACCGTTTATCATTATCTTGAGCTCCTTCGCGACGTAGTTGGCTTCTCCAATGTGGCAATGGCGGTCAAAAAGCCGCTTGCAGGCAAGAAAATCGGCGCTTACTACGGCTGCCTGCTTCTTCGTCCCGGCAAAGTTCTCGGCATGGACGATCCGGAAAATCCGCGTATTATCGAAGATCTTATCGTTGCGCTCGGCGGCGAGCCCGTCATCTATGCAAGACGTAACGAATGCTGCGGCGGTTATGTTTCCGCCGAATCGCCCGCGCTCGCGGAAAAGAACAGTGGTAAGGTTATAGATAATGCCGCGGCTGCCGGGGCCGAAATGCTCGTTACCGCTTGCCCGCTTTGCAAGTACAATCTCGAAAAGTACTCCTCAAAACTCCCTATCGTTTACTTCACGGAGATTTTAGCGGAGGCATTGGGCATTAAGGAGGAAGTCAATGAATAACACCGAACTGAAAAAGGAAATCCTCCGTATCAGCGGCGTTAACGTAAAAAAATGCATGAAATGCGGCAAATGCTCTGCATCTTGCCCTGCATACGATGAAATGGAATTTCATCCTCATCAGTTTGCATCCATGATCGATAACGGCGAGATCGAACCGCTTCTTCGTTCTGACTCACTCTACCGCTGTCTGTCATGCTTTGCCTGCATGGAACGGTGCCCGCGCGGTGTAGAGCCTGCCAAACTCATTGAAGCAGTTCGTCTTACCGCGATCCGTAAGCAGGGGGCTAACCGCATGACTGCCGATGACGTTCCCCAGATGCTTGATGATAACACGCCAGGACAGTTGCTCGTCAGCGCATTCCGGAAATACACGAAATAAGAGAGGAGAAGATACATGCAAAGAATTGGCGTATTTGTATGCTGGTGCGGCTCGAATATTGCGGGCACCGTAGATGTTCACGCCGTTGCAGAAGCACTCAAAACGGAATCCGGTGTGGTCTTTTCCACCGATTATCAGTATATGTGCTCCCAGGCGGGTCAGGATATTATCAAAAATGCGATCCACGAACATTCTTTGACCGGCATCGTTGTCTGCTCCTGCTCACCCCGTATGCACGAAGCAACCTTCCGTAAAACAGCGGCGGCCGCCGGACTCAATCCGTACATGGTGGAGATCGCCAACATCCGCGAGCAATGCTCCTGGATACATAAGGATATGCTTTCCGGCACGGAAAAAGCTATTATCCTCGGCAAAGCAGCCGTGGCTAAGGTAAACCTCAACGCCCCGCTTACTCCCGGTCAATCAACCGTCACCAAGCGCGCGCTCGTGATCGGCGGCGGTATTGCGGGTATTCAGACCGCGCTCGATATTGCCGATGCAGGTTTCCCCGTTGATATCGTAGAAAAAAAGCCCACTATCGGCGGCAAGATGGCGCAGCTGGATAAGACTTTCCCTACGCTCGACTGCGCCGCGTGTATTCTCACTCCGAAAATGGTCGATGCGGCACAAAACGAAAATATCCGCATCTATTCTTACAGCGAAGTAACGGAGGTCGGCGGTTACGTTGGTAACTTCGACGTTACCATCAAGCGCAAGGCACGTTACGTAAAGGAAGATATTTGTACCGGATGCGGACTCTGTACGGAAAAGTGCCCGCAGAAGAAAGTCCCCAACGAATTCAATCTCGGTATGGACAACCGCCGCGCTATTTATATTCCGTTTGCGCAGGCCGTACCGAAGGTCGCAACCATTGATGCCGATTACTGCACTATGCTGAAAACCGGCAAGTGCGGTGTATGTGCCAAGGTGTGCACCGCCGGCGCCATCGATTACAATGCAAAAGACGAGTTTGTAAAGGAAAAATACGGTGCGATCGTCGTTGCAACCGGCTACAACCCCATCTCCATGGAGAAGTTCGACGAGTTCGCGTACAGCCAGTCAAAGGACGTCATTACCTCTCTTGAGTTCGAACGTCTCACCAATGCGGCAGGCCCTACTTCCGGAAAACTGCTCCGCCCTTCCGACGGTGAGCATCCGCATAAGATCGTTTTCGTACAGTGTGTCGGCTCCAGATGCGAAAACTGCGCCGAAAAAGGCAAAGAATACTGCTCAAAAATCTGCTGTATGTACACGGCAAAGCACGCAATGCTTATCCGTGATAAATACCCCGATACCGACGTTTACGTGTTCTATATTGACGTACGTACCCCCGGTAAGGCGTTTGACGAATTCTACCGCCGCGCGGTGGAAGAGTACGGCGTGCATTACATCAAAGGTATGGTGGGGAAGGTCGTTCCGGAGGGTAAAAAGCTGCTGGTACAGGCATCCGATCTCATAAACGGAAAGCAGCTTCACATCGACGCCGATCTCGTCGTTCTCGCGGCGGCAATCGAGCCGGACAAGTCCGCCCGACCGCTGGCTACCATGCTGACAGCTTCTATGGACACAAACGATTTCTTCACCGAAGCGCACCCGAAACTACGTCCCGTGGAATCCCCCACTGCCGGCGTATTCCTTTCCGGCTGCTGCCAGGGCCCGAAGGATATTCCCGAAACGGTATCCCAGGCAAGTGCCGCGGCTTCTAAAGTCATCGGTCTTCTTGTTAAGGATCATCTGACCGGTAACCCGTGCATCGCACAGTCTAATGAGCTGATGTGCAACGGCTGTTCAAGCTGTGAACGCGTCTGTCCGTACGGCGCTATCACTTATGAAGAAAAAGAATTCAGAATGCCTGACCGCACGACAAAGCTCCGACGTGTTGCCTCGGTCAATCCTGCAGTTTGTCAGGGATGCGGTGCTTGTACGGTTGCCTGCCCGTCCGGTGCAATGGATCTGAACGGATTTAAAAACAATCAAATCATGGCGGAGGTGGATGCAATATGCAAGATGTAAAAGAATTCAAGCCCGTTATCGTTGCATTCTGCTGCAACTGGTGCTCATACGCCGGTGCAGACCTTGCAGGAAGCAATCGCCTCGCATACCCGGCTGACGTAAAAATCATTCGCGTACCCTGCTCCTGTCGTGTCAATCCTATGTTTATCCTTCGCGCATTTCAGCGCGGCGCGGACGGCGTAATCCTTTGCGGATGTCATCCGGGCGACTGCCACTATTCCACCGGCAACTACTACACCCGCCGCCGTATGTCGATGCTCTTCTCGATGCTTGATTTTCTTGGCATTGAGCGTGACCGCACGCGTGTTGAGTGGGTATCCGCCGCCGAAGGTGCGAAATTTGCCGCTACGATGAACGAGTTTGTAGAAAAAGTTACGGCGCTTGGCCCGAACAAAAGATTGGAGGATCTGCGATGCAAACAGTAACAACCAAATCATTGTGCGAGCGCGCAGCATCCCTGCTCGGCGAAGGCACCGTTGCCGCTGTTCTCGGCTGGAAACGCGGCGAATTTGACTACGATCTGACACCCGCAGTCTTCACAGCCGCCGAGGAACTGACCGAAGGCTTTATCTACAACGATTTCTCCGGAGCGAACCTTTCAAAATATCTTCTCAAGAAAACCCGCGAGATCGACGGTAAGATTCTTGTATTTTTGAAGCCCTGTGATACATACAGTTTCAACCAGCTCCTTTCTGAGCATCGCTTCGACCGCGAAAAGGTGTACGCGATCGGCATACCTTGCAGTGGCATGGCAGATATTCAAAAAATCCGCAAGATCGTCGGTGAAGGTATCACGGCAATCGAAGCGTGCGAGAATTCCCTTCTCGTTCATACGCTCTATGATGACGAACCGATATCGGTAAGCTGCGCCGAGGTTCTCACGGAACGCTGTCTCAACTGCAAATCAAAGAAACACGTTGCATACGACGAGCTTATCGGAGACGAGGGCGAGGTTCTCACCTCCAACCGTTTTGACGAAGTTGAAAAGATTGAAGCGCTGAGTGCAGACGAACGTTTTGCTTTCTGGCAGAACGAACTCTCCCGCTGCATCCGCTGTAATGCTTGCCGCGATGCATGTCCTGCTTGCACCTGCGAAAAGTGCGTATTTGACAATCCGAACTCCGGCGTACAGAGCAAAGCACCCGGCGGAGAATTTGAAGAAAAGCTGTTCCACATCATCCGCGCGTACCACGTAGCGGGCAGATGCACGGACTGCGGCGAATGCTCACGCGTATGCCCGCAGAACATCCCGCTTCACCTGTTGAACCGTAAGTTCATCAAAGATATGAATGAAACGTACGGAGAGTACCAGGCAGGCGAATACGACAATCAGCGTGCACCGCTTGTTAACTTCAGTCTGGATGATCCCGAGCCCTCTGACGTTGTGAAAGGAGGCTTCGATCGTGCTTAAATGTACTCTCTCGAACATCGATAAACTTTTTGAGATCGTTTCTGCCTCTATGCCGCTCTATCTCCCGACGGAGGATAAAAACGGTGCCGTTTTCAAAAAATGGCAGCCGGGCACGGTATGGAGCAACGCCTCGAATACCGTAAAAGGTCCCAAGGATCTCTTCTTTCCGCAGAGTGAAGACTTGATGGCATTCAAGACCGAAGGTAAAAAAATTGAAGTCATTGACACGAGAACTGAAACCGAGGACTTTGCCGTCTTTGGCGTACGTGCGTGTGATGTAAAAAGTCTGGAGATTCTTGACCGCGTCTTTCTCACCGAGCCCCGCGACAGCTATTACGCTTCGCGCCGTGAGCACGGAGTCATTATTTCGCTTGCTTGCAATCGCCCGACGGAAAATTGCTTCTGCGGAACTTTCGGCATTGACGCCGCAGAGCCCATGGGCGACGTCAGCGCATGGCTCACGGACGACGCGCTATATCTGCATGCCAATACCGAGCGCGGCCAAGCCTTCACGAAACTGATTGCCGATCTCACCGAAGCATGTGATGATTCCGCAGTAAGTGCGCAAAAGGAAAAAAACCGCAAGGTTATGAAGCGCCTGCCGCTTGCCGATCTGGAAGCCAATGCATTCGGCGGCAGTAAAACCGAACAGTTCTTCCATTCCCCCCAGTGGGAAAAGCTGTCTGAGAGTTGTCTCGGCTGCGGCACCTGCACCTTCGTTTGCCCCACTTGCCAATGCTATGATATCCGCGATTTCAAGACGAACAACGGCGTAGTACGTTATCGCTGCTGGGACTCCTGCATGTACTCGGAATTCACGAAAATGGCACACGGCAACAACCGCAACTCGCAGAAGGAGCGCTTCCGTCAGCGATTCATGCACAAACTTGTGTACTTTCCCGAAAACAACGACGGAATATTCTCTTGTGTCGGCTGCGGCAGATGCCTTGCCAAGTGTCCGATCTCTATGAATATCGTCAAGGTTATGAAAGCGCTGGAGGTGGATACCGATGACTGACATGAATGAAACTTTAATTCCCATCCTGGGTGTAATCACCGACGTGCGCATTGATACCCCGGACATCAAAACCTTCCGCGTTGTTACGCCGGACGGCAAAAAGCCGTTTGATCACCGCCCCGGACAGTGTGCTATGCTGTCCGTTCCCGGAATCGGCGAGGCAATGTTTTCCATTACCTCCTCTCCCACGAATACGGAGTATATGGAATTCTCTATCAAAAAATGCGGCTGCGTTACCGAATGGCTTCATGCCGCCGAGGAAGGTCAGATGATCACCGTCCGCGGTCCGTACGGAAAGCCGTTCCCCGTTGACGACGTATTTGCCGGTCACGATATGCTGTTCATCGCCGGCGGTGTCGGCCTTGCACCTCTGCGCTCCGTTATCAACTATTGCCGTCACTACCGCGACAGATACGGCCGTATCGATATCGTATACGGATCCCGCTCCAAGGACGATCTTCTGGATTACCGTGAAATTATCGAAGAATGGCAGAACGATGAAAACGTGCACGTTCACCTAACCATTGACCGCGAACAAGAGGGTTGGGACGGGCATGTCGGATTCGTGCCGAATTATGTCAAGGAACTCGGATTTGATACAAATAAAATGGCAGTTCTTTGCGGACCGCCGATCATGATCAAATTCACACTTGACGGGCTATCGGAACTCGGATTTGACAAAACACAGGTCTACACGACCCTGGAACTGCGCATGAAGTGCGGCGTCGGCAAATGCGGACGTTGCAACGTTGGCGCAAAGTACGTATGCAAGGACGGTCCGGTCTTCCGCTGTGATGAACTGGATGAGCTTCCGGATGAATATTGATGGACGGTGAATGAATATGGAAAATACTGTAAATATATTCCTTTTCGGCAAAAAATATGAGGTTCCCGCCGAGCTGACGATTATGACGGCGATGGAATACGCAGGCTATCAACTCGTTCGCGGATGCGGATGCAGAAACGGTTTCTGCGGTGCCTGTGCAACGCTGTACCGCATCAAGGGTCAGCATGAATTGAAGGCTTGCCTCGCCTGCCAGACCAAGGTGGAAGACGGCATGTACATTGCAACACTTCCCTTCTTCCCCCTTATCAAGCAGGTTTACGACATGGAGAAGATCACGCCCACCGAGGCTGTCATGATGCAGCTTTACCCCGAAATTTACGCTTGTGTAGGATGTAATGCCTGCACGAAAGCGTGCACCCAGGAGTTGAACGTTATGCAGTACATCGCATACGCACAGCGCGGTGATTTCGCTGCATGCGCGGAGGAATCGTTTGACTGCGTAATGTGCGGCGTGTGCTCCTCCCGTTGCCCCGCGGGCATTTCCCACCCGCAGGTGGCAATGCTTGCTCGCCGTATCAACGGCAAGTATCTCGCGCCCGGCTGCGATCACCTGGAAGACCGCGTACGAGAGATCAACGACGGCACGTTTACCGAACTCATTGAGGCTCTCATGGAAAAGCAGATCGACGAAATGAAAGAGCTTTACAACACACGTGAGATTGAGAAATAAGGAGGACAGCACCATGTATTCTGAACAGTTTAAGGAATCTCTCGCGCTTGTAGAAGCCGCAAGAGAAAAGAATATTGCGTTCGAGCCGGCCCGCATGACCGCCGAGCAAAAGGAGCAAGTGCTGTCCACTTTCCATCCCGACTATAAAACGGATGAGTTCGAAACGCTCACAGTAGGTCCTAACAAAGGAGAAAAGGTTCCGAAAGAACTTGCGGCGACGCTCCAGGCACACAGCCGCATCACTGCAGACAGCGTAAACCTCTCCGCACCCGATTACGAAACCGACGTGCTCATCATCGGCGGCGGCGGTGCGGGTACCGCCGCGGCTATCGAAGCACATGAAGCAGGCGCTGACGTTATGATTGTTACCAAACTTCGTATGGGTGATGCCAACACAATGATGGCAGAGGGCGGTATTCAGGCGGCTGATAAGCCCAACGACTCACCCGCGATCCACTTTGTCGACGCATTCGGCGGCGGCCACTTTTCCGCAAAGCGTGATCTGCTTGCAAAACTGGTGTGCGACGCCCCCGAGGCGATCCGGTGGCTGTCTGAACTGGGCGTAGAGTTTGACAAGGAACCGGACGGCACCATGATCACAACACACGGCGGCGGTACGTCCCGCAAGCGTATGCATGCGGCAAAGGACTACTCCGGTGCCGAAATTATGAGAACCCTCCGCGATGAAGTTCTCAACCGCGGCATCACCGTTGTTGACTTCACGGCGGCAATCGAGCTTATTCTCGATGAAAACGGTGCGGCAGCCGGGGCGGTTCTTATGAATATGGAGACAAAGGAACTCCTCGTTGCGAAGGCAAAAACCGTCATTATCGCAACCGGTGGCGCAGGTCGTATGCACTACCAGGGCTTCCCAACCTCTAACCACTACGGTGCAACCGCTGACGGCCTTGTTCTCGGCTACCGCGCGGGCGCAAAACTTCTCTATGCGGAAACACTTCAGTATCACCCCACCGGCGCTGCCTATCCCACACAGATTTTCGGCGCGCTCGTAACCGAAAAGGTCCGTTCCCTCGGTGCTAAACTCGTCAATAAAAATGGCGAAGTATTTATGCACCCCTTGGAAACCCGCGATGTTACCGCTGCCTCCGTCATCCGCGAATGCTCTGAGCGCGGTAACGGCGTCGATACAGGAAACGGTCAGGCTGTATGGCTCGACACACCTATGATTGAAAAAATCGGCGGTGAAGGCACGATCGAAAAGAGAATTCCCGCGATGATGCGTATGTTCGGTAAATACGGCATTGATATCCGCAAGGAACCGATTCTCATTTATCCTACCCTGCACTACCAGAACGGCGGTCTCGACATTAAAGTTAACGGCGAAACCACAAACGTGAAGAACCTCTTTGTCGCAGGCGAAGCCGTTGGCGGCATTCACGGCAAAAACAGACTGATGGGCAATAGCCTTCTTGACATTATTGTTTTCGGCAGAAATGCAGGTCAGCACGCAGCCGCTGTCGCTAAAGAGACCACCGTCGGCAAGCTCACGCTCGATCATATTGCAAAATTTGAAGCGATGCTCGCCGATGCGGGAATCAAAACGGAAACCGTTTCCCCGAAACTCCTGCCAAACTACACAAAACAGGAAAATATTTAAGGAGGGATAACAGAATGAGTTTATTTGGCGGTGTTATTTCCATCAGTAATATCTATACCCTGTTGTTTGTGGTATTTACCGTACTTCTTCTCGGCTACGCACTCGGCAGAATTACGATCAAGGGCATTTCCCTCGGTGATGCCGGTGTATTTATCGTAGCGCTTATTTTCGGCGCGCTGTTTTTCCAAGTAAATACGGAAGGTGCGCTGCATTTCAGTGCATCCGCAAAGCCGTACGATTTTACAAGCGGTCTTTCGCTAATAGAAGCTCTCGGTCTTATCCTCTTTGTAACATCCGTTGGCTTTATAGCCGGTCCGAAGTTTTTCGGGAATTTCAAGAAAAACTTCAAATCCTACGTTCTTCTCGGTCTTATCGTTATCTTAGCGGGCGGCGCGGCCGCTGCCGGCTGCATAGGACTCGGCGAAGTACTCGGCTACGGTGCGACGATCACCGAACAGGATGGCTTTGTAGCCATGATCGTAGGACTTCTCTCCGGCTCTCTTACATCCACGCCTGCTTTTGCGGCAGCAAAGGCAACCGTTGCCCCCGAGTACGTAGGCCTTGTTTCCGTAGGCCACGGAATTGCTTACATATTCGGCGTTGTGGGTGTCGTTCTCTTCGTTCAGCTGATTCCTAAAATGGTAAAAGCGAATATGGACAAAGAAAGAGAACTTCTCCTCGTAAAAAAAGAAGACTCGAAAGAATCCGTTATTACGAGGCTGTTTGAAATTGACCACATGGGCATTGCTGCATTCGCGCTTGCAGCCATCATTGGTACAGTTGTCGGTCAGATTAAGATACCGCTCTCCTCGGCCGGCCTTTCGGGTACGTGCTTTTCGCTCACCACAACCGGCGGATGCCTTCTCACGAGCCTTGTTCTCGGACACTTCGGCAGAATCGGCCGCATCAATCTTATGCCCGGCATCGGAACTTTGAAACTCTTCCGTGAACTTGGATTGGTACTCTTCCTTGTCGGTGCGGGTATCCCCGGCGGCGCGGAATTCATCGCAAACTTCGATCCTATGTATTTCGTTTACGGTGTTATCATGACCGGCATCCCGCTTATCGCCGGCTATTTCTTCGCGAAATATGTCCTTAAGATGAGTCTTCTCAACAATCTCGGTTCTCTCACCGGCGGTATGACGAGTACTCCTGCGCTTGGTACCCTGATCAACGTGGCAAAAACGGAGGACGTTGCCTCTGCCTATGCAGCAACCTATCCGATCGCGCTCGTTGCGGTTGTTTTGGTTTCTCAATTTCTTGTTATTCTGTTTTAATTGATTGTCCTGCATTCTGATAGGAAACAGCAGATCTATCGCACTGACGAAACGGCGATCTGACGCATAACTCCTTTAACGCATTCATTACTCGCAAAAAGGCTCAGAATCATAAGATTCTGAGCCTTTTGTTTTTGTACTAAAACAAAACATTATTCGTTTATCACTTCCGGAAAAACGGTAACGGTCTGCCAATCGAACGTGTACGTGAATCCGAAGAAATCGGCTGCTGCGTGGATTTCCATATAGTCGCGATCGGTCACGCCTATTGTGTAACACTCATCCGTTACTACTTCACCGTCCGAAAGCCTTTTGATCGTGTTATCAATCCTTGAAAGATAATACTGCTCACCGCCGCGGTTTATATAGAATCCAGTTCCGCGTTCAAAATCCCACACGAACGAGGCACCGTAAAACTCGATGAGCTCTCGCATAGGAAGATACAGAACAGAATTGGTCATCATAGCGTGATTACGGAAAGTGATTTCATCCATTACGACAGGCCAATGTGCGAAATGCTCCCCCTCAAGGTGAACAGGCATATCGGATGGAATACCGTAACAAAGGCGGAATTGGGTGAAGAAATAGCCGCCTTCAAACATCAAGGTATGACGGTAGGTGTCAAGATAATCCGTGCAAAGGGTGATTTCTCCCGTTTTAAGCCCTTCAGCAATGGCCGCCTCGTTTTGTTCGGCGACGACACTGTTGACTCGATAACCTCGGAAAGTGGGCAAAGCCGCCAATGCACAAAGCATGATCACAACTACACCGATCACTACCCGCCAAAGTTGCGGTACGCGCTCAAAATAAACCTCGCACAAGCGCACGATCACGGCAATCAGCATAATGAGCGTGGGGACGACGGTGCGGTATGCACCGAGATTGGTGAAAACCATTATCCCGATGGATGCAAGACCTGCTATAAGGAACACGCCGCTCGTTGAAAACTCGCGCTCAAAGAGAAGAAGGATACCTGCAAAAGCAAGGTATCCGCACACGATGAGCTGCAGAATACCTGCCGTCAGTTTGCCGTTACCGAAAAACAAAAGCATAAGATAAGACGCGGCAACGGGAAGACCGATTAAAAGCGGGCGAAGTCTTTTTGAGCCACAAATGATCGGCAGGAAGCTCAAAAGGAGAATCAGGACTGTTAACAGAAAGGTAGCGCCGGGCATAGATCGATCTGTCCCGCAGAAATACGCCATGACAGAATAAAAGCGACGGGCAAGAAGCCCGGGATTTAAGATAACCGATAAGAGTCCAACGTCCTCCCCGTCGAAAGAAACACGGCTGAACGTGCCGGGGGAAAGCATAACAGAGAGATAACCCGCAAGAACAAACAAAACGGAACAAAGAGATCGAAAAGGGCGTTTTTTACGCGGCGCCCGAAGAATACCGATAATTGCGATCAGAGATCCGCCGACGAGCGCCATAAGACCGTTTTGCTCCGTGGTGGCACCTGCGAAAAAGCCCAAAAGGCAAGAAAGCCAAATGCCCCGCCCCGCGACAGCGCGCTGCTCGGCGGCAAAATAAGCAAACACGAGTAAAGCCGGGAAGCAGTAGTTAAAGGAGCCCGCAATCCAAAGAAAAGTTTGATTGAGATAAACGACGGGCAAGGCAAGGAAAAGACATAGGGGCACAGCTACAGCCAGTGGGGAAAATTGGCGCGTATTTTCATTCTGCACTTTGTGTGCAAGAAAAAATGAAAACGCCATCATAAAAGGAAAAACGATCGCGTAGAGCTTTGTGCCGAAAATCAAAAAGACTTCAGCAAAAAAGTGGATCAAAGCACGGCCGTTCACGGTAAGATAGTGTTCAACCGTCTTGTCCCAAAAGCCACGCAGGCCGCCGTAAAAATAAGTAGCATACTGGTAGTCATCACTGTAAAGCGTAATGTATGACAAAAGGAGTATGGAAGCACCGATGGCACCAATCAAAAGTGTCCATTCCACGGCACCAAAAAAGCGTTTCTTCTGCATTACAAATCCCCCCGTTTTTTGACCAGAGTAATCTTCCATTAAAAAGACACATCACGATCATCTTTTCCATATTATTGTAGCACATATTTCATAAAATTACAAGAACAAGAAAACACCCGCGCCTAAGACGCGGGCATTTCCTTTTATCCTTTTATTGTGTGAAAGCATGGTAATCACATTCTGTCTCTGATCGCCTTCAAAAATGCAAGGCTGTTGACCGCTTTCACCTTCGCCGTATCGTCGACGAGTCCGGCGAGGTCCTTCGTCATGATGCCGTCGTCAAGCGTTTTAATGCAGGCGGCTTCGAGTTTATCCGCAAAAGCCCTGAGATCGGAAAGTCCGTCCAGTTCACCTCTCTTGCGGAGTGCGCCCGTCCAGGCAAAGATCGTCGCCATGGGGTTGGTCGATGTCTCCTCACCCTTGAGATAACGGTAATAGTGACGCGTAACCGTGCCGTGCGCCGCTTCGTACTCGTAGTTCCCGTCGGGAGATACCAAAACGGAGGTCATCATAGCGAGCGAGCCGAACGCCGTCGAGACCATATCGCTCATGACGTCACCGTCGTAGTTCTTGCACGCCCAGATGAAACCGCCCTCACTGCGAATAACGCGGGCTACCGCATCGTCGATCAGCGTGTAAAAATACTCGATGCCGAGTTTTCCGAACTCGTCCTTGTACTCGCTTTCATAAATCTCCTCAAAGATGAGTTTGAAGGTTTGGTCGTACTGCTTGGAGATCGTGTCCTTCGTCGAGAACCACAGATCCTGCTTCGTATTGATCGCATATTGAAAGCACGAATGTGCAAACGAACGGATAGAGGTGTCCTTGTTGTACTGACCCTGAAGAACGCCGCTGCACTCAAAATCGTAGATCGTCTGACGGTACCGGGTTCCGTCCTTGGCGGTGAACATAAGTTCCGCTTTTCCCTCTCCCGGCACGCGGTACTCGGTGGACTTGTAAACGTCGCCGTACGCGTGGCGCGCGATCGTGATCGGACGCTTCCAGTTACGGACGGCGGGTTTGATACTGTCTATGAGGATAGGCGTACGGAACACCGTTCCGTCAAGGACAGCACGGATCGTGCCGTTCGGGCTCTTCCACATCTCGGTGAGGTTATACTCCTCCACGCGCTGTTTGTTGGGCGTGATGGTGGCACATTTAACGGCAACACCGTATTTTTTGTTGGCGTTTGCAGCGTCGATCGTTACCTGATCCTTCGTGCGCTCGCGCTCGGGCAGGCCGAGATCATAGTATTCGGTCTTCAGATCCACGAAAGGCAGAATCAGTTCGTCCTTGATTTGCTTCCAAAGGATTCGCGTCATTTCGTCGCCGTCCATCTCGACGAGCGGTGTTTTCATTTGAATTTTTTGCATGTTCGTTCCGTCTCTTTCTTATTTACCGGCTGTGTATTTCAGAAGGCCGCCGGCGAGGAGCATATCGATCTGCCGCTCGGAGAAGTCGCACGTGAGCGGAATTTTCTCGCCGTTCGTCTTATCCGTGAGCGTAACTTCGCCCGTCTTTATCGCCTCTGTAAGGCCACAGAGTTCAAGCTCATCGCCCTCGGTGAGTTTCTCATAGTCGTCGGGGTTTTGGAAAGTGAGTGGCAGAATACCGGTGTTTATGAGATTTGCCACGTGGATACGTGCAAAGCTCTTTGCTACGACAATACGGACACCCAGATAAAGCGGAACGAGCGCGGCGTGTTCACGCGATGAGCCCTGGCCGTAGTTGGATCCGCCGACGATGATTGAGTTACCTGCCAAAAGAGCACGCTCTGCAAAGTTCTCATCGCACACGGAAAAGCAGAATTTTGACAGATATGGAATATTGGAGCGGTACGGCAGAATCTTCGCACCGGCGGGCATGATATGATCGGTGGTGATGTTGTCGCCAACCTTAAGGGTCAAGGGAGCCGTGATCGTGTCCGTGAGCGGACGGGCATCGGGGAGCGGTTTGATGTTCGGCCCGCGCACGACCTCGACGTCCGCCGCCTCGTTCTCGTCTGCGGGCATAAGGACGGCTGTGTCGTTGATCTTGAAAGCATCGGGTACGGTAATCTCGGGATAATCGCCAAGCATTCTCGGATCAGTGATGTATCCCGTGAGCGACGATGCGGCGGCAATCTCGGGCGAAACCAGATAGACTTGCGCGTCTTTGGTGCCGCTTCTTCCCTCAAAATTGCGGTTAAAGGTTCTGAGGGACACACCGGCGGAATGCGGCGAGAAGCCCATGCCGATGCAAGGACCGCACGCGCACTCGAGAATGCGTGCGCCTGCGGCAATCATGTCGGTAAGAGCACCGCAGTCGGCGAGCATAGAAAGCACCTGCTTTGATCCGGGAGAGATGGAAAGACTGACGGAATCGTGGATCTTCTTTCCCTTCAGAATCGCGGCAACGCGCAGCATATCACGGAGAGACGAATTGGTGCACGAGCCGATGCACACCTGATCTACCTTCATATCGGAAAGCTCGCTTGCTTTTTTGATATTATCAGGGCTGTGCGGGCAAGCCAAAAGCGGCTCAAGCGAGGAAAGGTCAATATCAATCACGCGGTCGTATACGGCATCGGGATCGCTCTCGAGGGGGGTATAATCCTCTTCCCTGCCTTCGGCGGCAAGGAATGCTCTCGTCGCCTCGTCAGACGGAAAAATGGAGGTCGTGGCGCCAAGTTCGGTACCCATGTTGGTGATAGTGGCTCGTTCGGGTACGGACAGCGTCTTGACGCCTTCGCCGCCCCACTCGATAATATAGCCGACACCGCCCTTGACGGAGAGGATGCGCAGGATTTCCAGACTTACGTCCTTCGCGCTCACCCACGGAGAGAGTTTGCCAGTCAAGTTCACCTTGATCATTTTGGGCATGGTGATGTGATATACACCGCCGCCCATGGCAACAGCCACGTCCATACCGCCCGCGCCGAACGCCAGCATGCCGATGCCGCCGCCCGTGGGCGTGTGGCTATCGGAGCCAATGAGCGTCTTGCCCGGCTTACCGAAGCGCTCAAGATGCACCTGATGGCAGATACCGTTACCAGGGCGGGAGAAGCGGATACCGTGCTTTCTTGCAACGGATTGAATGTAGCGGTGGTCGTCGGCATTTTCGAAGCCGGACTGAAGTGTATTGTGGTCGATATAGGCAACGCTGAGTTCCGTTTTAACACGCGAAATTCCGATAGCCTCAAATTCAAGATACGCCATCGTGCCTGTTGCGTCCTGCGTCAGCGTTTGATCGATTTTGAGAGCAATCTCCTGCCCGGCGACCATTTCACCCTCAATCAAATGCTCTTTGATAATTTTTTGTGCAATCGTAAGTCCCATTGTTTCACACTTTCGTGATTATTTATGTAGAGTAGCGGCTGTTACGGGTACGATGCCGCCCTTGGCATTTTCTATATGGAGGATGGCCAAGCGCTCCGCTTCATCTCCGTTATGCTCTTCAAGTGCACGGAGAATATCCGCGTGCTCCTTGACGGCAACACGCGCACGATCGGGATTTTCCACCGACGATTTTCTGAAGCGCTGTACTTTACGGTGCAGTTCACTCAGCATAGTGCCCAGTATCTCGCTGCCGCAATAACGATAAAGGAATTCGTGAAAGAGCGTATCCGTATCTCTTATATGGGCGGCACCGCCGCGCGCCGTGTAGAAGTCCTGCAATTCAACGACCTCACGGAGTTCACGGAGCTGCTCGTCGGTAATACGTTCAGCGCACAGTCTGGTAGCGTATCCTTCGATGCGCTGACGGATCTCGTAAATATCTATAAGGTCCTGATACGTAACACCGCGCACAACCATGCCGTGCGTCGTTTCGCGGACGAGGCCCTCCTGCATGAGGCGGTGTAGCGCCTCTCGTACGGGCGTTCGGCTCACGCCCATCCGCTCGCACAGTTTCACTTCGGTGAGAAGATCTCCGGGCTGATACTTTCCGCTGAGAATATCCCCCTCCAGTGCTTCAAACACCAGATCGGCGCGGGTAGTGCTCTTATTATTTGCGTTCATACAATATTCCGTCCTTCCCGATCAGTGCATGACCAAGCGTCCGCCCGAGAGCTCAGCGATCTTTTCTTCCAGTTCCTGGTTCGAAAGGATCGTAAGACGTCCGTCCTCGTACTCTTTATCCACCCACTCCTTCATAGCTACGACGAGCGGATCTCGCTTGTCGACCTTATCCGCATCCGTGAGGCGGTAGGTGGTATTGATCCAGTAAGCGATGCCGGCGAGTCCCGACGTCTTCGTGATCATAACACTCGGGTCACGGTTCAAAATCGTTTTGGTATCAAAAATGTTGTAGATTTCCTCGTCCTTCATAAGACCGTCCGCATGAATACCGGCACGTGTCACGTTGAAGTTGCGTCCTACGAACGGCGTCATAGGCGGTAAGTTGTAACCGATCTCCTCGTGGAAATAGTTCGCAATATCGGTGATCGCCGTCGGATCCATGCCGTCGAGCGTACCGCGAAGGGACGCATACTCGAATACCATCGCCTCGATCGGAATATTGCCCGTTCGCTCACCGATACCGAGAAGTGAACAGTTGACGGCAGATGCGCCGTACAGCCAAGCGGCCGACGCGTTGGAAACCGCCTTATAGAAATCGTTATGACCGTGCCACTCAAGCTGTTCGCTCGGCACGTCGGAATAATGCTGAAGACCGTAAATGATGCCGGGGACGCTTCGAGGAAGCGCAACCTCCGTATACGGCACACCGTATCCCATCGTATCGCAGGCGCGGATCTTCACGGGGATACCGGCATCGCGGCTCATCTTCATAAGTTCATTGACAAACGGAACGACGAAGCCGTAGAAATCGGCGCGCGTGATATCCTCCAGATGACAGCGCGGCACAACGCCCGCTTCGAATGCATCCGACACCGTTTGGAGATAGAAATTCATCGCCTCACGGCGCGTCATTTTCATCTTTTTAAAGATGTGGTAATCCGAAGAACTGACGAGAATACCCGTTTCCTTGATATTGAGGCTCTTTACCAGTTTGAAGTCTTCGCGGCTGGCGCGGAT
The DNA here is from genome assembly GCA_017502135.1 of Clostridia bacterium. Lineage (GTDB taxonomy): Bacteria > Bacillota > Clostridia > Oscillospirales > CAG-272 > SIG701. Next base: position 95,922 of record JAFVVP010000004.1, on the reverse strand, counting down.
CCAAGTTGTGATCTCTGGAAACTTGAGTCCAAGATCGCGGCACGCTTCGAGCGCCTCGATATCCTTTTTACTGTAAACGAAGAACTCGCTCTGGCGAATGATGCCCTTAGGGCCGCTGAGCCGCGAGAGAAGCTTATACAGATCAACAATCTGCTTTACGGTATACGGCTCAACCGACTGCTGACCATCACGCATAGTGGTGTCCGTGATCCATATCTCACGCGGCATAGAAAGAGGTACGCGGCGGTGGTTGAAGGTGATCTTCGGCACCTCGTCGTACGGATAAACCTCGCGATACAGATTCGGTGATGCGACATCCTGCAGCTGATAACGGTAATTCTTTTGCTCCAGCAGGTTTGTTTTTTCCGAAATTTCGATCATTCTTCGCTCTCCTTTTTGGATGAATTTCTGCGAGTTGTTTTTATTGTATACAAGTATACCATGAGTGTGGACGCATGTCAATATGTTCTTGCAAAAAACATGGTTCTCTGATATAATTATGATAAAGATCACACGCGAGGTAAATATATGGAAGAACATATTTACGAAGCCTACGTTCGCCTTTTGAAGCGGGAACTTGTGCCCGCTATGGGATGCACGGAGCCCATTGCCGTGGCTTACGCCGCAGCGGCGGCCGCACGGGAACTTGGCTGTCTTCCCGACACGGTGGATATCTGCGTCAGCGCCAACATAATCAAAAACGTAAAAAGCGTGGTCGTGCCCAACACGGGAGGCCTGCGCGGGCTTGAGGCTGCAGCCGCGGCCGGCATCATCGCAGGCGACCCTGCCCGTCAGCTTTTGGTCATAAGCGAGGTTACCGATGAAAACCGCGCACAGATCACCGCATATTTGAACAGCGCCGCCTTCACGGTGCAGGAGTCGGAATCAGGTGCGCTCTTTGATATTTTCATTTCCCTTACGAAAGGCGGACACACGGCATCATGCCGAATAGCAGGGAATCACACCAACATCGTCTCTATCTCACGGGACGGAGAAACTGTTTACAGCCGCACGCCGAAAAATCAAGCACCGGAGTCATCGGAGGACAAAGAGCTTTTAACGGTTGAACGCATCATAGACTTTGCCGACATGCTTGAAGCTGCCGACGTAAAGGATATTTTTGATTGCCAGATTGCCTACAACATGGCCATCGCCGAGGAAGGACTTAAAAACAGCTACGGCGCTCGCATCGGACAAGTGCTCCTCAAGGCAAACGGAAATGACGTCCTTACCCGCGCGAAAGCCTACGCGGCAGCCGCCTCGGACGCGCGTATGGGCGGATGCGAAAAGCCAGTCGTTATCAATTCCGGCTCCGGCAATCAAGGGATTACCGCTTCGGTGCCTGTTGTGATCTACGCACGCGAGCTGGGGGCATCCGAAGAACGGTTATACCGAGCACTTGCCGTATCGAATCTGGTAACGCTCCATCTGAAGAGCGGCATCGGCCCACTGAGCGCCTATTGCGGCGTCATCAGTGCAGGCTGCGGTGCGGCCGCCGGCATAACGTATCTGTACGGCGGCAAATTCCGCGAGATCGCCCACACAATAGTTAATGCACTCGCTATTAATTCGGGTGTCATCTGCGACGGTGCGAAGGCCAGCTGTGCCGCAAAGATCGTGTCTGCGGTAGATGCAGGCATCCTCGGCATGCAGATGTTTAGAGAAGGCAGCCAGTTCGTGGGCGGAGACGGCATTGTCAGCAAGGGTGTGGAAAACACCATTCAAAACGTCAGCCGTCTCGCCGCCGAGGGTATGCGAAAAACCGATGCAGAGATCATAAAAATTATGCTGTCGTAAAATACAGAGTGCACTTTCGATAGTATGCCATCAACATAAAAAGCCTTGGAATCGTTTCATTCCAAGGCTTTTTCTTTATTTTTCTTCAGGGAAAGACCCGGGTTCTTTGGCGAGATTAAGGGCTCTTTCTCTTTGCTCCGTTCGGATTTCCCAGTGAACGATAAAAGCGAGCAGTGCGCGAATGATGATCACCACGCCAAGTATTGCAAGTTCTTCAAGATTATGAATGATAACCGTCTTTATGATCTCGGCGCCCATCTTGAATTCAAGTGCCAAAGACAAAGCTTTACCGAGATCAACCACTACGTGGAAGGGGAGCTTTCTCACGAGGCATTTGATAAGACGCACAAGTGCACGAAAAGAGCCGATAATGATGATGAGAACGCCAATCAGTTCCAGCGTGCTGGCCGCGATCTCTGCCAAAATATAAAGAGCATCCTTATACTGTGTAAGCAATGTTTCTATCATAATATCATCCTTTATTTTTCAAGAAGTCATTCCAACCGGAGGAAACGGTTTTCGTGCCGTCTTCGCTCATCCACATCGCTTCAAGCTCGGGGGTGGACTCTACCAACGCCAAGCCCTCCTCCAAGGACAAACAGAACAGTGCGGTTGAGAGCGCATCTCCGAAACCGGAATCTTCACACACCACCGAAACGGAGATGAAGCCCTCGGCGGGCATCAGTGTATCCGGGTGAATAATGTGGTGATACGGCTTACCGTCCACATAGTAATACCGCTGATACGAACCGCTCGTTACCACGGACTCACCGTTCAGTTCAAGATACGCGAGGTACTCTTCCCCGCTTGGATTTTCTATCCCTACGCTCCAAAGGCTGCCGTCCGGCTTTGCGCCGATGGCGCGGATATTGCCGCCAACGTTGAGGATATAACCCGTGACCCCTCGCTCCTCAAGGGAGCGCGCGACACATTCCGTAGCATAGCCTTTGGCAATAGCGCCAACGTCCAACTTCATAAGCGGGTCTGTCAGCGTAACGGTACAGTTTTCCTCGTCGATGATCATCTTCGTTATATCCGTATGCTTTGCGGCGGCCGCAAGCCTCTCCATAGGCGGCAAAGCGGCAGTAGCGGGATCAGCGCCAAGGACACGGTAATCGTGCCACAACGAAAGCACGCTGCCCATAGCGACGTTCACAGTACCGTCTGTGAAGTCGTACATCTCTCTTGCATACAAAAGCAAATCGATAATTCGCCGATCAACCGTTACGGTGCGATGCGCGCCGTCAACCAGGTCGTTTATCGTGCGGAGATTTTCAAGGCCGTCAAAACGGTGGTAAATGGTATACAGTCTGTGATACTCCTCAAACTCGGCGAGGATCCCTTCTGCTACTGCATCAAATTCTTCCTCGGTATACTCATATCCGACGATGGTAATTACCGTATCGAAATAGTCCATAGAATACGCAGAATACTTGTTTTTTTGCGGTTCGGAAGCACAGGAAGAAAGCATGGCGCAAAGCAGCAAACAAACAGAAAGCGCTATAGAGTAAATTCGTTGTTTCATATATCCCATTTAAACAAAAAAGGAGACGAGTCTCCTTTTTTGTTACTGTATTTGTTTAGTATCGTTATTACTTCGCAGCAGCCCTCACGAAACCGGTTACGTAGATCGTGCAGCCTGCAGTCTGGAGATCTTCCACACCCTTGCCGTCTGCGCCAAGGAGGCCGGCGATCTCTTCGGTGGTCTTGCCGATGCAAGCAGCGTCAAAAGCAGCAGCCTGCTCGAACCATTCTTTCTTGGCACCGCCGTATGCTACCATACCGTAGGAAGCACCCTGCTCTTTCTTCGAGAGAACCGTCTTCGCGGTATCAAGGGTTGCGACACCCTTTGCGGTAAACGTGAAGGATACCTCTACGCAGTCGCTGGATGCGGCAAGCACCTTACCGTCCGCATCAACCGCTGCGGCAAAGGAGTAGCATGCGATTTTGTTCGAGCCGTCTTTCTCATCAGTAGCATCGGTCAAGGTCTGCTCGGTGGCAACGTTAACCTTCAAAGCTGCATCCGCGCTGACCTCAGCACCTGCTGCGTTGTAAGCCTTTTCGATAGCACCAACGAATTCATGGATCATGATGGTACAGCCGGCGGTCATTACTTCCTCCGTGCCCTTGTTAGCATCTGCAACGAGCGCCTTTACTTCGTCAAGAGTCTTGCCGGCAACGACAGTCTCAAACGCATCTGCCTGCTCAAACCACTCCTTCTTAGCACCGCCGTATGCTACCATGTTGTAGCCGGCACCCTGTTCGTACTTGGTCTTGAATTCACCGGCAACAGCCTTGCCGTCTGCCGTATACTCCGTCGTATAACTGATCGTATCCAGTGCACAAGCAGCGATCTTTCCGTCTGCGTCCACCGTAAGAGCGGCAACGGTAACGTCGATTTTTCCTGCACCGTTTTTGTCTTCCGTAGCGTCGGTAACGGTGAGCGTGCTCGTGTATACGCCTGCGCCAAACTTAACGGTTGGCTCAGCCTTATCACAGCCAATGAAAAGTACGGGGATTACCATGAGAACAGAAAGAGCAAGAATCAGAATCTTTTTCATAAATTTCTCCTTAAAGAGTTTTATCTTGTTAGGTTTACAATTTTATTGTACCATACCGTTATTTGCCTGTCAATCGTTTTTTATGATCGCCAAACAATCTATGCGTCAAAACAGTTTTTCAGGTATTTTCCGCACGAGAAGAGATCCGCAAAGTCCAACGAGAATACCGGCTATCGTACCCGTAACGGTCAGAACCACGAGGTAATACGAAAGTTCAACCGTTTTGAGAAGAAGGACCGCCATCATAATCTGTCCGACGTTGTGCATCACGCCGCCGGCTATGCTGACGCCCACCGGCGAAAGCAGATTCAGACGGCGAAGGACGATCATAAAAAGAAGGCTGAGGGCAGCGCCCGCCAAACTGTATGCAAGAGCCATCATATTGCCGAAAAGAAGGCTTACTAAAAGGATGCGTAAAAAGGAGACTCCTATGGCAGATGCGGCAGAGCGCCGGTAAAGCAGAAAGACGATGATGACGTTTGGCAGACCCATTTTGATTCCCGGTATCGAAGGAATCAGCGGCTGGATAAGTATCTCAACGTATGCGAGTATCAGAGCCAGGGCTGTACACACACCGAGAAAGGCAACGTTTTTGGATTTTTCCCTCATACAAAACCTTTCTACGCCACGATATCGGGAGCGTATTTGTCGTTATCGGTAAACACCGTAATCACTACGCCGTGCGGGAGGCAGACGATGCTTTCTCCGTTGCGGAAGATCGGCCGATGCCCCACGCAGATTCCGTCGGGACAAGACGCACTTTCGACAAACGCACGCCCATCCTGTATAATCAGCCGATTGAATTGGCCGTCATCCTCACCGGTTCGTATCTCTTCGGTAAAGTCCTCATGTAAAGAATAGACGCCGTACAGCTCGCCGTCCACGGTAACACGAACGGTGTCACCGCCCTCGCGGAACACAAACAGATACAAAATCCCGACAGCACACAGCAAAAGGAGAACTGCTACAAGAAGTACATCGTTTCTGATACGGTTCTGTTTATTCATAATCCTCCGTGAGTTCTTTAACATCGCAGTCCTCCGGCAGATCGGGGAAGAACACTTTCTTAAGGCAGCCGGTCGGACACTGGCTTATGCAAAAGCCGCAGTACGTACAGATATTATAATCAATTACAGCAAGATTATCCTTAATCTTGATTGCGCCTGACGGACACGCTTTTTCGCACTTTTTACAGCCGATGCAAGAATTCTTACAAGCTTTGCGTGCAAGTGCGCCGCTCTCGGTATTGCTGCATACCACGGCGGCTGCCGCCTGTTGCGGGAGCATCTTGATGATCTTTTTGGGGCAAGTCCGGGCACACAAGCCGCATCCCAGACAGCGGGAGGTATCCACGTGTGCGATACCGCCAACCATGCAGATCGCATCCGACGGGCAGGCAGCCGCGCAATCACCGAGGCCAAGACAGCCGAAGCGACAGGAATTGGGACCGCCGAAAAGCATGGACGCGGCGCGGCACGTCATAACGCCCTCATACTCCGCCATACGGGAAGTAACGCCGGGATGTCCGTTACAGGCAACGAATGCAACTACATCCTCTACCTGCACTTTCTCGATGCCAAGCAAGTCGCTGATCTCATCGGCGACCTTTTGCGTTCCCGGGACACACAGACTTGGTTTTGCGCCATCTTCCGCCAATGCAGCGGCGTAGTCGTCACAGCCCTTGTAACCGCAGGCACCGCAGTTAATGCCCGGCAGACATTCTCTGATCCTTTTTTCCAGAGGATTTTTCTCCACCGCAAAAAGGCGGGAGAAAACGATGAGCAAAATTCCTGCCAGAAGCGCTACGGCAAGCATAAAAAGAAATGCAATTAAAATTTCCATCTACAACCTCCCGTAATTATGCGAAAAGATTTTCAACGATGCCGGCAAATCCCATAAACGCAAGGGATATAAAGGAAGCGGCAATAAGAGTAACTGCGAGTCCGCGGAAAGGCGCGGGGATGTTCGCTTCGTTGATGCGGGAACGAAGGCCGGAGAACAGTACCATGGCAAGAAGGAACCCAAGTCCGCATCCAAGCGTGCTTACCATGGATTCGATAAAGGAATAGCCGTCAATGATATTGTTGATCGTAACGCCGAGAACCGCGCAGTTCGTAGTAATAAGGGGGAGATACACGCCGAGTCCTTTATAGAGGGCGGGCGAGAGTTTTTTAAGAAGCATCTCGAGAATCTGCACGAGCGTTGCGATAATCAGAATAAAAACGATATTCTGAAGATATCCCATATCGAGCGCATCGAGAACGAAATGCTGAATCGGCCAGGTTACAGCCGCGGCGAGGAGCATGACAAACGTAACGGCAAGTCCCATACCTGTTGCCTGATCAAGCTTCTTCGAGACGCCCAGAAACGGACAGATGCCGAGAAAACGGCAGAGCACGTAGTTATCTACAAAAACAGCGGAAAGCAGAATAACGATAAGAAGTTTCAATTGCTCCATTAACATTCAGCCCCCTTCTTCGTGCAGGTTTCAATCTGGCAGGTGTCTCTGTGCGAGCATCCCTCACAGGAGAACGTCGTCTTTTTGGGGAATTTGCCCTTGGTGATCGCGTACACAAGCGCAATCAAAAGTCCGTAGACAAGGAGTCCGCCGGGCGCTTTCGCCATAAACGCGATCTTGTATTCCTCCATAAAGGGAATCGCCATACCCGCAAACGTACCGGCACCGATAACCTCACGGACGGTAGCCATCGCACCGAGAGCCAGGGTGAAGCCGAGGCCCATACCGATGCCGTCAAGTGCAGATTTCAAAACGGTATTTTTGCCGGCAAACATTTCGGCACGGCCGAGAATGATGCAGTTTACCGTTATAAGATCGAGGTAAACACCGAGCGTTTCATAAAGGCCGGGAAAATACGCCTGTACAAACATTTTTACGATCGTTACAAATCCCGCAATGATGACGATGTAGCACGGGATACGCATCGTTTCGGGGATAATTTTACGGAGAAGCGAAATGAACACGTTGGAGCAAAGGAGAACGAGGAGCGCCGCGATCCCCATGCCCAAAGCGCCGGTAACCGTGGTCGTCGTAGCCAGGGTGGGACAGGTGCCGAGAATGAGCACCAGCACAGGGTTTTCTTTAAGAATTCCGTTCGTTAAAACGGAAAGCGAGTTTTTTTCCTTCACGCTCATTCTCCTCCTTTCAGGATTTTCACAGCCGCAAAGGCACGTTCAATCGCCTGTTTGTAGCCGTCAGTCGTCATCGTGGCTCCGCTGATTGCATCAATCTCGGTATAATTTGCTTCCGTCTTACCGACGAACTGACCGTAGAAACTTTCGTCAGCGCACGCATCGCCAAGACCGTCCGTTTCCGCTTCAAAAACGGTGAGGCAGTCGATGATCCTGTAATCGGGCGTCATCGAAACGCGTACGATGATATATTCACCCGATGCGGGATGATATTCATTACCGCCTTTGATGCCGTAGCCGGCGCCCTTCGTTTCCACGATGAAGTTGCCGGTGGCCGTCTTCTTCGCAGAGACAACCGTTTTGGTAAGATCGGTGTAAGCAGAGAGAGCGATATCCTCCACGGTACTCGACTGAATGAGGGTGACCGCCGCGGTGATCATCTCTGCGTTGTCGATGCCTTCGGTAACAACCGTACCGTCAGCCAGAACACCGACGAACGTCTCACCGATAACGAAGACGTACCCTGCCCCGTTTTCAGCGGCGTAAATGGCATCGACGTTTTCGATAAGCTCCACGCGGAAAAGCTTTTCAAATTTTGCCTCACCTGCCGGCAGAGCCGCCGCCAGATTGTCAGCGAGGATTTCCTCCTCCGTACGGATGTCGACAGAGCCGCCGCCGAGAATGATCGCGGTACTAAGCGCATCCTTGACTGCGTTTTTGTAGGCGGCAGTCGTTTTCGTAGCGCCGCCGATCGTATCGACTGCATCCACACCGGCCGCATCTTTATCCGTAAAGTTTTCACCGTACGTCTTTTCTTTCGCGAGCGTTTCGTTCGAGGAAAGGCATACAGCACCGGTAACGATCCCCTTAGTGTCAACGCCGCACATGATGACCATATCGGTGCCGTAACCGGAGGTGATAAGCTTCACCACGTAGCCGAGGCCGGAGGTTTCTCTGTAAACCTCGGATACGGTAGTGGGGAGCGTGTATTCTTCCAAGAGAACCGTCTCAAAGCCTTGCCCCTCGGGCATTACCTCAAGAAGCGCCTTATTTGCGGCGGCATTTTGGTTTTGCTCTATAATGGGAGCGGTCAGCGAGTTGGTAAATGCCAGAAGGAGCGTGATCACCGTGCAGATACAGACGAACACGGAAAGGTTTCTTATGTTTTGTTTCATGCTTTGCCCTCTCCTTTTGCAAACACTTTATGTTTCGTCCAGCGATCAATGTACGGAGTGAGTATGTTCATAAGCAAAATCGCGAAGGAAACGCCTTCGGGATATACGCTGTAATAGCGCATGAGACAGGTAAGTAATCCGCATCCGAGACCGAACAGCACCTTACCCCGGCCCGTCGAGGGAGAGGTAACGTAATCCGTCGCCATAAAGATCGCGCCGATGCACACACCGCCCGCCATAACGAACGACAATGCAGCCACCGCGTCAAAGCCTTCCATGAAGAAAGAAAATGCAAACACCGTACCGATGAACACCGTCGGGATGTGCCAGGTGATCACACGGCGAACGAGCAGGTAAAGACCGCCGAGAAGCAAAGCCGCCGTGCAGGTTTCGCCGATCGCACCGCCGTAATTACCCAGGAACATCGTCATAAGCGAGGGCATCTTGTCCGCCGAAAGAGGCGTCGCGCCCGCCACTGCATCAAGGGGAAATGCCGCTACAGCCAGCGATTCAAAGGCGACCAGCATAAATACGCGCGCGGTAATGGCGGGGTTTACAAGGTTGTTGCCGATACCTCCAAACAGGCATTTCACCACGATGATCGCAAACAAGGAACCGACGATACACTGCCAAAGCGGAACAGTCACAGGCAAATTCAAAGCAAGAAGCAAGCCGGTAACAGCCGCGGAAAGATCGCCCACCGTCTGCTTTTTCTTCGTGATGAGATTAAAAAGCGCCTCAAAGAGAACGGAGGAGACCACACAAAAGAAAACAGGCAAAAGCGCACGCCAGCCGAAGATCACGGCACCGGCGACCGTTGCGGGAAGAAGGGCTATAAGTACGTCCCGCATGATTCCGGCGGTCGAGCGGCCGCTGTGAATATGGGGAGAAACCATTACTTTCGTTAAAGCGCTCACGATTTCTTAGCCTCCTTCATCTGTTCTTCTCTCAGAAGCTGTTTTGAAAGTTTGTTCATCTGCACCAAGGGACGGTTCGCAGGACAAACGAAGCTGCAGCATCCGCACTCCATACAGGTTCCTACCGACAAAGCCTTAAGTGCTTCGATGTCTTTCTTTTCATACGCCAGAGCAATAGCGGCAGGAGCAAGTCCGAACGGGCAGGTGTTGGTACAGGTACCGCATCGGATGCAAGCAGTAGGCTCGGGAAGTTTTGCCTCCTTCGGAGTCAAAGCAAGGATCGCGTTGGTGTTTTTGAGCACCGGCGTATCGGTATTGCGCACCGTGATTCCCATCATAGGCCCGCCGTAGATAATCTTCGCAGGCTGTTCGGTTAAGCCGCCGCAGAAATTGAACAGATCCTCAATCGAAGTACCGATAGGTACGATCACGTTCTGCGGATTCTTTACAGAGCCGCCGTCCACCGTTACGCATTTTTCAACGAGCGGCATGCCGGTCTTGAGGTACGCGCCGATCGCCGCGAGCGTCGTGCAGTTGAGAACGACACAGCCAACGTCGATAGGCAGTTTATTCTCAAGCACCTTTCGTCCCGTCGTGTGGTAGATGAGTACCTTTTCTCCGCCCTGGGGATATACGGACGGCAAAGACTTCACGCTCACGTTACATTCGGTTACCGCCCCCGCCATCTCACGCATGGCGGCGATTGCTTCCTTCTTGTTGTTTTCGATAGCAATCACAACGTTTATTATCCCAAGACAGCGATAGAGCTCTCGAAGAGCATACGCCATATCGTCAGCCCTCGTCAGCATGGTTACCGTGTCGCTTGTAACGTACGGCTCGCACTCGGCACCGTTTATGATGAGATGCTCAATGCGCTCCGGCTCCACGTCCAGTTTTACGTGCGTGGGAAACCCTGCACCGCCGAGTCCAACGATGCCGCTCTCGCGAAGCGCTGCAATAAGATCTTCTCTATTGTGAACGGCAGGCGGGCAGATAGCGGGATCGACCGTCATCTCGCCGTCGGATTCGATCACCACAGCCGTGGTTGCAGAACCGTTGTACTGGAGATATTCCACGAGTTTTGTAACCTTGCCGGAAACGCTGGAATAGATATTTGACGAAATTCTTCCGTCAGCCTCGCCGATTTTCGTACCGATCTGAACCAAATCCCCGACCTTGACCGTAGGGATTGCAGGCTTGCCGATGTGCATCGTCATCGGAATCGTTACAAACGCAGGAGAATTTATCCGTACCGTGGGCTGCTTAATCGTGTTTTTTCTGTGCGGTGTATGTATACCACGAAGATAAAAAGCCATATCTTTGTACCTTTCTTTTCTATTGTGTCTATGCGGCAAAAAGGTGTCCACCGCACAGTACACCCACTGTACATGATTATACATAAATCGCGCGGTAAAGTCAAGTGTTAATACCTTGAATATAAGGAAGTGATTGAGCAGCGAATGCATTCTTCCTCTCTTTTTACAGACGCAAGCAATACCTTGACAAATACCGATAAAAATGATAGAATTATAGTTAGCGACAAAATTTTTACAATATGACTATACTTTAAGGAGTTGATTTCTCAATGGGCAGTGACAGTATACCTTTATGGTGCGCGTTTTTACTTTGCGTTATCGGCGGTGCGTATTTTGCGGCTACGGAAAGTTCTTTTTCCGCTGTCAACAAGATCAAAGTCAAAGCCATGGCTGATGACGGCAATAAATCGGCAAAAGGCGTTATGTACATACTAAACAGGTTTGAACAGGCGTTGACTACGCTTCTCGTAGGAAACAACGTTACCAAAATAGCCGGCGCCGCGATTTTTACCATTCTGGCTACTGATATAGCCCGGAATTACTTCAGTAAATCCGATAGTTTTCTCGATTCTTTCGGTTTCTCCATGATCTGCTCCGCGGCAAGCACGGCGATCATTTTCCTTTTCAGCGAAATGATTCCCAAAAGTTTTGCCAACGACCGCAGCGAGAGCGTCTCCCTCTTTTTCCAAGGGTCGCTCCGGTTTCTTATGAAAATCCTCTACCCCGTTGCCGCATTTTTCAACAAAATCTCCTCGTTCGTTACCCGTCTGTTTTCATTCGGCGAAGCGGAGCCTTCCATCACCGAAGACGAACTGACAGAGATCATTGATACGGCAGAGGAAGAAGGCGTCGTGGACGAGGAGCAGGGCGACATGCTCAAATCAGCCCTCGAATTCGCCAAAACAACGGCGGACGATATTATGACGATGGAAAAGGATATCGTTTATCTCCATATAAACGATTCCACCGAACAGATTCTCGAAACGATTCTCGAAACACGCCACTCCCGTCTGCCCATCAAGGCAGCAAATTCTGACCGCGTGATCGGTATTCTCCGCACACGCGCGTTTCTCACCGAATACAAACGGAATCCTGCGGTGAAACTTCGCTCCGTAATGATTCCGCCTTATATCGTGAAAAGCAAAGCGAAGATCGACAATCTTCTGAACGATATGCGTCAGCACAAGTGTCATCTTGCCATCGTGTGCGACGATAACAAGAAGGTAGTCGGACTTATTACCATCGAAGACATCCTTGAGGAACTTGTCGGTGAAATTTTCGACGAGGACGACCAGGTAGACAAAAACTTCTACTCCCTCGGCGGTAATCGATACATGGTCAACACCCACATGCTTCTCGGAAACGCATACGAACGGATGGGACTTTTGCCCCCTACGCCGGCTTTGGCTTCCAAGCCGATCGTTTCCTTTATTCTTGAAACGCTCGGACATCTGCCCGCAGAGGATGAATCATTTCTTCACGGCAATCTCGAATTCACAGCCAAATCCGTGCAGGAAAAAGGTGTTACCGAGGTAATTATCCGTATTCTGGACGAAGAGGCACTGGCCGAACGAGCCCTTGCGGCTGAAGAGGAGGTGGGTGTATGACGTTCTCCGAACATCTCGCGTATATGTGGTGGGCTTATCTCGTCATTTTCCTGATGCTCTGTCTGTCCGCGTACTTCTCCGCTTCCGAAATCACGTTTAACTCCTCGAATAAGATGCGTCTGCGACACGCAGCGGAAAACGGCAGTACCACAGCAAAAATCGCCTACAACATTACGCAGAAATTCACAACGGCGCTCTCCGCAATCCTCATCGGCAACAACCTTGCCAATATCGCAATTTCCACCTGTACCACGCTCATTGTTCTGAATCTCTTTCACGATAACGTGGGACTTGCGTCCACCATCGCTACGATTCTCGTGACGATCATTATTCTGATTTTCGGAGAAATCATTCCGAAGGTGCTTGCAAAACAGCATGCAGATGTCGTCGTCCACTTTATTGCAATTCCTACGCGTATCTTGATGATTCTCTTAAGCCCGATCGTATTTATCGTTATGGGCCTACTCTTCTTCCTTCGCAAGCTCTGGGGCAACGATCACAAAAACGACGAGCCGACCGTAACCGAAGAAGAACTCGTAACGATCATTGACACGGTCGAAGAAGAAGGAGTCATTAACGAAGAACAGGGTGATCTGCTCCAGTCCATGCTCCTCTTTCACGATATTACCATCGAAGAGATCATGACGCCGCGTATGGACATGGTTGCCCTTGATATCAACGCCGACAAAGAAGACGTGGCGGCACTCCTCTCCGATTCAACGCAGTTTTCACGCATCCCCGTGTACGAGGACAGCATCGATAATATTATCGGCGTATTGTCTCTGACGCGGTACTATAAGGCGTATCTCACCGACGGCGCCGACATCCGTTCTCTCCTTCTGAAGCCGTGCAAGCTTCACAAAACGATGAAGCTGCCTGCAGCGCTGGCAAAACTACGCGAAGCAAAAATGCACCTTGCCGTCGTCATTGACGAATTCGGCGGAACGCTGGGCATCGTCAGTATGGAAGATATCCTCGAGGAGATCGTAGGCGACATCTGGGACGATACGGACGTTATCGTAAACGAGTGTATCGCAACAGGTGAGAACACCTACGAGGTGAACGGCGATATGAACATCGACGACTTTTTCGAGGAGATCGACTTCACGAAGCCCGAAGAGTTCGCCTGCAAGTATTCCACGATGGGCGGCTGGGCGATCGAGATGCTGGATGCCGATCCGCACGTAGGCGACAGCTTCCGCTATGAAAATCTCTTCATTATCGTAGCACACATGGATGAAGAGCGTGTAACAAAACTCACGATCCTCCATGAGGTTAAAGAGGAGAAAGAAGAGGAAGCTCTCCTCTGACAAATAATATTGAAGGCTCACAATCCGAGGATTGTGAGCCTTTTCGTGTAAAGGAAGATCAGAACTTGCAGATTTCTCCGCCGACCATAACTTCCTTGACGTTGAATTTATCGTCAACGAATACGAGGTCCGCATTCTTTCCGGGTTCGATCGAGCCGATCTCTTTATCCATTCCGACCGCGCGGGCGGGGTTCAGTGATGCCATCAAAAACGCCTGCGCGATGCCGCAGTTCGTATGCTTCATAATGTTGCGGCAGGCAAGATCCATGGTGAGTTTGCTGCCGGAAATAGCGCCTTCCGGCGTGAAGTTGATATCTGGCGTGTGCGCATACTGCGGAGGGGGAGTTCCCTTCGCACAGGTGCTGTCCGTTATCAGAACGACGCGTTCGATACCCTTACATTTCACGATCATCCGCTGCAGATCGGAGTGAACGTGCACGCCGAGAGAGTCGCTGATCATTTCTGCGTACATTTCATTATCGGCAAGGCAGTATTCGTCCGGGCCGTAGCCGCGCACACCGCCGCCGCCTGTCGTTCTTCCCGTTGCGTTCATGATGTGCGTCATAAGAGTGGGACGGTACTCGGGACCAAGCGCGCGCACCTGCTCCGGTGTCGCCTCGCTGTGTCCAACGGACAAAACTACGTTCGGATTCACACGGCGCACGTACTGAATGAACGGCATAATGCCCGGGCGCTCGGGCGCGATCGACCAGACCTTCACCATATCGCCGAGTGCGTCTGCGAGCGGCTCGTAGTTCTCTTTGTTGATCTCAAGGCTCCACGTAAGTCTGCCGCGGCCTGCGCCGTACTCGGGATTCATGTACGGGCCTTCCATATATACGCCCTTGACGTTCTTCGTCGTTGTCAGAGCACGTCTGATGTTCTCAACGCCCTGCATCATTACGTCAAAGGGGAACGTGGAGATCGGTGTTGCCAAGATGGTCGTTTCGCCGTGCTTTAAGAAATGCTCGGCGACAGTCTCCGGATCAACAAACAGGTTTTCGCCGATGCCACCGTGCACGTGAATATCGACGAAACCGGGACCGACGTACGCGCCCTCGGCATCAATGATCTCCGCATCAGCGGGAATCTCTATCTTTGTCTTCTCCTCCGCCTTCACGATTTTTCCGTCGGCGATAATGATCACGCCGTCCCAGATGATCCCGTTCTCAAGTACGACGTTCGCGTTAATAATTGCTGCCATTTTGTTTGCCATTTTTTCGTCCTCACAAAATTGTATTTAGAAAATCGTCAGTCAGTCCGGCGAGCGCTCCGCCAGAAGCTCGTGATATTTCTGATAGAAGCTCTCAAAGTAATCCCCGTCGAGGGCATCCCGGATCTTCTGCATCAGTTCATTGTAGAAATAGAGATTGTGCGTGCAGGCAAGGCGCATACCAAGCGCCTCTTTTGCCTTGATGAGGTGGCGGATATAGCCGCGGCTGTGATTACGGCAGGCGGGACATCCGCAGTTTTCATCAATCGGGCGCTCGTCTTTTGCGTACTTCTCGTTCAGAAGGTTCATCTTGCCCTTCCACGTAAAGAGATTGCCGTGGCGCGCGTTACGGGACGGCATTACGCAGTCGAAGAAATCGACACCGCGGTGCACCGCTTCAAGAATATTCTGCGGCGTACCTACGCCCATGAGATATCTGGGCTTGTGCGTGGGCATATACGGCTCGACCGCTTCAATGATGCGGTACATTTCCTCTGCCTCCTCACCTACGGCAAGGCCGCCGATCGCGTATCCGTCGAGATCCATCTCGGCGATCTGCTTCATATGACGGATACGAAGATCCTCGTACGTGGAGCCCTGATTGATACCGAACAGCATCTGTTTTGGGTTCACCGTATCGGGAAGCGCGTTCAGCCGATCGAGTTCCGTCTTACAGCGGAGGAGCCATCGGACCGTCCGGTCAGTGGATGCTTTCGTATAATTGTATTCCGCGGGATTCTCAATGCACTCGTCGAACGCCATAGCGATCGTGGAGCCGAGGTGCGACTGGATCTGCATGCTCTCCTCGGGACCCATGAAAATCCGCTTTCCGTCGATGTGAGAAGCGAAATACACGCCCTCCTCCTTGATACGGCGAAGTGCCGCCAGAGAGAACACCTGAAATCCGCCGCTGTCGGTGAGCGTGGGGCCGGTCCAGCCAGTGAACTTCTGAAGGCCGCCCATCTCTTTTACGAGATGATCGCCGGGACGAATATGCAGATGATACGTGTTCGAGAGCATAACCTGGCAGTTGATCTCGGATAGATCTATTGCCGAAAGACCGCCCTTAATCGCGCCGCAGGTCGCCACGTTCATGAAGACCGGCGTCTCTATGACCCCGTGCGGGGTAATGAGTCTGCCGCGGCGGGCGTTTCCGTCTTTTTTTATCAGTTCAAACATACGGTTTATTCCAAATCCCGCGCATCGTCAAACGATGCGGGAAAACTGCCTTTCCATCGAATTTTTGCTCAGTTCAAATGCTACGGATCGCCCGTGCGGACAAGTGCGGATAACGGAACCTCCGTTTTTCGGTTTTTGGAGCGTGCGGTCACAGATCCAACGGATGTTCTCAATACTGTACAGTCTTCCGCCTTTGATCGCAGCCTTGCAGGATGCCTGGAACAGTTTTTCCTCAAAGAATTCAAGCGAGGTGCTCTCCACCGTGCCGATGCCCTCGGCGAGCCGATCCGCCAAGGTGAGAAGCATATTCTCCGTATCGTCTCGGTGGATCTCCGTTGGGATTTCCGTAACGGCGATTTTGTTGCTCTCTTTTTTGAAGCCGAAGCCAATCGCCTCAATATTCGCCCGATTTTCTTCGAGTGCAAGGATCTGTCCTTCCGACATGGGGATCTCGATCGGGACGAGGAGAAGCTGTCCGTTCTTCGGTCGTCCGCGCAGATGTGCACAAAGCCCGTCGAAAATGATCCGTTCGTGCGCGGCGTGCTTATCAATGAAAATGAGACGGTCATCGAGCTGAACGATGATGTACGTGTTGTACGCCTCACCTATAATGACGTAATCGGGGATATCCGACTCTTCGGAAACATATTCTACTGCGGGTTCTGCCACCGGAGGCTTTGAGAAAGTCTCTGCCCTCTCGGACGCGGTGGGTGCGGTCGGTTTTACCGGTTCACGATACGGGGGCGGTACATCTCTGTCCGTCGGCAAGGGAGGCACGTCATATTTTCCGGAGCGCAACGGAGTAAATCCGTAATCCGTCGGGGTAGCGGCGGCCGTCATACCGGGCGTCTCCATTTTTACCTGCGAACGGACGGCGTTCACAGTATCGCCCCTCGCGTGCGTCGCACCGAAAAGTTTTCGTGCTTCTTCCCCGCTCACCCAAAACGATTCTTTTTTGGGAGCCGGGTTGGGTACAGCCGGCGTTGCCGGATGCGCAACAGGCGAGATTTCGATCTTCGACATCGCTTGTGCTACCCGGCTGTCGATCTTTAGCTCCGGTCGGAGCGTGATGCTTTCAAGCGGGCTCATAACGGCGTAGTAGACCGCATCAAAGATCAGTTTTTCATTGGAGAACTTGACCTCCAGCTTTGCGGGATGCACATTCACATCCACCGCCTCCGGATTCAGTTCAATATTGAGAACGCAGAACGGAAACTTCTCCGAGGGGATTCTCGTAACGAACGCCTGCTCGAGCGCCGCCGTTGCCGTGCGGCTCTTGATGTAGCGGCCGTTGATAAAAAAGTTCTCTTGATTGCGGTTCGAACGGATAAGAGACGGCTCCGAAACGTATCCCGTAACGCGGATGCCGCCTTCGCTCCGATCAACAGGCAAAAGGCGCGAGGCCGTTTCTCTGCCGTAGAGCGCGTAAATCGTGTTTTTGAGATTACCGTCGCCGGCGGTCATGAACTTCACTTCCCCGTCGGCTATGTATTTGATCGAAATCTCCGGCGAGGAAAGGGCGATCTTCTCGACAACACCGCCCACGGCGACCGTTTCGGTAGAATCCTTCTTGAGAAATTTCCGACGCGCGGGAACATTATAAAACAGTTCCTCAACGATTACAGTCGTACCGGGGGCACAGCCCGTTTCGGTAACACTCACAACGCTGCCGCCGTTGCACTCCATAAGAGCCCCGAACTCGGCATCGTGCGTTTTCGAGAATATCCGCACTTTTGATACGGAGGAAATCGCGGCTAAAGCCTCCCCGCGGAATCCAAGCGTTTCGATTCCGTCAAGATCCTCCGCCGTTCGAATCTTGCTCGTCGCGTGGCGGAGAACAGCCACAGGGAGTTCATCCGGCTCCATGCCGCATCCGTCGTCGGACACGCGCATAAACGAGATACCGCCGTTCTGGATCTCCACCGTAACGGAAGTCGCGCCGGCGTCGATGGCGTTTTCAAGAAGCTCTTTGATGACGGAAGCCGGGCGGTCAACCACCTCGCCTGCCGCGATAAGATTCGCCACGTCAAAACTCAAAACCTGAATTTTTCCCATTGCGCCCTCCTTTTCATTTATCGGTTATAAAAGTTTCTTCCACTCATAGAGGAAAGTCATCGCCTCAATCGGCGTTAGCGTGTTAATGTCCAGTTTTCTAAGCTCGTCCTTGATCTGCTCGGCGGCACTGTCCGCAAACGTAAGCGTCATGTTCGCCGCCGACTCGGGTTCATCGCGAGAAATGAGTCTCTCGCGCTTCCCTTCCGATTCAAGATCTTTGAGAATCTCCTTCGCGCGGCGAGTTACCTCGTCTGGAACACCGGCAAGACGCGCGACCTCGATGCCGTAGCTGTCGTCGGTCGGACCGCGTACGATTTTACGAAGGAAAATAATATCCGCCCCGCGTTTCTTCGCGGCGATGTTATAATTGACGATGCCGTCCATCTCCCCTTCGAGAGCGGTCAGTTCGTGGTAGTGCGTCGCGAACATCGTTTTCGCACCGATCTTTTTACCGTTTGTAAATTCCGCCACGGCGCGGGCGATGCTCATACCGTCGTACGTGCTCGTGCCGCGTCCGATCTCATCGTAAATGATAAAACTGCGGCGGGTGGCGTGGGCAAGAATGAACGCAACCTCGCGCATCTCGAGCATGAAGGTCGACTGTCCGGAAGCGAGATCGTCCGAGGCGCCCACGCGGGTAAAGAGTCGGTCAACGACACCGATCCGCGCTGACCTTGCGGGCACAAACGACCCGATCTGCGCCATGAGAATGATGAGCGCCGTCTGGCGCATATACGTCGATTTACCTGCCATATTCGGCCCGGTGATAAGCATAAGCCGGTTCGATGAGCAGTCGAGATACGCGTCGTTCGGAACAAAATACGAATCTCTGACGAAGCGCTCCACGACCGGATGGCGTCCGTCTTTGATGTCGATGACGTCGCTGTAATCGACCTCGGGGCAAACGTAGTTGTTCTCCGCCGCCGTCACGGCAAGAGATACGTACACGTCGATGCGCGCCAAAGCGGCCGCCGCGGCACGGATTCTTTCCGCCGCCTTCCCTACTTCTTCGCGGATGCGGACGAACAGCTCGTATTCGAGATTCTGAACCTTGTCCGCCGCGCCCAAAATCGTGGCTTCCGTGTCCTTCAGCTCGTCGGTTATGTATCTTTCGGCATTTGCCAAAGTTTGCTTACGGATATAACTCTCGGGCACGAGATTCTGGAACGATTTCGTAACCTCGATATAATACCCGAACACACGGTTGTAACTGATGCGCAGATTCTTAATACCGGTTTTCTCACGCTCTTCTGCTTCCACGCGCGCGATCCAGCCTTTGCCGTCCGCCATAATGGCACGAAGAGCATCCACGTCTCGGCTGTATCCGTCGCGGATCATGCCGCCTTCCCTTACGGAAAACGGCGGCTCGTCTACGATAGCGGCGTCGATGAGTTCTCGGATATCCGTCAACTCGTCAATGGATTCTGCAATTACCGAAAGTTCTTCCGACTGCGCCTTCTCGAGCAGAAGCGCTTTTATTTCGGGAAGTGTACTGATGCTTTGTGAGATCGCCCTGAGATCCCGCGCACCCGCCGTACCGATACTGATACGGGTGATGAGACGTTCGAGATCCAGCCGATCCTTAAGGAGAGATATGAGATCCTCCCGCATCATAAAATCGCCGTACAGTTCGGAAACGGCACCTTGACGGCGCATAATTTGATTGACGTTCGTAAGAGGGTGCTCAATGAACTGGCGAAGGAGTCGGGCTCCCATAGACGTGCTGGTGTGATCCAGGACCCACAGAAGCGAGCCGCGCCGTTCTTTCGTGAGCATCGTCTCTCTCAGTTCAAGATTTCTTCTCGTGGATATATCCATATCGAGAAACTGGCCGGATTTATACAGATTCAGTTCTCTAAGGAAGGAGATATCCGTCATCTGCATAGCGGAGATATAGCCGACAGCCGCCCCTGCCGCGATGAGTGCGTAGCGATTCTCTTCGCTTTCTTTCAGAGAAAACTGCTCCTCTGCCCGCTCGATACACTCGTGCCGCACGAAATATTCGGGATGCCCGTCATCCGTAAGACAGCCGATGCGCTCCTCAATAAACGAGCGTAGCCCCGGCAAAAGATCAAACGAGGTATTGATCAATATCTCGCGGGGCGCATAAGTCGAAATCTCATTTTCGAGGTTAGAGAGAAGCTCACCGCCTGTAAACGAAGTGGCAGCAACGTACGCCGTTGAGATATCCGCAAAACAGATACCTGCGCTGTCGCCATCGTAGTAGATCATCGCAAGATAGTTGTTCTGATTGTCGGTGAGGTGCTGTTTGTCCGTCACGGTGCCCGGCGTTATGATGCGGACGACGTCGCGGCGGACGATACCCTTCGCGCTTTTCGGGTCTTCCATCTGCTCACAGACGGCGACCTTATATCCTTTTTCGATGAGTCTGCCGATGTACTCCTCTGACGCGTGGTACGGAACGCCGCACATGGGCGCGCGCTCCGGCTCACCGCAGTCCCGACCGGTAAGAGTCAACTCCAGTTCCGACGAGACGAGCTTGGCGTCGTCAAAAAACATCTCGTAAAAATCGCCCAGCCGGTAGAAAAGAATAAAATCCTTATACTGGTTTTTTATGTCCATGTACTGCTGCATCATCTGAGACAGCGCCATGTTACACCTCCGTTAGTTATCAGCGGAATCGTGCTCCGCGGATTTGGACGCGCAATCTGCGTGGCAGGATGAGCAGTCGTGCGTGCAGGCACGTCTGCCCGTAATACGGAAATCAAGTTCGTCAGTAACCGCTTTTACGAGAGCGTCGCTTTCCTCTTTGGCACGCACGAAATTCACGTATGAATCGGCGGTGGTGATGGCTTCGTAGAGCGCGTCAATCCGCTTCTGAATCGACTCGATAAGGACATCCTCACGCTCCTTTTTCGCGTATTCCTCGGTGAGCGCGGTCTGATGCACATTGTACTCCGTAATCATACGGATGATCTCCGCGTCGTTGTTGTACGCCTCAGCGGCTTTTTTGTATTCGATATACCGCTTGTCCTCGCGAATCATTTTTGCGAGTGCTTCGGTAGCTTCTTTCATAACGGGTGACAAAAGTTCGGTCATTGTTAAAATCCTTCTTTCTGTATCGATAATATTAAACAAGTTCCGCATTCAAGGAGAACGTATCAGCACCGGTAATTTTCACGTTTACGAATTGTCCGATCACGGACGGATCAGCCGTAAAGTGGATCGGTCGGGGAGAATCGCCCCGTCCCGTAATCTTCGTTTCATCCGTGCGGCTCACATCCTCCGCGAGAATGCGTACCGTCCGACCGATGAAACGCTGATTCCGCTCAAGAGAGATCTCGTTCGCCAAAGCAAGCATTCTCTCAAAACGGGCGGTGCTTACCTCGTGGGGCACCTGATTTGGCATTTCTGCCGCAGGCGTTCCGCGCCTGGGCGAGTAGATGAACGAAAAGATCATATCGTAGCGGACACGGCGGAGCATTTCCATCGTAAGTTCAAAATCCTCCTCCGTCTCACCGGGGAAACCCACGATGATGTCGGAGGTGATGCTCACGTCGGGGATCGCGGCCTTCAGCCTTTCGATAATCCCAAGGTATTTCTCCGCCGTATAGCGACGGTTCATTCTATCCAGAATCTGATCGGATCCCGACTGCACCGGCAGGTGAAAATGCCGGACGATCTTCTCTTCCTCCGCCATCACTTCAATGAGTGCGTCGGACGCGTCCTTCGGATGGCTCGTCATAAAGCGGACGCGGAAATCACCGTCCAGACGGGCGATGGAACGGAGAAGCGACGGGAAATCCGCTCCCTCCAGATCCTTACCGTAGGAGTTCACGTTCTGCCCAAGAAGCGTGATATCCTTCGCCCCGCCGGCAATAAGAGAACGCGCCTCGTCGAGGATCGCCTCGGGCGTGCGGCTTCTTTCTCTGCCGCGCGTATAGGGGACGATGCAGTAGGTGCAGAAATTGTTGCATCCGTACATGATGGACAGCCAAGCCTTGTATGAAAGTGCACGTTCCGTGGGAATCCCCTCGGCAATCCCGGCGGATTCACCGATCACAAAGCGGCGTTTTGCCCCTGCGAGTGCTCCCGCCACGAGCGACGGAAGTGTGTGGATGGAGCCGGTATCAAACACAAAGCTGACGTACGGGTAACTGTTTTTCAGTTGATCGGCACGGTGCTTCTGCGTAACCATACAGCCGCCGACACCGATGAGTACATCGGAATCCGCATCCTTCAGATGCTTATACTGCCCTATGATGGAAAGCGCCTTTTTTTCCGCGTGCTCGCGGACTGCGCAGGTGTTGACTAAGATCAGTTTCGCCTCACTCGGATCGTTTGTGATCTTATACCCCATGAGAACGGCAAGCCCTGCGATCCGCTCACTGTCCGCCTCGTTCTGCTGGCAGCCGAACGTCTGGACAAAGCAGAGCGGTGCTTTGTCTCCGACTCGTCCGTTTTTCGCGTGAAATCGAGCCACTTCAGCGGCATGCCGGAACTGTATATCTATTTCTTCCCTCGAAAGCTCGCTGGGGGCCGGCATTCTTGTATCTGTCATAGTCGGAATGAGAAACCTCCGCCTCGTATATCTTCCCTGTTTTCGCGCGGCTTCATGCGCGCACGCAAAAACTCCTTATCTAAATTATTATACATCACTATGTAGAAAAAGTCAACCGCAGAGCGGCAATCGGCAAGGGAGAAAACGAGAAAAACCGACAGAAAAATCTGTCGGTTTTCGATTTTTTCAAGGCGTCATTCTTTGACCGTAATAAACGTATCCGCATAAGGAAGAGAAAGAATCCAATCACAGTACGTATGCCATTCGGGCAGTTTATGGCTGCGGCGGGCGTAGTACATATTGACGAGGTTCTCATAGTTCATCGTGCAGGTACGCATCTGATTATAGGACGAAGGCAATAGCTGGATCATATCGTCCCAAAGCGCGCGCTCCTTCGTCTCCACGTAGGCAAGACGACGCTTTTCGAGGAAAGCGATCGTCTGATCGAGGCAGGCAAGTGCGTCATCCGTCATGCGATCCGAGCTGAAGTCCTCACGGGTGAACGGTTTTGCGTGGATTTTGTGCATCGTGCTCGTCGAATTGGCGGTCGTTCCTACTTTATACGTGTCAAACTCCTTCCACCAGTAGAGGGGGGCGGTAATATCCACACATACGAAGATCTGGCGGAGAAATTTGCGGTGATCCGATCCGGAGCGGGCAAGTCTGCCGCCGAGATCAAGGTCGTTCTCGCCTACGATAAATTCACCGTTTTCGTTGTACGCGCTGTCGCATTTGTTCCAGCTGTTCAGAGGATTGCGCATACCTCGAAGGGCATTTTCCAGATTCATTACAGAAGTTCTTTCGAGTTTAATCATGGTGTCTCCTTTCAAGTTGCGGATTTTCGCTCTTTATCCATAGCATATTTATACCATATCAGACCGAAAAAGTCAAGCAAAATCTATGAAACTCCCGAAATTGCAGATGAAATGTATAATTGACAAAAAGAAGGCAAAAATAGCGTTGCACAAAGAAATCCGAAAGGCCCCGGCTGACTTTCGACCGGGGAGAAAGGCAATCTTATGAACAACAGCACAAATGCAAAAAAGCAAACCCGCGTTCTCGTTTTATCGCTAGCCGTAATCGCCGTGTTTGCAGTAGTAATGATCCTTCTGACCACCCTCGGTGGGCAAAAGAAGCAAACCGAACAGCCGCCCGTCGTCTCCGACAGCACCGTAACAGAAGATGACCCCGAGCGTCCCACGGTACACCCCGAGAATACCACCGCCGGCACCGAAACCGCCGACACCACCGCATCCACCGAACCGGAGAACACGGCAGCGGTCAACACCTTTGATGCAATCCCCGATTTTATCGCCCCTATGAGCGGTGTTATCTCTTATGAGTATAGCACGGAAGTACCCGTATACTCTCTCACGATGGACGATTACCGCACGCACGGCGGCATAGATATTGCCGCTGAACTCGGCACACCGATTCGCGCTACTGCCGACGGAACGGTGACAGAAGTATGGGAAGACCCCATGATGGGCAAGTGCATCCGGATCGCCCACGCAGGAAAAGCCGTCAGCATCTACAAAAACCTCGCACCGGAACTGCCTTTTGAAATCACCACCGGTGCCACGGTGCAGGCGGGAGATGTGATCGGCTCCGTCGGGGAGAGTGCACTGATCGAGCTTGCCGAAGCACCGCATCTGCATTACGAGCTTCTCATCGACGGCGTAAGCGTCAATCCGTCGGATTTTATGCTGATCGGTACCGTTGACAACGCATACGAAGGCTGATACCTCAAGGGGCTGTTGCGTTTAGATTCGACAGCCCCAAATGTTTGTGTAAAGCGGAGTTGTTGCTTTTATTAATGCAACAACTCCTTTTTTTCTTGTTTCGTGAATATTCACAAAAAATCTCTTGATTTCGACTGCGAATATGATAAGATAGAGTACAGATACTATATCTTGTCCCACGCTCATATACTGATGATGGGGGCAAGATTTTACCGCTCCCAATCTATCAAAACGGAGTTATCACTTATGCAGATTTGCCCGACGACAAAAAAGCGTCTCACCCACGCTTTTCTAATGCTCCTCTTTTTTGCGTCGATGCTCCTTTGTACCGCCTGCAAAAACGGAGAGACGTCCCTCTCGGGCGGTTCACTCCCTATGGAAACAACGCCCGAAGCGCCCATACTCCGTGCCATCATTGATCCCGCAAGTGAGGTACGCGGTGTCTATATTGCCACGGTTTATAATATCGATTTCCCCTCAAAACCGAATCTTACCACAGCCGCTCTCAAAGCGGAAATTGATGCCATCCTCGACACGGTTCTTGAAGCCGGGTTGAACACGGTATATTTTCAGGCACGTCCCGTCGCGGATGCTCTGTACGATTCCGATATTTTTCCGGTGTCGGCTTATCTCACGACAGACGGCGAACTGACGTTTGATCCGCTCGAGTATATCGTCGAAGAAGGCCACAAACGAAACATTTTCGTCCATGCCTGGGTAAATCCGTTCCGTGCCGCCACGAGCACTAAGTGGGAAAAGATTCCCGAAAACAGTCCGGCGAAACTCCATCCCGAATGGACGATTCCGTACGCTGACGGAATTCTCTATTTTGATCCCGGCCTGCCCGAGGTCAGAAAACTTATAGCGGACGGGGTTCGCGAGATCGTTCAAAACTACAACGTGGACGGCATTCTGTTCGACGATTATTTCTATCCGTATCCCGAAAAAGATGAGAACGGCATCACCGCCGGGTTTGACGACACCGCATCCTTTTCGCTTTACGGCGGGGATATGTCCCTTGCCGATTGGCGGCGACAGAACGTTAACGACACCGTACGGCTCGTGTATGACACCGTCAAAAGCGTCAGCGAAGATCTCCGCTTCGGCATAGCACCGTTTGGAATCTGGCAGAATGATAACGGCAAAAACGGAGGCTCACCGACCCGTGGAATGGAGGCGTATTCTACCGTTTACGCCGATCCTGTAGCGTGGGCTCGTGGCGGCTACGTCGATTATATTGCGCCGCAGATCTATTGGCGCTTCTCCTCTGAGAGCGCCCCGTTTGACGAACTCGTTCGATGGTGGAACAAAATTCTTGACGGCACAGGCACGGATCTTCTCATATCGCACGCCGCACACAACTATGAAGAGTGGACGAACCCCAAAGGGGAGATAAAAGAACAGGTTCTCTACGGACGGCACGAACTCACCTATCGCGGCAGTATTTTCTACGGATACGATGAGATCCGCCGCGATGCCCACGGAATCATAGGCGAACTTGCGGACGTGTTCACCGACGCAATTATC
The DNA here is from genome assembly GCA_017502135.1 of Clostridia bacterium. Classification (GTDB taxonomy): domain Bacteria; phylum Bacillota; class Clostridia; order Oscillospirales; family CAG-272; genus SIG701. The sequence continues at coordinate 69,851 of JAFVVP010000004.1, read as the reverse complement.
TACACGGAACCGTCGCCCACCGGCCTTTCCGTGCAAGTATCCTCGCCGATCGCCGGATCGTCCGTGAGCACGGCGGAGACGTATCTCATCGGCGCGTCCTCGCCGGACAAGCCGCTCACCATGAACGGAAAGCCGGTCGCTCGTACGACGGGCGGCTACTTCTCCGTCCGCGTCCATCTTGTGCCCGGAAAAAATACGTTTGAATTTGTACAGAACGGGCACACCTATACTTACGAAATTTACCGCACGGCCCACCCGTAACACATATGAACCGACACCGAAAGGAGATCATAATGTATAACATTCTCGTTGTAGACGATGAGGAAATGATACGCCGTATGATTATCAAATACGCGACCTACGAAGGACACAGCGTAACCGAAGCCGGCGACGGCATGACTGCCGTGGAGCTTTGCCGAAACGGCCGTTTCGACGTCGTTATCATGGACATTATGATGCCCGAGCTCGACGGATTCTCCGCCTGCCGCGAGATTCGCAAATTTTCGGATGTCCCGATCATCATGCTCAGCGCACGCGGCGAGGAATACGATAAGATCAACGGTTTTGAGGTAGGCGTAGACGATTACGTTGTAAAGCCCTTTTCCCCGAAGGAACTGATGCTCCGCATCGCCGCCGTTATGAAGCGGGTGCAAACAGGCAAACCGACAGACGAACAGTCAAAAAATGAAGTAGTCGATCTCGGCGGACTGCGCGCCGATCTTACCGCCAGGATCGTCTACATTGACGGGGAGCGGATTGAGATGTCCCCGAAAGAATACGATTTGTTTTTCTATATGCTGAAAAACAAGAACATTGCCCTATCGAGAGACAAGCTCCTCTCTGAGGTCTGGGGGTACGACTACTACGGTGATGACCGCACCCTCGACACGCACATCAAACTTCTACGAAAGAGCCTCGGTCCGTATGCCTCGTACATCGTTACGCTCCGCGGCATGGGCTACCGCTTTGATACGGAGCACGTACAATGAAAAACACAGGTATGCACCGCCCTCTCAGGCGGCACATCTTTCTGCTCCTTGCCGTTTTTGTGCTCGTGATTCTGTCCGTTCTGTGGTTTTTTCAAATCTTCATGCTCAAACCGATGTACGCATCCATAAAAACACACGAGCTTAGGACAGTTTCTGAGACGCTCGCAAGGGACGCGAGCGGGGATGCCCTCTCTTCCCTCTCCGACTCCCTCGCACAGTCCAAAAATATATGCATATCCGTTTATGAAATCCGAGGCCAGAGCGCGCATCTGTGCGCCTCCTCACATATCCAAAGCAGTTGTATTCTCCACAACCTCGCGTCCGATTCGATGATGAACCGACTGTACACGAACGCGCTGACGGACGGATTCTACACGGAACGCATCGCGGGCAATTTCCTGACCGGCCGCAACGCTGATAATGCCGACAACATCCCCGAGAGCATCATCACCTCCGAGATGACCGTTACATCGGACGGAAAAGCGTTTCTCATTCTTCTGAATGCGGAGATCGAGCCGATCGGCACAACCACCGACACGCTCACCCTGCAGCTCGGTATCATCACGGGAGTCCTCCTTTTGTTCGCCGGTATCACTGCTGTGATCGTCTCCGGCGCCATCTCCCGCCCCATCGTTCAGATGAGTAAAGAAGCAAAAAAACTCGCAGAGGGCACGTACGACGTCTGCTTTGACGGCGGCAGTGTGAAAGAAATAGCAGAACTCGGCGACGCGCTCAACTACGCCGCGGGAGAACTTTCCACCATTGACACGATGCAGAAGGAACTGCTCGCCAACATCTCGCACGATCTCCGAACGCCGCTCACCATGATCTCGGGATACAGTCAGGTGATGCGCGACATTCCCGGCGAGATGACGGCTGAAAATATGCAGATCATTATTGACGAGACAGCCAGACTTACCGACCTTGTCGGCGATATTCTCGATTTATCGAAACTGTCCGCAGAATCGCAAAAACTCGACTGCGAGATTCTATCCGTTACGGATACCGTTCAAAAAACGCTGGAGCGCTATCAAAAACTTACCGTCCGTGACGGATACGAGATCACCTTCTCCTTTGATCGGGAAATATTCATATACGCGGATAAATCGAAAATTCTGCAGGTGCTGTACAATCTCGTAAATAACGCAATCAATTACACGGGCGAGGATAAAAAGGTGAATATCCGGCAACTTTCGAAAAACGGTCAGTGCCGTATAGAGATTACCGACACCGGTGAGGGCATCCCGGCCGAGCAGCTTTCGAAAATCTGGGATCGCTATTACAAGGTGAAAAACTACCACAAACGTGCCGTCTCCGGCTCCGGACTCGGCTTGTCTATTGTAAAAAACATCCTTCTGCTCCACGGTGCAAAGTTTGGCGTTACAAGCACCGTCGGCTTCGGCAGCACGTTCTGGTTCTCCCTTCCCGAGGTCGAAAGAGATCCCTCCGCCGAATAAGCACTTCCCCGTCGGCAGAAGCTTGCCGACGGGGAAGTTTTGTAACAAGGACGGCCTTTACGGCATACACTCTCATCGGGAGGTGTATTACCTATATGCAGATACCTGACTCTTTTGTAACGCACGTTTTCAAAACAGAAGATGAAGCGGCGAGAACGCATCTCTACACGAAAAAATGGATCGAGATCGTAGGGAAGCCAAAAGTTCTAACGTACCGTCCGCCCAAGCGTAATGAATAAACCGAAAGCGGCACTTTACTGCCGATTATCCGAAGAAGATAGAAACAAAGAATGCGAGACGGACGATTCAAGAAGCATACAGAACCAAAAAGCAATGCTGACACAGTACGCCGTGCGCGAAGGCTGGGATATCTACGGCGTTTACAGCGACGACGACTACACGGGTGCCGACCGGAAACGACCCGCGTTTAACCAACTTTTGAACGATGCAGAGGCACGGCGTTTCGATATTATACTCTGCAAAACGCAGTCGCGTTTTACACGAGAGATGGAACTGGTGGAAAAATACATACACGGTCTATTTCCGCTATGGGGGATCCGATTCGTGAGCATCGTTGATAACGCGGACACCGCCAACCGCGGAAACAAAAAATCCCGACAGATAAACGGTCTTGTGAATGAATGGTATCTTGAGGATATGTCGGACAACATACGTGATGTGCTCACCAGCCGCCGCAAAAACGGTTTTCATATCGGCTCATTTGCGCTCTACGGCTACAAAAAGGACCCCGAAAAAAAAGGACATCTCATCATCGATGCCGAAGCCGCCGCCGTGGTGCGGGAAGTTTTCACGCTATTTTCAAAGGGCTACGGAAAAACGGCGATCGCACGCATTCTGAACGATCGTGCCATACCGAATCCGACCGAATACAAGCGTCTCTCGGGGATGCGCTACAAACAACCGAACGGGAAAACAGGCACGCTTTGGAAATACAGCGCGATCTCGGATATGCTGAAAAACGAGATGTACATCGGGAACATGGTACAGGGAAAATACGGAAGCGTTTCCTACAAAACAAAAACAAACCACTCCCGCCCGCGTAATGAATGGATAGTCGTAAAAGGGACGCACGAGCCGATTATCGACATGACGCTTTGGGAGAAAGTGCAAGCCACACTCTCAGAGAAAACGAAGCCGTTTGGGAGCGGCACCGTGGGGGTTTTCGCAGGGATTGCGCGGTGCGCCGCGTGCGGCTATACACTTCGCTCGTCCCAAAACCGCGGGCGTCGGTATCTCTCTTGTCCCAATCGCTACATCGCCAAGGATGCATGCACCGGCGCTTTCATCTCCGCCGATAGGCTTGAACAAACCGTTCTCCACGCCATTCGCACGTTTAATGAAAAATATCTTGATCGGGAGATGCTCCTAGAAAACGCCCAACTAAGAGATGAAAGTGACACCGAAAAAACGCGTCTCCGTGCAGACGCCGATCGGTACGAAAAAAAGATCCGCGAAAATGAATCGGTTTTGCAAAAACTGTATCTCGATCGGGTAAACGGGATCGTTCGGGAAGAAGATTTTTTACTGCTGTCCCATAATTTTGCCGAAGAAAAATCGCGATTTGAAAAACTTGCCGCCGGGAGCAAAGAAGCACTCGAGCACCTTGAAGCGGCGACCGCCGTCCGTGATTTTGATGCAGAAATTGAAACGAGACTGAACGTATCAAAACTTGACCGCGAAACAGTTTTGCGTTTGATCGATCACATATCCGTAGGGCGGCGGATCGCGGGTACGCGAAACGTACCTATCACGATCTGCTGGAATTTCTGAAGGTTGCTTTTATGAGAACGCAGCAGAGCAAAAGGCGCGCGTAACCTACGACAATCTTCTTCGACTCATTGACGATCCGGACGTACGCGAACCCCTTAAATTCCTCCGCGAACGCGAAATTGTTCACTATCAGCGCTTCGGCGATGCACTCCGTATTGCGAAGGACAGTATGGATTCAAAAAACTTCTACGCCTTCAACCCCGCATACAAACCGTGCAAGTAAAAATAAAACGGATGCCATTCGGCATCCGTTTTTTATTACTGATCGGCATTTTCCCAGTTGTGATAGATCTCGCTGATATCGTCGGAATCCTCGAGATGCTCAATGAGGAGGTTCATGTTTTTAATATCCTCTTCGCTGGTGAGCGTAACGTATGTGCTCGGGATCTTGTCTTTTTCCGCAGATTCGATCGCGTAGCCTGCCTCGGCGAGTGCATCGCGCACGGCGTACAGATCAGAAACCTCGGTAAGAATCTCGAACGCTTCCTCGTCGGCGGTAAAGTCGGCGGCACCGGCTTCGAGAGCCGTCTCCATGAGCGCATCCTCATCTACGCCGTCCTCGCGAAGAACGACGATCACGCCCTTATCCTCAAACATGAACGATACGCATCCGCTCTGGCCGAGGTTTCCGCCGTACTTATCAAAATAGTGCCGTACGTCGGAGGCAGTACGGTTGCGGCTGTCGGTTGCGGCTTCCACAATCACGGCAACACCGGACGGACCGTATCCCTCGTAGACGATCTCTTCGTACTCAACGGCGTCTGCGCTGCTTGCCTTCTTGATCGCGCGCTCAATATTATCGTTCGGCACGTTGTTCGCTTTCGCTTTTACGATCAACTCGCGCAGTTTGCTGTTGCCGGACGGATCGGGGCCGCCCTCACGAACAGCAATCGCGATCTCCTTACCGATTTTCGTAAAGATTTTTGCTTTCTGTGCGTCAGTCTTTGCTTTTTTGTTTTTGATATTATTCCATTTGCTGTGTCCAGACATCTCAAAACCTGCCCGACGGTTCGGGCTATCCTTTCTTCCCCGCTGAAAATGCGGGACGAACTTACAAATTAAATTTTCTCGGGCGTCTTAATGCAAATAAGACGAAGCGCGTTTCTAAGAACGTGGCCGGCCGCACGCGTAAGACGGACGCGGGTAGCGCGGACACTCTCGTCCTCTGCCGTTACAACGGGGCACGCTTGATAGAAGCGGTTGAACGCCGTGCACACGTCGATAACGTACCGCGTGATAACGGACGGCTCGTACTGCGCAACAGCATCGAGCACCTTCTCGGGGAATTTCGAAAGCGTGAGAAGAAGGGCGGATTCCTCCGGCTTTGTGAGAACAGCCTCACCGGTGAGATCCATATCGTCGGCTTTCTCGAGGATACTGCACGTTCTCGCATAGGTGTACTGCGCGTACGGTCCTGTGCTTCCCTCAAAGCTGAGCGCATTCTCAAGCATGAAATTGATATCCTTGATACGGCTGTTATAGAGGTAGTGGAACACGATCGCGCCCACACCGACAGCCTCTGCGACCTCATCCTTATTGGGAAGATCAGGGTTCTTTTCGTTCATGATCTCATAAACCTTTTCGATTGACTGACGGAACAGATCCTTCAGAAGAACTACGTTGCCCGTACGGGTCGCGAGCTTTTCACCGCCGATGCTGACCGTACCGTACGGAACGTGGACGAGCTGATCACACCAATCGTAGCCCATAAGTTCCATAACCTTGAACCACTGGGCAAAATGGAGACTCTGGCCGGCAGACGTCACGTAGATACATTTATCAAAGCCAAAATTCTGTTTTCTGTAGACGGCGGCGGCAATGTCACGGGACGGATACAGAGACGCGCCGTCTCTCTTAAGGATAAGGCACGGCGGCATATTGTACTCGGAGAGATCAACGATAGAAGCACCGTCATCCAGTTTGAGAAGCCCCTTATCGCGCATGATCTGAATCTGCGCGTCCATCTTATCGGAGAAGAAACTCTCACCCATATAGTGATCGAACGTGATTCCGAGCTGTTTGTAGGTTACATTGTACTCCTTGAGGCTGATCTCCAAAAACCATTTCCACAGTTCAATGTTCTCGGGAACGTGCTCCTCAAGCTTTTTGAACTCGGCTCTTGCCTCATCGTTGAGCGTGGGGTCTTTTTCGGCTTCCTCGTGAAATTTCACGTACAGTTCCACAAGGCCGTCGCAACCCTTTGCTTCAACCTCTGCCTTATCGCCCCACCTCTTGTATGCGACGATCTGCTTGCCGTTCTGGGTACCCCAGTCGCCGAGGTGATTGATGCCGATGCACTTATAACCGCAGTATTCGTGGAGCAGTTTCAACGAATGACCGATGACGGTCGTGCCGAGATGGCCGATGTGGAACGGCTTTGAGGTATTGGGGGAGGAATAGTCAAGAACGACCGTCTTTCCCTCACCCATATCGTTCTTACCGTAGCGATCGCCTGCCGTCTCCACAGCCGTGAGGACGTTCTTCAGAAGGTATGCAGGCGAAATCTTGAAGTTCAGATACCCGCCCGCAACGCTTACGGCGGCCGCGTCAAGCTCGCCGATCTGTTCCGCCAGCATGGAAGCAATCTTCGGCGGTGCCGAACGGAGCAATTTGCTCAGTTTAAAGCACGGGAGCGCCACGTCACCCATCGTATCATCCGGCGGATACTCGAGCATATCAAAAAGTTCTTTATCCGTGAGTCCGTTATCCTGCCAAAGTGCATTCGCTGCATTCAGAATAGCGGATGCAATCGTTTGTTTGAAAAGAAGCATATTTATTCCTCTGTTTTCGATTCAGCCACTCTCTTCGCCTGCTTATCGAGAAGCGTATGGATTCTCTGTACGGGATCAAGGAGCGTGCTAATGGATTCGTCGTGATTCAAGGTGTCGATGATGTACGAGACATACTTGCACATGTTGACTTCTTGATACCAGGGACGCTCACGAAGCTCCGTCGGCTGGTATACGAGGTTCGTTGTGAACACCTTATCAATAAGTCCCTGCTCGTAAGCCTCGTCAAAGATCTTCATGCCGTTGCAGAAGAGGCCGAACGTAACAAAGAGAAAGATTCTGCGAGCACCCTTTGCTTTAAGCTGCGCGGACACGTCGAGGATCGACTCGCCGGAGGAGATCATATCGTCCACGACGATCACGTCCTTATCCTTGATATCCTTACCGAGATACTCGTGTGCGACAATCGGGTTCTTACCGTTCACGATCACGGCGTAGTTGCGGCGCTTATAGAACATGCCGATATCCACACCGAGAACAGAGGAGTAATACATACAGCGGGACATAGCGCCCTCGTCGGGAGAGATGATCGTTACCTGATCATGAGAGAGCGCGATATCGGGATACGCACGGACAAGGGCTTTCAGCATCTGGTAAGTGGGATGCACATTATCAAATCCGTGCAGGGGGATAGCGTTTTGTACGCGTGCGTCGTGTGCATCAAACGTAATGATGTTGGTAACGCCCATATTCACAAGCTCCTGAAGCGCCAGCGCGCAGTCCAGCGACTCACGGGAGCTTCTCTTGTGCTGGCGTCCCTCGTAAAGCATCGGCATGATAACGGAAATGCGGCGCGCCTTACCTTCGATCGCGGCAATCACGCGTTTCAGATCCTGGAAATGATCATCCGGGCTCATCGGTACCGTGAAGCCGCGCATATTATACGTTACGCCGTAGTTGAAGCAATCGGAGAAAATGTACACGTCCCGGCCGCGCATGGACTGATGGATGAGCGCCTTCGCTTCACCGGAGCCGAAACGGGGGCAATCCGTTTCAATAAGATAGGATTCCTCTTCGTGGCCGCGCCATTCTCTCAAGTAACGGTCTACCTGTTCAACAAAGCCTTCACAGCCTCTCATACCGATTACGGCAAGTTCTCCGTACAACAATTCCTTCATGATAAACCCCTTCACATGATGTATTTATATTTGAACCGCCTTTGGTTCATAAGTTACAAAAGAAAAACGGGAGAATGACAAAATAACATTCTCCCGTATATTTATAAATCCCGAGGGCAGGACGCACCAAATGCATACACTTCGCCCGTAATTCCCATGTTCTTCATAGTAGAAACGGAAGAATTGTACAGCATGTCCATCGCCCTTTCTCTTTTCTTGTTATCGTTTTCGGCTCAGATAAGTCCGAGTGTTTTCAAAACAAAGACGCCGAGGAATATGGTAAACACGCACATTCCCGTGGTCAAAAGCAAAATCTGCCCTGCCAGTTCATGATCGCTGCCCATATTTTTCGCCATTATGTAACTGGAAACCGCCGTAGGCGTACCGAACATAATAAGGATTGTACCGAGCGGCGCTCCTCTTAAACCGATAAGCGCTGCAAGAGTGCACATGATACCGGGCATAACGATCGTTTTCGCCAAAGATCCTGTGATCGCGTAGGCAAATCTTCCGTGGAAGCTTTTGAGCGAGAACGTAGCTCCCAGGCTGAGCAGCGAAAGCGGTGTGGCAAGACCGCTCAGATAACTGACCGTTTTCTCTGCCGCCATCGGAAGCTCCCAACCGGTAAGCATAAACGGGATACCGAGTACAACGCTGATGATAAGCGGATTGGTAACGATGCTCTTGCCGATTTTCTTAAGAGTTTGCGCGGCGGTAAGATGCTTTTCGCTCGGCGCAAACACCGAGAGAACGATCACGGAATAGCTGTTATACATAAGGATCACGATCGGCATCAGAAAAGCAACCAGCGTGGAGCCTTCATGCCCGAACATACCGCTCAAAAGCGGAACTCCGAGAATCGCGAAGTTCGATCGGCAGATGCCCTGCGTCATGGCACCGCGTTTTCCGTTATCCTTCGTTACAAAGATCATGATGAAAGAGAGAACGATGAAAGACACGGTAACGGAGATAACCGAGAACAAAACCAACTTCACACTCATGAATTCAGAGAGAGATGCGCCGGCAACATCCAAAAACAGCATACACGGAAGGCCGACTTTGAACACCAGTTTATCCGCAATATCGGTGAAGGAGTCCTTCAAAAAACCAATTCTCTTCAAAAAAATGCCCAAAAGAAGCAAAAGGAAAATCGGAAGAATTACGTTTACGCTATATATAAAGTTTGATAAAAATGCTTCCATACACTTGACCCACCCATACGAACATTAATACCTACTACTATTATAAATCAAACCGAGAAAAAAATCAATGTTTGTTTTACATAAAACGACCGCAAATTCAAATGGAATTCTCTGTTATTGTGCGAAATACGTATGTAATCCGTTTGCGATTCCTTCGGCAAAGGTCTGACGCCATTCTTCGCTAAGCATATTTTCCGCATCGGTCTTGTTCGAGACGAATCCCATCTCTATAAGCACCGAGGGAACATGGCAGGTGCGGATTACGTAATACGCCGAATCGTACGGCATTTCACGGATGATCGCTTTTTTCGAATTCGGCAGTTTTTCGTCGATGCCGTTCATCAGCTGCTTTGCAGCCGCGCCGGAATCACGGACGTGATCCGTACCGAGGCTGTAATAGATACGCGTTCCCTTGACGGAGGTATCTGCCGTATAGTTGTCACAGTGAATGGAGAGGTAAAATTCAATATCAAGTTCCGACACGTAGGAGATTCTTTCCTGCGGGCGGAACAGGTTATTTCCGTCATCGATAGCCGTTTTCGGGAACGTCATTCCGTCGTGCGTCAAAATCACGTTGTAGCCAAGCGCCGTCAATTTCTCTTTTATGAGATTCACAACGGAAAGTGTGATATCCTTCTCCGTAAGATCGCCGAGGTATTCGGAATCCGTGCCCACGTCGCCAAATCCGTGGCCGGGATCGAGGCAAATAGTGAGAACTCCGTCATCGGGGACGGGGGGATAGTACGGATCGGTCGTGGCGGCTGTGGTTGAAGGAGGATTCGTCGCGACTGTCGTATCTGCCGTTTCGGTAGTTTCAGTCGTCGCGTCAGTCGAAGTTTCAGGCACCTCGTATTCTTTATCCCGTCCGATTCCGCCCTCATCCGACGGAAGATCGAGAATAACGGGTTCGGCATCGTTGCAGGATACGGCGGTAAATAAGATACCTGCCGCAAAAAGCACGATCACACCGAAGCGCAAAAAAATATGTTTTGTTTTCATACGTCACTCACTCAAAATAGACTGGTAAAAATTCGTCCGAGATAATTGACCGCACGTGTTTGTAGATCCATTCCACAGAGAAATCGGGAGAATGCACGAGCGTACCGTGCGCTTTTGCCAATTCTTCCGTGTAATCGGAGAGCATGTATATCCCGAGAGAATCGCGGTTCATGCTGTACTGCGTTACGGTGGGATTGAGAATCGGATTCTCGACAGTACACACGCCGTCTTCCATAACGATATCAAACGTGAGCATGCCGCCCACCATGTTGTAAGAATAGTACTGCGTGGAAAGGAAATTCCCCAAAGAATACGCGATCAGCGTGCGGGAGCCGTCCGCGTTCTCGTGCCACTCCACCGGCTGGATGATGTGGGAATGATGGCCGAGAATCACATCCGCGCCGGCTTCCGACATAAGTGCCGCCACGCGTTTTTGTTCAGCCGTAACCTCGTACTGCTCACGCCCCCAGTGCGTCGATACAATCACGAAATCGGCGTTCGCCTTGGCGTTCTCGATCTCCGTCTTGATTTTCGCATCGTCGTCCATGAGCGGAATCACGATGTTCGTCATATCGGGCGTGCGCCAAAGGATCGACAGATCAAAGAACGAAAGCCACGCGATCCGTATCCCGTTTACCTCTGTTATGCGGAGCGTGCTGTGATCCTCCTCGTCGAGGTACGCACCGAGCTCCGCTACGGGCAAAGACTGTACATACTCAGCCGTAGCGCGGGCTCCCGCCACACCCTTATCCAGAATGTGGTTATTCGCGAGGTTGATAACGTCGAATCCAACGTCAACGAGAGCCTGTCCTGCCTCGCGGGGAGAATTGAACGTGGGATATCCGGAGATACCCTTGTCATTCCCCGCTATGGGCGATTCGTGATTGATAAACGCGATATCCGCCGCGGCGATTTTTTCCGCCACGCCCGCGTACATCGGCACAAAATTATATTCTTCGCCGTCCGATGCACGCTTTTTCGCATCAGTAAACACAGCCTCATGGATTATGTTGTCGCCCACCGCAAGAATGGAGACGCGTTTTACGGGCTCGACGGGCGGTGCCGTCGTCTCAGTCGTCTCCGTCGTATCTGCCGTCGTTGTATCGGAGGTAGTATCGGACACGCCCTCCGTGTCTCTGCCGACGCCGCCCTTCGAGGGATCGGGAGAACGGAACAACCCGCATCCGCTGAACGAAGCACAGCAAAAAACCAGTGCAAGAACGAGGGCAGTCCGTTTTGTATTGCGTTTGTACATCATCATAATGGGCAAGCGGCACTTCCCCGCTCACCCTATCTCCTTTTGGTTTTATCAGAGGAGGATTGCCGTACGCGGCATGCACATACGAGCGCCTGCAACGGCAACACAGAACGCCTCCTCCGCGGTAGCGTAGACGTCGTTATTGATCTTCGTCTTCTCGCCGGCTTCGAGAGCATCCAGACCGACGAACTCACGGAGATGTGGTTCCATCGTGGCGATAATCTCACCATCGCGGATGCGGTTCAGAACGGCAAAGATCTCGGGAATCGCACCGGCACCTGTGCCGGCAACCACGATTGCACCGGCCTTGGCGCAATCTTTTATATGCATATAGGTGATATGATCGCAAAGAAGGCGGAACGCCTCTGTACAGTCAGCCCCGACCTGCACGAAGTTTGCGGGATCGAATACACAGCCGAGCCGTCCTTGGAACGCCATGAGAAGTTCGAGGCAACGCTCCGGTGTGTCTCCGTAGATTCCCTTTTCGTTTTCGTGGCAAAGTTTCATACCGTACTCGTCTGCGATGTCGAGCATCTGCCCCATGCGGTCGATGACCTCATCCTTATAAACGGAAACGTCCTTAGCGTCCTTCGGCATCAGAAAACTGAACATACGGATGCGCTCCGCACCAAGAATACGGGCGATCTCACACGTACGGCGCAGTTTCATCTTGTGCGCTTCAAAATCATCCTCCAGCGTGATCTTACCGATCGGCGAGCCAAGCGCCGAGACACCGATACCGGCGGCGGTGAGTTTCTCTTTTACCTCCATCGCTTTTTCGGAAGTGAGATCGGAAATATTGATCCCGTCAATACCGCGGGGCTCGATGAGGTGGATACCGTTTTGGAGAAGTCCTTTGATCTGCTCGTCAAAGGATTCGGAATACTCGTCTGCAAAAGCACTGAAACGGAAGGTTGCCATATGCGTGTCTCCTTTGTTTTACAAATAGAATCCGAAACAGCCGAGGTCGGCGGTTTCACTCTTAATATTATACCAGTAATCTCTGACGTTTGCAACGGTTGGCTTTTATTTCAGTTCTACCACCGTAACGCCGTAATCACCCTCACCGTACGCGCCGGCGCGGAACGAACTGACGCGGGAATCCGTCTTTAGATGCCCCCAGATCGCGGCGCGAAGCGCACCCGTTCCCTTTCCGTGAATGATCGTTACGGAATGGATTCCGGCGACCGCGGCTTCATCCAGATACTTGTCCACCATAAACCACGCGTCGTCACCGATCTGACCGCGTACGTCAAGCTCCGGCTTGAACGTACGGCTGACCATCGCTTTGTACTGCTTTTGGTTCTTACGATCCCGTTCTTCATTTGTTTCGGCATCTGCCAAAAGACGCAGATCCCTCACGTTGGCGCGGGTCTTCACCTGCCCTATGCGAACGGATACGTTGCCCTTTTTATCGGGATCGTCCACGAGCACGCCTGACGTACCGAGATTACGGTGCCGTACGCGGTCTCCCTTCACCAAGGGACGCGGGAGAACGTAGTCATCATCTTCATCCATAGACGGATCGTACGCGCTGTCCTCATACTGACGGATGCGGGCGCGGATATCCTTTTTCGCCTGCGCCATTTTCTCGGCAAGCTTTTCGGAATCCCGTTCCTTTTTCAGTTTTTCAAGCTGATCGTAGATATAGTTACTCGTGGCTTTCGCGCTCAGAAGCTGCTGTTCCGCCTGAGCGCGCATCCGCTCAGCTTCTTTTTCAGCCGTTCCGAGTTTCTGGTTCAGTTTCGCCTCCGCGTTCTTCTTGAAGGATTCGTATTCGCGTCTGAGACGCTCCGTCTCGCTCTTCTCTTCTTCGAGCTGACGGCGCGTATCCTCGAGTTTTGCGATAACCGCTTCAAAATCGCGCGATCCCGTATCAACGAAATGCGCGGCTCGCTCTACGATCGCCCGGGGAAGTCCCAATTTTTCCGAAATGGCAAACGCATTTGATTTGCCGGGCGTGCCGATCACGAGCCGATACGTGGGCCGAAGCGTTTCGACATTGAATTCACAGGAGGCGTTCACCACGCCCTCGGTCTCAATAGCGTATGCTTTCAGTTCCGCGTAGTGCGTGGTAGCGGCGCAAAGCGCGCCCATACGGCGCACCTCCTCGAGGATCGCCATAGCAAGCGCCGCCCCCTCGACGGGATCGGTGCCCGCGCCGAGCTCGTCAAAGAGCACGAGCGACTCAGGCGTCATCCGCTCCATGATCGAAACAATCCCCACCATATGCGAGGAGAATGTGGAAAGCGACTGTTCGATGCTCTGCTCGTCCCCGATGTCGGAGAAGACATCGTCAAACACGCAAACGGACGAACCCGCCTCTGCGGGGATATGAAGCCCCGCCTGCGCCATAAGAGACAATAGGCCGAGCGTTTTGAGCGTAACCGTTTTACCGCCCGTGTTAGGGCCGGTGATAACGAGCATCCCATACTCGCCGCCGAGCGTGATCGTTACGGGAACGACCTTTTTCGGATCGAGCAACGGATGCCGTGCGGCGCGGAGAGATACCGCCCGCTTCTCCGTAATCTCGGGCTCGGATGCATCCATCTCGACGGACAAGGCCGCCGCGGCAAACACGAACGCAAGATCGGTGATGTTGAGATAATTCGCTTCTATATTATGCGAGATATCAGAAACGAACGCAGACAGTTCCGAAAGAATCCGTTCGATCTCGTGGGTCTCCCTGCTCTGGAGCGAACGCAACTCGTTATTCGCATCCACCACCGCCATCGGCTCGATGAAGAGCGTAGCGCCGGATGACGAGGTGTCGTGCACCAGCCCCTTTACTTCGCCCTTGTATTCTGCCTTTACCGGCACGACAAATCGGCCGCCGCGGGTGGTAACGATATTTTCTTGCAGATATTTGCCAAAAGCACCGCCGGTATACTTCTGCATAAGATCCTTGATCTTGCTGTTGACAGCACGGATTTTCCGACGGATCTCGGCAAGCTGGGGGCTTGCCTCGTCTGCAATCATATCCTCGGCAATAATGGAACGCGTAATGCTTTCCTCGAGCGTACGGTTGGGAAGGAGACGGTCGAAGATCTCATCGAGTACCGTTTCAAAATCCCTCTCCCCGCGGCTGTAATCAACGAGCGCACGCGTGCAGTGAAGAAGTGAGGCAATATCCAGCAGTTCCCTTGTAGAAAGCGTGGCGCCTTTTACCGCACGCTCGAGAGAATCGCCCACGTCCCGAACGCCCGAGAACGGCGGCATACCTTTAATCATAAAAAGGCGTCTGGCGTCTGTCGTGCGGCGAAGGCGGCGGCGGATCTCGACGATATCGTCCGACGGGCGCAATTTTTGTGCCATCAGTTTTGCCCCGTCCGTAAGTGCGATTTCGGCAAGATGATGACGGATCTTGTCAAATTCCAGGGTGGTCAGTGTTTTATCCTGAAAACTCATGCGTTTTGATTCCTCCGTTTTTCTGACGGAAAGTGTATGTTACAAAAGCGATTTGTAAAAATCCAGTGTATAAAAGCCGTGCTCAATATGGTTGAGCAGATACTTCTCGCACACCTTTGAGAAGATCGGCATGTCCGACTCGGCAAGCGTAAAGGAAAGGAATTTTCCGACGGGCGACTCGACGGTGTACCGCATTGCCTTCAGCACCGCGGGCGTAAGCCTCAAATAAATATGCGCGGTTCCCTCGTCCACGAGATCGTCCGTGTGGCGTACGTTACGGAGGCAGTCTCCACAGAGAAGCCGTCCGTTCATCACGTCAAGCGACAGTTTTGGGACGGATTCCGGATCCGCCCCGCACACGTCGCAGGCAGTCAGATTCGGCAAAAAGCCCTCGATCGCGGCCGAGCGGAGTTCGAACGCCGCTTTCACTTGTGCGAGCGGAATATGTTTATGATTGGCAAGCGCGTAGAGCGTATTGAGCGTAAGCCGCAGAAGTTCTTCGTCCCCAATTCCTTCTACCGCCATCTCCGCCGCCACGTCACAAAGATAAGACGCGAGGGAAAGCCGGTCGAGATCGGTTCTGAGGCCAAAAAAGCTCTCGGTAAGCGCGCTGTCGGATATATAGTAATACCCGCGGGATTTACGCAGGATAAAATTGCTGTAGCAAAAAAGCTGCGTTGCGGCCATATGCTTACTTTTGAGACTGCGCACCGCCTTGCCGGAGATCACGATACGCCCCATCTCCTCGGTGATGACGGTAAGAAGCTTATCGTATTCGCCAACAGGCGTCTCTCTGACCACAAGGCCGCGGATAGAAATCTGCTCCATCGTTTACGTAAGGTCCTTCGGATTAAAGCCGAAATTATTGAGGCTCGTATCGCTGTCGCGCCACTTCTCTTTCACTTTGACCCAAAGATTCAGATATACCTTCACGCCGAAAAAGGCCTCAAGATCCTCTCTCGCGTGCGTACCGATGCGTTTGAGCGTCTCGCCCTTCTTACCCACGATGATGCCCTTATGGGATGCCTTTTCGCAGAAAATCTCCGCGCGGATGCTGATGAGCGTTCCCTCATCCTTGAATTCCTCAATCACGACGGCCGTACCGTGGGGGATCTCCTCAGTGAGCGTACGGAGAATCTTCTCGCGGATCACCTCCGCCGCGATCTGCCGTTCCGGCTGATCGGTAGCAATATCCGACGGGAAAAACCACGCGCCCTCGCTGAGATAGCGCCGAGCTTCCTCGAGAACGATCTCTACGTTCTTCCCCTTCTCCGCCGCCGTGGGAACGAAGGCATCGAAATCATGAAGTGCCGCGTACTCGGTGATCGTCTCGGCGAGTTTCTCTTTGTTCACAAGATCAATCTTGTTAAGAACGAGAATCGCGGGCAGTTTCATATCTTTTATGTTCTCTATGATCCGTTTTTCCGTCTCGCCGGCAGGATAGCCCGCCTCGACGATCATGATGACGGCATCCGCGCCGCCGATCGCGGAGGACACGGATTTCATCATGTACGCACCCAGTTTATTCTTCGGCTTATGGATGCCGGGCGTATCAAGGAATACGAACTGATCCCCGTCTTCGGTCAGAATACCGGTGATGCGGTTGCGGGTCGTCTGCGGTTTTGAGGATACGATTGCTACCTTCTCCCCGAGCATCGCGTTCATAAGGGTGGATTTGCCCACGTTCGGGCGGCCAACGATCGCGATAAAAGCGGTGCGTGTGGCTGTGTTATCAATCTTTTTCACTTCGTTCATACTTTCACGCTCTCATTTTCTTTGATTCAAAATTTCCTGCCGGCTCAAAAGCGGATCGTCGAAACGATCTCGCGCTGACGGCGGCACATCTCCTCGTCGTCCGCCTCCGAACGCTCGTGATCGTATCCGAGAAGATGCAAAACGGAGTGCACCGTAAGAAAAGCGACTTCGCGTTTAAATCCGTGTCCGATCTCCTTCGCCTGCGTCCGCGCACGCTCAAGGGACAGAACGATATCACCGAGTTCACAGCGGAAATCGGGGAGAGGCGTCTCGCCTGCGGCAAAATCGTACTGCGGGAACGAGAGAACGTCCGTCGCGGCATCCTTTTCGCGGTACGTGCGGTTCAACTCACGTATGCCCTCGTTGTCCGTAAACGTAACGGAGATCTGCGTCGGTTGATGAAATTCTTCGTACTCCAAGGCTGCCTGCACCGCCTTCGTAACGACGAGCGGCACGGAAAGGTTCACGCGGCGCACGTTCTTTTTGGAAAATCTGATTTTAACGTCCATATTTTTGTCCTACCGTTTCTTATTTTCGGGCGGCGCGGAATTTTTTCGTGTCGCTTTGTCTCTCCGCTGTCCGTGTTTTTCTCTCGCGTTCGTAGCGGTCGTACGCCATAATGATTCTCTGCACCAAGCGATGGCGGACCACGTCGCGCTCCGTGAATTCGTGCACGGCGATTCCTTCAATACCCGAGAGGATCTTCACGGCAGCAGCAAGTCCGCTCCGTTTGCCCATCGGCAGATCCGTCTGGGTAAGATCGCCCGTAACGACGATTTTTGAACCGCTTCCGAGACGGGTTAAGAACATCTTCATCTGCTCTTCCGTCGTGTTCTGTGCTTCGTCGAGGATGATAAACGAATCGTCAAGCGTCCGCCCGCGCATATACGCAAGCGGCGCGATCTCGATCGTCATTTTTTCAATAAGGCGGGAAACGTTTTCAGCGCCCATCATCTCGTAAAGCGCATCGTAAAGCGGACGGAGATAGGGGTCGATCTTGCTCTGGAGATCGCCCGGCAGAAAGCCGAGTTTCTCTCCCGCCTCCACGGCGGGACGCGTGAGAATGATCCTGGAGATCTCGTGAGCGCGAAGCGCTTTCACCGCCATCGCCACAGCAAGATACGTTTTACCCGTACCGGCAGGGCCGGCACAGATGACGATCGTATTTTTCCTTATCGCTTCCACGTATTTTTTCTGTCCCACGGTTTTCGCCTTCACGGGCTTTCCGCGTGCGGTAACGAGAAAACAGTCATCATCCAGTTCAGAGAGCTGTTCCGTCGCCCCCTCGCTCACCATACGGATCACATAATCCACGCTCTGATCGGTCAGCTCGTCGCCGAGAGCCGCCACCTTTTTAAGATAATCAATCGCCTCGGCACAGCGGCGCACACCGTCTGACTCGCCTTCAAGCATGATGCAGTCGCCGTCGCTCGCGTCGGCGGTATTGTACATACGGATGCCGAACGATTCTTCAAGGCGGCGAGCATGAGAGTCAAATGAGCCAAAGATCCGTCTCGTTATCTCCGAGGAAGGCGTGAGAATTTTTTTCTGTGTCATGTGATTCCTTCCGTATCAAAATCAAAATTCAAAAAGCGGTATCAGTGGATGCCGATCTCCGCCGTTTCAGCAATATCGGCAATGCATACGGCACGCCCCACGATCCGGCAAACGCCATCTTCAAAAATGCGCTCCGTTTCGATCTCGAGGATCTCCGCATCCTCAAGAAGCCTCTCCATCTCTTTTTGATAGAGGATCATAGCGTCTGCAAACGCCTCCTCTTCTGTAACCGTTACCGTTTCAACGGCGGTCTCAAGGACCGTCTCGGTAGTGATATAGATGGGGAGCGATAGCCCGCCCGGCAAGGATACCTGCTTATCCGTTATTATTGTATCATAAGTTGTATACTCAATTCCAGTATTTCTAAAAAGTTTTATCTCTTTCGCGAAAATTCTTATGGTTTTTTTCGTTTTTTCCGCCCCCGTAAAGACGGTTTTCGTCCTCACAAGGGGAGACTCCGCTTCGATCACCCGATTCACCTGTGCCAAAACCTCGCCTTTGGCATATTCGTACCGAAGGCCGTCCTCCCCTATCGTAAGCAGTCCGCTTATGAGAAGATCGCCTTTTCGGACGATATCTCCGCGCTGTACCGCGGCGCCTCCGCTCACCAGTCGAATCTCAAAAATCTGTCCGTCCTCGGCGGCAATCAGATTGGCTGCAGGACTTCCCGAATTCCCACGGGATCTCGATCCGAGGTTTTCCCTCACCTCCACGTGCGCGACCGTTCCCTCCATATTAACAGCGATCCACGCAATCTCGTCCGTAGTCAGAAGAAAATCGTTCTGAAGCACGTCAAAATCAATCTTGCGAAATCTCGTGCCCACACCGAACCCGAACTCCGAAAGCATCGACACGATTTCCTTGTCGGGCAGTTTTTCATTGCCGGTTACGGACACCTCCCATACGACCGTCGTGGATTGCCACACGAGAACTGCAAACAAAAGCGCACCGATGAGTATTCCCCACCGCCCGCGGTATCGGTGGAGGAGCGACGGCAATCCGCGTTCCCGATCCCCACAGGCGAATGGACACCGCACGAGAAACCGACGGGCATCCGGGAGAAGCATGCGAAAGGACAGCCCGCCGTCCTCTGTGTTTTTCATGTGCCACGACAGAAGGTTTTCGGCGTGAAGGAGATTCAACACCTCCACCGCATACTCGTGCGGCACGAAAACCGTTTGCCAGCCCGAGAGCCAGTTCAGAACACTTTTCGTCATGGTTTCATCTCCGCGTTTTCAAAATACACGGCGCATATTTCTCCTCGCAGCGTTACGCGGTCGGCAATCATCGTCTGCATTTGTAGGCATCCGCCTATAACCCGAACACATCCTTCTCTGACGCGGAGCAGGACCGTGTCAGCCTCGTATTCCAGAACGCTCTCGCAGCCGCTGACCACCGCTTCACGGTTCCCCTTAACTTCCACAATACTGATCGGCGAAAAACACTCCGCCGGCACGTCGAGCGCATCCGAAATCCGCTCGGATAGCCTCATTCTCACACTTTTCAGTCCCGTTCTTTTGGAAGAGCGCATCTATTTTTCTCCTTTTGTTCATATGATAAAACGGGCACACCGCCGAATGGGGGCAAGTACCCTTTTTACTACAACATATGCGAAAGGATTTCGGATATGCGAAACGATCACAAAGCCTCATCCTCACGGTACGCCGTCGCCGTTTTGGCCGGTGCCGTTCTCCTTCTGGCGGAGTCGAATGCCGTGGGAGATGCCGCGTTAAATGCTTTAAAACTATGCGCTACCGTCATTATTCCCTCCCTTTTTCCCTACATGGTCATCGCCGGCATGATCGTATCCCTCGGCGCCGCCGATCTGATCGGAAAATGGACCCGCCCATTTTGCCGCCGCTTCTTTCGTCTGCCGGGTGAGTCTGCGGGTGCGATCCTGCTCGGCGCCCTTTGCGGATTTCCCGTAGGTGCACAGACCGCCTCGTCGTTGTTTGAACAAAAACGCCTCACCGCCGACGAGGCGGAGCGTCTGATTGCAATCGCCAACAATACCGGCCCCGCCTTCGTCATTGAGGTGGTAGGTGCGCACTGTTGGGGCAACCGTGGCTTTGGCCTGTTCGTATACGTTTCACAAATCGTAACCGCTTTCTTGATCGGTACCCTATACGCCCAATTCTCGCATAAAACGGAAAATTCAAAAAATACGGATCCCCCCAAAAGGGCACGGTATGTACCGAAAAAGGATCTTCTCACTACACTTGCCGAAAACGTGTCAAAAGCAGCCCTCTCTGTGCTCATCGTTTCGGGGTTCGTCGTGTTTTTCGCGGTCGTCCTTTCTCTGCTCTCCCGCATCCTCGCAAAGATCGGCGCGGATTTTCTTCTCCCCGTCGTGGGCGTGCTTCTCGAGTTCACAAGCGGAACGGCGCTTTCCGCAAAGCTTGGCGGAACGCTCGGTGCATTTCTAACTGGACTCGCGGTTGGCTGGTCAGGGATTTCCGTGTTTGCACAGTCTAAGGTGTTTACTTCCCCCCTCTCACTCCGTCTCACACCCGCCGCCGTCTCTAAAGCGATTCAGGGGATCCTCACCGGCGGTGCCGCCGCGCTGTATTACCGCTTTTTCTTTACCCGCTCGGTTTCTGTTTCCACCTGTATCCCAATCACCGATACCCCCGAAATGCTCGTCCTCGGCGAGGTCGTACTCCTCATCCTTTTCTGCCTCGTCCCCGCTTTATACGAAAAAAAAGAGCGCCGCACCCGTGCCTCTTGATTTTTGCCGAAATATCTGCTATACTGTACGTAGACTTTAATGGATGGTGAAAAGTTATGCCGAAACAGACGAAGGCGAGACCGGAACTTGACAAACTTTGTAAATACTGCGAGCTTGCGGCGTCCCTCAGCGATCCCGATTCGATGCTCTGCAAGAAACGCGGCGTTGTAAACGCGGGCTATCACTGCCGCACTTTTCGCTACGATCCGCTCAAGCGCGATCCCGGAACTGCACCGAAACTTCAACCGTTTACGCCGCCCGAAACCGATCTGTAAAACTGAAAACGCAGAGGAATGGCTACGCCCGCCTCTGCGTTTCTTTTTCTCAGACGCAGTTTCCCTGTTTTTTCACACACAACTGTTTACAAACCGCCTAAAAGATGGTATAATAGCAGTGTGTGCCTTAATGTACGTCATGACATAAAATCCTGTCCGCACACGGAGGATATTTTGATTATTGCACTTGAACAAGCCAAGCAGGAACTGAACGCGTTCCGCGATCAACTCATCGAACTGGGCAAAGCACTCCGTATCGAGGCTTTGCGTGAGCAAGCAGAAACGCTCGAAGAAAAATCCCAATCCCCCGATTTCTGGAATGACCAGGAAAAGTCCACGAAATCTCTCCAGCAGTTAAAACAGCTGAAAGATAAAATCGAACGGTACGATTCTCTGGTACAGCGCCTCGAGGACACCGTCATGATGGCAGAAATGGCCATCGAGGAAAACGACGAAAGCGTAACGGATGAGATCCTCGCTGAAAAAGAACAGATTTTTGCAGACGCCGAAAAACAGCGCATCGAGGTTCTTCTCTCAGGTCAGTACGATAAAAACAACGCGATCGTTTCGTTCCACCCGGGCGCCGGCGGCACGGAGGCGCAGGACTGGGCGCAGATGCTTTACCGCATGTATACGAGATGGGGCGAATCCCACGGTTTCACTGTAAAGCTTGCCGATTGGCTGGACGGCGACGAAGCGGGACTCAAATCCGCGACCATCATCGTGGAGGGTGAAAACGCCTACGGCTATCTGAAGAGTGAAAACGGCGTGCACCGTCTTGTGCGCGTGTCCCCCTTTGACTCTTCGGGACGACGCCATACCTCGTTCGCTTCCGTTGAGGTAATGCCGGAATTCAGTGATGAGGACGCTGATATCGAAATTCGCGAGGAAGACCTTGAGATCACCGCGCACCGCTCAAGCGGCGCCGGCGGTCAGCACATCAACAAAACAGACTCCGCTATCCGTATCGTCCATATTCCGACGGGGATCGTCGTCGGATGCCAGACGGAAAGAAGCCAGTTGCAGAACAAAGAAACTGCACTCAAAATGCTGAAGAGTAAGCTTCTGGAGATCAAAGAGCGCGAAAAACTCGAACGCATCGAGGATATTCAGGGCGCCAAGGTAAACATCGAATGGGGTTCCCAGATCCGCTCCTACGTCTTTATGCCGTACACGCTCGCCAAGGATACCCGCACAGGTTTTGAGGTAGCGGATATCGGTGCGGTTATGGACGGCGAGATCGACGGATTTATCAACGCATACCTGAAAATGAACGCCGAGCAGTAATTACTCACGGCAAGGAGGATACCGCATGAACGCCGATACCGTACTCTTTGAGGGCATGACCTCCATTCGCGCAGTGATCGAAGGCGGGCAGAACGGTGTGCACGATCGGCGAATTCTCCGCGTTTTCATTGATCACACGAAGAAAGAAAGCCGAGCAAAAGAGATCGGCTACCTCAAAGCCGTTGGGGTTGAAATGGGATTTCCCGTTACCGAGTGCGACGCATCTGAGATTGACGCTTTGGTATCCGGTACAACCCATGGCGGTATCGTTGCCGAATGCACAGACCGCGCGATCCCGTCGCTCACAGCCGATTCCCTTCCCAAAGGCGGATTCGCCGTAATGCTTGAAGGAATCGAAGACCCCTTCAATTTCGGCTACGCACTGCGCACCCTATACGCCGCAGGCACTGACGCCGTGATCCTCTCGCCGCGTAACTGGATGCACGCCGCGGGCACCGTCTGCCGTTCATCCGCAGGTGCCTCGGAATTATTACCTTTGTACATAGCAGATGGTATGGATGCAGCTCGTATTGCCAAAGATATCGGATACAAGGTCGTATGTGCCGGAATACGCGATTCGGTCTCTGCTTTTGATGCCGATCTCAAAAAGCCCGTATTTCTTATCGTAGGCGGTGAGAAGCGCGGCATTTCCCGGGCGCTTCTGAATGAAGCAGACACCGTCGTCCGGCTCGATTACGGACGACAGTTCCGCGGCTCCCTTTCCACCGCGTCCGCGGCTTCGGTTCTCGCTTACGAGATCTTACGCCAAAACAGATAAAAAAACGCTCTGTCGTTATGACAGAGCGTTTTTTCGTTATATCAATATTTGTTTTCAAGTCGCTCGTAGATGGCGTCGATAGCGCCTGAGACCGCGTAGATCACAAGGACGGTAAACACGCACGAGCACGCGATGTGGAGAATCCACAGTTCCGGATAATACATGGAGGTAGTAAACGAAGCAGCACGAAGGCCTAAAAATACTGTTCCGCCAAAGCCCACGGCAATCATACGGGCGTATACACCCCGCATGATCTCCCTCGTACGTTCCATCGGATTGTACTGCGGCGCCTTATGCATATTCGAAAGAAGTGCGGCGTGCTGTCTGAACACCCGACAGAGAATCACCGCGAACCAAAGAAACGTTACAAGAAGAAGCACAAATTCGGCCGTTCCGACGATCCGAATCGGCTTATATAGACGCGCGGCGTTTGTAATGAATCTGGCGGCTTTCGCTTCGTATTCCGCAAAGTACGGAACCTGCAAAAACAAACCGACAACGGAAAGGGCTGCGGAAATACCGGCGGGAATATAACCGTAAAGCGCGCTTTTGTCAAAGCGAGCAAGGATGCGGAGTGCGAGAGCGAGCACGCCCGCCGCAATAAACGACGGAAAAACGTGGAGTCCGTCGAGCTGGAGCGGGAACAGCGCCACAGAGGAAATGAGAAACATAAGAAGAACGTTTTTCATCTGCAGAGCCGCGAACATTCCATGATCGGAGAGAACCTCGTTTTCATAATGCGCGAAAACAGCTTCGCTCAGTTTTTCATCCTTGCGCATACCGTTCACGTAGATAAGCGTGCGCACGAGCCAAATTATGCCGATGACGAGAACGACAGCGATCTCGAACGTGTAAAACATCGGCTTGAAATGGGAGAGCGTCACGCCTCTGTGTGCATCCGCAGACAGACCCGAGCGCAGATCGAGCGCCGTCAGTTCCGGCAAAATCGAACCGACCGTTTTGACGAGAAAGAAAGCGAGCGTAAACAACTTCAGTTTTTCCGAACGCTCGGTGAATTGCCCTTTCTTATCCTTTATCGGATAAAAGACGCTTTGGGCATCGTACCGACGTCCCAGATCGTAAAAGCCGTCAAAAACTTTTACAATAAACGGAATGGCGTACATAGCCTCAAGAACACCGAACGAGAACACAAGAAGAAGCGTGAAAGAATCCGATTTACCGGGGATAAACAGAACGGATACAATTCTGACCGCTGTTATAATCACCAGTTTCCAGAGAAGGCCGCGTGCATCGCGAAGCTTCTCTGTGGAAAAGGACATAGCAAATAGCCCGCGGTAGATGAGAAGCAATCCGATAAAGTCCGGCAGAACGTCGAAAATATGTACGTTTGGGTTAAATAGAAAAACAAGCCCCGCCGCTATCAGCGAAAAGCCTTTGGCTCTTTCTTTCGTTTTTACCATAAAAGCTCCCATTACTTACGTTTGGATTTTTGTTTGCGCTTCACACGGCGGTAGCCGGGTTCAGCCTTTTCGGCATTTTCCGACGGCGTTTTTCGCTCTTTTTTCGGACGGAGATACGCATTATCAAATACCTCGTCCACCTTTTTATTAAATCGGTTGATAAACGCAAAGCGGCTCGGTGTGCGCTCACCGCTCTGTTGCCCTTCAAGACAGATGCGGCAATAACAGGAGTGGATGAGAATGAGATTGAGTATGAGTATAACGAGTCCGAAAACCGTAATCGCCAAGGAAGCGATATTGCCGATGATCCCAAGATACGGCAGAAGAATCATCGCGGCGATATAGCCGAAATAATAAAGCAAAAGATAGAGGATATTGCGTTTTGCATGCGCGGCTTCCTTCGGAAGATCAACCTTCAGCGCTATGAAATAGATGCCGGCAAGGATGAAGAACTGCAGAATGAGAGAAACCGCCGCAATACCGAAGCCGAACGCCTTTGCCAAAACGCCGTCTGCGGGAATCATTTTGAGCATGATAAGAACCGTGCGGCCAAGGCACAGAAATATGTACGCGATATCCGCCCACATCGCACGGTAAAAGTTTTTACCGTGCAATGAAAGTTTCGATAAGCCAACGAGCATCAAAGCGCCGCCGACGATGTCGAAAAAGAAGTAGATATCGGCCAAAGTGAAGGCGAACGCCATGAAGTAGCCGAGCAAAAGATATCCGAATCCCATAGATTATTCTCCATCGGGCTCACCCATGCCGGGCTTGCCGCAGCACTGCTTATACTTTTTGCCGCTGCCGCAAGGACAGGGATCGTTGCGTCCGACCTTATCTTTATTGACGATAGGACGGGCGGGATCGGATGTGACAGGCGTGGCGGGACGTGCGACAGGACGCGGCGACGGTTTCCTCAAGGAGAGCGGACGGCCGCCCGTGCCGGTTTCCTTTACCACCTGTACGCGCTGCATCGGGTTCTGCGGCAAAACGGACAGAATCATACGGGCGGAATCCTCGCGGATCTCCGCGATCATTTCGTCGAACAGATCCGCACCCTGAATACGGTACTCACTGATCGGATTACGCTGTGCATACGCCTGCAGGCCAATACTTTCCATCAGGCTGTCCATCGCTTCGAGATGCGCCATCCACTTCTGGTCGACGTTGCGCAGCAGAACGACGCGCTCCACCTCGCGGAAATTCTCTTCCCCGAAGAGGGCCTCCTTTTCCGCATACAGTTTTTCTGCGCGGCCGATAAGCGTTTCGCGGATTTCCTCGCGCACCTTCGAAGCCGAGCCGGAAATCTCGGTGAAATCGTTTGTATCAGTAAGCAGTCCGCGGTATTTCTGGCGGAGTCCCTCAATATCCCAAGCGGAGATCTCGTCCTCATGAAGGAACTGATCGACCGCCTCGGAGACGGTGCCGCGCACCATGCCGAGAAGTTTTTCTTTGACACTCTCACCCGAGAGCACCTCGCCGCGCTGGTCGTAGATAATCGTTCTCTGCTGATTCATAACGTCGTCGTATGCAAGGACGTTTTTACGGCGTTCAAAGTTGTTGTCCTCAAGCCGCTTCTGCGCCGATTCGATAGAACCGGAAAGAATCTTCGCATCGATCGGATCGTTTTCATTCATGCCCAGTCTGTCGACGATGCCGATGATCCGTTCACTGCCGAACAGGCGCATAAGATCGTCTTCGAGGGAAAGGAAGAAACGGGATTCACCCGGATCGCCCTGACGTCCGGAACGGCCGCGCAGCTGGTTATCGATACGCCGGCTTTCGTGCCGCTCCGTACCGATGACGAAGAGACCGCCGGCCTCACGTACCTTTTCTGCCTCGGGACGGATCTCTTCCTGATATTTTTTATACAGATCACGGTAAATCTCACGTGCCGCCAACGCTTCTTCGCTGATCGACATAGAAGAACCGGTAGCAAGCGCGATCACGTCTTCTTCGTAGCCCTGCTGACGCATAGCCGCCTTCGCGAGATACTCGGCATTACCGCCGAGAAGAATATCCGTACCGCGTCCAGCCATGTTGGTGGAGATCGTAACGGCGCCGTATTTGCCCGCCTGCGCGACGATGTCTGCCTCTCGGTCGTGGTATTTCGCATTCAAAACCGTGTGCTTAACACCGTTCATCTTCAGTTTGCGGGAGAGTTCCTCCGATTTCTCGATCGACACCGTGCCGACGAGCACGGGCTGACCCTTTTCGTTACATTCCTTGATCTGCTTTATGATTGCGTTATCCTTACCGTTCTTCGATTTGTAAACGGCGTCGGAATGATCCGTACGGATCATCGGCTTGTTCGTCGGGACTTCCACGACGTCGAGATTGTAGATCTCGCGGAATTCGTTTTCCTCGGAGAGTGCCGTACCGGTCATGCCGGACAGCTTTTTATACATACGGAAATAATTCTGGAAGGTGATCGTTGCGATCGTACGGTTTTCCTTTTGGATCTTCACGTTTTCCTTCGCTTCGATCGCCTGATGCAGACCGTCCGAATAGCGGCGGCCGGGCATAATACGGCCCGTGAAGGAATCGACGATAAGAACCTCGTTGTCCTTGATGACGTAATCGGTATCGCGCTTCATAATACCGTACGCGCGGATCGCCTGATACACGTGGTGGGAAATATCCGCGTTCTCGGGATCGGACAGGTTTCCGATACCGAAGAATTTTTCGGTTTTCTCGATGCCGGCGGCGGTGAGCGTGGTGCTCCGCGCCTTCTCGTCGACGATATAGTCCGCGTCGATATGATCGTGCTCTTCTTTGGAATCGAGTTCCTTGATAACGAATTTGCGCATAGTACGCACAAGTTGA
Organism: Clostridia bacterium; assembly: GCA_017502135.1. Classification (GTDB taxonomy): domain Bacteria; phylum Bacillota; class Clostridia; order Oscillospirales; family CAG-272; genus SIG701. The sequence continues at coordinate 42,213 of JAFVVP010000004.1, read as the reverse complement.
TCCGCTCTGCCGTACAGCTCGTCCGTCTTCTCACCGGAGCCTGAAATAATAAGCGGGGTACGCGCCTCGTCGATGAGAATGGAGTCCACCTCGTCGACGATCGCGAAATTGTGTCCGCGCTGAGACTGCATCTCCTTATAGAGGATCATGTTGTCTCTCAGATAGTCGAAGCCGAATTCGTTATTCGTACCGTAGGTAATGTCGCATCCGTACGCCTGCTGTTTCTGAGCGCGGTTCTGGTTGTGGACGACGAGTCCCGTCGTAAGGCCGAGGAATTCGTGAATACGTCCCATTTCCTCGGAGCCGAGCCGTGCCAGATATTCGTTGACCGTAACGATATGGACACCCTTGCCGCTGAGTGCGTTCAGATAGGACGGAAGCGATGCGACGAGGGTCTTACCCTCACCGGTCTTCATCTCCGCCACGCGTCCCTGGTGAAGGAGAATGCCGCAGAGCACCTGTACGTCGAAGGGGCGCTTGCCGAGGACGCGGTCTGCCGCTTCCCTGACGAGCGCGTATGCATCGGGCAGGATATCGTCAAGGGTAGACCCGCCCGCAAGCTCTTTTTTGAAAGCGTCTGTCATCGACGCCATCTCGGCATCGGTGAGCGCTTTGTATTTCGGTGCAAGATCGTTTACCGCCCCCAAAAGGGGACGGATCTTTTTAATCTGGTGATCACTGTACGATCCGAACAGTTTGGTAATGATACTCATTTCGGTAGTAAACCTCTCAAACGATTTATCTTTATATATGGAACTTCAAACATTTATTTTATATAGTATACAACATTTGCTGTACAGAAAGCATTTCGTTTTTGTAAATTTATTTGAAATGCTTGACCCTTCCGCGAAAAACTTGCATTTTTTATAAAAGTGGCGTATAATAAACACATATTTTGCCAAAACGGAAGGTTTTTCGTATGGGACAGATCAACATCGTACTGGTAGAGCCGGAAATCCCGCAGAACACGGGCAACATCGCTCGAACCTGCGCGGCCACCGGTGCGTCTCTCCATCTCATCAGACCGCTTGGTTTTGAGATTGACAGTGCCAAACTGAAACGCGCGGGGCTCGACTACTGGGACAGCCTCGACATTACGTATTACGACGGTATCGACGATTTTTTCCGCCGTCATCCTGACGCCGATTTTTACTGTTTCTCCTCAAAAGCACCCAAATCGTACACAGAGGCAGAGTACCCTCTGCCCGTTTACTTGTTTTTCGGGAAAGAGACGAAGGGACTGCCCGAGGATTTCCTCCTTACACACAGGGATCGCTGTGTCCGCATCCCCATGCGCGGCGGACAGCGCTGTCTCAACCTCTCAAACGCGGCGGCTGTCGGCGTGTATGAGGTTCTGCGCCAGCACGGATTCCCCGAACAAATGACCGGCAGTGCTTATCTGACCGAAGCGGCCATCAGATCATCGGAGACAAAAGCACCATAACGCTTCGGATAAGCCTGCGCCAGAAGTTGCATCGGCAATCTTCCTCCGTAATACGGCGGCACTTCTCTGCGGTCTCGATATAATCTTCTTTGATTCTTTGAATCTCACCGACACCGTACATCCACACACCGCATTCGAAATGCAGATACAGACTGCGGAAATCAAGGTTCACCGTACCGACGGTCGCGTAACGATCATCGCAGATGAACGTTTTTGCGTGAATGAATCCTGGCGTGTATTCGTACAGTTTTACCCCGTTATCAATGAGATGCTTGTAGTATGCTTTCGTCGTTTCGTGGACGAAGAACTTGTCCCCGATCCCGGGCGTGATGATACGCACGTCCACGCCGCACTTGGCGGCGGTGCAGAGCGCCGTCTCAAGAAGATCGTCGATAATGAGATACGGTGTCGTAATGTATACGTACCGTTCCGCACGATTGATCATATTGAGATAGATCGTCTTGCCAACCGGCTCGTTGTCAAGCGGGTTGTCGGTATACGGCTGCACGTAGCCGCCGCCCGTTTCACACCCGCTGTCGTCTGGCTTATAGTGATCGTACGATTCCGCCGCGGGACCCGTTTCACTGAGGTAATCCCACATAGTGAGAAACATGACCGTCATACTCCACGCGGCGTCGCCGCGGAGCATGACGGCGTTGTCTTTCCAGTGTCCGAAACGCTCGATCTCGTTTATATATTCATCCGCAAGATTGATGCCGCCGGTGAAGGCAACCTTTCCGTCAATGACGCCGATCTTTCTATGGTTACGGTTGTTGAGACGTGCGGACAAAACAGGAATGAACCGGTTGAACACGTGACAGCGAATGCCCCTTTTGGCCATCTCCTTTGGATAATTGTCGGGAAGGTGCGTGATGCATCCCATATCGTCGTAGATGAGGCGTACGTCCACCCCCGCTTTTGCTTTTTCGGTAAGGATGTCGAGAATCTCGCTCCACATCCGCCCCTCGGCGATGATAAAATACTCAAGGAAGATATACTTTTCCGCCCGTCTCAATTCACAAAGAAGGGCTTCAAACATATCCTCACCGAGCGGGAAATAGCGGACGTCCGTATTCTCAAAAACCGGACACGTCGACGCCTTCGCGATATAGCGGGACTGAAAAGCCGCCGAAGGGTTCTCTCTCTCTATCCGAGCAAGAATCTCCTTGTTTTCAGGTAACGTATTGCGCATAGTGCCGGAAATCTTCGACATTTTCTTTTTCGTATGTTCACTCAGTCGGTTCCCGCTGAATATAAGATACAGCATACTGCCGAAAACCGGAATCAGAAGAACCGTAACGAGCCACGCAATCATATATTCCGCCGCATCCTTGCGGTTTACGATCTTGAGGGCAAGAACGAAGGATACCGCCAAGGAAATGAAGTAATAGATAACGAAATATTCCGTAAAAAGAATCGCAGAGACAAAAAGCAAAACGAGCTGAAGAAGAATGAGCACCGACACGATAACGATACGGCTGAAAAGAAATTTGAGCAGTTTTTTCATCTTTGCCTCCTACGGTATACTATATACGGATAGTATACCATATTTTCCCGAAAAATACAAGGCAGAAAGCAAATGCTTTCTGCCTTGTTCGCGTTTTGATTACAGAATGATGCAGATGAGCCCGCCGCTCCCCTCGTTGATGATGCGGGAGAGCGTTTCGCCGAGTTTCAGCCGTGCATCTGGCGGCATGTGGGAAAGTTTCGCGTGCAGTCCGTCATTCACCAGTTCATAGAGCGATTTCCCGAAAAGATTGGACTCCCAGATCTGTTTCGGATCCTCTTCGAAATCACGGAGAAGGTTTTTCACCAGCTCCTCCGACTGCTGTTCCGTCCCCACTACGGGATTCAGTTCCGTCTCGATAGATGCACGGATCATATGGACGGAGGGCGCAGATGCACGAAGACGTACGCCGTACCCACCCGCTTGGCGTACGATTTCGGGCTCCTCGAGGGTGAGGCTGTCAATATCGGGCATCACGATACCATAGCCGTTTTCGTCCAACTCGCGGATCGCCTCGGCGTATTTATCGTACGCACGTTTCGCTTCGGTCAAGGTGCGCAAAGCCGAGATCAACTCCCGCTCGCTTTCCATATCAATGCCGGTAAGCTCACCGATAATACGGTAGTACAACGCTTCGGGCATTGTGAGCGAAGCCTCCACACAACCGGTACCGAGATTGATGTCGAAGAGGCGTACCTCTGCTTTCCCCTCTCCGCCGCCGGCGGCGATCGCTTCCGTGATAGCAGAAGACAGCGCGTCTCCGTACGACTCCGCCGCGTCACCCACCTTTCCGAGCGCACGCGCCGTGCGAAGCACCGCATCAGAAACGGCGACTCTCAGCCAGTGATCGGCATCCAGTGCGCACATCCAGCCGGGCATATGAATGCGAATCTCACGGAGAGGAAACTCCATAAGCACCATACGGAGAATGTGCGCGACGTCCTCTTTGTCCATCGTCGTACAGTTGATGAGCGCGACCGGTGCTTTGTACTTTTCTTCAAGTTCCATGGCGAGTTTTTCCGCTTCGGGTGAGGCGGGATTCTGGGAATTCAGAATAACCGCAAACGGCTTTCCGATCGCAGCGAGCTCGCGCGCCACCCTCTCTTCCGCCAAAAGATAATTGTCTCTCGGGATATCCCCAAAGGAGCCGTCCGTCGTTACGAGAATACCGATCGTAGAATGCTCGTCAATGACCTTTCTGGTGCCTGTTTCCGCCGCCTCTTCAAACGGAAGGGGCTCCTTTGACCAAGGGGTATGTACCATTCTCACAGCGCCGTTTTCGGTATCGCCGAGCGCATCGGGCACCATATATCCGACGCAGTCGATCATCCGTACGTTGACGCGTCCGTGCTCCCCGACCGGGATCTGCACCGCTTCGTCGGGGATGAATTTCGGCTCGGTGGTCATAACGGTACGTCCTCCCGCACTTTGCGGAAGCTCGTCGCGGGCACGCGTGCGATCATGCTCGCCCTGAATGTTGGGGATGACCACCGACTCCATAAATTTTTTGATAAACGTGGACTTTCCCGTCCGCACGGGGCCTACTACACCAACGTATATATCTCCGCCGGTGCGCGCCGCGATATCCTGATAGATGTCTTGATTTGTCATACCTGTTCCTCCGCATATTCGTGATTTCTGATGCTTTTGCTTGATTGTATGCGACAAAGCCGAAAAGTATGACGGGCTGTCCGTGAAACACAGAATTTTTCAAAAAAAAGACTGCCGCATATACACGGACAGTCTTTTTTTACGTCAGAACAGCGTCAGTTGATTCGTTGCCGTCAGTCCCTTGAGAACACCGTTGCGTTCCAGAATCTCAATGACGGTTTTGGAAATACCCGCTTCGCGTTTCAGCATTTCCACGGAGTAGATCTCCCCCTGATCGCGGTAATGCATAATATTTTCCGCCGCCGTATCGCCAAGACCGGGCAGGGATGAGAACGGCAGACGGATCTTGCCGTTCTCCGGCAGATATTTGTGGGCGTGGGATTTTTTGAGATCCACCGGCAAAAAGCTGAAGCCACGCTGGTAATACTCGTTCACCAGCATAAGTGAGTTGTAAACTTCGACCTCTTTCTGGGAGAGTTCGTTTTTCCGTTTTTTGAGATCGAGCATCATCTCGTGCACGTGCTGTTTTCCGCCCATGACGATCTCCGAATCGAATCCGCCGGGCGCTGCGGAGAAGTATCCGGCGTAAAACTCCACGGGATAGTAGATCTTGTACCACATCAACCGCACGGCATCCATAGCATAGGCAGCGGCGTGCGCTTTGGGGAACATATACCTAACCTTCTGGAGCGAGTCGATATACCACTGAGGCACGTTATTCTCCACCATCACGGACATCATATCGTCTGGGATCTTCGCACCCTTTTTGTTTTTACGGACGAATTCCATGATCTTGAACGCGATGCCTTTTTCGACACCGTATTTTTGAATGAGGGTAAGCATGATATCGTCGCGGCATCCGATTACCTCGGAAACGGTACAGGTGCCGTCACGGATAAGATCCTGCGCGTTGCCCACCCACATTCCCGTGCCGTGCGTGAGTCCTTCAATTTGGAGAAGATCGGCAAAATTCTTCGGCTGTGCTTCCATTAAAACGTCGCGGCTCAGCTTCGTTCCCATCTCGGGGAGGCCGAGGGTGGACGTTTTCGAATCGATCTGATCGGGATGCACGCCGATCGGATCGGTCGCGGTAAAGCCTTTGTACGTTACGGGATCGGTCAGCGGAATGTCCAGCACGGGCACACCGGAATATTCCTCCATACGCTTATATTTCGTCGGAATATCGTGTCCGAGAATATCAAGTTTCAGTATGGTATCGTGGAGATATTTGAACTCAAAGTGCGTCGTGATCACGTCGGAATTGGGATCGTCCGCCGGATGCTGGACGGGTGTGAAATCGCATATGTCGTATTCCTTCGGCACGACGATAATGCCGCCGGGATGCTGACCGGTCGTTCGCTTCGTGCCGAGGCATCCGGATATGAGCCGTTCGATTTCCGCACGGTTGACGGAAATACCCTTTCCCTCAAGGAATTTTGCGGTGAATCCGAACGCGGTCTTGTCCGCGAGCGTGCCGATCGTACCTGCCTTGAACGCCTTACCAGCACCGAACAAAACCTCGGTGAACTTGTGCGCGTCCGCCTGTACGTCGCCCGAAAAGTTCAGATCAATATCCGGCGTTTTATCTCCGTAGAAGCCAAGAAACGTCTCAAACGGGATGTCGTGTCCGTCCTGCGCGAGTCTTGTGCCGCACTTCGGGCAGTCCTTCGGCGGCAGATCAAAGCCGGAGCCGACCGAGCCGTCCGTAATAAATTCGCTATGGCGGCAATTCGGACAGCGGTAGTGCGGCGGCAGGGGATTGACACGCGTGATGCCTGCCATCGTCGCGGCAAAGGAGGAGCCGACCGAGCCGCGCGATCCGACCTGATATCCCTTGGACTCGCTGTTTTCCACGAGTTTACGGGCGATTATGTACATGATTGCAAAACCGTTTTTGATAATGGAATCAAGTTCTCTGTCAAGCCGTGCGGCAACAATTTCAGGGAGAGGATCGCCGTACAGTTCTCTGGCCAAGGCATTGCATTTCGTCGTTAGTTCTTCCTCCGCGCCGTCGATATGCGGCGGGTAGTTCCCTTCGGGGATCGGACGGACGCTTTCAATCATAGCGGCAATCTTTTTCGGATTGTCGATGACCACCTCGCGTGCCGTTTCTTCATCCAGATAGTCAAACTCCGCGAGCATTTCTTCCGTCGTACGGAAATAAAGCTCGGTCACCTTGTCCGCATCGGAGAATTTCATACCGGAGAGAAGAATCCGGCGGTAGATCTCATCCTCCGGCTCGAGATAATGCGCGTCGCACGTGGCAACGACCGGCTTTCCGAGTTTCTTGCCGAGCGCTATGATCTTTCGGTTCAGTTCACGGAGCGCTTCATCATCCGCCACCTGTCCCTTTTCGACAAGAAATCGGTTGTTGGTGATCGGCTGAATTTCGAGATAATCATAGAAGGAAGCGATCTCCTCGAGCTCATTCTGCGGTTTTCCTTCAAGCACCGCGGTGAATAACTCTCCCGCCTCGCAGGCAGAGCCTATTATAAGCCCCTCGCGCATCTCGGAAAGGCGCGTCTTGGGAATTCTGGGGGTTTTTCTGTAATATTTCAGATACGATTCCGAAACGAGCGTATAGAGATTTTTGAGTCCCACGCGGTTTTTCACCAGAATGATCTGGTGGTACGTTTTCAGCTTCAAGGGATCAGAGCGCTCGCTCATCGCGGTGTTCAACTCCGCCATCGAATGGATGCCCTCGTCGGCGAGTTTACTTATCATACAGTAGTAGATCCTCGAGAGAATCTCCGCGTCATCCGACGCGCGGTGATGATTGAAATCGCCAAGGCCGAAATACTCTGCCAAAATGTTGAGCTTGTGCTTTTTCAGATCGGGATTCACATAGTGGGACATTGCCACCGTATCGAGATACGCGTTCGTGAACGGAAGGCCGAGATCCTCCGCGGCACGGCGGATGAAGCTTACATCAAAGCCCGCGTTGTGCGCGATGAGCATCCGATCACCGATAAACGAGAGAAATTCCGGCAGAATTTCACTGATCGGGCGTTCGTTTTTCACCATCTCGTCCGTGATACCGGTCAGTCTCACCACCTCTTCTGGGATCGGCACACCGGGATTCACGAGGGAGTTATATACCTCGGTGACCTCCCCGTCCTTCACCTTTACGGCACCGATCTCAGTGATCTTGCAGGTCTGCGGGGAAAGGCCGGTCGTTTCGATATCGAAAACGACGACCTCGTCGTGGAAATCAGCCCCGACGCCACCGAACACCGCACGGGCGGTATCGTCAACGAAATAAGCCTCCACGCCATAGAGGACTTTCATGCCGAGTTTTTCCGCTTTGAGCATCGCCGTCGGAAAGGCCTGCAGATTACCGTGATCGGTAATCGCCACGGCTTCGTGTCCGAAGCGGTGTGCCGTCTCGATCACGTCCTCCGGTTTCGCGGTTGCATCCATAGCGGACTGGCAGGTATGTAAATGAAGCTCAACACGCTTATCTGCCGCGTTATCCTCGCGCTTCACTTGTTTTATCTTCTGAACGTCGCTGTAATCAATGTACAGTTCCCCGTCGAACTTGTCCACCTTGACACTGCCGCGCACGGCGAGCGCCGCGCCCGTTTTAAAAATACCGAACAGCTCGTCCTGGGCTTCTGCTTTTATGACCGTCTTTACGAAAATAGACGCATCTCGGTCCGTGAGACCGATCGTCACGGCGAGCTTCTCACCGTTTTTGATTTCTTTTACAGTCGTGCCGAACACCACACCGAGGACGGTTACGGTGCGACTGGCTGAGCGGATCATGGAGAGCGGCGTCAAGTCTTGAATGGCAAAAGGCGTGCCCGCCATCAGCTCGGGAGAGGAAATATCAAATTTCGTCCGTCCGCACTGAACGACCGCTTCGGAAAGAACCGCAACCGTATCCGACGTCTCAAACAGAGATGCCACGCGCGGGAGAACGGGCTTTTCGGGATCGCCGGCAGAAACAGTATCTGCGGCGGCAGCACGTACTGCATACGCGGCTTGTCTTTCCGGGATCTGTGCGGCTTCGCTTCGGAGCCACGCATCCCTCGCCGCCTCGTATTCCGCCTGCACCTCTTTTGCGTTCTCTGCGGTAACGATCTTCAACTCATAGTCGAGGGAGAATTCACTGCGGATGATCGCGGAAAAAAGCTGTCCCGTGCGGGCTAAATCGAGAAGATCAATCCCTCCGCTCGGAAACGGAATGGAAACGGTAATGACGTTCCCGTCAAGCGCTGTCTCAAACCGATCAAAAAAGCCGTTTATGACCGTGCCGACGCGGCGGGCCTCGGCGATAACCTCCCCCATATAGGAAAGGCTGAAAAGCTCACTCGGATAGTGCGGAAAAAGACGAACGGAATTTTGCGCATATATCTCCATGAGCGCGTTTTCCGCCTCGTAAAGGACGTTTTTCGAGACGATCTTCGAAAGAGAAAGGTTCACCTCGACCATGCGGCGCTCGCGGTCGGCACGCACGGACACGTCCGTCGCCGACTGAAACAAATCCCGCTGTGCCTTTGAAACAGGCGAATAGCGGGAAAAGATGTCGCTGAGAGTCCTTGTTTTCTTCGTATCAGCCATAATTATATCTCCGATGTGTTCCCTGCCGCTTTATCCTCGGCAAGGAAGGCATACGTTTCTTTAAGAAGCACGTCGATTACGTCCGCCTCCTCGATGCGCGAGACTGTCTTTCCGCGCCGAAAAAGGACGGCACATCCGTCGCCCCCCGCGACACCGAAATCCGCTTCACGGGCCTCTCCGGGGCCGTTGACGACGCATCCCATAATGGCAACCTTGACGCGTTTGCCTTTCGTATCGATTCCACGGGCGGCTTCTTTAAATTTTGCCGCCAGAGAGATAAGATCCACCTTCGTTCTGCCGCAGGTGGGACAGGACACGATCTCAACGCCGCCCTTGGCGTCGAGTCCCAGCGTTCTTAAAATCTCACGGCCTGCCTCAACCTCTTTAACCGAGTCGGCGGTGAGAGAAACGCGGAGTGTATCCCCGATACCGTCCACCAACAGCGACCCGATGCCGATCGCGTTTTTGATAAGGCCGGAGTAATCGTCCCCCGCCTCGGTAACACCTACGTGGAGAGGATAGTCGCACTGTGCCGCGGCCAGTCTGTATGTAGATACGGTATCTGAAACCGACGAGGTTTTCATCGAGATGACGATATCGGAAAATCCCATTTTCTCAAGAACGTCCGCCTGGGAAAGCGCACTTTCAAGCAGCGCCTCGGGCGTGGGCGATCCGTACTTCTCGAGAAGTTTTTTATCAAGCGATCCGCCGTTCACACCGATGCGGATCGGGATTGCTGCATTTTTGCAAGCGTCAGCGACCTCGCGCACCTTCCACTCCGCCCCGATATTGCCGGGATTTATACGGATCTTCGAGGCGCCCGACTTAACGGCCGCCAAAGCCAGTTTATAATCAAAATGTATATCGGCCACCAAGGGTGCTGTGATGCCGCGCTGTCGCATAGCGGAGAAGATGCCCGCCGCATCCATATCGGGAACGGCGATACGAACGATATCGCATCCGGCCCGAAGAAGATCGCGTATCTGCCGCTCGGTGGTATCAAAATCGCCGCTCGGCGCGTTGGTCATCGACTGCACCGTAATCGGCGCACCGCCGCCGATTTGGATTTCACCGAGATGCACCGCGCGGCTGTTTCGAACGTTTTTCATAAAAATCTCCCCTCGCTTATGCGAAAAGTCCGACTATATCCTTTGCCATGATAAGAACCATGAGCACCATAAAGAGCACAAATCCGGCAAAGTGCACGTATCCCTCGAGCCGTCTCGGGACGGGTTTGCGGCAGATGCCCTCAATAATCAAAAACACGAGCCGTCCGCCGTCGAGTGCCGGCAGAGGAAGCAGGTTCATAACGCCAAGATTCATGCTGATCACGACTGCCATATAGATAAGATCCGCCATGCTCTCGGCAGCCATCTCCGTCATAGCGGCGGCAACGCCCACAGGTCCCGATACGGCTTCCATGCCGTACCGTCCCGTTATGAGATCGTAGAGTGAATCGTACACCATCTTAATCGTGGAGGCAGAGCGGAATAACGCGTGCTTTGCGACGTTCAGGGCCGTTTTCGCCTCGCTGTACACGATGAAATCGGGCTTGCCGAAATCTACGCCGCTCTCCGTCATTTGTCCGAATCGCACGTTCTCGAGAACGATCTTCTCACCGTTTCTCTCAACAGTAAGTTCTATCGGCTCGACACCCTTGCGCATGACCTCATACACAAGCTCGTTCGCGGTGAACACGCGCGTGCCGTCTACCTTCAGTACGCGGTCACCTTCGAGAAGACCGCACTGGGACGAGACACTGTCCTCCTGGAAGGAGTAGATCGTCGTGGATGCAAGGTTCGGCGCGGTGGCGATGAGAATCGACATTACAAGAACGCCCGCGATCAGGTTCATCGCGGCACCCGCAACGGTGATAATTATTCTCTGCCAGACAGGTTTTTTATGGAAAGCGTTTTCGTCGTCGGATTCCTCGTCCTCGCCCACCATGCTGACGTACCCGCCGAACGGGATAAGGCGCAAGGAGTAAACAATATTTGTCTTTTTGGAGGTGTGCTTGATGATCGCAGGTCCCATACCGATAGAAAACTCGCGCACGGTAACGCCAAAGAGACGGGCGAAAAGAAAATGACCTCCCTCATGGATCAAAACGAGAAAACCAAATATGAGAATCGCAATAATTACGTACAGAAACGTCATAAGGAAAACCACCTTTCCTCTATCCTACGCATGGATACGGTTAACGGTATTTTTTGAGGATCCCCGAAGCCAGGATACGCGCTTCTTTTTCCGCCGCATAGATATCCGCCATATCACGGACGGGTGCATCCGGCGTTTGATGGATCGTTTCAAAGACGAGATCGGAAATCTGATTGAAGGAAATCTGCCCTTTTATAAAGGCGGCAACCGCCTCCTCGTCCGCCGCAATCAAAGCGGTCGGTACGATGCCGGCACGTGCGATCACCTCTTTCGCCGAGAACAGAAGCGGGAACGCCTCGGCATCCGGCTGATCGAACGTGAGATTTCTTACCTTTGTAAAGTCAATGCCCGATTCTTCGACATCTGCGCGATGCGGACAAGTCAAAGCGTACCGAACGCAGGCGCGCATATCGGGCAGCCCAAGCTGGGCGATGACAGTATTATCAATATACTCCACCATAGAGTGAATTATGCTCTGGCGGTGGATAAGGACTTCGATTTTCTCATACGGAACACCGAACAGACGCCACGCTTCGATCACCTCGAAGCCCTTATTCATTAGCGTCGCGGAATCAATCGTGATCTTCGGCCCCATTTTCCACGTCGGATGTCGGAGCGCTTCCTCAGGCGTAACGCCGAAAAGCTCGTCCCGGGTGCGTCCGTAGAACGGACCGCCCGACGCGGTCAGAAGAATCCGCTTTATAACGGAAGGATCTGCCTTGCCCGACAAGGACAGCGCACGGTTCTCAGCAAGGCACTGAAAAATAGCGCTGTGCTCGCTGTCCACAGGAATAAGCTCCCCGCCTGACGCGCTGAGCGCCTCGAAAATAAGATCGCCCGCAGCGATAATGGCTTCTTTGTTCGCCATGCCAATGCGTGCGCCTGTTTTTGCCGCCGCCAAAGCGCTCGGGAGTCCGGAAAGCCCTGCGATCGCATGAAAGATCACGTCCGCGCCGCACGATGCGACGGCTTCCTCCGCGGCAGTTGTTCCGCCATAGACCTTCACGTTTTCGCCGGCAAGAGCCACGCGAAGTTTTTCTGCACTCTCCCGATCCTCCACGGTGCATATCTCCGGTTTGAAAAGACGTGCCTGCTCTGCCAACAGTTCCGTATTTCGGCCGCCGGCCAGCATCACAACACGGCATCCCATATGAGAAAGGGCGTCAAGCGCCTGCGTACCGACACTGCCGGTACTGCCAAGAACCGCGGCTCGCACGGGCTTTCCTGATTTTAAACTGTACATAGCGCACCCTCCTTCGTTTTAAAGATGCCAATATTATCTGTTACTGAAAGAAATGCAAAGAATCCTGGAACACGGTGAGAAAAAGCATAAACGGTGCCACGGACAAAACGCTGTCGAAGCGGTCGAGAATACCGCCGTGACCGGGCAGGATCACGCCGAAATCCTTGATGCCGTATTTCCGTTTAATAAATGACATGATAAGATCACCGATCTGCGACATGACGCTCACAAGAACGCCCGCGATTGCCATGGACAAGTAGCTGACGTTCGTTACACTGCTCATAAAATTGTTCACCGCTCCCCCCCAAAGAACGGTAAACAGGGTAGTGAAAACGATACCGCCGATCATTCCCTCCACCGTTTTTTTGGGGCTGATCGAGGGGATCAGCTTGTGCCGACCAAACCATCTGCCGCAAAGATATGCAAAAACATCCGATATCCACGGGCCGTACAGCGTTACGAAGAAAAACTGAAAGCTGAACCCATACGAGGCGTCAGCTAAAAGAACGAGGCTGGAAAAGCCCGCAATGACGTAAAACGTGGGCGTGAAAGATGCAAATATCTTCTCCGCATCGAGTGCGCCGCCGGAAAATACGCCGACGGTCAAAAGATAGAACAAAAAGACGAAGAGCATCGCCGCCCCTGCGGCACAGGCAACGGTTTCATCGGGGATAAGCCGACAAAGGATAGGCAAAATGACCGCCAAAGCGTAGGCGGGCAAGGAAATCCTCCAAAATTTTCTGATCCCGATACAGCCAAGCATTTCATAGATTGCAACAAGCGCCAGAAGAGATGCCGCCACGGGCAAAGCCCACGTATGGGTCAGAAAACATAGGGGGACGGTTACAAGAACGATTATAACGGCGGTAATAGCGCGCTTCAACATAACAATTTCCTTTCGAGGCCGGTCATTACAGTACCGCGCCATATCGGCGGCGGCGGCCGGCGAAACTTTTCACCGCCGCTTCGAGGTCATCTGCGGAATAATCCGGCCAAAGCGTGTCGGTAAAGAAAAACTCTGAATATGCAGACTGCCACAAAAGAAAATTGGACAGTCTGTATTCCCCGGCGGTACGGACGATAAGATCCGGATCACCGCAATGCGCGGTATAAATAGCCCCTGATATATCTTCTTCCGTAGCGGACGTCTTACCCGCAGCGATGAGCTTATCAAACGCTTGGACAAGTTCTGCACGTCCGCCGTAATTGAGAGCGATATTAAGTAAGCGGCGATTGTTCGCCGTCAGATTTTCAAGATCGGTGCACTTCCTCGAAAGCTCGGGTGCGAGCGCACTCTTGTCACCGAGAAACACAAATCGGATCTTGTTTTCCTCGTTCTCGCGCTCGGCATCCCGCACGAAAGAATCGAGAAGACGCATAATGGCATTGACCTCAGCGAGCGGACGCTTCCAGTTTTCTGTGGAAAAAGCGTACACGGTTACGGTATCTATACCGACGTCGCCGCACATCCGAACAACTTTTTTAAAATTCTCCGCGCCGCTTTTATGGCCGGCTTCCCGAGGCAAGCCCCGACCGGTCGCCCAACGCCCGTTTCCGTCCATTATGAAGGCGATATGGGAAAGCCCGCTCTCCGAAACCATATGGCGAATCCGATCATACTGAATACTCTTATCTGTCATAACACCCTGAAATCTCTCTAATCGTACATTCACCCCGGTACTCCGAAAAACGGGGCGCCGGGGTCGAGTATGTGATGTCCGTTTTCAAACGGCACTTTAAATTTCCATGATTTCCTTGTCTTTTTTCGCGGTGATCTCGTCGATGATCTTGGTGTATTTATCGGTAAGATCCTGCACGGTCTTCTCCGACTGCTTCTGTTCATCCTCGTTCATCTCGGATTTCTTTTTCATATCTTTGCATTTGTCGTTGGCATCGCGGCGGATGTTACGAATGGCAACCTTGGCATCCTCGCCCATTTTGGAAACCTGCTTCTTCAGTTCCTTACGGCGTTCCTCCGTCAGCTGCGGAAAAGAGAGACGGATCGTTTTGCCGTCATTCTGCGGCGTAATGCCGACATCTGAGGCGAGAATCGCCTTCTCGATCTCCTTGTTCATTTTTGCATCCCACGGGGTGATCGTGAGCGTTCTCGCATCGGCAACGCGAACGTCTGCCACCTGATTGATCGCGGTAGGTGCACCGTAATAATCTACGGTAACGCGGGAGAGAACGGCGGCGTTTGCGCGTCCGACACGAACGGTATCCAGATTGTCCTCGTAAACCTCGATGGCTTTTTTCATTTTGCTTTCAAAATCTTTAGTGTCCAGTTTCATTTGTCAGTGCCTCCTTTAACGATTGTACCGAGCGTTTCGCCCATAATTACTTTATAAATGTTCGCAGGATCGTTGAGTCCAAAGATATGGATCGGCATCTTATTCTCCATCGCAAATGCGGTAGCGGTGATATCAATCGCCGTAAGATGGTGATCAAGGATGTACATGTAATCAATGAGGGGGAGTTTTTCTGCCTTAGGATCCACGCGAGGGTCGGCAGTGTAAATGGCGTCGATGTTCTTCGCCATAAGCGTTACGTCGCACTGGAGCTCCGCTGCGCGGAGTACGGCAGCCGTATCCGTTGAGAAGAACGGAGCACCCGATCCGCACGAAAGAATAACGACGCTTCCCTTTTCAAGATATTCAACCGCGCGATCGCGGAGATACGGCTCCGCAAACAAGTCCATCGCTACGGGCGACATCACGTGCGCATCGATTCCCGCACGAAGAAGCGCATCCTTCATGCCGATCGAGTTAATAACGGTCGCCAGCATACCCATGTGATCGGCACGGGTACGGTTCACGTCTGTACCGCGCGCGCCGCGCCAGATATTGCCGGCGCCGATGACAAGGGCAACCTCGACATCCGCCTCAACGGCACGGCGAATCTCGGCGACCACCGTATCAATATAATCAAAATCCAAAATAGACTCCGCATTGTTTTTGAGTGCCTCGCCGGACAGCTTCAAAAGAACGCGCTTGTAGGTCGGCGCCTGCATGGAAATCACCTCATCATAGTATATCTATAGTATATTATATATATTTTACTCCGAAATAGCAAATTTGTAAATAATATTTTGTAAATTTACAAAAAAATCCGCCGGCATTTTTGATGCCGGCGGGAACCGAAGCATTATTTCTTCACGAGACTGGCAATTTCGTCAGCGAAATTGTCTTCTTTCTTTTCAAGGCCTTCACCTCTCTCGTAGATGTAGAAGCCTGCGATGCGGATGTTGCCGCCAAATTCCTTGGCGGTGTTGTCTACGTACTTCTGTACGGAGATTGCGTCATCCTTAACGTAAGCCTGCTCGGTAAGGCAAACCTTCTCGTAGAACTTGTTCATCTTACCCATGATCATCTTTTCAAGGATAGCCTCGGGCTTGTTAGCGTTCTTCTCGTCATTCTTCATGAGAGTCAGCTGGATCTGCTTCTCCTCTTCGATAGCGGAAGCGGGAACGGACTCCTTGTTGAGGTACAGAACGGGCATAGCTGCAACCTGGAGAGCGATGTTCTTTGCGAACTCTGCAAAGCCGGGGTTAGCTACGCAAACGTCGTCAGCCTCGAAGTTGATGATAACGCCAGTCATGCCCTTACCGTGGATGTAGGTGCTCAGAACGCCGTCCACGATGAGGAAGCGGCGGATGTTCATGTTCTCACCGATCATGAAGATCATGTCCTTCAGTTTTGCCTCAACGGTCATATCGGACTCCGGATAGGGGAGAGCCATAAGAGCCTCGAGGTTTGCGGGACGGTTCTTGAGAATGGTGGAAAGGATACCGCGAACGAAATCCTGGAACTTCTCGTTCTTTGCAACGAAGTCCGTCTCAGCGTTTACTTCGATCATAGCAGCCGTCTTCTTGTCCTCGGAGAGCATAATATCAACAACGCCCTCAGAAGCAATACGGTCAGCCTTCTTAGCGGCAACAGCAAGTCCCTTCTCGCGAAGAACCTTTACAGCCTCGTCAAAATCGCCATTCGCAGCGGTGAGTGCCTTCTTGCACTCCATCATGCCGCAGCCGGTCTGTGCGCGGAGATCGGCTACCATCTTAGCAGTAATTGCCATTGTATATTCCTCCGTTATATTCAATATAATGTTCGACAAACCGATTATGCTTCGGCAGTCTCGGAAGCCTCAGCTTCAGCCTCTACGAGTTGCTCGCCCTGCTTGCCCTCGAGAACAGCGTTAGCGAGTACAGAAGAGATCAGACGGATCGCGCGGATAGCGTCGTCGTTACCGGGGATAACGTAGTCAGCATCGTCGGGATCGCAGTTGGTATCAACGATAGCAACTACCGGGATGCCCAGTTTCTTAGCTTCAAGAACAGCGTTGTGCTCCTTACGGGGGTCAACGATGAAGATAGCAGCCGGCAGGCCGTTCATGTTCTTGATACCGCCGAGGTTTCTCTCAAGGTTGTACATTTCCTTCTGGAGAGCTGCAACTTCCTTCTTCGGAAGCATATCAAAGGTGCCGTCTTCCTGCATCTTCTCAAGAGCGTTCAGACGGTTGATGCTGGTGCGGATGGTCTTGTAGTTGGTGAGCATACCGCCGAGCCAGCGAACATTTACAAAGTACATGCCGCAGCGCTCTGCTTCCTCACGGATAGCGTCTGCTGCCTGCTTCTTGGTACCAACGAAGAGAATGGAGCCGCCCTCGCTTGCCACGTCGCGGACAAACATGTAAGCCTCTTCAAACTTCTTGATGGTCTTCTGAAGGTCGATGATGTAGATGCCGTTGCGTTCGGTGAAGATGTACTCTGCCATCTTCGGGTTCCAACGTCTGGTGTGATGTCCGAAGTGGACGCCTGCTTCCAGCAGCTGTTTGATGGATACGATTGCCATAGTTTTAATCTCCTTACGGTTTTTCCCACCACGCGAATACATCCTGAAGCCGAAACCCCGTAAACTTTTTCTTTACGGGCGGCACCGTCAGAAGTTCACATCGCGTGTGTGTGCTATGCGTTTTCGCATGCTTTGATATTATAACACAGTTTTATTCCGAAAGCAACAAATTTTCCCGTGTTCACAAAATATTTACACATATTTCAAGTGAAAAGAACAGCCGGCGTACGGCTGTTCTTTTCGTGTATCTGTTTTTTACATTTCAGCGCTGTTTTCGTCAGAAACGCGGGTGCTGGAGAAATCGTTATAGAACACGACGAGCGAATCCTCGCCGGTATAGCTGAGCAGTTTCTCCATCACGGGGATCTTTCTGACCTCGTCCTTCAGTCCGTCAATGGCTGCGAGCCATTCTTCGGAACTCATCGCTTCGATGCGGTCGTAATACTCTTTGCTGAGTTTTGCGAGTTCATCAAAGTCTGCTTTCGTTTCCTCCGTTACGTAATCCGTTCTGTACAGATTGATATACGGGCTGACGTGCGATGCAAGGTTCTGCTGCTTTGCGCTCTCCCAGTATTCCATGGAGATGCCTGCACCGGGATACGTCATATATACGTTACCGGTTTCCTCGAGCTTCATCTTGTAGTCATCACTCAGGATGTCGATCACTTCGTCGTTATCAAAGTTCTTCTGCCAGTGTACGCCTTCCACACCGTACTGCAGGATCGTGCGCAGCTCGGGATCGGTATTCAGCATGGTGAGCACTTCCATCGAACGTGCCACGCTCTTGGTGTATGCAGAAACTGCAAACATAGAGGCATAGATGTTCTCCGTGGTAGCACGGGGCGTCTCGTAGATGTATACGTAATAATCGTCTTCGTATGCGTTCTTTACATTGATGTCGCCCGAAATCACACCGACAGCAAACTCTTTTTCATTCTGGGGATCCTTCGAGAAGCCGTTGGTCTCAGCAAGATACTTCATGAGGTAGACGGTGTCAACGTACTCGTTGTTATTGAGAATAGATCTCGGCGGGCTGTATGCGTTGATGTCAGCCGCACGGGTGAGCTGCGTGGCAATCAGCGACCAGGAACCGTCCTCGGACCAGTGATATACGTCGGACGGCTCAACGGGAGCAAGGAACGGCGTTACGTCCGTAAATCTCTGCACGTCCTTGATAAAGTCGGCACACTGAGAAATAGTCGTTACCTTATCCTTATCCCAGTACAGTTCATCAACGAGGCGCTTGTTTACAAGTAAGTATTTGTATTCACCCAGCGGTCGGTTATTGGGGATCGCGTACGTCATACCGTTGAGTTTCGCATTATCGATAAACGAAGGATATATGTACTGCTTCAAAATTTTGGAAGTGCCGGTCAGCTCGGCATCCAACGCGGACAGAGCACCTCTCTCGTTGTACGCCAGGTAGTTGTCGTAGCCGCGAATGAGGAAGATATCCATCTGATTCTTTTCAACCTCGGGATACTTGACGACGGTCATACCGATCTCGTTCACGTAGGTTTCATCGGTTTCAAGAGGCTCTTCAGCAGCGGTCGTTTCAGCAGTGGTAGTGATACCCTGGGCTGCGAGCTCCTTGGCTTCCTTTTTCTTACGCTCAGCCTCTGCTTTTTCAAACGCGATGGCTTCTTCGATCTCGGTCATTCTGGCCTCGATTGCCGCCTCGTACTCATCGCTGGGGACAGCGTGCAGTTCGATAGCGGTTTCGAATCTTGCCTTCGTAATTTTGCTCAAGGCTTCCTGAACCGCAAGAATTGCTTCTTCGGTCGTATCTTTATCCGTAGGAACCCAAAGGGTAAGCGTTACGGTAGTAAGTGCAGATTCATCGGTCGTGGTACCCGCAATCGTTTCGTCTCCTTTGTCGCCGGAGCATCCGACGAAAGCAACCGGGGAAAGCACCATCGTCAGAGCCAAAAGCAGGCACATAAGATTTCTTTTCATTAGGAATCCTCCTTGTAATCAATGCATGGGCATCATAGTAAAAGGTAATCTTTGAATATTTTACACTATTTCAAACGCTGTGTCAAGGGATTTTTCGACTAGAATCAATCAAGATAATCTCTCAGGCGCTTGGAACGGCTCGGATGACGCAGTTTGCGCAGCGCTTTCGCCTCGATTTGGCGGATACGCTCACGGGTGATATTGAATTCTTTGCCGACCTCTTCAAGCGTTCTCGAGCGTCCGTCGTCAAGACCGAAGCGGAGTTTCAAAACGTGCTCCTCACGGGGCGTCAGAGTATGAAGGACTTCGCAGAGCTGCTCACGGAGCAGTGCGTACGAGGCAGCATCCGCGGGTGCGGGCGAATCGTCGTCCGGAATGAAGTCGCCGAGATGGCTGTCCTCTTCCTCGCCGATCGGCGTCTCAAGAGAAACCGGATCCTGCGCGATCTTCATGATTTCACGCACCTTTTCGACATTCATACCGATAACTTCAGCAATCTCCTCCGCAGTCGCTTCCTTACCGCGCTCCTGAAGAAGCTGGCGAGATACGCGGGAAACTTTATGGATCGTTTCCACCATGTGCACGGGGATGCGGATCGTTCTTGCCTGATCGGCGATCGCACGGGTAACCGCCTGGCGAATCCACCACGTAGCGTAGGTCGAAAACTTATACCCCTTGGTATAGTCGAATTTTTCGACCGCCTTCATGAGGCCGAGATTTCCTTCCTGAATCAGATCAAGGAAGAACATTCCCTTGCCCACGTACCGTTTTGCGATACTTACGACAAGGCGAAGGTTCGCCTCTACGAGTTGCTGTTTTGCGACCTCATCGCCATCCGACATACGCTGTGCGAGCAGAAGCTCACGGTCCGCGTCAAGCAGCGGCACTTTACCGATCTCTTTCAGATACATCCGCACCGGATCGTCAATGGCAAGGCCTTCCTGTGCGAGGACTTTTTCCATCTCCTCAGGGCTGTCGAGCTGATCGAGGTCCTCCTCGAGTTCGTCAAACTCTGCGGGATTAATGTAGCTGGTTACTTCGATGCCGTTGTTCTCCAGCGTCTCGTACAACTTTTCGATCTGATCAATATCGTAATCGGTAAAATCGATCATCTCCATAATGTCGTTGTTCGTGAGCGATCCTTTCGATTTTCCTTTTTCGATCAGATCACTCATATCCGTTTTCTTTTCGATATCCATGCACGTTTCCCTTCCGATATGTATATTATGTAAATTTTTCAAAGTCATGTATCAGAGCGCGACGCGTCATTTTTGAGTTCGTCGCGTTTCTTTTGAATGTGGTACAAAAAGTCGTCTCCGTCCGTCTTTTTCCGGTTTTTCTCGTTCTCGTTCCGAAGCGCCAGCACGATTTCCTCGAAGATCCGGGGGCCGTTGTCCGTCAGCTGCTGGCGTCTGTGCAGCATACTGACCGCGCGCGAGACCTCTTGTTGCGTAAAGGATTCCGAAAGCAGCCCAAGATCGAAGCCGCCCGCTTCCTCGCCCGCGAGAATTGCCTCATAGAGGCGCCGTCCAAGCTCCGTCGGGAAATCAGCGGCGGTAAGCGCCGTACCGCGGACATCTCGCTTCAGGTACTCTTTGCGGAGCATAAGGAGTCCGAGAAGCGTTTCCTCCAGCCGCGCCGCCTTTGTGTGTTTGGCAAAATCCGGATTGACACGGTCGGAGATGCCCATGCCGACACGGTACAACTCCCCGGGACGTTCCTTTTTCTCATTTCGCGCGCGCCGGCGGATTGCCGACTCGACGTCGCTTTGCAGGCTTTTCACGTCCAAGCCAAGGACGGATGCCGCCTTCGCCGTGTATATTTCCCGCTCCACGCCGGAATATACATTTGATATCTCCGCCGTAATAAGCGCCGCGGCCTTGATCTTTTGTTCCGGAACGCTTATATCATGCTCGGCTAAGATATTATCAAGTTTGAAGTCGAAGCGGGTTCGCCCCTCGTCGAGAAGAGACGCAAACTTTTTCGCCCCGAACGTTTTTATATATTCGTCCGGATCCTTCGCACCGTCCATTTTGATCACGCGAGCATCAACACCCGCCTCAGAAAGAATGCGGAGTGCCTTGTTCGTCGCAGTCTGTCCCGCGCCGTCGCTGTCGTAGGCGAGGACCACGTTTTCCGTATACTTGCGTATGATGCGCGCGTGCTCGGGGGTGATCGCCGTACCGAGGGTAGCGACGGCATTCTCAAAACCCGCTGCATGGAGCGTAATGACGTCCATGTACCCTTCGCAAAGGATAAGACGTTTCTCCGCGTGGGCCTTCGCGAAATTGAGCGCAAACAGATTGCGGCTTTTCTTGAACGCAGGCGTGTCGGAGGAGTTCAGGTACTTCGGCTTGGAATCGTCAAGCACACGGCCGCCGAACGCTATGATATTGCCCGTTACATCAATAAGCGGGAACATAAGACGTCCTCGGAAGATATCGTACACATTTCCCTTTTCACTTCTCGCGCAAAAATAGCCCGTAATCATCTCCTCGTCGGTGTAGCCGTTCCTTCTGAGGTGATCACGCAGCGAATTGAACGACTGCGGCGCATAGCCGAGTCCGAAACGGCGTGCCACCGTGGTGGAGAGTTTTCGTTTTTCGAGATACGCTCTCGCCGGCGCACCGATCTTGTCATCAAATAAACAGTCGCGGAAAAACCGCGCTGCACAAAGATTCATTTCAAGAATTCGTTTGCGGCCCACTTCCCGTTTCTCGTCGCGCTCGTCGTCGGGAAGCGTGATCCCCGCCCTTTTAGCGAGAAATTCGAGTGCTGATCGGTAGTCGAGATTCTCTATCCGCATAACGAAGCTGATTACATCTCCGCCCGCACCACAGCCGAAACAGTAGAAATGCGGCTCACCGTTCGTAAAGACGGTAAAAGACGGCGATCGCTCGCTGTGGAAGGGACAAAGCCCATGCAGATTGGAACCCGCACGCTTCAAGGGAACGTACGAGGAGATCACGTCCACGATGTCGCACCGATGCTTCAAGTCTTCAATTATGCTGTGTGGAATCATAGACGCCCCCCTTCCCTTTTATGTAATTTTGTCAGTTGTCGCCTTCCGGCGTCCGCCATACGCTGGGGATAAACAGTTCTTTGTACAGATCAATAGCGTATCGGTCCGTCATGCTGGCGATATAGTCGCACACGCACCGTCCGAGCGGTTCCGTCTCCAGATTCCGACGGTAGAGATCCGGCAGTTTCTGCGGATAGCGCGTGTAGTATTCGTAAAGACGAGCAAGCATTTCTCTTGCCTTTACCTCCTCCGCTTTCGCGATCGGATTAAAGTATACGTTATCGAAAAGGAATCGGCGCAGGCGCATGGTAGCGTCTCCGATCTCCTCGGTCATCCGAATCGTGTCAGCACCCGCACTTCCTTCAATGACGGCGGAAACCATCGTATTGATGCGGTGGCCGTGGCCCTCGCCGAGTACTTTCAGAATATCGGCGGGAATATCGGAAATCTTCAGTATCCCCGCACGGCACGCATCGTCGATATCGTGATTGATGTACGCGATGCGGTCAGCAAATTTGACGATCACGCCCTCGAGGGTGGACGCCATATCGTCGCCGGTGTGATTGACGATACCGTCGCGGACCTCCCACGTGAGATTGAGGCCACGGCCGTTGTTTTCGAGCTCCTCCACCACGCGCAGGCTCTGCCGATAATGCGTGAATTCGGGCGAATAGCACTGCTGCATCACCACTTCACCCGCGTGTCCGAACGGGGTGTGTCCGAGATCGTGCCCGAGGGCGATCGCCTCCGTCAAGTCCTCGTTCAGCATGAGCGCACGGGCGATGATTCTGGCAATCTGGCACACTTCCAGCGTATGCGTCATGCGCGTGCGATAATGCTCGTCCTGCGGAAAAAGGAATACCTGCGTTTTATGGACGAGCCGGCGGAACGATTTCGAATGAATGATTCTGTCCCGATCTCGCTGGAAATCGGTGCGGTTGGGGCACGGCTCGCAAGGGTGCTCTCTGCCGCGTGTGTTTTCCGTCAAAAAAGCGCGCGGCGAAAGCGTCCGTCGTTCCCGTTCGCAAAAGAGCTGACTGACCGATTTCTCCATACGCGCCTCCTAAACATATTCTCGAAAGGTATGTGCAGATATAATATACGCAAAATTACTCTTTTTTACTTTTTTTGTCGAAAATTAATCTTACCCTATATGCGGGCGTTCTTCGTGTCCGATCACATCGACCGAGACTCTGCCGCCGGTCAATTCCGTAAGTATGCCCGTTATCTCGTCCACGCGCTCTGCCGAAACGCCCGCGCGGATCGTTACCGCCTCATCAAAGTCCGCGGCGTCTTCCGTAACGCCGATTTTAGGCAACTGTACCGTAACCTTTTGATAATCGGAATAACTAACGCGAACCGAAAGAATTGCATAGTCCGCCATCGTAACGACCCCCGCGGTATCAATCGCAAGTTTTGCAGATGCCGAATATGCACGAACAAGCCCGCCCGCGCCAAGAAGAACGCCGCCGAAATAGCGGGTAACCACGACGCAGAGATCGGTAGCGCCAGACATTTTGAGCACGTTCAGAACGGGCACGCCGGCTGTTCCCTGCGGCTCACCGTCATCGGAATAGCGCGCTATTGCCCCTCCGTTCAGAATATACGCGTACACGTTATGCGAGGCATCGTGATATTTTCGGCGCATTTCCGCGATGAATTTCCGTGCCTCTTCCTCGGAGGTTACGGGTGCTGCCGTTCCGATGAAGATAGATTTTTTCTCCTCCATCTCCGCCGAAGCACGGCGGGCAAGTGTAATCCGTCCGCTTGTTTCTGCCATATCAGAACTCCTCCCAAAGTCCGTCCTCGCCGTCCGTAACGGAATCGCGCACGGGACGGATGATATACGATGCAAGTTTGCCCCTGAGGCGGGCATCAACCGTTGCGGTAACGAGCACGCCGTCCTCGGTGTATTCCACTTCTACGCCATGAGCTGAGGCGTACAGAAGATTCAACGCCGCACCGTCGGAATGCGGCAGAAGGAATTTCTCCCTCGTCCGTCCGCCCGCGGCGATCCGCTCGAGCGTTTTCTCGAATTCTTCGAGTCCCTCGCCGGTCTTCGCCGAGATAAACACCGCCTCACAGCCGTTTTCCGAGGCCACGCGGCGCATTTCGGTAAGAGAGGTCGGATCGGTGCACAGATCGCATTTATTGAAGACGAGCAGTACCGGCTTTCCTTCCGCACCGAGATCTCGGAGAAGTCCGTCCGTTACCTTCAGCTGATCGGCAAACTCCGTATCGGATGCATCACACACGTTCAGAATCACATCTGCAAGCGCCGCCTCCTCCAAAGTGGAGCGGAACGCTTTTATAAGATGATGCGGGAGATTACGGATAAATCCGACGGTGTCTGTCAAAAGAAGCTTCATGCCGGACGGCAGAACATACTGCCGCGTGGTAGGATCGAGCGTGGCGAACAGTTTATCCTCTGCCAAGATGCCCGCACCCGTGAGCGTATTGAGAAGCGTGGATTTTCCCGCGTTCGTATACCCGACGATCGCACATCGAACGAGTCCCGAACGGTCGCGCGAAGCGCGCATTGTGGCTCTGGCGGATTCCACATTCCTCAGTTGTTCC
Organism: Clostridia bacterium; assembly: GCA_017502135.1. Classification (GTDB taxonomy): domain Bacteria; phylum Bacillota; class Clostridia; order Oscillospirales; family CAG-272; genus SIG701. The sequence goes on along the minus strand of JAFVVP010000004.1, from coordinate 17,283 downwards.
TCCAGCGCGTGGATACGGGATTTGATCCGACGGCGATCCACCTCGAGTTTGGTCTCACCGGGGCCGCGCGTACCGATGCCGCCGCCGAGACGAGACATATCCTTACCCTTGCCCGCAAGACGCGGCGCTGTATAACGAAGCTGTGCCAGTTCGACCTGCAGACGTCCTTCGGACGTAACGGCGTGTTTTGCAAATATATCAAGGATCAGCATAGAGCGGTCAAGCACTTCAACCTCTCTGTCGATCGCATTTTCGATTTCTCTCAGCTGCGAGGGCGAAAGTTCGCAGTCGAACACCACAAGCGACGCCTCTTCCGTATCGCAGAGATCAGAGAGTTCCCGGAGTTTGCCGCTGCCGAAGCAGGTAGCAGCATCGGGGCGGTCTCGCATCTGCGTGACGGTGGCGACGAGCGCGGCGCCCGCCGTGTCAAGAAGTCGTTCCAGTTCCCCGAGTGAGACTTCGCACTCTCTTTCACCGCCCTGTGGAAATATCGCGCAGGCAATGGCGCGGGGCATCTCGGGCGTGTCCTCACGAAGTAAAACATTCTGAGCCATAAAATCCTCCTCACGGTCAAAATTCGACCGTATAAACGAAAAATCGGATAAGACGGGCGCTGAACCGCGCTTTGTCTTATCCGATTCGTGACATTACAGGTACAGATTATTTGCCGGATGCAGCAAGACGCTTCTTGAACTTATCAACACGTCCGCCGGCATCAACGAATTTCTGCTTACCGGTAAAGAACGGATGGCACTTTGAGCAAATATCAACGCGCAACTCACCGTTTGCATCGCCCTTGGTAGAGCGGGTAACGACAGTCTCACCGCAAGCGCAGCGGATCGTTACTTCTTTATAATCGGGATGAATTCCACTCTTCATTATTACACCTCTCTCTGTAGATATTCATATGGATGCATTATATCACACATTTGAAAATAAATCAATACCTTTTTGACACTTTTTTCTGTTTTTTCTGATTTTTCAGATCTTTGTTTCGATTCTTTCCTTCAAACGACGGATAATCTTCTTCTCAAGCCTTGAAATATACGACTGCGAAATGCCCAGCATATCCGCCACCTCTTTCTGCGTCCGCTCTTCCCCGCCCGTAAGACCATATCTCAGTTCAATGATGATCCGTTCTCGCTCGCCGAGTTCGGAAACCGCCGCTCGAATCGTCCGTTCATCCTCGCTCCGCTCGAGATCGCGTCCGACCGTATCCTCCTCCGTTCCGATGACGTCCGACAGAAGAAGCTCGTTCCCGTCCCAGTCGATATTGAGCGGCTCGTCAATAGAGACCTCTCCACGCAGGGAGGAATTTTTCCTTATGTACATAAGTATCTCGTTTTCGATGCACCTCGAAGCATACGTCGCCAGTTTGATCTGCCGTCCTGCCTGAAACGTACGGATCGCCTTGATAAGTCCGATCGTGCCGATCGAGATAAGATCCTCGATCCCGATACCGGTGTTCTCAAATTTTCGCGCGATATACACTACAAGCCGGAGATTATGTTCGATGAGCTGTGCGGATGCACTTTCGTCCTCCGCAAGGCGGGCGATGGCGTCGGCCTCCTCTTCGGCGGATAGCGGCGGCGGCAGCACCTCCGCGCCGTTGACGTAGAATGTGCCGTACTCACCCGCGTTAAGGCAGGCGGTAAGAAGCCGCCCCACAAGCGAGCGGAAATCGCTCATAACCGTTAGAATTCCGTTACTGATACGCATACGTTTGTCCCCTGTGTATAAAATGATAAAATCAAAAAAGAAGTGATGCCGGAAGCAAAGCGGGCGCGCCGCCGTATCCGGACGCACCGTCCGCACCGTGATCGACGGAGACCACGGCACAGCGATGCACCTCGCGCCCGCCCCGACGGATCGTCAGATCACGGCAAAGAAATCCGTAAATGAGGCGTGTCCCGCCGACAGTCCTCACGGCCACCGCGCGCACACCGACCGAAACCTCCGCCGGTTCGCCCTTGAAAACGGTATCCGCGAGCGTGCCGAGAAGTTCGCGTGCCGCAGGCAGGCTGAGAAGAACGACCGGATACCCGCCGATCGGATCGGTGAGAAGATTCCCGCTGTCAACGAGCGCCCGCCCCTTCCACGTTCTCCCCTCCCGGGGAATGACGATCTCCGCATACCCACCGGCAAGACGCCGCCGCGCAAATCGGATGCATCCGACAAGCGCGATCCCACCCGCCAGAAGCATATCCGCGCCGCCCACGGGCAGGCTCGTGCCGAACAAGCCCGAAAAAGCGGTCATAATCCCGCCGAGAAGCGTACCTGCGCCCCATACGGTGAGCGTAGCCCGAAGGAGAGAGCGAAAGCCGTCATCCCAACCGAATGCGATAAGGGAGAGGAGCATGGACACGAAAACAGCGAGGACAGCACCAAAAAATCCGTCGGGCAAAAAAAGAACGGCGGCGATCCCGTACAGACCGCCCACGGCGGCAGCCAGAACGCATCTTGGAAGCGTTGTCTGGAGAGAAAGCAGTCTTGCCGCCGCAAACAGCGACAGGTAGTCCATACTGAAATCAATAAGGAAGAGTACGTCCGCGTACAGCACTGTATCCGTATTGCTCCCTCCCTGTCGACGAGTTGTTATTGATGAGAATATTATACCGCGCCCGATTTGCGGATTCTGTCGCTATACGTACGGCGATACGGATCGAATATTGACAAGATGCGGCAAAGCTCGCGTTTCCTCTTGGGAAATTGCCTTTCAAGCGTAAAATAATGAAAATTTATACGCAAAAAATCATTAAGTCGCGCAAAAATGTATATTTTTGCGGTAAGAATGTATGAATTACTCTTGACACAGGTGTATAATGCGTGTATAATTACAGCATATGAATGATAATCGTTCATCCATATGCACACAAATTTCATTATTTATTACTTAAGCACACAAAGGAGATTCATCATGAAAAAGAGAATTTTTGCAGTTCTGCTCGCAGCTCTTATGGTTCTTCCCGCTTTGGCTATGACCTCTTGCGGTAAGGATGAGAACACCTTGATTATGGCTACCAACGCCGCTTTCCCTCCCTACGAGTACAAAGACGGCGACAACTTCGCAGGTATCGACGTTGAGATCGCAGGCGAGATCGCCAAGAAACTGGGCAAGACCCTCGAAATCAAGGACGTTGAATTCGGTTCCATCGTAGGCGGCGTACAAACCGGCAAATTCGACATGGGCATGGCAGGCATGACCGTAACCGAGGATCGTCTCGAATCCGTTAACTTCTCCACCTCCTACGCCACCGGTATTCAGGTAGTAATCGTGAAGGAAGACGCCGCATACACCGCTATTGATGATTTCTTCAATCTGGACGACGAAGGCAACTGGGTTTCCGTAAAGGACGGCGTGAAGATCGGCGTTCAGCAGGACACAACCGGTGACATCTACGCTTCCGATACCGTGGAAAACTGGGGCTTCGGTGAGGATAACGTTATCCGCTACAAGACCGGTGCTGAGGCTGTTATGGCTCTCTCGACCGGCAAGGTTACCGCCGTTATCATCGACAACGAGCCCGCTAAGTCTTTCGTTGCTGCCAACGAAGGTCTGAGAATTCTGGAAGGTGCATACACAGAAGAGCAGTACGCAATCTGCATTGCCAAGGAGAACACCGAACTCCTCGATGCCATCAACAAGGTTCTCGAAGAACTGATCGCAGACGGCACGGTACAGAAGATCATCGATAAGTACATCCCCGCTGAATAATCTTTCGCACAACTGAAAAACGGGCTGGCGCAAAGTGCGGCAGCCCGTATCTTACATATGGCTCAATTTTGCTAACGAAGGGTCTTCACATGAACAACTGGCTTTATACAATTCTTGCACAAGCCGCCGTACCGGCGGAGGAGGCCTCCCTCTCCTTCTTTCAGAAGATCGGGCAATGGTTTCTTCTGCAGTGGCAGGATTTCTGCGACGTATTCTATCTGAACTTCATCCGGGACAACAAATGGAAATGGCTCGTTGAGGGTCTCGGCAACACGCTCGTTATTACATTTTTCGCCGTTCTTCTCGGTATTGCCATCGGCATCGTGGTGGCGGCTGTCCGTTCCACCTATGACAAAAACGGCGAATCCATAAAACGGCAGGGCGGCATCCAGTGGTTTCTGCTCCGCTTCTTCAACGGCGTATGCAATCTGTATCTCACCCTTTTCCGCGGTACACCCATCGTGGTACAGCTGCTCATCATGTATTTCGTCGTATTTGCCTCCTCCTCCAACGACACCGTAATTGCTATTCTGGCATTTGGCATCAACTCCGGCGCTTATGTGGCAGAGATCTTCCGCGGCGGTATCCTGTCCATTGACAACGGACAGTTTGAGGCAGGACGAGCCCTGGGCTTCAATTACGTCCAGACGATGGCATACATCATCACACCGCAGATGTTCAAAACGGTACTCCCCACACTCTGCAACGAGTTTATCGTACTTTTGAAAGAGACATCCGTTGCCGGTTACGTAGGTATCATGGATCTAACCAAAGCGGGTGACCTGATTCGCGGACGCACGTTCTCGGCACTTATGCCGCTGCTTGCCGTGGCAATGATCTATCTCATTCTGGTCATCGTTCTGACCAAACTGGTGGGACTCCTTGAAAGGAGGCTGAGAAAGAGTGAACGATAATATATTGATTTCCGTCAAAAAACTGAAAAAGTATTACAACGGCGACAAGATCAAGGCTCTCCATGACGTATCCGTGGATATTCACAAGGGCGAGGTGGTAGTCATCATCGGCCCCTCCGGCAGCGGTAAATCCACCCTGCTCCGTTCGCTCAATCTTTTGGAAATGCCCACGGACGGCACCATCTCCTTCGGAGGCGAGATCATCACGAAGAAGAACGCCAACCTGAATCTGCACCGACAAAAGATGGGCATGGTATTCCAGCATTTCAATCTGTTCCCCCACATGACCGTGCTTCGGAATATGACGCTTTCTCCCATCAAACTTTTGAAAAAGCCTCCTCAAAAAGCAGAGGAGCAAGCGCGTGAGCTTCTCACCCGTGTCGGTCTTGCCGATCGCGCCGATGCCTATCCCGCACAACTTTCCGGCGGTCAGAAGCAGAGAATCGCGATCGTACGCGCCCTCTGCATGGATCCGGAGGTAATGCTGTTCGACGAACCGACCTCAGCTCTCGATCCCGAAATGGTCGGTGAGGTTTTGGAGGTTATGCGCGAACTTGCCGAATCCGGCATGACCATGGCGATCGTAACGCATGAGATGGGATTTGCACGGGAGGTTGCCACCCGCGTCATATTTATGGACGGCGGTCAGATTCTCGAGGAGGGCACGCCGGCGGATATTTTCGACAATCCGCAGTGCGAACGCCTCAAATCCTTCCTCTCAAAGGTCCTCTGAAAGAAAAAAGCAGAGTTTACACTCTGCTTTTTTCTTTCACTTATGTATCACCGCTTCAAGGCAGTGGATCTTCATTCCCTTTTCGGAGAAATTCCGCTCGTATTCCGTCATGATATTCGTCACCGCGCGCTCGGATGCGTGCAGATCCCGTGTCTCGAATACGATCTCAAACGGGGACGCGCCGACCGTTTCGAGAGAATAATCGAACAGCCCGACGTTATCCGTCTTGAAGCAGAACGTGCCGCCGTCTTTCAAAAGCCGCGCATACAGTGCTAGAAACGCGGGTGCGGTCAGTCGGCGGTCTTCATAACCTTTTTTCGGCCACGGATCGCTGAAATTCGCGTAAATCATATCAAACGTACCGTCGGGGAAAATTTCGCAAAGGGTCTTTGCATCCCCTCGGATAAAGCGGACGTTTCCGCGTTTTGCGAGAGGGATATCCCACGGCTCTTTATGAAGCGTTCCGTCCGGCTCTTCCCAGCCGCCGTAGACGCCGAGTTTTCCGAGTCCTCTGCTCACAGCGTATTTTTCCACGGCCGCCACGAGCACATCGTCGATCAGTTCCATGGCATAATAATTATATTCGGCGTCGCGGACAGACAGCTGCGTTACAAAATCACCCTTGCCGCAACCGATTTCGAGGCGAAGCGGTGCCTCCTTCTCGAAAGGCGCTGTCGGATTCTCGCGAATTTCGAGAGGATTTTGACACACCAACGCTCCTAATATCGAAAGTCTTTCGCCTCCGTGCTTCTTTTTTCTCGCTCTCATACTTGATATTCCCGTTTCTTTCTGTTAAAATAATATAAAGGCCGGATTTTAAGGAACAAGTTTCTCAAAAAATCGTGCGATTTCCAATCGCTGTACACCATTGTACCATACTTGTTTCGAAAAATCCACAGAATCTTTGAAAAGAGGTGATTTTCTTTGGAGAAAGATTTGTTCCTCACCATACTGCGGGACGAACTGGTAAAGCGCGGTCTTACACCGGAAGTCGCTCAGCGCCATGTGCGATCCATTTCTCTCACCCTGACGGCGGAGGACGTAAAAGCTATTGAGCACATTGACGATCACGCTGATATTGAAGCAATCGCCGAAGGAATCGCCAGTGTGAAACTGCGCACGTCAGAAAAAAAGGCAGAACCGAAACCGGAAGCGCTCTCGCCTGTGTCCGGCGCCAAACGGCCCACCGCCGAGAAAAAGCACCCTGCCCCCGTCCATATAGAGGATGAAGAGGAGGCAGTCGCTACGCCCCCCTTGCGCGCGAGCACCAAATCCCGGTTGCTCTTTGTCTGCACGATTCCTTTGTTTCTCCTCTTGTTGGCATTGTATCTCGGCGTATTCGCGCTCGGATTTTCCGCGCTTCTCGGCATAATCGTTCTTTTGGTTGCCGCCCTCATCGGCGGCGTTGCTGCGGGAGCCACCGTATCGCTTGTAGGCATCATTTACGGCATCACGCAGCTGCTCACCGCAACGTCCGCGGCACCCGGTCTTTACGAGATTGGCCTTGGCCTCGCAGTTGCCGGCATTGTAATGCTTGGCGGCATACTTATCTACAACTGCGCCATCCGCCTGATCCCTCGGGTGATCCGGCTTTTGGGAAAGCTTTTCAAACTCTGCGCCAAGAAACTGAAGCAGTTCTTCAGAACGGCAAAGGAGGCGTCTTATAAACTGTGAAACCAACATCCATTGTTTTTCTGGTAATTGCCGTTTTGCTCATTTTGGGCGGTGTCATTCTCTGCGTAACCGCCGAGAACATCGCCGAAACAGACGGCTACGTCCTCTTCAACCGCACGGAGGACGGCTCATCGTACAGGCAATACGACTTCTCGGGGAAGCCGATAACAAAAATCTCGCTCGTCGTAGAGGATGCTGAAATTTACGTCTACGGCGGTGCGGAAAAATCGTATATTGAGTTTTTCAATTTCCGCGAAGGACTTTATACGTTTTCCACGTCCGGCACGATCATCGCCCTTGATGAGATTCCGGATATTGAATCCCTGCTCGATTTCAACACCACGTTCTCCTTCGGCGGCATCCGCCAATTCCTCGTAGGGAATAAATCTGCAGGCGGCCCCCGCAGAGTAAACATTTACCTTGACGATTTGACGGAAAATCTGAAAGTCATCGCCGTTGATGCGAAAAACTGTTCTGTACATGTGGATTCCCTCGATCTTAAATGTGATATCACCGTTGCCGCAGAAGAACAACTGACTGTAACCGCCAAGGATACGCACACGTTCAGTGCACTGACGCTCACGGCAAATAATCTCGCTGCAATGCTCGACAATGATGCCTTTGACACCCTGATTCTGACCGCAGAATCGAGCGACGTCAAAGCGAGCCAGATCTCTTTTAAAAATCTCGACTGTAAAATCGACACAGGCACCGCCGACATCACAACCTTCGATAATATCGCCTTTTACGACGTAGAGGTAGGCGCCGGTCGCGGATCCGTCCGCTTCGGCGGCATGGACCGTCCTCGTCCCTACACGCAGAAGCCGGCAGGCGATGCCGCAGGCACGATCCGAATCGAATCCGCAAACGCAGATTTCTCCATCACCGAGATGGCAGGATAACCCTTATCTCTCCACAAACCGAAAGGATATTTTATGACTTATTCATACAAAACGAAAGGAACCTGCTCTTCCAAGATCTCGTTTGATCTGGAAGAAGGCAAGATCAAAAATGTATCTTTCACAGGCGGATGCAACGGCAATCTGAAAGCCATCTCCCGCCTGGTCGAAGGAATGGAAGCCGAAAAGATTATAGAGCTTCTCTCAGGCAACACCTGCGGCTTCAAGAACACCTCCTGCGCCGATCAGCTCGCAGCCGCCGTTAAAGAAGCGCTGGGCGCGTAATCACAATCACCACGATCTGTATTTGAGGATGCTGAAGAACCGATAAACGGCTTCGGCATCCTCTCTGTTTTTTACGGAAAACGAAAGTATACTTCCCATTCCCCGCTCGGGATCATAGACTGTCGTTCCGTCCGGCTGCGTCTCGTAAACGACAATATACCCCATCTGTCGGGCGTCGTCTATATATACTTCCATCATCGTAACAAACACGCCGTCATCTCGGATGGCGCGTCCGCCAATCACCGCCGGCCGATGATATCCGCGTTCCGTTTTGAGAGATAGAGAAATTGTACCGACGGATTCATCTTCGTTCAGCGGATCGTACGGAGTATATCCGCTTACCGTCATGCCGAACGTTCCGTAATCAGGCTGAAAAAAATACCGTGTCTCCCTGCCCGTGAACGTAATTGTGCGCGATACACAATAATCTTCATCGTATTCTTTCCACTCGATTGCTTCAAGGGTAAATTCGACAGACGTATTGGTATGAGCACCGTCCAAAACCCAAAGGACGGATAAAACGCAAAAAAGAACAAAGGCACTCACCAAAAGCCATTTCAAAGCCCCACCCATACGGGAAAGGACGGCATCGCGCCGATCACGCCGTCTCTGATGCTCCAAAAACGCGCGGTACATGGCGTTTTTCTCCTCGTCCGAAATATCCTCGTGTCGATGGAAGTGGAGTTCTCTCGGCTTCGGTGCTTCTTCATCCGCACCGTCGATCGCCTTTACAAGCGCCTCTAAAGACGTAATCGATGTGCCGTCTACCGATTCCAGACGGGACATAAGAGGAGTCATCTCCCGATAGAGTGCCGTTTGCTCTGCACGGTATGTTTCGAACACGACAGAACAGCGGCTTTCATCCGCCAGCATTTCCTGAATCTGACCGATGCTGAAATACGCGCGGCGAAGAGCCGCTATCATTAAGAGATCACGGACATTTTCCTCCGTATACTCGCGAAAGTATCGGCCGTTCAGCTGCCGCGTCTGCGGTGTAATCAAATGCTTTGCCTCATAAAAGCGTATCGCCTTTTCACTGAGATTTGTACGCGCAGCGGCTTCTTTGATTTTCATAGGCTGCCTCCTCTAAGGTTTTTACGTATGGATTATACCATATGCCCTTAGGGCATAGTCAAGGGATTTCCTCACTTTTCTCAAAAAAACCGGTACAGCCGCGGCCGTACCGGTTTCTATATCAGAATTTATCTACGGGGTAAAGGATCTTGAGCTGGTTGATCTTGCTCTGGTAAGCCGCCTGCTGCTTGTCACCGATCAGTTTCTGACGGATCTGTTCCTTCACCGTCTCGTACGGGATCGGTTTCGCCTCATTCTTCCCGTTCAGTTTGATGAGATGATAACCGAACTGCGTCTGCACGGGGCCGCGCAGCTCGCCGACTTCCATCGTAAAGCACGCCTCGTCGAACTCGGGAACCATCTGTCCCTGACCGAAATCGCCAAGACAACCGCCCTCGCTTGCGGACGGGCAGGAGCTGTACTGCTTTGCGGCATCCTCAAAGGAGATCTCGCCATTCTGAATCTTTTCGAGAATCGACTTTGCCTCTGCCTCATCGGACACGAGAATGTGGCTAGCATTCACGCTTTCCTCACTCCGGAACTGTTCGGGATTTTCGTCAAAGAACTTCTTCGTTTCGTCATCGCTTACGCGGACGTTCTCGATCGCCTTGCCGACTGCGTAGTTCACAAGGAGGTCTTCCTTCACGCGTGCAAGCTCTGCTTTGAATGCGGGCTCACGCTCGTAAAGATTGCGGGTAGCGTCGATCAGAAGCAGCTTCTGATTTACGAGCTGCTCGAGGACGATCTTCCGTCCTTCGGGAGAATTGTAATTCTGTCCGCGCTGGGCGAGGGACGCGACCATCGCCTCCACGTCCGCTTCCGTAATATTCTGACCGCCCACAGCGGCTAATACTCTTGCTTCTGCCATTTCATTTATCCTTTCGGTTAATAAATCGTAAGTGTCGCCGTACAAAGGTCGGCATCTTTGTTACTGTATCATATTTGGGAGAGTTTGTCAAGTATTCCCTCCCCGACGGGATCAAAGAGAAAACGTATAATTAAAATATCTGTAAAGAGGGATGTAATCATTGAACGAGGCGACGACGCATTCGAGAAGGAACACTTTCTCCCTCTTCGCGTACATAGTGATCTTCGTTGCGAGCTGCTCGTCTTCGCCGGTGAATCCGTACTCGGCGGCGCGGGGCGCAAAGAAGACTGCCGCGTAGGCGGCACCGGAACTTTTGTACAGTTTCGGGATCAGCGGCAAAAATTTCGCATCGTCTGAAAGCGGACCGGATACAAGAAGGTGCGTTTCGAGAAGGCACCGTTTTTTATCCGTCAGACAAAGGACGACAGACATAGGCGGCAAATTCTCCATAAGGAGAGAGGCATATCTGCCCAGCCGATCCGGCGTATCAAGAGGCTTCTCTTTGAGGCGGCGAAGTTCTGCCGCCCGCAACACGTCAAGCCCGACGGCAGGCGCCGTTTCGCCCTTGGCGAATGCCTCCGACAGAATGGCGTTTCGCTCTGTCTCGCTTATGGCATCCCGCTCCTCAGCCGATAAAGCGGCATATAGAAGTGCTTTCGCCGATTTCGCCGTTTTCGCGTCGCTCATCAGTTCTTGAGGCTCTGCATCGGAGCGGGAATTCTGCCGCCGCGGTGAATGAATTTTGCGGAACTCCGATCGTTATGGAGCGGCATTACGGGGCCGCTTCCGAGAAGACCGCCGAAGGAAAGCTCCTCGCCGACGCCCTTGCCGATCGCGGGGATCACGCGGACAGCAGTCGTCTTGAAGTTGACCATACCGATTGCCGCTTCGTCCGCGATAATGGCGGAGATCGTCTCGGCGGTGGTATCGCCGGGGATGACGATCATATCAAGACCAACGGAGCAAACCGCGGTCATCGCTTCCAGCTTTTCGATCGACAGATCGCCGGAACGGGCGGCGTCGATCATACCGGCGTCCTCCGTAACGGGAATAAACGCACCGGACAGACCGCCCACATGGGACGATGCCATCACGCCGCCTTTTTTGACCGCGTCATTGAGAAGGGCGAGCGCCGCCGTCGTGCCGTGCGTACCGCAGACCTCAAGGCCCATTTCCTCAAGAATGTATGCCACGGAGTCGCCGACTGCGGGCGTGGGCGCGAGGGAGAGATCGACGATGCCGAACGGAACACCGAGACGTTTCGACGCTTCACTGCCGACGAGCTGTCCCATACGGGTAATCTTGAATGCCGTTCGTTTGATGATGTTCGCGACCTCAGACAGATCGACGTCGGGGCATTTCGCAAGCGCCGCGCGTACGACGCCCGGACCGGATACGCCGACGTGAATGACGCAGTCCGGCTCTCCCACACCGTGGAAAGCACCCGCCATAAACGGATTGTCCTCGGGAGCGTTACAGAACACGACGAGCTTCGCACAGCCGATGCAGTCGCGGTCCGCCGTCTTTTCTGCGGCTTCGCGGATAACACGTCCCATAAGCGCCACGGCATCCATGTTGATGCCCGCCTTTGTGGAACCGATATTGACGGAAGAACAGATGTGATCCGTTACAGCAAGCGCCTCGGGAATGGACTCAATGAGCGAGCGATCGCCGGCCGAAAATCCCTTGTGTACGAGCGCGCTGTATCCGCCGATGAAGTTGACGCCAACCGTCCGGGCGGCGCGTTCCAGCGTTTTGGCGTATTCCACGGGATCCCCGCCGCTGGCAGCCGCCAGCATGGCGATGGGCGTTACAGAGATGCGCTTATTGATGATCGGGATACCGTAAAGTTTTTCGATATCCTCACCGGTTTTGACGAGGTGCTCCGCACTCCTCGTAATTTTCTCGTATACTTTACGGCAGGAGGCTTTGATATCGGAATCGGCACAGTCAAGAAGGGACACACCCATCGTGATCGTGCGGATATCCAGATTCTCCTCCTGAATCATGGTGATCGTCTCCATGATATCGTGTATATTCAGCATGGTTTCCTCCGAGATGTTGAAAAATCAGATGCCCACTCAAATGCGGTGCATGGAATTGAAAATATCCTCGTGCATGACATGGATCACCATGCCGATGCTTTCACCGAGCTCAGTCATTGTTTTGGTAAGCGCGTTGAACTCCACGCTTATATCGGAGATATCCACCAGCATAACCATGACGAACATATCCTGCAAAACGGACTGCGTTACGTCTACTATATTGGCGTTGCACGCACTGCACGCGTTTGCTACCTTTGCAAGAATACCGACGCTGTCGCGTCCAACAACGGAAATTACGGCTCTCATACTTTCAGCTCCTAATATACAGTATATTTCACTTTTTTGATTTGTGTGGGCACGGCCTAACCGTCTTGGGGACCGTATCGCAAATACACAGTTATTGTACCAAATTTTTACCCGTTTGTCAATAAAGACCGCGCTTTCGCGCGGTCTTTATTGACTACTCAGAAAAAATTATTCCGATTTCTCAACAGCGTTCGCAACAAGGAACTCATAGACCTTGTCAAACAGGAGGCTCTGCTTAATATTTTTCGTTTCGTAGTACTGTTCGAGTTCTTCGATCGAGGAGAGGCCGTAATACTCTGCGTACTCCAAAGCACCCTCTTCGTATTCTTCGTCAGTGAGAGTGATGTTCTCAAGGCGCGCGATGTAGTAAAGGATCAGTTCCTGCTGCATGGTTACCTGCACGAGCTGCTCTACTTCACTGTAAAAGTCCGCCACAGCCAGACCGAACTGAGTCTGTACGTACTCGTTGAGAGTAGTGCCTTCATTGGTGGCAAGCGCCGTATAATAGTTTACGTAGTCCTCGTACATCGCGAGATATTCCGCTTCGGGAACTTTGATAAACTCAGTTTTCTCAAGAAGAGCACTCCAAACCTTCTGGGTAAAGTACGAAAACTTACTGTTTTCATACTGTACCGTCATAGCGGCGAAAAGCGCCTCTTCAAAAGCCTCAACCGTATCGAAGCCGTAATGCTCTTTCACAAACGCGTCGTCATAAACCGGAAGCGCCTGCTCGAAAACCTTGTTGATCTTCACGACGAACTGCACCGCTTTTCCCGAAAGCTCCGGAGCATTCACGTACGGAGAGGGGAAATGGAGATCAAGCGTAACCGTATCACCCGCCTTATAGCCGATAAGTCCAGCTTCAAAGCCCTCAATAAAAGATCCCGAACCGATCGTCAGATCGAAATTGGTATCCGATCCGCCCGCAAAGGTTTCGCCGTCCATATAACCGGTGTAATCAATATTCACCTGATCGCCGTTTGCAACGGCGCCGGTCTTCTCTGCCACGGTTGCATAATTGGAACGCGCCAGAAGAATCTGCGTTTCCATGTCTTCCTTCGTGAGATCGTAGGGGTATTTTTCAACTTCAATTCCCTTATAGGAATCGAGCTTTATGTACTCAGACAGATCGTAATCGTAGGGGATATCACTTTTTTCGGTATCGTCCAATGCGGGATCATCGTTCAAAGGGTTGTCCTTATCGCAGCCCCAGAGCATCAAAGGTGCGCACAAAAGAAGTGCAAGCAAACCTGCAAGTACACGCTTATGCTGTTCCATATTATTTTCCTCTGTTTTTCGTTAAATTTTCAAAGGTGATTTTGCTCAATTACATTTATTATAGCACCGCTATGCGTGGGAAGTATAAATACTTTGTAAATTTTGCGAGGCATCACTCTTTTTGTCGGAAAACCCGCAAGAAAATCGGACGCATGAAATATGCACAGCCGAAAACGACGCCGCCGTACACAAGGAGAATGGTGATATATTCCGTGACGATGCTTACGATCTCCGAGGGATACGGCGCAAATTCCACCGCATAGAGAAAGCGGATGAGATATACCGCCTCGAGAAAGAGTCTGCCAAAAAGATACAGGACGGATGCCGAAAGAATCGCACGGGTGGTGCCTTTGTGGCGTCGGATAGAAAAGACGGCTGCAAGATAACAAAGGATCGCCACAAGGAGCGTCCAAAGATAGCCGAGAGCGGCAGATGTCGCAGCCAGCATCACGCCAGGTCCGCTGACCGCACCCGAGATTACGTCAATGAAAAACGCTGAGGCGGCATCTAAGAAAAACAGAAGCACCGCTACAAAAAGCGCCTGCCGTCCGCTTCTCTTCCCCCACGAAGACGAAGCGGTAACGAAAGCGGCGATTGCCGTACCGAACGCGAAAGACTGCAAACAGAGCCTGGCGTAATACAGAACCGTCGGCAAAGCCGTTTCCATATATCGGATATCAGTAGCGGTACGGGAATAAAAAATTCCAATCACCCGCGCCGCTAGAAGAAGCACGGCGAGAAGGACCGCTTCAGAGATAAAATACCGCCTGGAAGTTTTTATATTGCTCATACGTTTCGTCCTTTCCGAGAGCAAAATGGAAAACCGAATCTATATTATGATAGCACAAAGCGAAGCCGAAATGGTTATAGTTTTGTGAATTTTCCGATTCCGCGGTTGTATCGGGCAAAAAAGCCGCATATACATAGCCTGTCTATACATACGAGGAGGTCATAAACCTTGCAAACGAATAACGAAAAGCATTTTTGGGACGAGAGCCGAACCCTTCTTGATTTCTCCGTACCGATGGATTACGAGCGCATGATGTCCTGCCTTGATCTGTTTATTAAGCGGTATCCGTTTTTGTCCGTCACATCGGCGGGCACGTCTCTCTACGGAAAAACCATCCCCATGATCCGTCTCGGCGACGAGAGTGCCAAGTCTACAGTTCTGTACGTGGGTGCGCACCACGGCATGGAATGGCTGACCACTTCCCTACTCCTCCGTTTCATAAACGAATACTGCGAATACTATAAAAACGGAAAGCGGGTTTTCTCCATCAATATCGGGAATCTCTTTCGCTCCCATCTTCTTTGCATCATCCCGATGCTGAATCCCGACGGCGTGGATATCGAGATCCACGGGGCGGACGCCTCGCCGATCCCCGATCGGCTGAAAATGATGAACGGCGGGGAGGCGGATTTCACCCATTGGCAGGCAAACGGGCGCGGTGTCGATCTAAACCACAATTACAACGCAGGGTTTGAAGCGTATAAAATCCTCGAAAAAGGGGCAGGAATCCTCGGCGGCGGTCCGACGCGGTACAGCGGAGAATACCCCGAATCGGAGCCGGAGGTCGGCATGCTCGTAAATTATCTGCGGTTTGATGCGAGCGTTGAGATGATCCTTACTCTGCACACGCAGGGCGAGGAGATCTACTACACGACCGGCGGAAAATGCCCGCCGAAATCGAAGAATATCGCACGGCTTCTCTCTCAGCTGAGCGGCTATGCCCTCTCTGAGCCGGAGGGGATGGCATCGTACGGCGGGCTTATTGACTGGGCGATCGAAACGCTCGGCATCCCCTCGTTTACCGTCGAGTGCGGAAAAGGAGAAAATCCCCTGCCCGCATCGTCTTTCTTCCCCGTATATACCGCCGTTCGCGAAATGCTGTTCACAGCGCCTATTCTGCTCTGACAAGAAGCGATTCCCCGTTTGACAAATCGGGAGATTTCCTGTATAATTTAGGATAGGAAATGAAGAAACGGGGAGCCGAGCATGAAGAAAAACGATATCATCCGCCTTGAGATCACCGACGTGACCGGTGAAGGAAACGGCGTGGGACGGCATGACGGAATGGCAATTTTCGTACCCTTCACCGCCGCGGGCGACGTGATCGACTGCCGCGTAGTAAAGGTTATGAAAAACTACGCCTACGGCATTATTGAGACGGTCGTCAAGGCATCCAAGTTCCGCTGTGATCCCGCATGCAACGTCTTCAAAAAATGCGGCGGATGCGCTTTCCGTCATTTCGAATACGCCGAAGAACTCGCGGCAAAGCAGCGCTTCGTCGAGGCATCCTTTGAGCGTATCGGCAAACTGTCCGTCCCGTTTGAGGGGATCCTCGGCTGCGACCGCCTCGATAGCTACCGCAACAAAGCGCAGTACCCCGTCGGCACGGATGAAAACGGCCGCCTCGTGTGCGGATTTTATTCCCGACGCTCCCATCGCGTAGTCGACTACACAGACTGCGCACTCCAGCCGCACGTGTTCGGCGAAATCGTACGCGCCGTGCTTTCATGGTGCAATGATCACCGCGTTCCTGCCTACGACGAGTTGACGGGCAAAGGACTTCTGCGCCATATTTATCTCCGTCGTGGAGAGCACTCTGGCGAGATCATGCTCTGCCTTGTCGTAACCCGTCTTAACGGATGTGATTTCTCTCCCCTCGCAAAACAGATCACGGAGCACTTCCCCGATGTGAAAAGCATCGTTCTGAATCTCAACGATAAAAACACAAACGTGATTCTCGGGCAGACGTGCAAAACGATCTTCGGCACGGACTTTATCACTGATACGATGTGCCAAAAAACGTTCCGCATCCCGCCGCTTTCCTTTTATCAGGTGAACACGCGGCAGGCGGAACGCCTCTACGGGATCGCGCGCGAATACGCCGATCTTGAGCCTGGCGAAACACTCCTCGATCTGTACTGCGGCGTCGGCACGATCGGTCTTTCCATAGTGGGTGAGGACAATCGGCTTATCGGCGTGGAGATCATCCCCTCCGCTATCGAGAACGCGAAACAAAACGCGGCGCTCAACCGGATCGAAAACGCAGAATTTTTCTGCGGCGATGCGGGAGAGGTCGCAAAAAAACTGCTAAGCCGCGGCGAAGCACCGGACGTGATCATAGCCGATCCCGCTCGGAAAGGATGTGACGCCTTGAGCATTGAAAGTATCTTGAAAATGGCGCCGAAGCGCATCGTGATGATCTCGTGCAACCACGCCACCGCCGCACGCGACTGCGCAGAGCTTACGAAAGGCGGGTACCGGATCGTAAAAGGACGCACCGTGGACCTTTTCCCCCGCACGACGCATGTGGAATGCGTACTGCTTCTTGAACGAATCAACTAAAATAAAAATCCACCCGCATAGCGGGTGGTATTTCATTTTCGGGCAAAGCCCTACCCATTACTGGCTGCGCACAAGTGCGCTTTAGATTGGCCTGCCAGCCATGCAACTGTTACTTGCTACCCGTAAACGGGTCTTTCGGG
>JAFVVP010000003.1 GCA_017502135.1 Clostridia bacterium | reverse complement strand
GCTCTTCGACAGCACCACGAAGGTGATCGTCGTCGTTCTCCTTTTGAACGCGATTCTCTGGGTGTGGTGTTCCTACGCGATGGCGTACATGGGGCGCGTTGCGATCGCGGAGACGCTTTCGACCGCGGCGATCAAAACGATCCTCGGCACGGTGATCACGTACTCGGTGAAATCTGCCGTGGAGAACGTGAACAAGCACGGAATCCTCCCGAGAAAACGGGAGGATAAGAAAAACAAAATTGATTATTAAGAAAGGAAACGGAATTATGGAAAAACTGAAACAAAAACTCTCCTCCCGCAAGCTGTGGGCGGCGGTGGCATCGGGTGCGCTTTGCGTGATCGCGGTGTTCTGCGGCGAGGAACTCACGCCGGAGGCGCTGGATGCACTCAAATACGCGGTGATCGCGGGGGTTACATACATCTTCGGCGAGGGCATCGTGGACGTGGCGCGCCAGATCGCCGACGCGATGAAGGCGTCTGCGCCCAAACCGCTCGAATCGGATATAGTGCAGAATCCAAAAAGCACCGAGGGTGCCTTTCGCGCTGCTTCTTCAAGAGAGGTTAAAACAGCGCAGGAAGATGATCCAAATGAGGAGACAGAAACAGACGTAGTGATCGAGTTTGAATAAAAAAGCACCGAAAAAGAGAAAAGAGTGAGCGCGATGCTCACTCTTTTTGTTGTTCTCAGACCTCGGCTTCGGACGTTCCCAAAAATTCTTCTATTGCGGCTTTGATGATCTGCGCCTGCGAGATACCTTCTGCTGCACACTTTGCTTTGAAAGCCTTCGCGGTATCTTTCGGGACTCGAACAATAATCGGATCATAAACCTTGTTGTTGTATCGGTTTTTCACCGCTGTGGAGGTCGCTGTTTTTCGCTTTGTTTGTTCCATATATTTTCCCTTTAAAAATGTATTTTTGGCGTTACAAATTTTTCAGTACTTTATGAGAAAAGTTTTATTTGCAGAGTATAAGCACGGCGGCAGCAAGGAACCCGAGTAGACCGATAAACTTAAGGATTTCAATAGATAGAGATATGATGTCTTTTTTCACTTGACTTTACCCTTTCAGTATGGTATAATAAATTGCCCGGAGAGAAGAGAGCCGAAGCTCTCTCCTCTCTATGCAAGGAGTTTGATTAAGATTATTAACCATCCGACAAAGGAAATAATCTCAATCGCGAGCTTATTAAGTTGTTGCATCAACTTGATAAGCTCTTTTATTGTTTTGTGAACTTTATCCATTGGATTCACCTCCTTTCTTTCTATACATATTATAACATACTTATAGCAGTATGTCAAGAGTTTTTGAAAAGTTTTTTGACAATTTTTCAAAAATCTCCCGGCAACCCTTGCGGTTTAGAAGGGAAAAGAATTTAGATACAGTATAATTTACCATCAGCAAAAGCCGCCTGGCGGTCCGGATGGCGAACTCGCTGCATCTACGCGATATCTCTGCCAGCGCTTCTCCATGCCGTACAGAGAAGTAATCGGTATTTTGACGGACGTCGGTACGGAAGAGCTTGCCCACGTCGAAATGATATCGACCATCCTTCATCAGCTTACCCGCAACCTGAAGCCCGAGGATATTGCCGGTACACCGTTTGCTGCGTATTTCGTTGACCATACGGTTGGCACGTATCCCACAGCGGCGTCGGGATTCCCATTCACTGCAAGTGTATTGCAGGTGAAAGGCGATGTGCTTGCCGATCTGCACGAAGATCTCGCAGCAGAGGGTGCGTTATCCCAAAAGCAACCTTTTAAACACAAGAAAACGACAAAATTAAAGCAGCGTCCGCGCAGCATCAATAGAATATTCACAATATCGAGCCGTTTGTTTACAATATTTACATAATCAAGATTATTTTTGGTTGTATAATAAAAATGTAATATGAGAAAGTTTCGGCTTTTAGCGGACATGGAATGATCGTGTCATTTGCAATCGCAACGGAGAAAGGATAAAAAAGCCTATGCTGCAACTAAAAAATATTAAGAAAGATTACCCTGCCGGTGGGGAAACGGTAGCCGCTTTGCGCGGAATAGACCTTACGTTCAGAGACAGTGAGTTCGTCTCGATCTTAGGCCCTTCCGGCTGTGGCAAGACGACGATGCTGAACATCATCGGAGGTCTCGATCAGTATACGAGCGGCGATCTCCAGATCCACGGCGTTTCCACCAAGGATTTTAAGGACCGTGACTGGGATGCATATCGGAATCATTCTATTGGATTTGTGTTTCAGAGTTATAACCTGATCCCGCATCAAAGCGTGCTCCAGAATGTCGAACTTGCACTCACACTCTCAGGCGTGTCGAAGGCGGAGCGGAGACAGCGTGCCAAAAAAGCGCTCAAAGAAGTGGGCCTTTCTTCGCAGATGTATAAAAAGCCCGGCGAGATGTCGGGCGGTCAGATGCAGCGCGTGGCGATCGCCCGAGCGATCGTAAATAATCCCGACATTATTCTGGCGGATGAGCCTACCGGTGCGCTCGACACGGAGACGAGCGTACAAGTCATGGAGATTTTGAAGGAAATTTCCAAAGACAGGCTCATCATAATGGTTACGCACAATCCCGATCTGGCAGAGCGGTACTCCACCCGTATTATCCGTATGCTGGACGGTGTGATTACCGATGATTCCATGCCTTTGACTGAAGCGGAGATTGCCGCCGCCCAAAAGACGGATGAAACGAAGCGCGAAGCGGAAAAAGGCAAGAAAAAGCCTTCTATGTCCTTTGCAACCTCGTTTGGTCTGTCGCTTAAAAACCTTTTCACCAAAAAAGGTCGCACGACGCTTACCTCCTTTGCCGGCAGTATCGGCATTATCGGAATTGCGCTCATATATGCCGTGTCGCAGGGTATGACGATGTACATTGATGCGGTGCAGGAGGACACGCTTTCTTCCTATCCGCTGACGCTCGAGGCGCAGAGTATCGAGATCGGCTCCCTTATGGAAATGTTCATGGGAACGGCTGAATCGGGTCACGAGCACGAACTGGATGCCGTATATCAAAAATCCATGCTGTACGACATGGTGAACGCGATGAGTTCTCTGGAAACGACGGACAATGATCTGCGTGCATTCAAGGTGTATCTCGAAAAAGAGTGCGCCGATCCCGAAAGTAAGATCTATCCGGCGCTGAACGGTATCCAGTACAGTTACGATACCGAACTTCTCGTGTATACAAAAAACGTCGACGGCACGATCATCCACTCTGACACGGAAGCCTTAATGCAGGAGATCCTCATTGAAAATCTCGGCCTTGATCTGAGCGGGGTCATAAGTGCACAGGAGTCCTCCACGCTTACCGGCGGCATGTCTATGATGTCTATGTCTCCCATGAGCAACCTGTGGCAGGAGATTCTCCCCGGTGAGAATGGGAAGCCGGTCAATGAGCTTCTCGAAAATCAGTATGACGTTATCTACGGACGGTGGCCGTCAGCGTATAACGAGATCGTTCTCGTGGTTGATGAGCAAAACGAGCTGGACGATATGACGCTCTATGCGCTCGGCCTCAAATCGAAAGAGCAGATAGATAAGCTGGCGGATGCCGCCATCAACCAGGGAACGGTGGAAATCAGTGCGGAATCCTGGACGTTTAAGGAGATCTGTGCACTTCAGTTCCGTACCGTTTTGCCGGCAGACGTCTATACGCTCGATGAACACAGCGGCCTTTATACCGATCTCCGAGAGAGCGGTGCGGGAATGAAATACCTCTATGATAACGGTATTGATCTGAAAGTAACCGGCATTATCCGTAAAAGCGAAGATGCGGTTTCGACTATGCTGACCGGCACGATTGCGTACACGTCAGCGCTTACGGAGTATATTATTACGAACAGCGCGGATTCTCCGGCGATTCAGGCACAACTTTCCACCCCTGATACCGATATCTTCACGGGCCTTCCTTTCCGTGAGAATGCGGGCACGCTTACCGATGCCGAAAAGGAGACGGAGTTCCGTAGGTACATTGATTCTCTCACCGAGGCGCAGAGAGCCGAGGCGTATATCCGTATTATGTCAATCCCTGCCGAGGAGCAGGTGAACGCCGCCGTTTCTCAGGCTGTCGGTGCTATGACACGCGCCGAGATGGAAGCGGTCATGACGGAGGCTTTTTCGCAGCAGATGGGCATGAGCACGGACGAGATCGGCAAATATATGCAGTCGTTTAGCGATGAAGATATGACGGAGCTTTTCGCTCAGATGGCAGAAGAACAGTTCCGTATGCAGTATGCAGCAGGCGTTGAGGAAAAGCTGAGCACGATGACCGCTGCTCAGCTGGCAGGAGCGCTTCAGATGTCCCTTCCCGCATACACGACGGAGCAGTGCGCAGCATATTATGAGGAGATTCTCGTATTCTCCGACAGCACGTACGAAAACAACCTGCGCACCATGGGACATGTTAGCCTAGACGATCCGTCGGCGATCCATTTGTATGCTTCATCCTTTGAAAACAAGGACGTTCTTGAGGAATGCATCAAGGCGTACAACGATACGGTAGATGAACTTTATCGCATTACGTATACGGATTACGTCGGCATTATGATGTCTTCCATTACCACGATTATCAATGCCATTACGTACGTTCTGATCGCTTTCGTAGCCGTATCGCTGATCGTTTCATCCATTATGATTGGTGTTATCACTTTGATTTCGGTACAGGAGCGAACGAAGGAGATCGGTATTCTCCGTGCAATCGGTGCGTCGAAGAAAAACGTGTCCGGCATGTTTAACGCAGAGACGATGATTATCGGTTTTACGTCCGGTGTTCTCGGCGTCCTTATCACGTACCTTCTTTGCATTCCGATCAATATGATCCTTCACTATCTCACCGGTATCGCGAATCTGAGTGCATATCTGCCTTTGCCGGTGGCGGTAGTACTCGTGCTGATTAGCATGCTTCTTACGCTCATTGCAGGTATAATTCCGTCCAGAAGCGCAGCAAAAAAAGACCCTGTCGTCGCCCTTCGTACGGAATAATCAAAAAACACCGCCGCGGAATTGACCGCGGCGGTGTTTCTATTGTTCGGTTCCAACTTTTACCGGCAAGGGAGTCTCGCCGTTCAAAAACTGATGGACGATCGCTTTGTCGTGTTCGTCATTCATGACGGTAGGCTGCCATAATTCTGAGTATACATAAGTGGGAATGACGAAGATTTCGTGGAAGATTTCACCGGCATCGTTTTTCGTCAACTTGAGTTGTAAAAGCGCCGCTGCGTTCTCCGGAACAATTTTTGTTCCGTCGACGAGACTGCCCAAAGAATAGATGACGGTTACACCATCAATCGTTTCCATCGGACGCAGGACGTTCGTCCCGCTGCCGATTACGAGAGATGCACCGGCACGGACGGCGGATGTGATCGTATTTTTCAGCCAAGGCTCGACGGTGTGGGAATCCTCCTCGCCGCCGTGGAAATAGAGTATAACAAAGTCTACGTATGGTTTGACATTATTTACCGTATTCGCCAGTTGTACGGGATCAGTGTTCTTTTCGATATGCTCGTACAGAATGGCAATCTCGACACCGTTTATCTCCATATAGTGCACGGTGTTGCTTTCTACGAGAGCAATACCGTGCGCGCTCCAGTCGCGTAGCGTATCTGCGAAAAGGCCCTTGATGTCGGGGGAGAGATTGGCGATAATATCGACGGACGCTTCCGAATAGATGGAAATATTTTCGAGAGGGGCGACGGAAAGCGTACTTTGCGCGGCCTCCCCGTCGGTGAACAAGCACCGATTGGCGGCGATCGTCAGATCATCCGCTCCGAGGATCGAGGTGAGTTCGGAGAAGAAATAAGAGTGACCGTTTTCTTTAGCGAGCGCATTGAGGGATCCGTAAGCGGTGGTACCAAAGGGGCTACCGGGGGCACATTCACCGAGGAAAGTTACCGTCATCGTGTTCTTGGTGGCTTCGTTTGGTGTTTTGTAGATTGGCTCTCCCGTTCCGGTGGTCATCTCGAGCATAGTGTCTGTAATGTTGGCAGACTCATTCACCGTCTCATTGGAATCGGCTGAAGGTTTTGTATTTCTTTCATCTGACGCGGAAAAGGCGTGCAAAGAGGAGCGATCCATCCACACCGCGAGAACGATGACAATGAGAAGGAGAGCGAGGGTAAGCCACAATTTTTTTGTGCTTTCGTTGCTTTGATTCATAAAGTACCTCACTGATTACTGCCAGTATTATATCATGAAAAAATGAAAAAAGCAACTTTTTTTCGAGATTTTATCGCGTGGGTGGGGAGAGGGAGGTGGAAAACACGCAAAAAAACGGGGAAAATCCCTTATTTGAACAGTGGGCGCAGTTGCCGTTTTTCACGCATGGCGATGAATGCTTCGGGCAGAAGCGAAAAATCAGTGACGAGTGAAAACGGTTTTTTGACCGGATCGTCTTGAATGAGCGGAACGAAAAAAACGTTCTTGCGCTGCATGAGCGCGCCAATATTGGCAAGGTTTGCGGAAAGGGCATCGTTCGTGGCGAGCGCGATGAGTAAAGGGCGTTCGGAACGCATATGCGCTTTTGCAGCCATACAAACGGACGTGTCCGTGATTCCGTTTGCGAGTTTTGCCAAGGTGTTCCCTGTGCAAGGGGCAATAATGAGCGCTTCAAGAGGCGTGGCGGGTCCAAGCGGTTCGGCTTCTTTTATCGTCGTGATCGGTTTCTTGCCGGTTAAGATCGTAAGCGTTTTGAGCAGATCTTCGGCTTTCCCGAAACGGGTATCCGTTGAGGCAGTGTTCTCGCTGACAATCGGCTGTATATCATTGCCGCTATCCACTAAGGCACTCAGCACGGAAAGGGATATTTTGTGTGTGCAGAAAGAACCGCACATTGCATATCCGATCATATTGGTGCCACCCCTTCCTCTTTGAGAATTCTGAGGATTGTTTCGAACAGAATCTTTCCGGCAGAGTAGGGCGCTACCCGTCCGGGCAGCGAGGCGGCGCGTATTATCTTTTTCGAACAGCCACGAACGGCGGCCGGATCGACTCCCCCGGGCGCGGATGCAAGTTCGATGATAAGAGTGGAATCGGTAAGCTTTTCGAGAACGTCTTTCGTCAGAAGAGGAGTCGGTATCGTGTTGAAAATCACGTCGGCTGCCGGCGGGTTGTTGAGATAATCCGTGATGTTTTGTGTATTACATCCGGCAATCTTTGCCCAGGTGAGATCCTTTTGGCTCCTGGCTGCCACCGTTACTTTTGCACCGAGCGCGTGAAGAATGGACGCGAGCCGCTGGCCGATTCTTCCGTAACCGAGGACAGTGAGGTCGGCATCGTATAGCGTGATCGGCAATTCTTTCATTGCCAGAGCGATCGCGCCCTCGGCGGTTGGAATTGCATTTTTTATCTGGATCTCCTCACAGTCGTAATAGTCGATAAGTTTAACGTTCGCATCTCGTGCCATGGATTTGAGAACCTCGTTGGGCTTTCCTGCAAGAAGCAGTGTGCCCGGTGTCAGCATTTCGAAAAGTTTGGTCAAGCGAAGTTCATCATGCATATGAGGAGTTTGGGCATTTGTTTCCATAGAAGGAATGCGTACGCCGTCAGCTGTGGCGGGCAAAGGGAGAACTACCACACGGCTACCTCTTACCGCGCTTTGCGGATCGGTGCATTTTACTCCCGCAAATCCGGTGGTTTTCTCTGAAGCGTCACGGGGCAGACTGATTCCCCAAACGGCAGTCTCGTACCCGGCTTTTGCAAGATATAACGCAAGGGAGGATTGCCGGGTGTCTCCTCCCAAGAGACAGATTTTTATGTCATGCATATGAGAGAGTCCTTTCTTTGCATCTTTGTTTAGACATCTCATTCCATAATATGCGAAAAAGAAACATTAGTGCAGTAGAGAAAAATAAAAGAAAAAACGCCCTGCGGCATAACCCGCAGGGCGTTTTTCATGCTCACTCCTCGATTGCTTCTCTCGAACGAAAGAGTAGGGAAACGCACCAGAGACCCGCCAGTGCGATCACTGTGTAGATAATACGGCTCACAAGTGCGTCCTGCCCGCCGAAGATCCAGGATACGATATCAAACTGAAACAGCCCGACGCTACCCCAGTTGGCCGCACCGATGATTGCGAGAATCAACGCGATTCTGTCCATAATCATGTTCCGTTGTCGCGGCGGGTATGCCGCCGCTCTCCTCTGTATTTTTTTCATGTTTCTGCCCACGTGATACACGGGGAACAGTAGTAGAATGTGCAAAAATACGGAAAATTATCAGAGGATGAAAATGGAAATTAAAAAATCACGTCAAAAGGGGAATCAGTTCCGAGAGATGGCGAACCGTACGGAATCCACGACTTGAAAGCGAGGCAAAAGAGGCGTGCCCGCCGGCATACAGAATGCAGTCGGCACCGATTGCCTTTGCCGTGTCAGCATCGTGCGGTGTGTCGCCGATCAGAACGGTGTTTTTGACTTCCGTGCCGAGGCATTTTCTTGCCATCTCTATTTTTCCGCCGGCAAAAATGTCGCCCGTGCCGAGAATCTCATCGAATTTATGGGAGAGACCGAGAAGCGCGATCTGTCGGTTCAGCATTTCGGTCTCGGAGGAGGAAAGAATCATCTGTTTTACGCCGGTTGCATTGAGATGCTCCCACACTTCTAAAAATCCATCGTTCAATTTCAAGGATATCTCGTCGGCGGTGAAGTTTTTGACCCATTCCACTGCGAGATCCTCGTACGGTTCCGTTTCAAAATCGAATCCGACGAGACGGTAATACTCTTTTACCGGGAAACGAAAAACGCGATGGTACGCTTCCACGCTGTCAATCGTTTTGAGATTCCGCTTTTCGAGCATTTTGTTGATCGCGCGTATGCCTATGTGAACGTCGTTCACGACCGTTCCGTTAAAATCCCAGAGTACGGTTGTGTATTTCAAGCGATGCTTCCTCCCTTTTGGTGTATATCGCATTATATCGTATATTTCGGTATCGGTCAAGAGCAGGGAGAAAATTTCCGAAATTACACAAGACGGACACGCCGCTTCGCATATAGTAAAACACATATTCCAAACGGGAGGACCCTATGATACCGGATTTTATCGCATTTCTGATAGGCGGGCTTTCGTATTTTATTCTGAATGTTTCCTCGGGGCAAAAATTCCCGCAGCCACTGTCCCATGAGGAGGAGTCGGCACTCTTTCAACTTCTGCATGAGAAGGACGACCAGAACGCACGCGCCAAACTGATTGAGCACAATCTCAGGCTCGTAGCGCATATCGTGAGGAAATATTATGCCGCCCACATGGGACAGGATGATCTGATTTCAATCGGCACGATCGGTCTTATCAAGGCGGTCGATTCGTTCAGCGATAAAAACGGCGCACGGTTTGCCACCTACGCGGCAAAATGTATTCAGAACGAAATTCTTATGTATTTCCGTGCCCAAAAGAAAACGTCCTCGGAGGTATCTATTCATGAGACGATCGATACTGACCGCGACGGAAATCCTTTGACGTACGGAGACATAATCAAGGTGGAAGATACCATAGCGGACGATATTGATGAGAAGTGGAAAATCGCAAAGGCGATCACCTACATAAGAGACCGGCTTACTGACAGAGAAAAGAAAATTATCATTATGCGGTACGGGCTGAATAATCAGCCGCCTGCCACGCAAAGAGAGGTGGCAGAACAGCTGGGGATTTCGCGTTCATACGTATCGAGGATTGAAAAAAATATTCTTGACCGCATCCAACAGTACCTCAAGGGTGATGGTGAGAAATAACCTGTTTTGCGCGGAAATTCGGAAAACTATTGACCGCCGGATAAAAAATATAGTATAATATAATGAGTTAGTTTAAACTTTAAGAAAGGGGCTGTCCGCTATGGTAACGATTACAGATATAGTGAAAGGTTCACTTGCGGCGCGCGCCGGCGTAAGGGCAGGGGATATTCTCATCTCTGTGAACGGTCACGATATCCGCGACGTTCTTGACTACCGTTTTTATCTTGCGGAGAGTCGTTTGACGATGAAGATCCACCGCGGCCCCGAACTTTTTGATGTTAGCATCCGTAAGGGAGTGTACGATGATATCGGGCTTGAGTTTGCCACGGCACTGATGGATGAAAAACGTTCCTGCCGCAACAAATGCATGTTCTGCTTTATTGATCAGCTTCCGCCGGGGATGCGGGAAAGTCTGTATTTCAAAGACGACGACTCGCGTCTGTCCTTCCTTCACGGAAATTATATTACGCTGACTAATCTTACGGATGAGGATATCGACCGCATCCTCGAGATGCATATCTCGCCAATCAATATTTCCGTGCACACCACCAACCCCGCACTGCGCGTCCTTATGATGAAGAACAAGCGGGCAGGCGAGGTGCTCGGTTATATCCGTCGGCTGGCCGACGGCGGCATCAAACTGCACGGGCAGATCGTGCTTTGCCGCGGCGTGAATGACGGAGCCGAGCTTGATCGCACGATGCGTGATCTTGCCGGATTTTATCCGGCGCTTGAAAGCGTTTCAGTCGTGCCTGCCGGGTTGACCGCCTATAGGGAGGGGCTTTATCCGCTTGAACCGTTCTCTCCTGAGGAGACCGCATCGGTTATAGAGCAGGTAACGGCGTTTGGTGATCTCTGTGAAGAAAAGCACGATGCCCGCATCTTCTACTGTGCGGACGAGATGTACGTTCGAAGCGGAGTATCGCTTCCCCCTTACGAATTCTGGGGCGATTTTACACAGATTGAGAACGGCGTTGGTATGCTTTCCTCTTTCGAGTACGAGTTTGAAGCGGCGCTTCGTTGTCTGACAGACGAGGAGAAGGCGATCTCCCGAACGGTTTCCGTTGCAACGGGGGAAGCCGCCTATGCCTTTATCTGCAGTTTGGTCGAAAAACTGGAAAAGGTGTGTCCCGATATTGACTGTAGAGTTCACCTCGTTAAAAATACGTTTTTCGGCGGATACGTTACCGTGGCGGGACTTTTGACCGGTCAAGACCTTATGGAGCAGTTGAAAGACGCTCCGCTCGGCGACGAACTTCTCCTTTCGAGATCAACGCTTCGCGCAGAAGGTGACGTGTTCCTTTGCAACAGCACGCCTGATGACGTGGCAGATGCACTTTCGGTGCCGCTTACGTTTGTTGGAAACGACGGCGGTGCGTTCCTTGACGCGATTCTCGGAATAGGCGCTGACTCGTGATATCACGCCTCTCTCTATCGACGAAACCTGAATAAAAAGAAACGGACGGATACAGTATGGCAAAGCCAATTATTGCAATCGTAGGACGCCCCAACGTGGGCAAAAGCACCCTTTTTAATAAACTGATAGGCGAACGTCGTGCGATCATTGAGGACGAGCCCGGCGTAACCCGCGACCGTATCTACGGTGAAACAGAATGGTGCGGCAGAAAAATGATCGTTATTGACACGGGCGGTATCGAGCCGAAGTCTGACGACATCATTCTCGCGAAGATGCGCGATCAGGCGCAGATCGCCATAGATACGGCAGACGTGATTCTGTTTATGTGCGATATTCAGTCGGGCCTCATGCCCGACGACCGCGATATCGCCATGATGCTGAAGCGAAGCGGAAAACCGGTCATTCCGTGTGTAAATAAGGTTGACTCTGTCGGACGAACTCCTATGGAGTTCTACGAGTTTTACGAGCTCGGATTTGAGGAAGATCCGATTCCGGTTTCTTCCGTTCACGGCACGGGTACGGGAGATATCCTCGACGCAGTTTTGGCAGCCCTTCCGGAATCCTTTGACGCAGAGGAAGACGATGACGTTATAAATGTAGCCGTTATCGGTAAACCGAATGCGGGCAAGTCCTCGCTCGTAAACCGCATTCTCGGAACGGAAAGAATGATCGTTTCGAATATCCCCGGTACGACCAGAGACGCGATCGACAGCCGTTTTGACAACGAAACGGGCAAGTATAATTTTATCGATACCGCAGGTATCCGCCGCCAGAGTAAGGTGGAAGATCGCGTTGAAAAATTCAGCGTTCTCCGTGCGAAAATGGCTGTGGAGCGTGCGGACGTGTGTCTTCTCGTCATTGACGCAAATGAGGGCGTAACTGAGCAGGACGAGAAGATTGCCGGCATCGCGCACGAGGCGGGCAAAGCGACGATCATCGTTGTGAACAAGTGGGATCTTATCGAAAAGGATAACAAGACGACTGGCGATTTCACAAAACAGGTGTATAATTCACTTGCGTATATGACCTATGCGCCGCTTCTCTTCATCTCGGCAAAAACGGGACAGCGAGTGCCGAAACTGTTTGATCTCATAAACGAGGTGTGGCAAAACGCGAATCTCCGTGTGGCAACCGGTATGCTGAACGACGTGCTTGCCGATGCGATCAGCCGCGTTCAGCCTCCGTCCGACAAGGGCAGACGGCTCAAGATCTACTATATGACGGAGACATCCGTTACGCCGCCGACGTTTGTTCTTTTCTGCAACAGCGTAGAACTGTTCCATTTCTCCTATCAGCGTTATATCGAGAACTGCCTGCGCCAGACGTTCGGCTTCCACGGAACGCCCATTCGACTCATCGTCCGCCAACGCGGAGACGAAAACGAAAAATAAAATCGGGAGGACACCATTTTGACCTTCGCTGAGCTTATGTATAAAGGATATCTCGGCATTTTTCTTGAAGAGACGGGAACAAGGAGCGGCTTTGCTTTTTTTTCGCTGATCGTTCTTGCCTTTCTCGCCATCACTATTTTGCCGTATCTCCTCGGCAGCTGCAATTTTTCAATCATTATATCAAAGATGCTCTATCACGAAGATATCCGCACTTTCGGCAGCGGTAACGCCGGTATGACGAATATGCTCCGCACCTACGGCGTAGGTGCCGCCGCCGCAACACTCGTCACGGATGCCGCGAAAGCAGTTATATCCGCGTTACTCGGACGGCTCGTCTTCGGCGTTATCGGCGCATACATTGCGGGACTTGCCTGCGTCCTCGGCCATATATATCCGGTATTTTATAAGTTCAAGGGCGGCAAGGGTGTTGTAACTGCCGCGATCACCATTCTTATGACGAACTGGAAGGTCGGGCTTGTGCTGATCGGTATGTTCGTGATTCTGGTAGGCTTTACGAAGTACATCTCGCTCGGCTCTGTCATGTGCTGCCTTATCTATCCGCTCGTCCTTGATCGCATGAATCGCATAGAGCAGTTTCCCGCACCGCAGATCGTTATGATCTTTGCCTTGGCGATCACGGTGGTTATCGTTCTCAAACATACGTCCAATATTAAGCGCCTTATCAGCGGTACGGAAAACAAACTGTCTTTTACAAAAAAAGACAGAAAACCGGCAGAAGAAAAGGTCGATAAGAAATGACTTTTAACGAAGAACAACGCGCCGCTGTTAAGAAATTTTCCGAGACGGCGACGGAGAGCGCACATGCCGGCACACTTGTTAATCTTGTGTTTTCGTCCGGTGTGAGCGGAGAACTTCTCAAAATCAAAGGCACGCTCCGCGTCATCCGCCAAAACCGCGTGATGCAGCTGGAAAACTACTTTTCCGAAGGGCGCGTTTCGCAGGAGAATATTTCGTATGACGAAATCGAAGAGCGCATAACGGCGCATTTCGGCATCGCTTTTTATCGGATCGATCTAAATGATAAAAACGGCACGGCATCGCTTATGATGTCTAAAAATGGAAGGGTCACCGCCTTGATTCCCGGTGCACTCAAACGCGCACTTTCAGAATCCGTGTCGGCGGGGATTTCCGACGCGATGACGAACCTCGGCGGCAACGACCGCCTGAAAAATCACCTTCTCACCGGCAAGGAGCCGTTTCTCATCGAACTCGGCATCTCGGATCGAAACGGCCGTGTGCACGATAAACGGCAGTCGAAATTCCGCCAGATCTGCCGCTTCTCCGAACTTGTGATGGAGCAGATTCCGCACTTGCCGAAAGACGGCACGTTGGAGATCGCCGATCTCTGCTGTGGCAAGAGTTATCTCAGCTTTGCGGTGTATCACGTGCTCAAATTTATTGCAGACCGTGACGTAAAAATGGTCTGTATGGATCTCAAAAAAAGCGTGATGGATTTCTGTGCCAAGACGGCGAACAAGTTAGGCTATGACGGGATGTGCTTTATCTGCGGCGATATCGCAGACTACGCGCCCGATCGCCCGCCGGATATGGTAATTTCGCTCCACGCTTGCGACACGGCAACGGATATCGTACTCGATTTCGCCGCGAGGTGGCAGGCGACTGTGATCCTATCAACGCCGTGCTGCCAAAGAGAACTGAGCAAAAAGCTCTCGTGCGAAACGCTTTCGTTTATTGCCGACCGTCCGGCGCTCCGCCGCAAATTCTGTGATGCCGCAACGGATGCGCTTCGTTTATTGCGCCTCGAATGCATGGGCTATACGGCGGATGCACTTGAATTTATCGATCCGGAGGACACGCCGAAGAACGTAATGATCCGCGCTGTCCGAAAAAGCAGGAGGTTGCTCGCTTCACCTGCGATCGCAAAGAAACGCGAAGAGTACCGTGCCGCGTACAGGTTTTTGACGGGGACGGAACCGAGTCCGTTTGTGTGAGGGGAGCGTTAAGCGCACAAAATTCGAGAACAGAACTGCAAATACAAACCGTATTTCACCCGCGTCGTTTGACGCGGGTGTTTTCTGCTTTTAAATATCCTTCTTTTGATCTCGCAGGGCGAAACGCACGCAAAAAAGTAGTATTTTTATGTGAAATTTCCCTAAAAGCCTTGAAAACAACAGTGGGGTAGTGTATAATGATACTGATAATCCAAAATGGACAAAAGGAGCAGAAAAAATGGAAAAAATTAATGTAGCGATTATCGGTCAGGGACGAAGCGGCCGCAATATTCACGGAAAATACTTCCTCTCTCCCGGTAACACCACGGTAAACGTAGTAGCGATCGTAGACGAGATCCCGCTGCGCCGCGAAAAGGCAGCAGAGGCCTTCAAGTGCGATGTGTACGCGGACTACCGTGAACTGTTCGACCGCAAAGACATTGATCTTATCGTAAACGCATCTTTCTCTGAAATGCATTACGCAATCTCCAAGGATTGCCTCCTCCACGGCTTCAACGTTCTGTCCGAAAAGCCCTTCGGTGCTTCCTGGCTCGAGTGTCAGGATCTAATTCATACCGCCAAGAAGAGAAATCTGGTGCTGGCTGCATTCCATCAGTCTCTCTTTGCGCCAAACTTCCGTAAGGTTGAGGAAGTTATCAAGTCCGGTGTTCTCGGCAAAATCGAGCAGGTTGACCTCAACTACTCTGGCTTTGCACGCCGTTGGGACTGGCAGACGCTTCAGTACAAGTGCGCCGGCAGCGTATACAACTCCGGTCCGCACCCGATCGGTCAGGCGCTCCAACTTCTCGGTTGGGATCCCTACACCACCGTTGCTTACTCCCGCCTGGACACTCTCGTTACCAGCGGCGACGCGGACGACTACGGCAAGATCCTTCTTACCGCGCCCGGCAAGCCCCTCATGGATATCGAGATCAACTCCGCTGACGCATCCTGCCCGTACACCTTCAAGGTATTCGGTGCAAACGGCGTTCTCACAGTAAAGGGCAACAACTACGAACTCAAATACATCATCCCCGAAGAACACTGCGAGCGTCCCGTTATCCGCGAAGCACTTGCTAACGAGAACGGAGATCCGATCTACTGCTCCGGTGATACGCTCAACTGGCATACCGAGGAAGGCTCCGTTGTCGGCGACGGCTTCACCTCTGCCGTACACGAGTTCTACGAGATGATTCGTGCACACATCAAAGAGGGCAAGGCTCTCTCCATCACGCCTGAGATGGCAGCAGAAGTTATCCGTGTGATCGAGATCTGCCACGCTGTCAATCCGCTTCCTATCAAGTACGGTCTGGAGGACTAATTTCATGAAAACTGCTGTAAAAGATAATCTTACCGTTAAGATTTATCCCACCCGCGTGGAAATGGGTCAGGGTGCCGCAGCCGATATCCACAACTGCATTGTAAAACTTCTCGCCGAGAAGGACGAGATCAATATGATCTTCGCTGCAGCTCCGTCTCAGAACGATACGCTGGCTGCTCTCCTTACTTACACCGACATCGAATGGAACCGCATCAATGCGTTCCATATGGACGAGTACATCGGCCTGCCGGCTGACGCTCCCCAGCGTTTCGGCAACTATCTGCGTGATCACATTTTTGCTCACGCGCCCTTCAAGAGCGTGAACTATATCGACTGTTCCTCTACGAAGGAAGCAGAGTGCGCACGTTACACCGAACTTCTGAAGAAATATCCTACCGATATCGTCTGCATGGGCATCGGTGAGAACGGACACATCGCCTTCAACGATCCCGGCGTTGCCGATTTCAACGATCCCGCAACGATCAAGGCTGTGCCGCTGGATGACGTTTGTCGTCAGCAGCAGGTTAACGACGGCTGCTTTGAGAAGTTTGAGGACGTGCCGACGCACGCACTCACCCTGACCGTTCCCACTCTGTTCAAGGGCGGATATCTCTTCTGCTCTGTGCCGGCTCCCACCAAGGCTGCCGCAGTAAAGGAAACGCTCACCACGGATCTTATCGACGAGCATTGTCCCGCAACCATTCTTCGCCGTCATCCGAACGCTATCATGTACTGCGATGCGGACAGCGCATCTCTTCTGGCATGACAACGAAGATTATAAACGGACGTGTTATCACGCCGAGTGAGATTATCAGCGCCAACGTCTATCTGGACGGTGACAAGATCTCTGCCGTTACCGCGGACGATCTGCCAGCTGATAAGGTGATTGATGCCAAAGGGCTGTACGTTTCCCCCGGCTTCATCGATATCCATACGCACGGCGCCGTCAACGTGGACTTCACGTCTCCCAAGGGTGAGACGGTTGAAGAAAACGCCGAGAATGTTCTCAAAGCGGTTCATTTCCATATGACTCACGGTACAACGTCTATTTTGCCGACCACGGTTGCCGCTGCTCCCGAAAAGATCGTATACGGTCTTACGGCAATCGAGAAGGCGATGGAGATCCAGAAGCAAAAAGGGAAGGAAGCGCATATCATCGGCGCGCATCTTGAAGGTCCGTATTTCGCCTTGTCGATGGCGGGCGGCCAGGACCCGAAATTCATCACTGATCCCATTCCTGCGGACTACGAAGCGATCATTGACCGTTTCGGTCCGATCATCTCACGTTGGAGTTACGCCCCCGAGCGCGACCGCGACGCTTCGTTTTGTAAGTATCTCGTTGCGCATGGCATCACGCCTTCCGCAGGACATACCGAGGCAATCTACGACGATATGCTCCGCGCCCGCGAGGCGGGATGCAAATGTGTTACGCATCTGTACTCCTGCACTTCCACGATTACGCGCGATCACGGCTTCCGCCGTCTCGGTGTTATCGAGTGCGCGTATTTGTGGGATGACATGGACATTGAGATCATCGCCGACGGATGCCACCTGCCGCCGACACTTATCCAGCTCATCGTGAAGCTGAAGGGAACGGATCGCATCGCCCTTGTTACGGATTCACTTCTCGTTGCTGGCATTGATGCGCCCGAGGGTGTTAACGGTTCAGTCTCCTTTATACTTGAGGACGGTGTATGCAAACTCCGCGACCGCAGTGCGTTTGCGGGAAGTATTGCTACCACTGACCGTCTTGTACGCGTTTGTACCAAGGATGCGGGTATCCCGCTTGTTGAAGCGGTCAAGATGGCAACGGTCAACCCCGCTCGTATGATCGGCGTGAACAAGGGGCAGATCGCTCCCGGCTTTGACGCAGATATTCTTCTGTTTGACGACGATATCAACATCGAGACCGTTTTGGTTGACGGCCGCGAAGTCTACTGCCGCTGATTATGCATGACGAATTGACTGCGGTTGATATCCGCAAGATGCAAGAGGAGATCGACTACCGCACGAGTCAGATTACCCCGAAACTGAAAGAGCAGCTCAAAGCGGCGCGCGATCTCGGGGATCTCAGTGAGAACGACGAGTACCACTCCGTTCGCCGTGCTCTCAACAAGAACTACGGTCGGATACGCTATCTCAGAGCCATGATTGATACCGCCATTGTGATTGAGGTGGATTCCGCTGCCGACGTAGCCGGTATCTTTGATAAAATAACCGTGTTCGACGAAGAAACGGAGGAAGAGCGTGTCGTTACCATCGTGACGACCCTTCGAAATGACATCTTCGGCGGATACATCAGCAAGGAGTCCCCGTTCGGTCAGGCGATCATCGGCCATAAAGTGGGCGATCGCGTTGAAGTGATTGTCAACGAGAGTTACAGTTACTTCATACAGATCCGTAAGATTGAAAAAGGGCAGGATGATGAATCACTCCCAATCAGTTCCTACTAATAATGAAACACCGCGTTCAAACCGAACGCGGTGTTTTTTTGTTTTTATTAACCTAAAAGTGTGCGCATTGCGTCGGCGCATTCATGCGCGTTCTTAAGAGCGGTATCGTTTTCCTCACCGGCTGCGAGTACGTATACTTTCACTTTCGGCTCCGTGCCGGAGGGACGAACCGCAACGATATTTCTATCCTCTGTCTCGTAAAGGAGAACGTTGGATTTCGGTAAGCCTGTGGCCGACGAGGTGCCTGCCTTTATGTCCGTCATCGTGCCGGTCAGATAGTCTTTTTGGACGGATATCTTTTTAGTGCCGATCAAAAGAGGGGGATTTTCACGGAGCGTGCGCATAAGCGCATCCATTTTCTCCTGTCCGTCAATCCCCGGCATGGCGATACTGAATACTTCCTCACGGAAATAGCCGTACTTTTCGAAAAGTTCTTCGAGCGCATCGATCAGTGTCATGGCGCGCGTTTTATAGTAGGCTGCCATTTCAGTAATCAGAAGCGTGGCCACCACGGCATCTTTGTCGCGCGCGTAGGTGCCTTTCAGATAGCCGTAACTTTCTTCAAATCCGAGAAGGAATGAACCGTGGCCCTCGTCTTCGTGATTCTTTATGATTTCGCCGATGTATTTGAATCCGGTGAGCACATTGTAGAGCTTCACACCGTGCGTTTCGCAGATTCGTGTGGACAGTTCACTCGTTACGATCGTTTTTACGGCGTACGGTTCGTTCGGCATTGTGCCTGCTTCCTCATAAGCGTTGGTGATGTACTCGAGAAGGAGCGCGCCCATTTGGTTTCCGGTGATACATTGAAACTTTCCGTTTTTGTCTTTTGCCATAGCACCGACTCTGTCGGCATCCGGATCCGTTGCAATAATAAGATCACTGCCGACTTCTTCGGCAATTTTTTTGCCCAAAACAAATGCTTCCTCAAACTCAGGGTTAGGGAATTTCACACTGGGGAAATCTCCGTTCGGCACCATTTGAGCATCGACCGTGTGGAGCCGTGTGAGCCCCGCCATTTTGAGAAGGGTTGGGATTACTGTTCCGCCTGTGCCGTGCAAAGGTGTGTAGACGACTGCAAGTTCTTCTGAAACGGTGGGGATGGCTTCTGGATTGACTCTTTCAGCCAGTACGTTTTGCATATAAGCCAAATCAAGCGATTCGTCCGTCATTGTAATAAGTGAAGAATCGGCCATGGAGGGAGCCGGTACGTCCTTGAAAATATCTATGGATTCAATTACTTTTGAAACGGCCGCGGCATGATCGGGCGGTAGCTGCCCTCCATCTTCCCAGTATGCTTTGTAGCCGTTGTACTCGGCCGGGTTGTGCGATGCGGTGATATTGATGCCTGCAATGCAACCGTAATGCCGTACGGCGAAGGAAAGAAGAGGTGTCGGGCGGAGCTCGGAAAAGAGATACACGCGAATCCCGTGCGCTGACAGAACTTCAGCTGCACGCCGCGCAAACTGTCCGGAAAAACGGCGGCTGTCGTAACAGATTGCGACACCGCGTTCAGCACCGCCGGGAGTTTCTTGAATGATTCTGGCTAATCCTTCGGTTGCGTGTGCCACGGTGTACAGATTCATACGTGCCGTACCTGCACCGATCACAGCGCGGAGTCCGCCTGTGCCAAACGTCATGTAGCCTGAGAAACGCATCTTTTTGTCGTCTTCGTCCGTGACTGCGCGGAGTTCTTCTTTTGTAGCGTTGTCAATGGTTTCTTCTGTAAGCCATCTTTGGTAGGTTTCTTCGTAAGTCATCGTGATACGCAGCCGCCAAGCGGCATCCTTCTCATTATTTTCTGTGAATTACTACCATTATTATATGGTGTTGGAAAGCCTTGTATTCTGTAAATTCGCACTCTCGTTTATGAGGGGTGATAATTGTAGATTGAACATGGATTGTCCGTTTCTATTATAAAGCAGATGTTTGAAAAAGTCAACACAGGCCAGGCGCGGACGGAATGTAAAAAAGAGATAATTTGTGCCAAAAAACCTCAAAAAAGGGTTGACACAAGGTGGAGATGTGTGATATAATGAACAGGCTCACCCGAGGTGAGCGGTTCCGAGCCCCGGTCAAAAATTTTTTTAAAAAAGTTTAAAAAAGAGCTTGACAAAAGAGGGGTAGGGTGATATAATATACAGGCTGTCCGCGAGGGATGGCAAGATGCTCCTTGAAAATTGAACAACAAGACGAACAAGAAAAGACTCCG
>JAFVVP010000010.1 GCA_017502135.1 Clostridia bacterium | reverse complement strand
TCTTCGGCAATTTCACGTTTGGAAATACAGCGGTCCATTGCCTGTTTTTCAATGTATCTGTGTGCGTCCGCTTCTGTCATTTTCAAGCTGTCGATCAGAACCCATTTTGCGCGGTTGACGATGCGGATCTCCTGCATCTTTTCCTCGGTTGACACGGTTTTCTTTTCAAACTTCTTTAGCCGCTCTCTTGTTGCGATCATCCAGTCGATTGCCTGAGACACGATGGGCTTGGAGGTTGGCTTTGGCAAAACGTAAACTCCGTACTCCGCAACCCGATTATAGGTTGTGGCGTAAACGTCCGAGCGAACCATTAACAGTGCTACGGAGGTTTTCAGCCCGGAAAGATCCATCGCAAAGCGAACGCCTGCATCATCGGGAAGGGGAGAGTTAATGACGATAAAATCATAGGTACGGTCTACCAAAGCGCGTTTAGCGGCATTGACGCTCGTTTCAAAACGGACGGGGTCAAATTTGGAGTCGGGTAGTAATGGGATAAGTGCTGAATTGAAAGCGTCGGACGCAGAAACGACCAAAACGCTGTAAATCTGTTCCTGTAAGCTCACATTACTCCCTCCTTCCACTGTAGATTTGATTGTTATCAGATGAGTTTTCTGCTGTAAAGCTCTATGATCTGCTCCGGCAGATGTTTGCGAATAAATGTGCTTTCTTTCATAACGGTAATCGCTTCATCAAGAGAAGCCGGCAACTTCTTAAACTGACTCAATGTTTCTTCGTCTGCCTTAAAGAGGTTGATGTCGGAGGCGGGAGGCGGGGTCAGATTATTCTGAATACCGTACAGTCCCGCATATATGAGAAGCGCAAAGGCAAGATAAGGGTTTGCCGTTGGGTCGGGAGAACGAAGCTCAACGCGCTTCTGCTCGTAAACGGCGGCAGGAACGCGAACAAGCTGAGAGCGGTTTTCAGCCGACCAGGAAATATAGGCAGGTGCTTTGCTTTGACCGAATCTTTCATAGGATGCCTCGGAGGGATTCAAAAAGGCGGTCATTTCGGGAATGAATTCCAGCACTCCCGCGATGATGTGTGAAAGCGATACCTCGCCTTTTTCGCTGTTCGCTGAAATATTGATGTGAAAGCCGTTTCCCGCTTTGTCCTTCAAGGGCTTTGGCGTGAAATCAGCCCACAGACCGTTTCTGCCCGAAACGGTTTTTACAACGGTTTCAAAGGTCTGCGCGTTATCTGCGGCAGTCAAGGCATCGGAATAGCGGAAATCGATCTCGTTTTGTCCCGGTCCCTCCTCGTGATGTGAGCTTTCGGGGCGGATGCCCATCTGTTCCAGCATCAGGCAGATCTCTCGGCGAATGTTTTCGCCCCTATCCTCGGGAGCAATATCCATATAACCTGCCTCGTCATAAGGCGTATCGGTTTTGTTGCCAAGCTCGTCCAGCTTAAATAGATAAAATTCAAGCTCGGGACCGAAATCAAAGGCAATTCCGCATTTTTTAGCATCGTCAATAGCACGGATCAGAATGCTTCTTGTGTCGCATTCAAAAATTCTTCCGTCGGGATAGGTGATCGTACAGAACATACGAACCACACGCCCATGCTCGGGACGCCATGGAAGCACCGAGAGCGTGGACGGATCAGGGTGTAGCATTAGGTCGGAGTGAGTTTCATCACCGAAGCCTCGGATGGCAGATGCGTCAAAAGCGATGCCGTCCTTAAAGGCGCGAGGAAGCTCACTCGGCATAATGGAAATATTCTTTTGTTTGCCGTAAATATCGCAAAACGCAAGACGGATAAACTTCACGTCCTCCTCCTTTACGTATTGCATAACTTCCTCTTTCGTGTATTTCATTTCACTACCTCTTTCTTTTCTTAATTTGCAACGTACATCTGCTTATATGGATTTTTTGTATCAGGCGTAATAACGGTAAATTCTGCATTCATTACATCGTTTACTTCAAGTCCCAAAAGGGCACAGTATTCCGTGAGATAAGGTTTGATCTCGTCAAGGTCGGCTTTCGTCGCGCGTGTGGCTCTGACCTGGCTCGGAAAACGAATATTTGAGCAATCCGAGCGCAGATACATCTTTCCACCGTGCATTCCCGTGCAGGGAAAATTGCTGACGATCGGCTTATCATTCTCCGTAAGACCGAGAACGATAATCCTGCCGCCTGCCTGATACTCGCCGAGAAAGCTACCCGCTTTGCCGCCGATGATCATAACGGGAACCTTGTCCTCGTATGCCTTCATATGGATTCCTGCGCGATAACCGGCGTTGCCTTTTACGTAGATTCTACCGCCGCGCATGGCATACCCTGCGGCATCTCCGATATTGCCTTCAACGACGATGTAACCGTCATTCATTGTATCTCCGACTGCATCCTGTGCATTGCCTTTCACGCGAATTGCCGCACCGTTGAGGTAAGCACCAAGCGCATTTCCGGGCGTACCCGTGATTGTGATGGCTTTATCCGACATTCCCGCGGCGATAAATCTTTGACCGCAGCAGTTCAAAATTTCCAATTCACTTTTGGTATTGCGGAGTTTTCCGTTGATGGTGGCATAGTCAAGCCCTTTTGCATCAATACATATCATTATACCACACCTCCGAGCATTTTTCTACGCTGATTTTGTGAATATGCGAATAAAGTTGGATTTTTTTTCAAAATATCGAAATTTATCGTATCAATCGGCACCCTTTCACGAATAAGCGACGTATAAATACCCGCACGCTCCACTTGTCCGATCAGAATGAAGCCCGTCAGAACGCCGTCTTTGGTAAACAGACGCTTGAGTGTTCCGTTGCCTTTTTCTTCGTACATCTCACCACCGTCACTCTCCCCAAAATAACTTCCCGCCGTGATCGCATGCAATCCGAAGAACCCGATGGAGTTCATGGGAATTGCTTTATCAAACACCTCGTTACCGCCT
>JAFVVP010000001.1 GCA_017502135.1 Clostridia bacterium | reverse complement strand
TCTTCAGCATTTTAATGTCCTCCGATTGTGTTGTTTGGTTTTGACTGACAGGTCATCCTTATTTTACACAATCGGAGTTTTTCTGTCTATACTCACCGGCAATAGCCTCTTTTCAACCCCGCCACTATGGCGGGGTTTTCATAATACAATAAAAAAAGGACGGTTTAAAACCGTCCTTTTCATTTTTTTGTCTTATTCTTCCACGATAAAGTCTTTCAACTCGGCGAGAAGTGCGGCAGCCTCAGTCTCGTTCTCGGTCTGTGCGGAAAGAGTGATGGGGCTCAGAAGATCCAGGCTGAAAATACCCATAATGGATTTTGCATCCACAACGTATCTGCCGGAGGACAGATCTACATCAATATTATGCTTGGTTACGATATCCACGAAGTTGCGGACATCCTGAATAGACGACAGACGAATCTTTACATTTTTCATAATGAATCTCTCCTTAAATATTGAGTTTGCCTCGGTTTCCCGAACATTTTACTGCCATAATTATACCTTCCCGACACCCGTTTGTCAAGAGGATTTGATGCGATGTTCACGCCTCCGCTTTTTTTCAGCTGAAAAATCAGGTAAACCAACCGTTTCAGCACATTTAACTCTTGCAATTTTCTACGAAATATTATATAATGAATGGTATGATGAGAAAGGATGGTGCTTATGCTGTCAGCATTCAAGAATTTTTTCATAACCTTTCTGGTGGCAGCCCTCATTTTCGGCGCTATTGCGTACTTTGCCACACAGTTTCTCACCGAAACCATCTCCGGGATCTTCGATTCGGAATCCAATGAACTCGATTCTATTCTGAATCCGACGCCGAGCAATACAGAGTCACCAGACAACACGAATACGCCGGGCACGGATGACAGGCCCGTTACCGATCCGGAAGAGGAAATCACCGGTGAATCGTTCAATATGCTCTTCGTCGTAACCGATTACCAACCGGATATGTTCACCGATTACCGTCCGGACGCCGAAACGTTGGGACAAATGCAAAATGAATCCGCCGCCGACCACTTCGGCGTTCTCAGTGCGCCTTTCCGCAAAACGCGCGCCGTATCCGTCGTTCTTCTGCGTGCGGATAAGGAACGTCGAGAGTTCACCTACACTGTCTTCCCCGCCGCTACTCGCATAACCACCTCCTCCGGAGATCATACACTGGGCGATCTTTACGAGCTCTACGGGCTTGACTTTATTATAAACACCGTATCCGGCATAAGCGGTCTTACCGTTGACTACCACCTGGCGGTCAACGTAACGGAACTCTATGAGATCGTAAATGCTATGGGCGGCTTCCCCTTGTACTTTACGAAGGAGCTTTATTACAACGGATTCGTGGCCACCTCGGAAAAGCCTTCGCCGGAAACGGCAAACAATCTTCCCCTTTTGTACGATATTGGCAAAAATACCGTTGACGGCTCCGGCGTGATTGCACTGATGATGTGGGATGACACCACCTCCGCCGCAACACACACGGAGAGAAATACACTTCTCGTGAACACTCTTTCGGCTATCCTTGAAAAGCTCACCTCTCTGCCCGAGGCGGAATTCACCGCTCTCTACGACAGAATATGCACGGAGGGCTGGGTAGAGACAACCTTCACCCCAAAAGATCTCGTCGCACAGATTGAATTGATCTACAAAATAAAAGACGAGTCTTTCATCAAAAAAACGCTTGACTATCCCGGCCGTTTCATTGCCGCCACGGAGACTGCGGATGCCTATTTCGCTCCCAGCACCGGCTCCGCGATCACGCTGTTCAAAAACTACCGAAAAATCGTCGAAGACAATTCCTGATTCACAATAACATATCATATATCTCTCTCGAAAGGATCTTTCGCATTATGAGTAATCGCATGCCCAACACAGAAAAAACGATGGAGAAAGTCGTTGCACTCTGCAAAAACAGAGGTTTTGTTTATGCCGGCTCCGAAATTTACGGCGGACTTGCCAACTCCTGGGACTACGGTCCTCTCGGCGTAGAGCTGAAAAACAACGTAAAACGTGCCTGGTGGAAGAAATTCGTGCAGGAGAGTCCCTACAACGTGGGCCTTGATTCTGCCATCCTTATGAATCCCGAAACGTGGGTTGCCTCCGGTCACC
Source organism: Clostridia bacterium (assembly GCA_017502135.1). Lineage (GTDB taxonomy): Bacteria > Bacillota > Clostridia > Oscillospirales > CAG-272 > SIG701. The sequence goes on along the minus strand of JAFVVP010000001.1, from coordinate 319,152 downwards.
TGGGCGGCTTCTCCGATCCTCTTATGGACTGTAAGGCGTGCAAGACCCGCCACCGCGCGGACAAGCTGATTGAGGATTACGCCGCAGAAAACGGCCTTAACGACAACCCCGGCGGCTGGTCCAACGAGCAGTTGGCAACGTACATCAAAGAGCACGATATCCCCTGCCCGTCCTGCGGCTCGAAGGATTTCACCGACATCCGTAAGTTCAACCTGATGTTCAAAACGTTCCAGGGCGTAACCGAGGACAGCACCAGCACGCTCTACCTCCGTCCCGAGACGGCGCAGGGCATCTTCGTCAACTTCAAAAACATCGCCCGCACCTCCCGCAAAAAAGTTCCCTTCGGTGTAGCACAGATCGGTAAGTCGTTCCGTAACGAGATCACCCCCGGTAACTTTACGTTCCGCACCCGTGAATTCGAGCAGATGGAGCTGGAATTTTTCTGCAAGCCCGGCACAGATCTGGAGTGGTTTACCTACTGGAGAGGATACTGCGCCAACTTCCTTTACGATCTCGGTATCGCAAAAGATAATCTCCGCCTGCGTGATCACGATCCGGAGGAGCTTTGCTTCTACTCCAAGGCAACGACCGACTTTGAGTTCATGTTCCCCTTCGGTTGGGGCGAGCTCTGGGGCATCGCTGACCGCACGGACTACGACCTCACACAGCATCAGAACCACTCCGGCGAGCCTATGGAATATTTCGATCCCGAAACGAACGAGAAATACGTTCCCTACGTCGTTGAGCCGTCGCTCGGTGCTGACCGCGTAACGCTCGCCTTCCTCGTGGAAGCATACGACGAAGAAGTGATCGACGCTGAAAAGAACGACGTACGCGTCGTTATGCACTTCCATCCGGCCCTGGCACCGTTCAAGGCAGCCGTCCTCCCGCTTTCGAAGAAGCTTTCCGAGGAAGCCCTTGAGATCTACGCGCGCCTCTCCAAATCCTTCATGGTCGATTTCGACGATGCAGGCTCGATCGGTAAGCGTTACCGCCGCGAGGATGAGATCGGTACGCCTCTTTGCATCACCTACGACTTTGAATCCAAAGAGGACAACTGCGTAACCGTCCGCGACCGCGACACGATGGAGCAGGTACGTATCCCGATCGCTGATCTGGAGAAATATATCGCTGAAAAAATCGCGTTTTAACTTATTGCAGGGGCGCTTTTGTAAAGCGCCCCTGCCTTTTCAAATCCATTTTACGGAAGATGAATTATGAATCTATGTAATCTCGGCGAAGTGCGCACACTTCTCGAAAAGCACGGCATCGCACCGCGCAAATCGTACGGACAGAATTTTCTCGTGAATTCCGCCATCCCCGAAGAGATCGCCGACACGTCGGCGTACGCGCCGTTTTTATTCCCCGAAAACGAATCGGACAACGCGCATGTTCTGGAAATCGGCCCCGGTATCGGTGCACTTACGCGTGAACTTGCCGCCCGCTATCCCGCCGTTACCGCCGTCGAAATCGACGACGGACTGATCCCCGTTCTTGCTGAAACGCTCGCTGATCTTGAAAACGTCCGTGTCATCCATAGCGACTTTTTGAAGACGGACACAGGGACGCTTATAGAAGAACTCTCCGGCGGCGTGCCGGTACACATCTGCGCAAATCTTCCCTATTACGTTACCACGCCGATCCTCCAAAAACTCCTTGACACATTTCTCCCCGATGGCACGTCCCCTCTTCGCAGAATCACACTGCTCGTCCAAAGCGAATTTGCAGATCGCGTCTGTGCCACAGCAGAAGACAAGGATTATAGCGCCACATCCGTTCTCACAGCGCTTCACGGTCGGGCAAGACGGATGTTCTCGGTATCCGCGGGCAATTTCTATCCCGTGCCAAAGGTGTCCTCCGCCGTTCTCTCCATTGAGCCGTATCCGAACGGCCTTTGGGATCTCTGGCCGGACGCCCCCCGCGGTGAGGATTTCCCTCCGTATTTCCAAAAACTCACGAAAGTGATCGACGCCTCGTTCTTACAAAGAAGAAAAGCGCTTCCAAACGCGCTTTCTCCCCTCTTTTCCAAAGCGGATACGGAAAATGCGCTCACGAAGATGGGCATCCGCACCGACGTGCGCGGAGAAAAACTGTCCCCCGAGGATTTCTGCCGTCTCACCGCACTTCTTACGACAAAATGAAAAACTGCCGCACAAGCGGCAGTTTTTTGTTTATGTTCAGTCTGCTTTTTTGTATTCGAAAAGGCCGATCATGATGGATTCGCCTTCTTCATCCATAGAGAATTCAAACGTGCCGCTGTACTGTTCCGCGTTTTCACCGCTGAACGTCAACGTAATCGTCCCGTCTCCGAGCTCATACGTTCCTTCGAGTTCAGCCGCTACCATACCGACAACCGTAACGGTTATCTTTACCTTATCACCGTTGAACGTGTATTTCGTACCGGTACCGAATGCGTCCGCCTCATATGTGCCGCTTAATTTTGCGCCGCACGAAGCGAGCGTAAGCACCAGCATCGACGTGACAAGGATGATCGCCAAAAATCTCTTCATCATTTTCATCTTCTCCAATCGTAGTTTTGGTATCTCCGAGGAGTTCCTCTGTAAGCATTATATCATAAAACAAAAAAAGCCGCAAGTACTTTTTCAAAGGATGGCAAATGGGTTACATTTTCCCGCTCCCCTTATTTCTTCGTTAAAAAGACCGCCGCGTTTGCGGCAGTCCTCGGAATCAGTCTCTCGGCCGTCTGCTCTTCAAAAGCACGAAGATCATAAACGCGGAAATAAGGATCACGGCAACGACGATCATCACGTTGATGTCGCCGGTCTGGGGTGCCAGCGACACAGCAAGATATCTATAAAGAAACTGTAGCGAATTCATATACGTAAAGCCTCCCTCTCGTACCGCAATTGCGGAAATTTCTCTGTCTTTATTATACCAAAGCCGAGCGCATTTGTCAACAAACCGTGAACATTTTTTGTAATTTTTTATGATACTTTTTTATCAAAATAAAAACTGCGCCGACTTTTGTTCGGCGCAGCAATGCATTTTCAGAAAAGCACCTGCACATCAAAGCGATGCGCACAGCGAGGACAGTTGGTCGTGTGCCTCCCGCGACGGCGCGGCAGTTTCAGAACGGCTTTACATTGGGGACATTTCCGATACACAGCCGTACGTGCATCCCTTATACGGCACAAACCGAGTTTCCACCATGCAGCAATCGGCCGCCACAGTTTTAAGAAAGCCTCGTTCTCTTTTCGGCGGCGGGACGTATTTTTAGAAAACACACGGTACGTCATAAAAAGGAGAACGGAAAAGGATAATGCTGTGAAAATCCATTCTCCGGTAAAGGCAAAGAGCACGTGCAAAAGGAACCACACCGCAAAGAGCGCATAATAAAGCGCATCGGTACCGTAACGCCCGTACATAAAGGCGGCAAGTTTGTATTTCCAGTTCTGCATCGTTTTTATTCCCTTCCTCTCCTAAATACGATATAAGTATATCACCTTTTGGAAAACAACGGATGAACAAAGACAAGACGACTTGTAAACTTTTCCGAATCCTCTTATAAGCCTGCCTCCGTTCTTGCAATTTTCCCGCCTTTGTGATACAATAATACCGATTCTATTTGACAAAAAACGCGCAGAGCAGGAGAATGATATGGCGTACGAAATATATAGCGGAAATCCAAACGATCCATCCCGTTCGAAGGCAGAGCAAAAAACGTACGAATTGCTCGATTCGCTGGAGATCCCCTACGAGCGGATCGACCACGAACCGGCGTTCACCATTGAGGCCTGTGCCGCCATTGATGCGGCGTTCGGCACGCCTATGTGCAAAAACCTGTTTCTTAGAAACAGTAACGGTTCTCAGCTCTATCTCCTTCTTATGCCGGGGGAAAAACCGTTCAAAACGAAGGAATTATCGAAACAGATCGGCTCCACCCGACTCTCCTTTGGCGACGAGGTCCTGATGCAGACGCATCTCGGCGTCTCCCCGGGATCGGTTACCGTTCTGAGCCTTGCCTTCGACACGGAAAACAAAGTGGATCTTCTCATCGACGAAGACATCCTGTACGAAGCGTTCATCTGCTGTCATCCGTGCATGAACACGAGCAGCCTTAAGATTGCGAAGGAGGATATTCTTACAAAATTCCTGCCTGCCGTGCACCACATGCCGCGCATCGTAAAACTGACAGGCATCGTTTGAAAAAACGCCCGTTGTTTGTAAAATTTTTTCAAAAACTTTATCGCTTTACTTGACTAAAGCGTTAAAGTGTGCTATACTGTTACAGTAAATCAAAAAGCCATATGAACCGAGGGTTGAAACATGGATAGAAAATACGAAGCCGTGGGCAGCGAACGCGCAGTCTCCGCCCTAAGTGAACTGTACAGCCGGTACGGTTACGCCCGCTTCAAAATGAGCAAATTCGAGGAATACGATCTGTACGCGAGAAACAAGAATTTTCTCCGCGGCGACAGCATCATTACCTTTACGGGGAGCGGGAATCGCCTTATGGCGCTCCGCCCGGACGTGACGCTTTCGATCGTAAAAAACGCCCGCAGCGGCGCGCCTTCCGAGAAGGTGTACTACACGGAAAACGTGTACCGTGAATCGAAAGACAAGGACGAGATTTCCGAGATCATGCAGGTGGGCCTTGAGTGCATCGGCGAGATTGATCTGTATCAAACGGGTGAAGTGATCCTTCTGGCGGTACAGAGTCTCGCCGCACTCGGAGAAAACTACATTCTCGATATTTCCCATATGGGATTTCTCTCTGCCCTTCTCGACGAGATCGGCGCGGAGGGCGACGTGCGCGATGCACTCATCGGATGCATTCGTGAGAAAAACGCGCACGGCATCGCCGCTATCGCCAAGGATGCGGGCATCAAGGGCGAGGCTGCGTCGCGGCTGACGACAGCCGCCACAATCTACGGTCCGTTTGCGGATGCGATCGGACGCCTGCGTGCAATCAGTGTGGGCGCGGCTGAGGCCGCCGCACTCGATGAGCTCGAAGCCATTCACACCGTTCTCGACGCGGCAGGATGCGCTGACCGCGTGAACCTTGATTTCTCCACGGTTAACGATATGTCTTATTATAACGGCATCATCTTAAGCGGCTTTATCGAGGGAATCCCCAATGCCGTGCTTGCCGGCGGACGCTACGACAATCTTCTTCACAAGATGGGCAAAACGGGCGGTGCGGTCGGCTTTGCGGTGTATCTCGATCTTCTGGAACGGTACAACACCGCCGAGCGCGGCTTTGACGCGGATATTCTTCTGCTGTATGATGAATCCACCGACGCCGCAGAACTCACCAAAGCGGTCAAAATGCTCTCAGAAAGCGGAAAGACCGTGCGCGTACAGCGGAGCATCCCCGAGGGATTCCGCTGCCATCAGCTTCTTACCATGAAAGAGGGAGGACTTCACATCCTTGAAACCAATGATTAATATTGCACTGCCCAAGGGGCGCCTCGGCGAGTCGGTATACGAAACGTTTGAAAAAGCCGGCTACGGCTGTCCTGCCCTCCGTGAGGGCGGACGGCGCCTCATTTTCGAATCGGAGGAGACGTGCGTCAGATACTTTTGGGTAAAACCCTCGGACGTGGCAATCTACGTCGAACGCGGTGCCGCTGATATCGGCGTTGCCGGCAAGGATATTCTCCTTGAATATACTCCCGACGTATACGAGCTGCTGGATTTGGGCGTGGGAAAATGCCGCATGGCGGTCGCCGCAAAAAACGGATTCCGCTACGACGGCGCAAAGACCCTCCGCGTTGCAACGAAATTCGTAAATATCGCCCGCACGTTCTATAATGAACAAAGCCGCGATATCGACATCATCAAACTGAACGGATCCATTGAACTTGCCCCAATCCTCGGGCTCTCCGACGTGATCGTGGACATCGTGGAAACGGGAACAACGCTGAAAGAAAACGATCTGTCCGTCATTGAAACGATCGTGCCGATCAGCGCAAGACTGATCGCAAACAAGGTCAGCTACAAATTCCAGTATGATGCCATCACAAAGCTGTCCGAAAAAATTGCGGCGCTTACCGCACAGCGGGCACAAGAGACGAAATAACGAACCGATCGGAGGATTACCTATGATACAGATTTTCAAACGCGGCACCGTATCCGATGCGGAAATCTTTGGAAGAGATACAAGTCACGCCGACGTATCCGCGGCTGTTTCGGAAATTATCGAAACGGTACGGCAAAACGGTGATGCGGCACTCCGTATGTATTCGGAGAAATTCGACCGCGCAACACTCACCGCGATCGAAGTAACGGACGCGGAGATCGAAGAGGCATTCGAAAAGACCGATCCGAAGCTCCTCTCCATTATGCAAAAAGCGGCAGAAAACATTACGGCTTTTCACGAGCATCAGAAGCGCGCTAGCTTCGTTATCAGCGAAAAGCCGGGCATCGTTCTGGGACAGAAGGTGATTCCCCTCTCCAAAGTGGGATTGTACGTACCCGGCGGCACGGCAAGCTACCCCTCCTCGGTTCTCATGAACTGCCTGCCGGCGAAAATTGCCGGTGTCGGTGAGATCGTCATGGTTTCCCCGCCGACGTATGAGGGCGGCAAGATAAATCCGGTGATTCTGGCAGCGGCAAAAATCGCCGGCGTGGGACGGATTTTTAAAGTGGGCGGTGCACAGGCAGTCGCCGCTTTGGCATACGGTACAGAGACGATCCCCGCCGTCGATAAGATCGTCGGTCCCGGAAACGCCTTCGTTGCAGAAGCCAAAAAGCAGGTATTCGGCAAGGTCGGCATTGATATGATCGCAGGCCCGAGCGAGATCCTCGTAATTGCGGACGGGACCTCGGACCCCCGCGTCGTCGCGGCAGATCTGCTCTCGCAGGCAGAGCACGACAAGCTCGCAAGCGCGGTTTTGGTAACGGACAGCGAATCTTTGGCAAATGCCGTTCAGGCTGAACTCGAAGTGCAGATCGACGCCTTGCCCCGCCGCGAGATCGCCCGCGTTTCCATTGACCAAAACGGCAAGATCATTCTGTGCGCGTCGATCGACGAAGCGATCGCGATCGCGAACCGTATCGCGCCCGAGCACCTCGAACTCTCGGTGGACAATCCCTTCGACTACCTCGACGCGATCACGAACGCGGGATCCATTTTCCTCGGAAAAAATTGCCCCGAAGCGCTCGGCGATTATTTCGCGGGTCCCAATCACACACTCCCCACGAGCGGCACGGCACGCTTCTCAAGCCCCCTTTCCGTGGACGATTTCGTGAAGAAATCCGCGTTCAGTTACTATACCGCCGACGCACTCGCAGAGGTAGCGGACGATATTGCCTATTTCGCCGAGGCGGAAGGGCTGTCCGCCCACGGGCGCAGTGCGATTTCACGCAAGCCGCAGACATCGGAGGCTAACCGATGAGCCGCTTTATCAGCCGCCGCTTTGACGCACTCAAACAGTACGTTCCGGGCGAACAGCCGCAGGATCAGAAATACGTAAAACTGAACACGAACGAATCCCCCTATCCGCCCGCCCCTGCCGTCATAGATCGCATAAACAAAGCGGAGGTAGAAAACCTCAAGCTGTACTCCGATCCCGATTGCCGCGTTCTTCGCGAGATGCTGGCTCTACAGTACGGCGTCGGTATGGAAAACGTGTTCGTCTCGAACGGATCGGATGAATCTCTCTCGTTTGCCTTTATGGCGTTCTCGGACAAAGATACGGGCGCGGTGTTCCCCGATATCTCCTACGGATTCTACAAGGTCTACGCACAGCTGTACGGAATCGACTACGAGATGATTCCCCTGAAAGAGGATCTCACCATTGATCCCGCCGATTATTTCGGTAGAGGCAAAACCGTAGTGATCGCCAATCCGAACGCACCGACGGGCATCGCGCTCAAGCCCGCGCAAATCGAAGAAATCATTCAAAAGAATCCCGACAACGTCGTGGTTATCGACGAGGCGTACGTCGATTTCGGCGGGGAGTCCGTCGTACCGTTGACGAAGAAGTACGACAATCTGCTCGTCGTGCAGACGTTCTCGAAATCCCGCTCCATGGCGGGCGCACGGCTCGGCTTTGCGATCGGCAGCAAGGCGCTCATCGCCGATCTTAATAAGATCAAATTTTCAACCAATCCCTATAACATCAATCGACTGACGGCGGCGGCAGGTGAAGCCACGCTGTCAGAGCCGAGCTATTATAACGACAACTGCAAAAAAATCATAGAAACCCGCCGGTGGACGGCAGAAAAACTCTCAAAGCTCGGCTTTACCATGACCGATTCCTCTGCCAATTTCCTTTTTGCCAAATCGGACAAAATGGACGGAAGCGATCTGTATCGCCTTCTGAAAGAGAAAGGCATTCTCGTTCGCCATTTTGATGCGCCGCGCATCTCGCCCTATCTCCGCATCACGATCGGTACGATGGCGGAAATGGAAACTTTGATCTGTGCCCTCACCGAAATTCTTTCAAACGGAGGTTCTGTATGAACACCCAAAGAACCGCATCCGTCGCCCGTAAGACGGCAGAAACGGATATTACCCTCACCTTAAATCTCGATGGAACGGGCATGTCCGATATTGATTCGGGCGTTCCCTTCCTCGATCATATGCTGACGCTTTTCGCAAGCCACGGCCGTTTCGATCTGACTCTCCGATGCAAGGGAGACACCGAGGTAGACGATCACCACTCCGTCGAGGATATCGGTATCGCGCTCGGCGATGCGATCGCCCGTGCACTCGGTGATAAGCGCGGCATCATCCGTTACGGCAGTATCATCCTGCCGATGGACGAGGCACTCATTCTCGCGGCGCTCGATCTCTCCGGACGCTCGTATCTTTCCTATGATCTCACGATCCCCGCCCGCAAGGTCGGCACGTTTGACACGGAGCTCGGAAAGGAGTTCTTCCTCGCCCTCACCCGCAAAGCACAGATGACGCTTCACCTGCAACAGCTCGCGGGCAGAAATTCACACCACATTCTGGAAGGTGCTTTCAAAGCGTTTGCACGTGCGCTCCGCGCCGCTGTGAAAAATGACGCGGACGCCGCCGATACGATTCCTTCCTCCAAAGGAGTTCTCTGATGATTGCCATTGTTGATTACGGCGTAGGTAATCTGTTTTCCCTCAAAAGTTCCCTCTCTGCCATAGGTGCAAAGGCGATCGTTACCGGCGACGCAGAAGTGCTCCGGTGCGCGGATAAGATCATTCTCCCCGGCGTTGGTGCGTTCGGGGATGCCGCAAAAAAACTGCGGGATACGGGGCTTGATACTGTCCTCATCGAAGAAGCGAGCAAGGGAAAGCCGCTTATGGGCATCTGCCTCGGCATGCAGATGCTGTTCGAAAAAAGTTACGAATACGGCGAGCACGAAGGGCTCGGCCTCATCCCGGGCTCAGTCCGCCCGATCGACGACTTAACGGACGGCACGGTAAAAATCCCGCATATCGGTTGGAACGTGCTCCGCTTCCCCAAGGGACGTGCAAAGCACCCCGTTTTCCGCTATATTAACGAGGGCGACTTCGTGTATTTCGTTCACTCCTTCTGCGGTGTGGACTGCGACGCCTCGCTCATCGCCGACACGGATTACGGCGTACCGATCACGGCGGCCGTGGCAAACGGCAACGTATGCGGTATGCAGTTCCATCCGGAGAAAAGCGGCAAAGTCGGTCTTAGAATTCTTGCCGCGTTCTGTGATACCGATCCCACGAATTACGAAATGTGAGGAAATCCCATGTATATATACCCCGCGATTGATTTGTACGGGGGGCAGGCGGTACGCCTGACCCGCGGCGATTATAGCCAAATGACCGTATACGATAACGATCCTGTCGGCGTAGCAAAAAGGTTCTGCAAAGCCGGCGCCGAAAAGCTCCACATCGTGGATCTTGAGGGCGCAAAGGACGGCAGTACCGCCAATTATGCTATGATCGCCGAAATCCTCAAAGCCACTCCCCTGAAAGCGGAGATCGGCGGCGGCATCCGCTCGCTCGACACCGTGGAAAAGTACATCTCCGCAGGTGCCGAGCGCGTGATTCTCGGCACAGCCGCCATCGAAGATCCCGCATTTCTCAGAGCCGCCGCCTGTGAATACGGCGACCATATCGCCGTGGGCGTGGATGTGAAAGACGGCTTCGTTGCCGTCCGCGGCTGGACGGAGGTATCGGGTCGCGAATGCTTCGACTTCTGCCGCGAACTTGAGTCCATCGGCATCAAAACGGTGATCAGCACGGATATCTCAAAAGACGGCATGGAAAGCGGCACGAACCGCGATCTGTACGCGCGTCTCAGAGACGAGCTCTCCATGAACATCATAGCCTCCGGCGGCATCTCCACGCTCGACGATCTCGCCGCTGTGCGTGATCTCGGCGTGTACGGCGCGATCGTCGGACGGGTACTCTATACCGGCGCTATGAATCTCACCGATGCACTCGCCGTTGCACGCGAAAGGGGATAACTATGGTAACGAAACGAATCATCCCCTGCCTTGACGTGCGGGACGGACGCGTCGTCAAGGGAACGAATTTTCTCGATCTGCACGACGTCTCCTCTCCTGTCTCTTTAGCGAAATATTACAGCGATAACGGTGCTGACGAGCTTGTCTTTTACGACATCACCGCCTCCGCCGAGGGACGCGCCTTATTCACGGATATCCTCCGCGAGGTGGCTTCCACGATCTTCATTCCTCTCACAGTGGGTGGCGGCATCAATACGGTCGACGATTTCGACCGCGTTCTGAAATGCGGCGCAGATAAGGTAAGCGTAAACTCCGGTGCGATCAAAAATCCCGCGCTTATCGGTGAGGCGGCAAAAAAATACGGCGATCAGTGTGTCGTTCTCTCCGTAGACGTCAAGCGCGTGGACGGAAAATTCACCGTCTTCGCGAAGGGAGGCCGCGAGAACACCGACATAGATGCTCTCGAATGGATCCGCCGCGGCGCGGATGCGGGAGCAGGCGAGATCGTGCTCAACAGCATTGACACCGACGGTGTGAAAGGCGGCTTTGATCTTGAAATGCTCGATGCGGTGTGCAATATCGTATCCGTTCCCGTGATCGCCTCGGGCGGTGCTGGATGCGCCGAGAATTTCACAACGCTTTTCAATACGCTCCCCAAAGTGGATGCGGGGCTTGCCGCTTCGATCTTCCACTTCGGTGAGGTGAAAATCCCCGATCTCAAAAAGCAGCTTCACAAAAACGGCATACCCGTGAGAATTTGACGAAATGAAGGAGAAATTTATGCTTTCTATTGATAAACTGAAATTTGACGAAAAAGGCCTCATTCCCGCCATCGTAACGGACGCTGAGTCCGGCAAGGTACTGACGCTTGCCTATATGAACCGCGAGAGTCTTGAGATCACTATGAAGGAAGGCCGCACGTGCTTTTGGTCTCGCTCCCGACAGGAGCTTTGGCGCAAGGGCGAAACCTCCGGCAACGTACAGCACGTCGTCAAAATTACGGCAGACTGCGACTACGATGCCCTGACTGTGCTCGTACGCAAGGAAGGCCCCGCGTGTCACACCGGTGCGGATTCTTGCTTCAACGAAGACGTGTTCGTGAGCGAAACGGAAAAAGAATTCTCCCTCGACGCACTTTACGAGCTGATCCGCGGACGCAAAACCCATAAGAAAGAAGGATCCTATACCACCTATCTTTTCGAAAAGGGCATTGATAAGATCCTCAAAAAAGTAGGCGAGGAAGCAACTGAGGTCATTATCGCCGGCAAGGCGGATGACCGCGCGGAGACGATCTATGAGATTTCCGATCTTCTCTACCACGTGATGGTGCTAATGGTGGAAATGGGCATCTCCAATGAAGAAATTCTTTCCGAGCTTGCCTCAAGGCACGTGATCGACCATAAAGTAAAACAGGAAAAAATGACGAAATAAGCAATCCAAAAAAGCACCTGCTAACCCTAAATTCACGGTTTAGACGCAACTTTTCCCTTGCTATATCTCTGATTTTGTGGTAAAATTTCACCGTTACAAAATACAGCACTCGGAAAAGAGGTCGAAAAATGGCTCGTGAAAAACTAAAGGACAGAAAACTCCCCACGTACACCAAGGGGGAAGAAATCTTTAATATGGTCTCCCATATTGTGGGCGGTGCTTTAGGGGTAACCGCACTGACGCTGTGCGTGATCTTTGCCGCCTTGCACCGGAACGTATACGGCGTGGTAGGAAGCGCGATCTACGGTGCTTCCCTCATCGTCCTGTATACCATGTCCAGCCTGTACCACGGACTGCCTGCGGACAAAACCGCAAAGAAAGTCTTTCAGGTACTTGACCACTGCTCGATTTTCCTCCTCATCGCCGGAACGTACACGCCTATCAGCCTCAGCCGTCTGCGCGAATACAACCCCTTTTTAGGCTGGACGATTTTCGGTGTAGTGTGGAGCGCCGCCGCGGTCGGCATCGTATTCAACGCGATCGATATCAAAGCATACCGCAAATTTTCCGCCGTATGCTATATCCTCATGGGATGGTGTGTGGTCTTCGCCTGGAACGCCACCGTCGCCGCACTCCACAAAAATGCGATCTTTCTGCTCCTTGCCGGCGGCGTATGCTACACGGTCGGCGCTCTGATCTATTATTTCTTCAAGAAAAGGAAATACGCGCACTCCATTTTCCACCTGTTCGTTCTGGCGGGAAGCATTCTGCACTTTTTCACGATCCTTTTTTACTGTATCTGAGAAAAATCTGCTCGTAAAGATTGACATCACGGGCAATAATATGGTATAATATCGATTGCGGTGGGATATCGCCAAGTCGGTAAGGCACAGGACTTTGACTCCTGCATTCGCTGGTTCGAGTCCAGCTATCCCAGCCAAAGAAAGCCATACGGCATCTGCCGTATGGCTTTCTTTCGTTTTGATAATGACGAAGAACCACTCCGATGCGTAAGCATCGGATAAGGTTTTCGCAAAGGTGTACCGGCGGTTTGAACCGCACAGGCGAAAACCGAGGTTCTGAGTCCAGCTATCCCAGCCAGAAAAAAGCACTTGCGCAAGCAAGTGCTTTTTTCAACGAAATCCGCCGTTGGCGGAAGAAATCCACCTGCGGTGGATGAAATCGCTTCGCGATGAAATCCCGCTTCGCGGGGAGAGGAGAGCGGATTTCGTTCATCCGAAGCCGCAAGGCTTCGATTTCATCTGAGGCGGCACGCCGAAGATTTCACCCGAACGAAGTGAGGATTTCATCGTGCGCAGCACGATTTCATTTTCTTCGGGTCTGTAGACAGATTCGAACTTGCGAAACGGTTGAAATGTTTACAAAATTGTGGTATAATACAAAAAGAAAGAGGGTGAATTTATGTTTCAAAACAACCTTGTAGCTATAGCTTCACAATTCTCTGATTACGCAACGCATCTTTTTGATGATAAAAATTCCTTGGAAATACGGAATCCATTTGGTAACGAAAACATCAAGTTAGAATATGTGCCCGAAGACGAATGGACTCCCTATATTCTATATTTTTCGTTTCAACATTGGCATATGAATGACGAGGAAGATATCATCGAACATATATACGACATCATCAATGGCAAATTGTTATCTATTGAATTTTTTAAATGTGGTAGGCGGTGTTTTGGTGGAGACATTGAAGCGAAAGAATTGCAGGACTTATCGTATGAAACCTTGGAAAACTTTTTCAGTGATTTTCCATTTGGCAAATTAAAGGATATAGCAGATTCGTTCAAAGTGCGAGGATGGAAGCCTGATGCCAATTTTGATGCTGTATTTGATGTTGATGCCTGCGGTAAAACAACTATAAAAATCAATAATACATAGATTTCGTTTGCAAGCATGGCGTTGCCCCCCGAAAGATAGCGGTCAAGTGCAACTCCCATCATCGCCAAGGAGTCAGTGTACCCTCTGCAAAATCGGCGCGCATCTAAATCAGCCACTAACCGCTTTTGCATCTAAATCGGCGTTACGTCCCAAAGAAAGCCATACGGCATCTGCCGTATGGCTTTCTTTCGTTTTGATAATGACGAAGAACCACTCCGATGCGTAAGCATCGGATAAGGTTTTCGCAAAGGTGTACCGGCGGTTTGAAACGCGCAGGCGAAAGCCGAGGTTCTGAGTCCTGGCTATCACGGAAAAGATTGAAACATTTACAAAGTTGTGGTAAAATAAATCAAAAATCAAAAAGAAGAGGAAGGATATTCTGTTGTTAGGAAAACAAAACAAGTGGGAATCAACCATAAAAAAACTGCAAAACAATGAAATTTCTGTTCAAGATTTTGTCAACGCAAATGAAAGAAAAAAACTATATTATTCAACCCCGTTTTTCTCTCAAAAGGATGGGCAATCGCTAAATATATTACAAACCAATGATTCTGATATTTTGTATTTTCCCGCGTTCACAACAATTTCAGGATTGAAAAAGCACATGGCATCGATAGAATGCGTAGACTTCATCATTATAAAGGGGGATTTAAAGAGCGTCTTGTATTCTTTGGACTCTCACCCTTTAATCAAAACTTGGGGTGTAGTTATTGATCCTCAGTCCTCGCTTTCCATCGGGCTTCCGCCGCAAATCCGCGTACAACCCAAATGCTTGCGATAAAAAATTTTGATACATAAACCTCGTTTACAACCATGGTGTCGCTCTTAAAAGTCCCCCTCCCACAAAAAATCCCACATCCGTTTTGGATGTGGGATTTTGTTTACCCGATAGACAAAGCGGTATAGCCCGCTGCCTCCACCGTACTTTTGAGAAGAGCTGCGTCAATCTCCTTCGTAAGCATAATCTCTGCCTTTTTTGCACCGAGATCAATACGCACGTCGGCGATGCCGTCAAGTTTCAAAAGCGCCTCTCTGACTCGTCCTGCACAATGCTCGCACGCCATTCCTTCAATGATGATCGTTTTCTTCATAGTAAAATCTCCTTTTTCTTTCTTTTTTCTGCTCGGCTCGAACAGTTTTAACCGCAAAGCGTTCGTAACTACGAACACCGAGCTTAAGCTCATCGCAAGTGCCGCTATCATCGGGGAAAGTTTGAGGGACAGCGGAATATACAAAACGCCTGCCGCGACGGGAATACCGATGATATTATAAATAAACGCCCAGAACAGATTCTGCTTTACGTTGCGCATCGTGGCACGGCTCAGGCGTATAGCGCTCGGCACGTCGGAAAGATCGCTCTTCATAAGCACGATATCCGCCGATTCCATAGCAATATCCGTGCCCGCGCCAATCGCAATACCAACGTCCGCACGCGCAAGAGCCGGCGCGTCGTTGATACCGTCGCCGACCATGGCAACGACCCTTCCGCTCTCTCGGAGCGTACGGATCTTCCTCTCCTTGTCCTCGGGATAGACATCGGCGACCACTTCGATTTCCCCGATCTGTCTTCCGATCGCCAAGGCGGTCTTTTCGTTGTCACCCGTCAGCATGATGACGTCAAGCCCCATCCGGCGAAGTTCACTGACGGCTGCCTTGCTGCTCTCCTTGATCGTATCCGCCAAGGCAACAAGGCCGATCACTTTGCCGTCATAGGCGAAATACAGAGGTGTTTTGCCATCGTCCGCCAAGGCGCGCCCCTCTTTAAACAATTCGCTTTGGAGGCCGTTTTCCGTCATAAGTCTTTCGTTGCCTGCGAGGCACACCCGTCCGTTTACGACACCTTTTATTCCGCCGCCCGGTATTTGGGAAAAGTCCTCGGCGGGACACAGAGAAAGCCCACGGCGTTTTGCCTCTTCTGTTATAGCGATTGCCAGCGGATGTTCGGAGAGCGTTTCCACGGATGCGGCTATGCGAAGAAATTCTGCTTCGTCATCGAGTGAAGTGATATCCGTTACTGCCGGCTTGCCCTCGGTAATCGTCCCCGTTTTGTCAAGCACCACCGTGTTGACCTTATGCGTGATCTCCAGGGCCTCTGCGGATTTCACTAAAATGCCGTTTTGGGCACCTTTACCCGTGCCGACCATAATAGCCGTCGGCGTAGCGAGTCCCAAAGCGCACGGGCAAGAGATGACGAGTACCGAAATACCGATTGAGAGCGCAAACTCAAAACCACGGCCGGCTATCATCCAGATGAGCATCGAAAAGACGGATATTCCGATCACAACGGGCACGAAAATGCCGCTGACCTTATCCGCCAGCTTCGCAATCGGTGCTTTTGAGGCAGTTGCCTCGTCCACGAGACGTATGATGCCCGAAAGCGCGGTATCCTCGCCGATCTTCTCGGCGCGCATCTTAAAATATCCCGATCTGCTGAGCGTGCCGCCGATCACCTTGTCGCCGATCCGCTTGTCTACGGGAATGCTCTCGCCCGTCAAAGCCGACTCGTCCACCGAGGCGTACCCTTCGGTTACCTCGCCGTCAACGGGAACGGACTCGCCCGCTCTTACGATAAGAATATCTCCGAGAAGCACTTGTTCTATCGGAATTACGTATTCCTCACTGCCGCGCAGAACGGTCGCGGATTTTGGAGAAAGATCTAAAAGTCTTGTTATCGCCTCTGAGGTCTTCCGCTTCGCCCGTGCCTCTAAGGTCTTGCCGAGTGTGATGAGGGTCAGAATCATACCCGCTGACTCAAAATACATATCCATCATAAAGATATGTGCCACGTCTGTATTGCCGTGACCGAGGGCAAACGCGATCTTATACATCGCATAGAGACCGTAGAGAATGGCGGCGCCCGAGCCGACCGCAATGAGGGAATCCATATTGGGTGAGCCGTGGATGAGGTTTTTGAAACCGACCTTGAAATATCTGTATTCGGCTATGACGATAGGCAAAAGGAGTAAAAACTGCGTGAGAGCGAAGATCATTGCATTTTCCGCCCCCAAGAATATACGGGGAAGCGGCCATCCCATCATATGCCCCATCGCGAGGTAGAAAAGCGGAACGGCAAAAACGGCCGATAATATTAGGCGCTTTTTGAGAGACTCGTATTCCGTATCCGGATTACCCGCCGCCGGTTTCTTCTCCGTGACTTTTCCGTTTTTATGAACCGCACCGTAGCCGGCCTTCCTGACCGCCTCAATGACCGTATCGACGCTTACGGTGCCCTCGTCAAGCAATAGCGTCATACTGTTTTTGAGAAGATTGACCGAAATATCCGAGACGCCGTCTATCGCCGATACGCATTTCTCTACTCTCGCCGAGCAAGCCGAGCAGGTCATGCCCTCAATATCAAAATATTCCTTCTTCATGACGAAGTCTCCTTTTTTATATTTTGTCAATAAATATATTGCCTATCGTTTTTAGGCCGTACATTTACAATAATGATCGGGTGTACCTTAGACGCGGCTCGTCCGATCCCAAATAATACTCGAAATACTCTTCCGTACACACCGGATCCTTTTCAAATTCCACCTCCATTTTATCACAAAACGGCAGGAATTACAATGTCAAATGCGAGTGTTCTTACAGAAAAAGTTATATGCATCAGAAAATCCGGTGCTTTGCACAGAAATTCTTTTTTATTGCAAAAGAAGTCCCCGTGTGATATAATGAGTTAAACCTATTCCCAACAAACGAGGTAATGATCGCATGGATATCAAAGACACAAGGGGAATCAAAGACACAAGGGGAATCACAAACCGCGGCGAGTATGACGTTGTCGTCGTAGGCGGCGGTATTGCGGGGGTTGCAGCGGCAGTTGCGGCAGCACGCGGCGGCGCCAACACGATCATCATCGAAAAGACAGTGGCGTTCGGTGGACTTGCCACTATCGGACTCATTTCGTGGTATGAGCCGCTCTGCGATCATCTCGGCACGCAGATGACTGCGGGCATTCCCGAGGAGCTTCTGAAGTTGTCTATCGCCTACGGCTTTGACACCCTCGCAGACGATTGGAAAAACGGCAAGAGGCCCGAACTCGGCAAAAACTGCAAGTACGCTACGTTTTACAGTCCGTCCATCTTTATGATGGCACTTGACGAATATCTCGAAGGCAACGGCGTTTCTATCCGTGTGGACACCTTGGCAACCTTTCCCGTGATGGAAGACACCGTCTGCCGCGGTGTCGTTGTGGAAAGCGTGAGCGGCCGCGAATTCTTCGGCGCAAAAGTGGTCATTGATGCCACAGGCGATGCCTCCGTCATGCACCGTGCGGGCGTTCCGTGCGTGGTTGGTGAAAACTATTTCTCCTCGATGGCGCAAGGATTCACGTACGAAGCTGCGAAAAAGTATGTGGAAAAGAAAGACGCGAATACCATGAGCATCTGGATGAAGGCAGGCAGCAACATGAACGGCGTCGGGCAACAGGGGCACAAGATGTACCGCGGCGACGATGCCGAAGAGGTAACGGAATTCCTTCTCAAAACAAGGCGCGCCACCTTTGAAAAGATCAAAGACACCGACAGAAACGAACGTGATATCTCGCGCCTTCCCATGATGCCGACGTTCCGTACGATCCGCCATATCATCGGTGAATACGAATTTTCCGGCAATGACGAAAACGTACGCTTCAAAGATACGGTTGGCAGCTGCGGCGACTTCCGCAAAAAAGGCAAGCATTACCACATTCCTTACTCCTGTATGTATAACAAAGGCTTTGGGAATCTTCTCGCCGCGGGACGCATCGTCTGTTGCGACCGCGAGGGATGGGAGATCACCCGCGTCATTCCGGTTGCCGCTCTCACAGGCGAAGCCGCCGGCACGGCTGCCGCCATCGCCGCGTGCGAAAACAAGGCTGTGTGTGAGATTGACATCGAAAAACTCCAATCAACGCTTTCGGCAAACGGCGTTTTGTTCGTTGACTGATCCCCTGAGAATACGAACCATTTGTAAATTTCGACCTATTTCCCTTGCTATTTCCCCAGGTGAGTGATACAATAAAAACAGCACCGCACTACTTTTACGGTGCGGTTTTGTTTTATCTTTTTGGAGGATACAATGGCTGACGAAAAGAAAACCGAAGAAGTGAACGATATTCCAGAGTCCGTCGCGGCACGGCGTCTGAAAGCGCTTGGCGGCGACACCCCCACAGAAGGCGATACCGCTGTTGTAAAGGGGAATTTTCTTGAGAATTTCTGGTACCACCACAAGTGGAAAACGATCATAATTACCGCGTCTCTCTTTTTGCTTCTCATCTGCACGCTCCAGATGTGCACACAAAACTCGTACGACGTGTATCTTATGTACGCAGGGCCGGGATATCTCACCGTGAACGAGACGCGCACCGCACAGGATGCTATAAAGCAGATCATGCCCGACTATAACGAGGACGGCACACGCGGCGTCATGCTCTCCGTCTATAACTATCTGAATCCCGACGAGATCGCTGAGAGAAAAGCCGCGGTAGAGGCGGAAGGCCTTGAATTCGCGTTCGATTATACCCAGAACACGTCCGCCCTCGAGCGGTTTGAAATGGAAGTCGTCGCCGGAGAATCGGTCATCTACCTGCTCACGCCTGAGCTGTACGAAAGTGTAAAGGCAGCAGGCGGTCTGGTCGAACTCGCCGAGATCTTTGATGAACTCCCCAACACTGCGATTGACGAATACGGCATCCGTTTTGCCGATACGGATTTCGCTAAAGCCGTGTCCGTCTTCAGTTATCTGCCCGAGGATACCGTCCTCTGCATCCGTCAAACCTCCACGATGTCCTTCTTCAAGGGGCAAAAACGCGCCGAGGAGAAACAGGCGTGGCATACGGATCTCTTTCGCCAAATTCTCGCTTTTGAACTCGAAACGACAGAACAGTAAGGGAACGACATGAGAATTCTGATCATCCGCCATGCGGAACCGGATTACCCGAACAATACGCTGACCGAAAAAGGATTCCGCGAGGCCGCGCTCCTCTCCGAGCGACTCGGTAAGCGGCGGGATATCACCCACATTTATTCCTCCCCCCTGCCCCGTGCGGTCATGACCGCCGAGCCGACCGCAAAAAAACTCGGCCGATCCATCGTTACCTACGATTGGCTTGAGGAATTCCGCGGCAGACTTACCGATATGAGCGGCGAAGATCACATATCCTGGGACATCCGTCCGCGCGAGTGGACGAGCGTTCCCGAAGCCTTCGACGTACATCGCTTTACAACCGGCAAGATGTACGATACCGGCACGACGAAACAGCAGTATGATCTCGTCACGAGTAAGTTCGACAAACTGTTAGCCGAGCACGGCTACCATAGAGATAACGTGATCTACACCTGCCGGGAGAACACCGATTACACGATCGCACTCTTCTGCCACTTTGCTTTAGGGATGGCACTCACGTCGCATCTCACCGGCATCTCCCCCGTCCTTTTGTGGCAGTCTATGTTTCTGCCGCCGTCCTCTGTTACGGAATTTCTCACGGAAGAACGGGTGAAAGGCGAGGTCGTGTTCAAGTGTCTCCAACTCGGCGACACCTCGCATCTGTATGCCGGCGGGGAGTCCATCTCCCCTTCGGGATTGTTCCCGGAATTTTTTGCCGGAGAGAATGCGCGCACGCAGGTCGGTTACCCGCGAGACGACGACTGACAAACAAAGAGGCTGTTGCTTTACGCAACAGCCTCTTGCATTTGCGAGAGATTATTTCTTGAGGGAATCGCGGATCTCGCGGAGAAGAGAGAGCTCCTCGGCGCGCTCGTCGGCGATCTTCTTTGCAGCCTCTGCTGCAGCGGCGGCGGCAGCATCAGCAGCAGCCTTCGCATCGGCGTCTGCCTGTGCTTTTGCTTCGGCGGCTTTCTTCTCTTCTTCAGCATGCATCCGCGCCTTTGCCTTCATGATCACGCGAAGCACTACGAAAATGCTGAACGCAATTACGAGGAAGTCGAGAATCATCTGAATGAAGTTACCGTAGCGAACGGCAACCTCTGCGGTCTGTACCGCGCCTTCCGCGTCGAGAACGGCTTCTTTCAGAACGAACTTCCAATCGGTAACGTCAAGACCGCCAACCACAAGGCTGATGAGCGGCATGATAATGTCATTGACAAGACTCGAGGTGATCTTACCGAACGCGCCGCCAATCACAACGCCGACGGACAAGTCAATGATATTTCCTTTGGTGATAAATTTCTTGAAATCAGACCAAAATGTGCTTTTCATTCGAATACTCCTTACGTGTATTTTTGTTACCATTATTATACCGCCGCTTTGAGAAAATCGCAAGTATTTTTTGCATTTTTCCGTGAAATCGCGCCGATAATTTGCATGCCGAGCCGAAAATAGCATTTTTCTCTACAAAAGAACGAGCAAAATTGTCATTTGACTCTTGACATCGCGCTTTCGGTATAGTATAATATTTAGGCGGCGTTGAGCGAGCATGCTACTGTGGCTCAGTTGGTAGAGCAGCTGATTCGTAATCAGCAGGTCGCCGGTTCGAGTCCGGCCAGTAGCTCCAAAAGAGCGGTTCCCATACGGGAACCGCTCTTTTTTGAATTTTCGATGTTATTTGTAATTCTCTGCGTAATACTCTTCTATGCCGAAAAGACCTTGCCCCAAAGAAATCGGAAAAACAGATGGTCCAACTACACAGCTATACGTGTTTCCATCTTTATCTTTGAATGAAATTAAATAATCTCCGTACACATCTGCCCACTCTACGCCAGTACATTCCAACTGCATTTGTGGGAAATGCTCTTTCACATAATTTGTTCCCGCCACTCTCGCAATTTGCTTTGGGATAAGTCCTGTAATCCAAAACACTGCGATTATGGCAATTACCGCCACGGGAACCAGCCACATTTTCTTTTTCACTAATTAAACTCCTTCGTCAAATTGGGATTGGTCACTTGATTTCATTACCACAGTAAGGACAGTATTTCCCAAAGGATTGCTTTTCCTTTCCACAATGGGGACAACGATTTGTGAGTTTCACATACATGACACAAACGAAAAAGACCACAAGCGAAATCAATCCTATGTATGCTTCTGTTGTAATGAAGTAGTTATTATCAAGTATTTTCAACCCCATAATACCCCAAGCGACCACAAAGACAATAATAGAAATTACTGCTAACCATTTTGCTATCGTCTTCATACAATCATTCTCCTTCGCTCCGCCCCTTCCCACCGGACTTCTTCACAAAAAACGAAGCGATAAACAACCCCGCCATAACGATAACGTAAATCATATAGCAGATCCGCCACTGTTCTGCGCCAAACACGAAGCTTCCGATATAGATTGTCTTTCCAAGTGTAGGCACAGACAGAGCGCAGAAAACAAAGACTACTGCCACAATCAGCATACAAAGACTAATTAGCCTCAGCGTTCTTCTTGTTTTCATACAGGCGCACTCCTCTGTCAAATTCAAGTGTGTCGGATTGTGTAAAAAACACCGTTATGAAAATGACTGTTTTCTCATCTGCCGAAATTTTCAGGCAGTTCCGCAATAATAGCAGCCAGCATTTTTGCACGGCTGACCAAAGACTCCGCTATCATGAATTCATCCGTAGAATGGGCACGCCCGCCAAGGGGGCCCATAGAACAAATGCTGGGAGTGCCTGCCATGGTTGTATACGAGGCATCGGACCCGCTGGATTTTTTGTAGGGCTCCAACGCCCCAAATCCATACTTCACTGATACTTCGTTGGCGTGAGCTGCCAATGCGTAGTTTCCCGGCGTAGCCTCCATGGGAAGTCGTTCACCCACCACTTCAAAGGTGGACACGGTACCGGGAATATACGATTTTTCAATAATACCCTCTACGTGATCCCGAATCTCCTGACGCTGCTTCATTTCCCAATAACGGTTATACAGTGTAAACATCGCCTCACCCGGAACGGTGTTGGGGGCGGTACCGCCGCTGATCATTCCGCAGTTATAGGTAATCTGCTCTTGATCGCTGGGAGCCTCGATAGCCAGAATCTTGTGCGCAGCCTCTTTAATGGCACTGATACCCGAGGCATAGTGTGCGCCCGCATGGGTTGCATACCCTTTTACGTAAACCTTGTACCGAATAGAGCCCTTTCGTCCCACGGTAACCTTGTCCTCAAATCCGCCTTCCAGGGTGATAGCGGCAGCGCATCCGCGGGCATTATCGCGGATGAAATCCTTGCCTGCTTCCCCCGACAAGCCTTCACTCAGTTCTTCATCGCTGATCATAATAAACTTGATGGGTCTGTCTTTGTAGCCGGCATCCTTGAGAGCACACATAGCCAAAAGCCCAACTGCAAGTCCGCCTTTCATATCAACCACGCCCGGGCCAAAAAACTTTCCGTCCTCCTCGCGGAACAAAGGCTCTTCGAAAGTCCCGACCGGAAACACTGTATCCAGATGTCCGGTAAATGCCACGGGGGGAAGAGGAGCATCCTCGTTCCAGGTAATGAGCAGACCGTTGCCGGCTTTCTCAAACGGGATTGTTTGCGCATGGAAACCTTCTTGTTCCGCAAAGGCAGCCAGATACGCACCAACCGCATCCACAGCCTCCTTGTCGGGTGTATAGCTTTCCATACAAACAATATCCTTCAAAAGCTGTTTGAATTGATCTGCCCGCGCCTCTACATTGGCAAATACTTGTTCCATCATCGTTTTATCCTCCATATAGTTGATTTCTTATTCTTTTCGCTTAACCGTGCCAAATTCTTTTCATCGACGGTAATAGCCCTTTTGTAGGTTTAAGATGATTCGGACATCCTCGCCTTACATTTTTCCCGACCGACCTCGAGTAGTTTTTCGGAGAAACGCAGCCTTTCCTCGGTAGGATCGCTGTTATCAATAATAACCTCGCCCGCCGTCGTGCGATCCGTAAGGGAGCCGTGCAGGCGCAGTTGATGCTGTACCTCTCTTGCGGTGCCGGAACCGCCGTCAAAGATTTCGGCTTTCCCTGCCGCCTTTTCGATCGCCTCGCGAACAAACGGATAGTGCGTGCATCCGAGAACAACGGCATCGGCAGGACGATCGCGGAACGGCAAAAACAGCTCGGCGAGATACGCATCGAGCGCCTCGCCCTCCAGCACGCCCGCTTCCACCATCTGCGCAAGATTCGGGCAAGGAAGAGGGATCACCTCTGCGTTCTTTTCATACGTTCCCATAAGCGCTCGGAATTTGCCGGATGCCAAAGTTACAGGCGTGGCCATAACGAGCACGCGCCCGCCCGGATACGCTTCCACGGCCGGCTTGATAGCAGGCTCCATCCCGATAATGGGAATACCCGCGTACTTTTCGCGGAGATACGAGACCGCCGCGCCCGTTGCCGTATTGCAGGCAATAACGACCGCCTTTGCTCCCTTTTCGATAAGCCGACCGATGTGCTCGTCGGTAAACGCGCGCACCTCCTCCTCTGTTCTGGAGCCGTACGGTGCATGGAGAGAATCACCGAAATAGAGATAGGATTCGTTCGGCATAAGCGTGGTGAGTTCAGAAAGAGTGCTGATCCCGCCGACTCCGGAATCGAACACGGCAATCGGGCGGTTGTCGTATGTATCGGTCATGGGCATATTGTCAGCGCTCCTTTCAAACTCATATATCAGTATTGTAGCATATTCACATTTCGCTTGCAAGGGCATTTCTGAAATCCTTTTTTGAACAGGATGTAAAAATGCGAAAACCTCACACTGCCTATTGTTTTTGATATAAAAATATGGTATTATTATAAAAGACAGTTTCGAAAAAATCGCACATAACGCAACAGAAAGGAGTCATTCCCTCACCTGGCGTTTTGGGAATGGACAACCGTATGAAGCACCGTACCTTTACACGCATCGTAACCGCCGCCTTGGCGCTTTCCATGCTTTTCTCTTTTACCGCCGTTCTCGTGCCGACGGCGTCCGCCGCCGCAAAGCTTACGAAAACGGTAAACCTCTCCCTCCCCCGCCGCGATATAACCGATCACGGCTACACGTGGGACAACAGAAACGCAACGCTCACGCTCGACGGGCTGTATATAGACACAAAAGACGACTACGGTCTCAAGATCACTTCCGGTGCAACCGTCATTCTTAAGGGACAAAACTACATAAAGGCATCCCGCGCCGCGCTCGCTCTGGCAGGAACGGTTACGTTCAAGGGGAGCGGCACCTTGACCCTCGTCTCCGATGATATGGGCATCTACTGCTATTCCACCGACGACTCCACGACCGTCCGCTTTATGTCGGGCAAGTACGATATCAAAGCCGGCGGAGACGGTATTTACAGTACGCACTCCACGGTTTCGTTTATTGACGGAGATTGGAAGATTCAGGCGTCAACCCCCGAGAATTTTGCCATAAACGGCCGCGTCCTCAAACTGTACGGCGGCAAGATGACGATGGACAACGCCGTACACGCGACGCTACATCTCGATATTCAGGCGCTTTCCTTGTCCGTCGCCGCCGAGAAACCGGCACTTACGTCCGATAAAAATCTCACGATTGCCGACGTGGAGATTCTCGCAGGATCGCACGCGGATTCCTTGGAAGAACTCTCCGAGTACAGCGGTGAAAACTGCGTGAAGATGAAATCCATCCGCAAGGACACGCGCACCAGTATCTTCTTCGGTGAGAGCGTACCGCGCACCGTTGACCATATCGTTCTCGTCGTACTCCTCGCACTTTTCACAGCCGGCATCGCGATCCCGTTCGTTCTCAACCAGAAGAAAACAAAACGTGCGCTCGCCAAAGCAGCCGAAGAACAGGCAGCGGCAGAAGCGAAGCGGACAGCCGAAAAGCAAAGCCGCAAATAAACGACGGGATCCTAAAAAACAAATAAGGGGGATACCGCAAGGATCCCCCTTATCTTAAATTTACAGTAACGGACGGTATCATATGAATCAATCGCCGCGTCGCCCCATGGGAACGGCACAGCCGAGCAAATCCCCGAACGGAGTCCCTCGCAGGCCAACATCTGCTCTGCCGAACAGACCGCTGCAACATAGGCCGGCAGGAACGATTGCCCCCGTGCGCCCACTTCCCGCTCCGCTGCCGAAGGAAAATGTCCCCGTAATCCGAAGGCCGCCGCGCTCAAAGGAAGCAGAGGTTCGCCGACGCGCCGAAGCACGCCGTCAAGCAGAACGCCGTGCCGCCGAACGTCGCCGAAAAAGAATACGTTTTATCTGTACGGTATGCATGGGCGCCGTTGTTCTGATGCTTTTTGCCCTCTCACTCCGCTCCTGTGTGAACAACAAGTCCGTCCCCGCATCCATTCCGGAAACGACGCCATTTGTCGAGGAAATACCGTCCATCGAGACGACCACCCTCCCGCCGGCCGATCCCGAACCGGATATACCGACGGTAATCCGCCCGACGCCGTGCGCCGCCACGGTTACACTAACCGATGAGATTGACAGCACGTACGCCGTACTCGTCTCCCTCACCGACAATCGAATCTTAGCCGAGAAATCGGCAAACGCCAAAATTCATCCTGCGTCCCTCACGAAGGTAATGTCGATGATCGTCGCGTACGAGCACATCGGCAATCTTTCGGACACCGTAACCGTTACGAGCACGCTTATTGATCCCTTGTACAAAGCAGAAGCCTCCCTTGCGGGATTCGCACCGGGCGAAACCGTAACGCTTCTCGATCTTCTCTACGGTATGATCCTCCCATCCGGTGCGGAGGCTACAGTTGCCTTAGCCGAATACGTTGCCGGAAGCGAGGACGCCTTCGTTTCACTCATGAACGAAAAAGCCGCAGAGTTGGGTCTCACCAAAACCCATTTCACGAACGCGACGGGGCTTCACGACAAAGAGCACCACTCGACCGCCATAGAGATGGCGATGATCCTCACCTACGCTATGCAGTACGAGGACTGCGCCATGATTCTCTCGACGTACCGCCACACGACTGCGCCGACGGAGAAGCATCCGGAAGGGCTCCTTCTCGAATCCACAATGTTTTCGCGAATGTACGGCGATGAGCCGGACGGCGTTACGATCCTTGCGGGTAAAACGGGCTACACGCACGAGGCGCATCACTGCCTCATGAGCTACGCCGAGGACGATGTAACGGGTGATGCGTACGTTTTTGTTTCCATTGACTCTACCGAAAAATTTGGTCCCGTCTTTGATGCGATAAACGTATATTCGGACTACACGAACGCCATTGACAAAGAAACGGGTGAGCGCGTATTTCTGCCCTAAAAATTAAGGCTGCTGCATCAGATGCAACAGCCTTTTCTTCTTTTTTATTTATTGCCTGCCATACAGCGGACGAGAACCGCCTTCTGCGCGTGCAGGCGGTTCTCTGCCTCGTCAAAGAGCTCGTTTGCGTGCGCCTCGAATACGTCAGCGGTGATCTCCTCGCCGCGGTGTGCGGGGAGACAGTGCTGTACCATACAGCCGGGATTGGCGACACCGAGAATCTTCTCGTTGATCTGATAGCCGGCAAATTTCAGTTTCCGTGCGGCGGCTTCTTCCTCCTGACCCATGGATGCCCACACGTCCGTATAAAGGACGTCCGCACCGTCGGCGGCCTCCTCCACGTTATCCGTGCAGAGGAAACTGCCGTTCTCGGATGCCCACTTCATAATCTCCGCATCGGGCTTGTGCTCTTTCGGGCAGGCGATCGCGACGGACATACCGGTTTTGATGCCGCCGACGATTAGGGAGTTTGCCATATTGTTGCCGTCGCCGATAAAGCAGAGTTTATTGCCGCTGATGTGCCCCTTGTGTTCACGGATCGTCATAAGATCGGCAAGAACCTGACAAGGGTGGCAGTAGTCCGTAAGGCCGTTGATGATCGGGATCGAGCCGTACTGGGCAAGCGTTTCGACTTCTTTTTGTTCGAACGTACGGATCATAATGCCATCAAGATAACGGGAAAGCACGCGTGCGGTGTCCTCCACCGGCTCGCCGCGTCCGATCTGCAGATCGCGCGAGGAGAGGAACAGCGCCTGGCCGCCGAGATCGTACATACCAACCTCGAACGAAACGCGGGTACGGGTAGAGGATTTCTGGAAGATCATACCGAGCGTCTTTCCTTTGAGAATATGATGCTCGATGCCGTTCTTCTTCTCGTATTTCAGCTGATCTGCAAGATTCAGTATATCAATGATCTCCTCGGTGGAAAGATCCATCAGTTTCAAAAGATGCTTCATCTGTAAATCTCCTTTATTCTGCAATTACTTCTTTGAGGATCCCGATTGCTTTTTTGAGGTCTTCCATGGGAATATTGAGGGCAGGCAAGAGCCGCACTTTTTCCTTGGCAGAGAGAACGACGACACCGCGCTCCATGCACCCGGCGATCACATCCTTCGCCGATTTTTCGGTCTGAATACCGATCATAAGCCCAAGCCCGCTCACGCCCACGACACCCTTCGCACCCGTCAGTTCGGAGAAAATATATTCCGATTTTGCCCGCACGTCGGCGAGAAGCGCATCGTCTATGCGGGAGAGGATACTGACAGCGCCCGCGGATGCAATCGGATTGCCGCCGAATGTAGAACCGTGCGTGCCCGGCTTGTAGGTATCTGCAAGTTTCTCACCGAGCATCGTCGCGCCGAGCGGCAAGCCGCCCGCAAGTCCCTTCGCGGTCGATACGATATCGGGCTGAATGCCGTACTGCTCGAACGCGTAAAGCGAGCCGGTACGTCCGTTGCCCGTCTGCACCTCGTCGATGATGAGAAGAACATCGCTTTCTTTCACGAAATCGGAAATTGTGCGTACGTAGTCCTCCTCAAGCGGATAGACACCGCCCTCGCCCTGCACGAGTTCCATCATGACTGCGCACGCGTTGTTTTCTTTGACCAGACGGATGACATCCTCGGCATCGGTCGGATCAGCGTACACAAACCCTTCCGGGAACGGACCGAACTTCGTATGGAACACGTCCTGTCCGGTCGCGGAGAGCGTCGCCAGCGTGCGTCCGTGAAAGCTGTTTTTAAGCGTTACGACCGTCGAGCGTCCGTCCCCGTATTTTTCATACGAATAGAGACGCGCCGCTTTGATCGCGCATTCGTTCGCCTCAGCACCGGAGTTGGAGAAAAAGACTTTTTTCATGCCGGTACGGCTGCAGAGCATCTCTGCCAGTTCAGCGCACGGGCCCGTGTAATAAAGGTTCGATGCGTGCTGGAGCTTTCCGAGCTGATCGCTCACCGCCTTTTGCCAGATGGGATCAGAAATGCCGAACGTATTGACCGCAATGCCCGTACCGAGATCTATATATTCCTTGCCCGTATCGTCGGTGAGATGGGAACCCTCTCCCTTCACGAACGCCACGGGAAAACGCGCATAGGTATGCGCAACGTATTCGTTATCGAGTGATTTTATATCCATCGTATTGCCTCGGTTATAATCGTTTTGGTTCAGACGAGCATCGTGCCGATACCCTCATCCGTCAAGGTTTCTATGAGGATGGAGTGCGGTACTCTGCCGTCAATAATGAAGACCTTGCTGACGCCGCGGCGGATCGCCTCGATGCAGCATTCCACCTTCGGGATCATACCTCCGGAGATGATGCCCTCGTGAATAAGCTCGGGGGCATCGCTCACGTTGATCTTCGAGATGAGCGTTGAGGGATCGTCCTTATCACGAAGGATGCCGACGATGTCCGTCATCGAAATAAGCGATTCCGCTTTCAGCATGCCGGCAATACGCGCAGCCGCCGTATCGGCGTTGATGTTGTACGTGTGCCCTTCGTTGTCGCATCCGACGGTGGAGATAACAGGAATATACCCTTTTTCAAGCACGTCCAGAATCGGCTGTGTATTCACGTTCGTGATCTCACCCACAAAGCCGAGTTCTTCTTTCAGCTGTACGGCCTCGATCATGTGTCCGTCCACGCCGCAAAGGCCGATCGCGCGGCCGCCTTTATTTTGAAGGAGATTCACAAGATTCTTATTGATCTTGCCCGCGAGAACCATTTGCACGATGTCCATGCTCTCCCCATCCGTCACGCGGAGACCGTCCACGAAACGGGACTCCTTGCCGATCTTTTTGAGCATATCGCTGATCTCGGGGCCGCCGCCGTGTACCAAGACAACCTTGATACCGATGAGCGACAAAAGAACGATATCGCCCATCACGGCTTCTTTCAATTCTTCGTTGATCATAGCGTTACCGCCGTATTTCACAACGATGATCTTATTGTAGTATTTCTGTATGTACGGCAGAGCGTGTATGAGAACTTCCGCTCTCTGCGCATTCGTCATTTCCAAATCCATTTTTATCTCCTAACAAATCAGGTGCGGTAATCGCCGTTAATTTTTACGTAATCGTACGTCAGATCGCATCCCCATGCGGTAGCGGATGCGTCGCCGTCGTTGAGCGCGACCACGATATCGATCTCGCTCTCGGTGAGGATCGTCTTCGCCGTCTCCTCCGAGAAATCAACGCCCGCGCCTCCCTTGCACACGAGGATCTCCCCCGCCTTCGAGCGGAAGGAAACGTCTACCTTGTTCACGTCTACAAAGACGCCGCTGTAGCCGATCGCACAAAGGATACGTCCCCAGTTGGCGTCCGCGCCGAACATGGCGGCTTTCGTAAGAGACGAACAGATGACGGATTTTGCAACCGTCTGTGCGGTCTCCGCGTTGGGTGCACCGGAGAGTTCACAGGTGAGGAGTTTCGTCGCGCCCTCGCCGTCACCGGCGATCATCTTGCAAAGTTCTACCGTTACGGCGTGGAGTGCTTCGGCAAACGCGTCAAAGTCCGCGCCCTCGTCGGCGATCTCAAGATTGCCCGCCATGCCGTTTGCCAGAACACAAACGGTATCGTTGGTAGAGGTATCCCCGTCCACGCTTACCATATTGAAAGAGGTTTTTACGTCCTCGCTGAGCGCTTTCTGAAGCATTTCGGCGGAGATCGCGCAGTCGGTCGTAACAAACACGAGCATCGTTGCCATGTTCGGATGGATCATACCCGAACCTTTGGCAATACCGCCTATACGGCACTCTTTGCCGCCTGCGGTGAAGGAGTAAGCAACCTCCTTTTTCTTCGTGTCGGTCGTCATGATCGCCTCGGCGGCATATGCACTGCCGTCCGATGTAACCGACGCGGCAAGTTCTCCGATGTGTTCGGCGATCGGATCAATGGAAAGCGGCTGACCGATTACACCGGTGGAAGCGACGACTACGTCATCGGGAGCGATTCCGAGCGCGTCGCCGGTAACCCGGCACATTGCCTCAGCAATCTCAATGCCGTTTGCGTTACAGGTGTTGGCGTTGCCGCTGTTGCAAACGATCGCACGTGCTTTACCGTTTGCAATGTTTTTCTGTGTAACGAGAATCGGTGCGCCCTTCACGAGATTCTTCGTATATACGCCGGCCGCCGCCGCGGGCACTTCGCTCACGATCAGAGCGAGATCACGCTTGGTACGGTTCTTGCGGATGCCGCAGTGGATACCGCCCGCCTTAAATCCCTTTGCGGCGCAAACGCCGCCTTTGATTTGAGTAATCATAATCTTTTTTCACGGAAAACCCCTTTTTACAAAAAGGTTTTTCCCGTACCCTTTCCCAAAAACTTTTATTCTAAGATGTAATTATCAATATTTTCCTTTTCCTACCACAGATTCCGCCCGGCGGGACATCCGCGTAACCGTCCCGCGTTTCAGCCGGAGAACGCTCATACGTTCAGTCCGGTTTCCATCGGCAGACCGAACACAAGGTTCAGACACTGGACCGCGGCACCGGATGCACCTTTTCCGAGGTTGTCAAAATGGGAGATAAGGAGAATCCGTTCTTCGTTGCCGCTGACAGCGATCTTCATACTGTCAATACCTGCCAAGGGATTGGCGGCTACGAAGCCGCCCGCGAGAATGGATTCATCGTACGAAACGAGGCCGTCCGTATACGTACGGCGGTATGCGTCTTTGATCGTATCAACCGTCGCACCTTTTAGAAGCTGATCGGCAAACACCGGCACCGTCACCGTCATACCTGCGTAATAGTCCGAAACGATGGGGCAGAAGATCGGCGCACGGGAAAGACCCGTGATCGCCGTCATCTCCGGCAGATGCTTGTGCGTCTGTCCGAGTGCATACTGTCTCGGCGAATCGAGCGCCGCATCACGCCCGTCCGCTTCGTACTGTGCGATCATCTTTTTGCCGCCGCCGCTGTACCCCGTGATAGAATGGCAGGTGAGCGCGGCATCCGTCGGCAACACCCCCGCTTTCACAAGCGGATACACGAGCGATATAAATCCGGACGCGTGGCATCCGGGCACGGCGATCCGACGGGATGCACGGATTTTCGCCTCGCTCTCGGGAGAGAGTTCCGGAAAACCGTACGCCCACGCGGGACTCGTGCGGTGTGCGGTGGAGGTATCAATCAAAATGACGTCCGCCCCCTCTGCCAAAGCGGCAGACTCACGCGCCGCATCGTCGGGCAGACAAAGGAACGCGGCATCCGCCTTGTGAAGTGCTTCTCTGCGGGCGGCGGGGTCTTTTCTGACGTCATCGGGAAGCACGATCATCTCAATATCGTCTCTCGCCGAAAGGCGTTCAAAAATGCGAAGGCCCGTGGTCCCTTCCCGTCCATCTATGAAAACTGTTTTTTTAGACATTGGAAACGCAAAGCTCCTTGAATAAATATTCGAAAGAATCAAACAAATATGCAACAATTATACATCAGAAAGCTGTAAATGTCAAGAGATTTCTATAAATAGAATGCATATTTAATAAAAAATTCACCCCTTCACGCAAAAAAGAACGGACTTATTTCATAAAGACCGTTCTTTTAGCATTTACGCACACGGAAAATTGTGCTATAATGATTATACGGATGCATAAGAATTATTCGCTCAGGCGTTCTGCCACAGCCGTGACGGCGGCACCCAGGAGTACTGCCAAAGCGGCGATACCCACCATAGAAAATCCGTTCCCTTTCACGGTACACACGAATAAAAGATACCCGAGAAGGCCTGCCGCCATCCCCCAGTACGTCCAGCGGATCTCACGGTTTTCCCGGCCGTTTCTTTTCATCTTTTTCATTTTGTATCCTCCTGCTTCGTTTCATTATTTGGGGATTCCTCTCTCTTACACATACAGGATACCACGACCGCTGTCCGATAAACGGGACTCGGTCGGCACGCTTCTGATTTTACATTTTTCGCCGGAGGTTTTCGTTATGCCGAAAAACGAACGTCAAAAACTAAAGCTTCTCTATCTCAAAAAAATTCTGGAAGAGCAGACGGACGAAGCACATCCCTTGACGATGGCAGAAATTCTCACAGCTCTCGCTGAACACGGCATCACCGCAGAGCGAAAAAGCATTTACGACGATCTCGATTCCCTCCGTGATTTCGGCGTAGATATCGAAAAAACGCAAGCGCGCATCCCCGGCTATTACGTGGCATCCCGCACGCTGGAGCTGCCCGAACTAAAGCTCCTCGTGGATGCGGTACAATCCTCGAAATTTATCACGCATAAAAAAAGCGCGGAGCTGATCCGCAAACTCGAAGGATTCACGAGCACGCACGAGGCGCGCAGTCTGTCCCGTCAGGTTTACGTCGCCAACCGCGTGAAGAATATGAACGAAAGCATCTACTACACCGTGGACTATATCCACGAAGCGATGCAGAAAAACGTGCAGATCTCCTTTCAGTATTTTGAGTGGAATATGTACAAAGAACGCGTTCTCCGTCGCGACGGAAAGCGGTACACCGTAAGTCCGTGGGCACTCACTTGGGAGGACGAGAACTACTATCTCCTCGCCCACGAAGCCGAAAGCGGCATGATCAAGCATTTTCGCGTGGATAAGATTTTGAAAATCGAAGTGACAAAAACGCCCCGCGACGGTGCATCGTATTTTGCGGAATTTGACACGGGCGAATTTTCCCGCAAGGTATTCGGTATGTTCGGAGGAGAGGAAATGCTGACCGTTCTTCGCTGCGACGCATCTCTCGCCGGGGTAATCCTCGACCGCTTCGGCACGGATACGCGTCTCATTCCGGGCGACGGCGTGTTCACCGTAGCCGTAAACGTGATCGTAAGTCCGCAGTTTCTTTCGTGGGTCGCCGGCTTCGGGGATAAGATCTACATCGAATCGCCCGATTGTGTGCGCGACTCTCTCAGGGATTTAGTGAAAAAAATACCGCTTTGTTGAAAAGCGGTCAATCAAACAGAGAAAGGAGAAGCGGTGATGCAGTTTCCGTCATACGTCCTTTTAATGATCGAAAAACTGACCGAAGCAGGATTTAAGGCATACACCGTGGGCGGATGCGTGCGCGACACGCTCCTCGGCCGTGAGCCGGCGGACTGGGATATTACGACCTCGGCTTTGCCCGAAGAAACGATCCGCGTGTTCGGTAAAGCGCCGTTCTCCGTCCGCGTAGATAACGGAATCCGCCACGGCACCGTTACGGTGATTCTTGACGGGAACGCATCGGAGATCACCACGTTCCGCACGGAGGGCGCGTACAGCGATCACCGCCGACCGGACACAGTTACGTTCGTTCCCAATGTGGAAGACGATCTCGCACGGCGGGACTTCACCGTAAACGCTATGGCGGCATCCCCGACGAAAGACGGCACCTTTACCCTCATTGATCCTTTCGGCGGCAGAGGTGATCTTCGGGAAGGCATCCTTCGATGTGTAGGCGTGCCCGAGAAACGCTTGACAGAGGATGCGCTCCGCATTCTCCGCGGCATGCGGTTTGCCGCCCGATACGGGTTCAAGATCGAAGGAAAAACCGCCGTCGCTATGCACGAATGTGCAAAGCTTCTTCTCGAAATTACACCCGAGCGAATCGGCGATGAACTCCGCGGTATTCTGAAAGCGCCCCACTGTGCGGGCATTTTTGAAGATTTCGCGGATATTGCCGAGATCATTCTTCCGGGATGTGTGACAAACCGTGCGCGTGCGCTTTTGGGGAATGCTATCTCCCCCGCCGTGCGCCTTGCCTGCCTTTTGTCCGACTGCACGCCCGCACACGCTGAATCCCTTCTCCTCCGCTACGGATTCGGCACGGCCGAGGCGAAAAAGATCGCCGCGTATCTCTCCATGAAGGATGACGATCTTGCCCGACAGGACGTCCTTTGCCGGATCGCGGATCTGTTCGGCGAGGCGGGGATCTCGGAATTCTTCGCTTTCCGCCAAGCGCTTTCACCCGCAGATAATAAAGTACCCGATGCAGAGGCGACCGCCGCCGCCCTCTTCACACCGGGTGTATGTTATAACGTTGCCACTCTCGCCGTCGGCGGCAAGGATCTAACGGGGGAAGGATTCCCCGCCGGTCCCCTCATCGGTCAGATTCTTAAATCCCTAACCGAGCGCGTAATTGCCGGCGAGCTTCCCAACGATCGGGATGCGCTTCTCGCGGCGGCGCGTATGTTGAAAAATCAGTAATCGGAATCCTTTGACGGCTCGTCCACCTCGGCGAGCCGTTTCTTTTTCGGCTGGATTGACACCGCCGCCAGCGGATTTTCCGACATGGCGTCTTCCATGCCTTTATCGCTCACGTGCGTGTAGATCTGGGTGGTGGTCAGCTGCTCGTGCCCGAGGATATCCTTCAGAACACGGATATCCACCTTGCCCGTCTGGTACATGAGCGTTGCCGCCGTATGACGGAGTTTATGGGTAGAGTAATTTTTGTATTCAAGTCCTGCGGCGCGGAGATATTTTTTCACCATCCACTGGACGGTCTTGACACTGATTCCCTTCCCTTGGCGGCTGACGAACAGCATATCGCCCTCTCCCGGTTTCGTTACGATTGCACGGCGGATCGGCAGATACGCCGTAAGTGCTTCTTTGCACGCATCGTTTAGGTAAACGACGCGCTCCTTCGCACCTTTACCGATAACGCGCATAGAACGAAGATCCGGATCGATATCCGCAAAACGGATTCCGCAGAGCTCCGAAAGGCGGAGCCCGCAGTTGAGGAACAAGGTGAGGATCGCATAATCGCGGGCACGTGAGGTCGAATCCGTATCCGACTGCACGGCAGTCAGAAGCGACACGCTCTCATCCACGGACAGATGCTTTGGAAGCTGCCGTTTCTGTTTCGGGGATTCGATATTGGCCGCAGGGCTGTTTTCCATAAGCCCCCGCTTCACCGTGAGATACTTATAAAACATCCGTATCGCGCAAAGCTTACGGGATTTGGCGCTGTTCTCGTTGCCGCGTCCCTCTCCCGCGTAAAAGAGGAATTCATAAATCTCAAGCGTTGTAACGGATTTAAAAAACGCGAGATCAAGATGGGAGAACGGAACGTCCTTCAAAGTTTCGGCAGTCGGCTTTCCTCCCTCACGCGTGACGATCAGGTAACGGCAGAATGTTCTGAGATCAAACAGATATTCGCTGACCGTTTTCGGTGAGCACCCTTGGATCGACTGCTTATACGCGGCAAACTCCCGCACGAGCGGCGGATATTCGCTGATAACCTGTGCCATATCAACGTTTCCTTTCCCGATGTTTTCATATTTTCTATCTTCTATTATACAACGAATATTATGTTTTTAATGGATAGATTGTAAATTTTCACTCCCATCGCTTGTATTACGGGGATTTTTTATATACAATATAGGTATCGGAGCAGACGACGCTCCCCTATTTTACGATGAACGTGAAAGGAACGCGCGGTATCCGACCGTGCACACCTCTATGCTGAATTTTTTCCGCGAACATTCCCGTACCATTATACGCCTTACGTCTAATCAGTTCGGCGCAGCCTTTTTAGCGATTGCGCTCGGACTTGCCGTCCCCAGTGAGAATATGCAGCTGCTTTTCTGGACGAGTATCTTCTCCGTCGGCTTCATTCTGTATCTCAATCACACGGTCGTGTGGGAAGAAGGCGCAAAAAGCCGTATCCGTGTGGATGCCGGCCGTGAAAGGTACAATCCCCTGACCGGTCTCTGGATAGGCATCATCGCGTCTCTCCCGAACATCATCCTCGGCGTGCTCACCGCCGTCGGCTTCTTTCTCGGTAATCCCGAAGGCCTTCTCGGCTGGTCCTTTGCCGCAAAACTATCCGACATCACGGGAGCGATTGCGTTCCTCTGGCAGGGTATGTATATCGGTATCATCCGCTACATCTTCCCCACGAGCACATACATCTACCTCGCCGTCCCGATCCCCGTTATCCTCGGCTGTTTTGCGAGCTACTGGATGGGACTTCGCCAGTGGCGGCTCATAAAGCAGAAAAAGAAAACCGCCGACAAAAAATGACGCACAAAAAGCACGCCTCTCGGCGTGCTTTTTCATATTCACGACGGCATCGGCGTATAGATGGAATAAAACGTACGATTTATCTCTCGGAGGTGTTTTATGAAAGCCTCGGCTGCAAGGCGCCGTTATCTGTCGGATTTTTTCTTTTTCGCGCTCATATTCGCCATGTCATCCGTTTTCGTTTTCGCCGCCGCTTTGCGTATCACGGGATTTACGGCAGTGCACACGGCCGCTGACACCGTAGAGACTTCCCCCCTCGTCATTGTGCTCGATCCCGGACACGGCGGTGAGGACGGCGGTGCGTCGGGGGCGGACGGCACCGTCGAGAAGGATCTTAACCTCACGGTTGCCAAAGCCGTGGGCGACATTCTCACCGCCGCCGGCTACGACGTACGACTTACCCGTACGGACGACAGACTTCTCTACGATCTGTACGGTGATCTTTCCGATTATACGGGTCACAAGAAAACGTACGATCTGAGAAACCGGCTCCGTTTTGCAAGAGAGGCAGATGCAGATCTCTTCGTCAGCATCCATATGAACAAATTCCCCGAGGAAAAATACAAGGGGCTCCAGGTGTATTACTCTCCCGGGGCGGCGGAGAGCCAAACGATTGCCGACACGGTACAAAATTACGCAAAGCTGTATCTCCAAAAAGACAACACCCGCGTAACGAAGCGCTCTTCATCGGCTATTTATCTGCTCTCACGCGCCGAAATGCCCGCAATCATGATCGAATGCGGCTTCCTCTCAAACGAGGCGGAACTGCAAAACCTCACCGATTCCATCTATCAAAAACAGTTGGCGCTTACGATCGCCGCGGCGATCGCGGAGAGCACGGGAGAAATAGGCGCGTAGTCCCCTTGCTTTATTTTAGGGATTGGTGTATAATGATAAAAAGAGAATTTTGATGAAGAAGATCAAAAGGACGAAGGTAAAGATGAAAGCACCGAAAAAAGTTTTTGTATGCACGGAATGTGATGCGCAAAGCCCGAAATGGTACGGCGTCTGTCCTGCCTGCGGCATGTGGAATACGCTCGTTGAGGAAACGTACTCAGCGCCCGCTCCGGGCAGGGGAGGCGCATCTCGTCCGTCCGGCGTGCGCTCCCATGCCGTCCCCATCGACGAGCTCGCAAAAGAAGACTGCACCCGCACGGTAACAGGCATAATGGAACTGGACCGCGTACTGGGCGGCGGCCTTGTCGAAGGATCCGTCGTTCTTTTGGCGGGCGAGCCGGGTATCGGCAAATCTACGCTCCTTATGCAGCTGTGCGGGGCGCTCGGAAACGAGAAAAAGATTCTGTACGTCTCCGGCGAGGAATCGCGCCCGCAGCTCAAAATGCGCGCCCAGCGGCTCGGAACCGAAGGCGCGAAGATCATGCTTCTCACCGAAACGGATCTTGACACGATCCTGAATGAATACGATCGCGTACAGCCCGAAATTCTTATCGCCGATTCTATCCAGACGATCTACTCGGCAAACGCCGCCTCCGCACCCGGCAGTATAACGCAGGTGCGCGAGTGTGCAGGTGCTCTTATGGGGCGGGCAAAAGCCGACGGCACGTCGATCATTATCGTCGGACACGTAAACAAAGAGGGCGGAATCGCCGGCCCGAAGGTGCTCGAACATATGGTGGATGCGGTTCTGTATTTCGAAGGCGACCGCACGCAGCCGCACCGTATCGTACGGGCGGCGAAAAACCGCTACGGTTCGACCAACGAGATCGGCGTTTTCCAGATGGACGACAAGGGGCTTACCGAGGTAGAAAATCCATCTGCCATGCTCCTTCTCGAACGTCCGCTTAACGTATCAGGCAGCTGCGCCGTATGCACAATGGAAGGCTCGCGCCCCATCATCGCGGAAATTCAGGCGCTCGTAACACCGACGACCTTTCCTGCGCCCCGCCGCACCTCGAACGGCATTGATTACAACCGGATGTGTCTTCTCCTTGCCGTTTTGGAAAAACGGCTCGGACTACGCTTTTCTGCCTGCGACGTGTATCTGAACGTCATCGGCGGACTTCGCATTGACGACCCGGGCGCGGACGCGGCAGTCGCGCTCGCTCTCATCTCGAGCCTCAGAGACATCGTGATTCCGCCGAATCTCATCGCCATGGGCGAGATCGGCCTTGCGGGCGAGTTCCGTACCGTTACGTCTGCCGCCCAAAGAGTAAAAGAAGCTTCGCGCCTCGGCTTCACGAAGATCGCCTTGCCGAAGCGGTGCATAAACGACTCTCTCACGAAAACATCCGATGCGTCGCTCCTCTCGCTCTCAGGCATCTATGATGCGCTTATGCTCCTCGGAGACGCGAAAAAGACCGATTCGCGCTCAGCTTATGCAAACGCCAAATAATCTCGTTTCTTCTGCAAACGCAAAAAACCGGAATCCGATCGGATTCCGGTTTTCTTTTTTCAGATGAGAATATCTGTGAGAGCGCGCTTTGGGACGTGATGAACGCCCTTATCGTCCCTAAAATATGTGGTGCTTTCACCCTTCCCCGCCGTTTCGAGAACGACTGTTTCATCAGGCTTACCGATCGCCAGAATGAG
The DNA here is from genome assembly GCA_017502135.1 of Clostridia bacterium. GTDB lineage: Bacteria > Bacillota > Clostridia > Oscillospirales > CAG-272 > SIG701. The sequence continues at coordinate 279,764 of JAFVVP010000001.1, read as the reverse complement.
AACCGGCGCGAGATGCTCGGCCAGGCCAAGATCCTTCGCTATCCCCGCACGATCAAAACTTCCGATCATACAGCCGCCGAGACCAAACTCGGCAGCGAGAAGGAGGATCGTCTGCGCGGCGATTCCTACGTCCGTCGCAGACGTATTCTCTGCCGGATTGACGGTTTTGTCATGGCAGATCACGATAGCCGCAGTCGGCTCGTGTCCCTCAGGCGGGAAATGCCATTTCGGGAGCGCCGCCGCCCATTTCGTGTGCGGGAGCACCTTTTTCATATCCTCAGGCGTACAGCAGGGACGGTAACGGAGAGGCTGACGGTTCGCGGCAGATGGGCAAATGCGGGCAGCCTCAACGAAAGTACGAAGTTCCTCCTCCGTTACGGCATGTGCCGCATCGAAAGAGCGATAACTTCTGTTTTTGAGAACGAGATCGTAGATCCCCATATTAACCTCCGATGGATGCAAAATTACAAAACGAACAGTTTCACGGGCTTTACGGCAGAGCCGTCCGCGTATTTCATAACACGCCCGAGAGCAAAGAATTCGTCCCCCTCCGAGATGGATCGGTAGAGTCGGACAAGCGCCCCGTCGGGGAGCGTCGTGCCGATCTTTTTCTGATACACCTCACAGCCGTTGTGAGCAAGGCGGGCGTAAAAATCCGAAAGATGAACGGATGGACAGTCGGCAAAAAAACGGTCGAGCGGAATGATGCACGCAGCACGTTCTTCGCTCGTCATTTCCTCGAGTTGTGCGACGGTGATCGCATCCTCCAGTGAAAAAGGGCCGCTTTCCGTACGGATGAGCGATGCCATAGCGGCACCGCACCCGAGAGATGCACCGATATCGGCGCAAAGCGTGCGGATATATGTACCCTTCGAACAACGCACGTCGAGTCGGTACAGATTGTCCGAAAGCCGCACCGCCGCGAGCGATTCAATACGGATCGGGCGCGCCTCGCGCTCTATCGTGATGCCCTCACGGGCGAGGTCTACGAGTTTCTTGCCGTTTACTTTGAGCGCACTGTACATGGGCGGAATCTGCAAAATATCACCTACGAACCGTGCGGCGGCGTCAAGCACCTCCGCCTGTCCGGGAAGTTCTTCGGACGTCGTCAGAACCGTGCCCGTCGTGTCCTCGGTGTCCGTCGTGATGCCGAGTCTCATCTCAGCGGTATAGCGCTTATTTTCCGAAACGATAAAATCGGCGGCCTTGACCGCTCTGCCGATAAGCACGGGCAGAACGCCCGTCGCCATGGGATCCAGCGTGCCGGTATGCCCCACCTGCCTTGTGCCGTAGAGGCGGCGGAGACGGTTTACGATATCTGCCGAGGTAACACCCGCGTGCTTATTTACGATCAGGATACCGGATACGGATGCAGGCGCCTTCACTGTTTTACCTCCATAGCACTCCGATCGAGCACCGCACCAAATGCTTCCGCTACGATCGAGAAGGCAGTATCCGCGTCGGGGGCTGAAACGGTGCATCCCGCCGCGCGGCGGTGTCCGCCGCCGCCGAATGCGGCACATACCGCGGCTACATCCACGTCAACCGAGGCACGGGAGCTGACACGCCAGACGGTAGGATCTTCGAGCGACTGTTTTACGGAGACAGCGATCTTCACACCCTCCACCGCGCGCGGAAGAGAAACGATATTGCCGATATCTTCAAGAGTGATGCCGTTTTCACGGAGCATTTCGGCTGTGAATACGACGACGCCCACTTCGCCGCTGTGCGCAAAGCGGAGCGCGTCAATGCCCGCGCGCTGTGCGTACAGTTCCGTCATGGTGCGGTTCTCAAAAAGGCGGTGATTGATCATCGGAAGATCGTCCCCGCCGTCCTCGGCCTTGCGGATCGCGTCCACGAGATCAGCCGCTTTCAAAAGCGTATCTCTCGTAGTATTGGCGAACTTAAAACTGCCCGTATCGGATACGATCGCGGCGTAGAGAAGACGGCATACGTCCGCCAAATGCTGAAGATGCCCCATGTCTTGAAAGATGCCGTACAGATCGAATAAGAGTTCACCACAGGCAGCAGCATCAGGGCACGTGCAGTTATCCGAGAACGCAGCGTTTGATTCGTGATGATCGAGGCTGAGCGTTATCTTCGGGGCAAGCGCGCCGAGAGCGCCAAGCTGGGAGACGGATGCCGTATCGACCGCGCAGAGAAGATCGCAGCCGTCCTCCATTCCCTCCGTGTAGCGGCAGTCATCCTGTCCGCGCATAAGAAAACGGAGCCGTTTGGGAATCTCGTCTGCGCAAACGACGTAGGCGCTCTTTCCCATGTTTCTGAGCATCTCGGCCAGCGCAAAGCCGCTGCCGACGCAGTCCCCATCCGGATTCTGATGAACGAAGATAAGAACACGCTCGCTCTCAAGGAGGCGATGTGCCGCCTCGGCAAGCGGGATTTCAAGAAAATCAGACATCGCCGTCCTCATTCTCTGTCCCCTCGTCGTCGTGGATATCGAGCGTACTTAAGATTGCGGCAATCTCCGCGCCGTGGCTGACGGAATTATCGTGCACGAACGTAAGCTCCGGCGTTGCACGGAGATTCAGACGTCTTGCCAACTGGGAACGGATGAATCCCGAGGCGGATTTTAGCCCTTTCATCGTTTCCTTAACATCTCCGTCAAAAGCGGAGAAAAAGATCTTCGCGTATTTTAGATCGCCGCTGACCTCAGCGCCGGTTACGGTGATCATTCCGACGCGCGGGTCCTTGACTTCTCTTACGATGAGGGAAATCTCCTGCATAACGGAATCGTTTACACGCTGACGTTTATATTTCGGCATGCCTTGCCTCCTGTCGATTTTCTTTTTATCGGGATAAAGCGTTATATTACAGAAATAGTATAGCACATCGGTGAAGAAATTACAATCTTTTTTCTCTGCCCGCATCATAGGCTTTTTAAAAATCTCTTTTTTTCCTTGCCGAGCACGGGCGGGCGTGTTATAATATTATATAAACATAATTTGAACTATGGGGAATTATTATGCTGAAAATTCTGCACACCGGCGATATTCATCTGGACAGTCCCTTCTCCAAACTGGATGCCCGCCGCGCGGAGATCCGCCGCGGAGAGCTTCGCACGTCGTTCATCTCCATGATGCAGTACGCACGGAAAAACGCCGTCGATCTGATTCTCATAGCGGGCGATCTTTTCGATACGGAATTCGTAACGCGGGAAACGATGGCGCTCATCACAAGGGAGTTCTCGCTGTTTGAGGGATCGATCGTCATCTCCCCCGGCAACCACGATTGCTACGCGCCAGGCTCTGTCTGGGAGAGAACCGCTTTTTCGGATAACGTTTACATTTTCACTGAGCCGACGCTTTCCTGTTTCTCCTTCGATACTCTCGGCGCGGATGTGTACGGCTATGCGTTCACCTCCCCCGAGCGAACGGATTGCCCGCTGTCGGGCGCTGAGGTAAACGATCCCACGCGCATCAATCTCGTCTGCGCGCACGGAGATCTTGCCTCGCCGCTCTCCCGCTACTCTCCCATCTCCCGATCCGATATCGTATCGTTCGGCGCGGACTATACAGCGCTCGGCCATATCCACAACCCCGGCGCAATCACGAAGGAAGCGGGCGCCGTGTACGGCTACTCGGGCTGTCTGGAGGGGCGCGGGCCCGATGAGATCGGTCCAAAAGGCGCGGTCCTTTTAGAGATCGACAAGGTCGGCACCGAGGCTGAGGTACACGCACGCCGTATCCGGTTCTCTAAAAGGCGGTATGAAGAAGCACAGATCGACTGCACCGGTGCCGAGACGCTGACCGCAGTCGAATCTGCAATGGCCGATGAGATTGAACGGCGCGGCTTTGGGGAAGACACACTTTTACGCGCTGTGCTCACCGGTGCCGTCTCCCCTTCCCTCATCGTGGATACGCGTGCGCTTCAGTCACGTTTTTCCGATCTCTTTTCCGTTGAGATCCGTGACAACACCGTCCCCTTTCTCGACCCCGGAGAGTTCGAAAATGACCGCACGGTGCGCGGCGCGTTCTACCGCGCGATGCTCGAAAAAATCGAGAGCGGTTCCCCGAGAGAGCGCGAGATCGCCGTTTTGGCGCTCCGCTACGGCCTTGCCGCCATCGCGGGCGAAAACGTAAGCGATCTTTAACGGAGGTGTCCAAAAATGTATATTAAAAAACTGAAAATCGACGCCTTCGGTACGCTTCAGAACCGTGAGATTGATCTCACCGAGGGGCTCAACATCATTGAGGGCGCGAACGAATCGGGCAAAAGCGCCACCGCCATGTTCATTAAATTTATGCTCTACGGCCTGTCGGGCAAATCGACGGGCGGTGAACTGACAGAACGGCGCCGCTACGTGAACTGGCACACGGGCACGGCATCCGGCTATATGCTCCTCTTTGTGGATGGGAAAGAATACCGCATTGAGAGGACCTTGTCCGTCTCCCTCACCGACGACGGCGCGAGAAGCCGCGAAACGCTCCGAGAGAGCGTACGCATCATCGACACCGCCACGGGCGCTATCGTTCACAAAGGCGAAGTGCCCGGTGAGGCGCTCTTCGGCGTACCGGAAAACATTTTTATGAACACCGTATTCATCCGTCAGATCGACGGCACGCGGATAAACAGTGCGGGCATACTGAGTGCGATCGAAAACCTTCTCTTCACGGCAGACGAAACGGTCGGGACAAAAAAAGCGCTCGAACGGCTGGATGATGCCCGCAGGCAGATTCTGCATAAGAACGGAGGCGGCGGCCTGCTCGGCGATCTCCGTCTCGAACGGAGCGAAGCGATCGCGGCACTCCGCGAAGCGGAGACGAAAACAGGCTCTCTTATCGGATCGGAAACGGATTTTGAGAAAGCAAAAAAAGAGTACGGGCTTCTCAAGGAAAAGATGCACCGCCAACAACTCATCTGCCGATACGGCGCTGTGAATCTCATAAAGAGAAACTTTGACAAGGCTGCCTCTCTTGAGAAAAAGGTGGCGGAAATGCGCCAACAGCTTGCAGAGCTTACCGCCACCGGCATGGATCAATCCTATCTCGCAAAACTTGACGAGGCAGAAAAACGCATCGAAGATACCTCGAGAAAAATAAAACAGCTGACCGCCGCCAAAACCGAAGCGGGTGCACAACTGAAACTTGCTTCGGAAAAGGTGTGCGCCATCGAGAGGGAAACGGAGGAAGCATCCACCGTTGCCTCCGCGATCGGGATGCAGATGCGGAGCATGACGACCGCGGCGATCTGTCTGTTCTTCCTTTCCGTGATCGCGGGCGTTGCCGCATGGTTTTTGTATTCCTTTAAGGTGCATCTTTATACCGTGCCCGTCGTCGGCGCCGCCATTTTAGCGGCACTGGGGGTAGTCTGTCTCACCCTGCGCCAGAAAGCGAAACGGAAGCTTTCCGAGCACCTCGCCGAGTGGGGCGCGCTCTCCGCTGAGACAATTCCCGCCGCTATTCTGAAGAAACACGGCGAGGTCGCATCTCCGGAAACGCTGCGTGCGGAAAAGCGCCAACTCGAAGCGGCGCTTTCGGAAGCGATAACCGCACGCCGCGAAGAAGCAGCGAACGGATATAAGCTTGCCTCCCTCGCGGATGCATCGGTCGCAGACAGACGGCAAGCCGAAGACGAGGTTGACGAGGACTTTATCACCGGCGCTCTTGCCGCCATTGTCGTTGCCCGCGAGATCGGGCTGCGCCTTTCAGAACAAACGGAAGAACTCCGCCGAGAAACGGACACATACTACGGACGGCTCTGCTTCCTCCGCGAGCACCTGCAAAAGGAAGACGAAGCCGCGATCCGCGAAGCGTTCAATCGGAATATGAACACGGTGGAGGGCAGGATCGCCTCCGGCATCGACGCGCCGCGACTTGAAGCGGCGAAGGAGGAACTGGAAAAACTGAAGGAAGCCTTTCTGGAGGCAGGCGATCGGATGCACCGGCTTGAAACGGGCATCGCGGCGGCGCGGGCGGTTACCGTCTCTCCCGCCGAGATCGCGGACAAGATCTCAGCGCTTGACACCGAGATTGAAGAACTGTCCAAGCGCCACGAGGCGTACTGCCTCGCCATTGATACGCTGAAAGCCGCCTCTGATTCCATGCGGGCAAGCGTACTGCCGAAAATCGTAAGTGAAGCGTGTGCGTCCGTCAACCGCATCGCCGGCGGCACGTTCGAAGCGATCGGCGTGGACGAAACGCTCTCTATGAGTTTTACGCGGGGCGGTCAGACGAGAGAGGTAGAATACCTGTCCGAGGGAACGAAGGATCTTTCCTACATCAGTCTCCGCCGTGCTCTCACCGGCGTACTGTTCGGCGGCACGTATCCGCCTCTCATCTACGATGAAAGTTTCTCACGGCTGGACGAGGCGCGCCTTAGAAGAGTTCTGGCGCTTCTTTCCGCGAAAGACGGCGCGTCCCACCAGAGCATTCTTCTCACCTGCCACAAAATCGAAGCGGAAATTGCCGCCGAGGCGGGCGGTGCAAATCTCATTCGTCTGTAACGGAAAAGGGCGTCTGCAAAAAGCAGACGCCCCGTTTTTTATCAGTCGATGGACTTGTCGATATTGAATCGAGTGATCTTTCTCGAGGTGTTCTTCACAAACTCCTCTTTGCGGATCTTGATATGTCCTACCGTTTTGTACGGCGGCATACGGTCGTTGATCTTTTTGATCTCGCCGGAGAAATACGCCTTCACGTCGGTAATACCGCGTTTCTCTATTTCCTCCGCATCGGGGAAGATCTCCGCCACGATGATCTCTCTCTTTTCATTCTTGCTCTCACCGGCGTACACGACGACCTCGCTGACACCGGGCACGTTTCTGATCTCGTACTCGATCTCTTCGGGATATACGTTTTTGCCGTTGGCAAGAATGATGATGTTCTTAAGACGGCCGGTGATGTAGATCCAGCCCTCCTCATCGAGTTTACCCCAGTCGCCGGTATGGAAGAATCCGTCCTCATCGATGACGGCGGCAGTCGCCTCCGGCTCCTTGTAGTAACCGAGCATCACGTTGGGACCTCTGTAGCAGATCTCGCCCTCACCGTTTTCATCGGGGTCTGCGATCTTCACCTCGGCGCCGTGGATCGGAATACCAACACTGCCGTTCTTTCTGTACTGGTTTCTGTTGCAGGAGATAAGCGGCGCACATTCCGTGATACCGTAGCCGTTCAGAATCACGATGCCCATGGATTCAAACACGTCGATGAGTTCCTGATTCAGTGCCGCACCGCCGCAGATGATCATTTCAAGATTGCCGCCGAATGCCGAGAGCACGTCACCGAACAGTTTTTTACGCATATCAATGCCGACCTTGCGCAGTCCGTCGGAAATTTTCAGCGCTTTTCTGAGAAGATCTGCCTTGCCGCTCTTCTCTGCCGTCTGCCAGATGCGCTTATAAAGCGTCTCCACAAACAGAGGAACAAGCACGAGGTGATTGGGCTTCTCCGCTTTCAGCTCGTTCAGAAGATAGCGCGTGCCGCTGGAGATGTACACCTCTACGCCGAGCGCGTAGTGTCCGACGAAATTGACCGTGGAGCCAAACGTATGATGCGGCGGCAGAACGAACATCGTCTTGCCTTCCACGTGGAAATTATACATACCCTGCTGCATATCCGAGCAGATATTGCGCTGGGAAAGCATAACGCCCTTGCCCTTGCCGGTCGTACCCGAAGTGAACACGATCGTCGCCATACGGTCGGGATCGAGTTTATAATCGTAGTAACCGTTGTCGCCGCCGTTATACAGTTCTTCACCGCGAGCGATCATATCGGAAAGAATACTCGCGCCCTCCATCTTCGGCTCATCAAAGCAGATAAAGTTCTTTGTGAACCGGAGACGGTCGCGGATCTCTGCAATTTTTTCTTCCGCTACGCTGCTGTAGAAGATATGCGTACATTCCGCTTTGTCCATGATGCCGAGAATATCGTCCGCCGGCAGTTCCTTATCAATCGGAACGGTTACGGCGCCCACAGCCATAAGGCCGTAATACGTGCAAAGCCAGTTGTACGACGCCTCACCGATGAGCGCGACGTGCGCATCGCGGCAGCCCGCCTCGATCATACCCGTGCCGAGAGCACGGATACGGTCACGCGCTTCGATGTACGAAACACGCACGGACTCTTCGTCCTTCGGGGTAATACGGTAGGACACAGCTGTATTGTCCCCGTACAAATCAGCGGAATTTTCCACCATTTCACGGATATCACTGAAATGTCTCGTCTCGTAAAGGGGATAGTTTTTGTGCTTATTTTTTAGATTGTACATAACTTAAAATATCTCCTCGTTGCCCTTCGGCAATATTTGTAAGCAAAATCAGAGAAAAAAACGGTATTACGTGGGTTGCAGCCGGCAAGATTCCAGCATATCAACACAGATTATAACACAGATTCTTTAACTTTCGGTTAAGTTTTTATGTACAAACTTGAAAGAGTTTCAAAGCGAGTGATAACTTCGCCTTGAAAGCAAAAAAATTCCGTCTCACTCTTGACACAAAGAAGTTCCTACTGTATAATAAGAGCAGTTGTTTTGTAACATGAATAAAACCTATAAAGGCTATGACGAAGAGGATCGTATCCGCGTCCCCAAAGAGAACCGGCGGTTGGTGTGAGCCGGCGAGAACGGATACTGTATCTATGGCTTCCGAGCCGGAAATCCGATGCGTGCATATCCCGGATATACACGAGGTAGGCGTTTCCCGTATCTGCCGCGTAAAGGCATAGGGCTTGTCGGAGTCCGAAGGGGCATCTTACGATGCAATTTGAGTGGTACCGCGGGTGCATTTTGCTGCTCGTCTCAAAGAAATCGGTTTTCTTTGGGGCGTTTTTTGTTTTCATAGAAGGAGGTTTCAGATGGCAAAGTTTGAAAAGATTCCGAAGTTTCTGAAAGGCGGTCCGATCGTCGTTATCGGCAAGATCGTTTTGACTGCAGCCGTTTTATATGGCGGCTTCTTTCTCGGCTTTCTTTCGTTTATCTTTATGAGCGCAGAGGGCGTACATCCGGTCATCGCCTACGGGTCCATGCTCCTCTTCCCCGCTCTGGCACTCCCGCTCATTTGGGTGAAGCGCCGTATGCGCGTTCTTCTGGGATGGAGCATTTTTGGCGCCGTTTTCGTCTTGGCGCTCGGTATCAATCTCGGTGTGAACGCCTACAATGAATCCATCACCGTCGATACCTCGCCCAATATCAATGTATATGAGTATCTTCCCTTTGACGAGAACTCGAAAATCGTAACGCTTGAAAACGAAGCGTCTCTCCGCTTTACCGAAGCGGACGTTCTCCCCGTCCTCGACGGCGCGGCGGCGGTATTCCCCGTCTATTCCGCGTTCGTGAACACCGTGTATCCCGCCCCGCAAAAACTTGATTCGGAGGGCGTTTTCCAGTACAACAACACGCCGCAGGGGTACCAGCGGCTTGCACGAAAGGTAACGGACATCTTCTTCGGTGCCTATCCCTCCGAAGAACAGATCGCCTACGCGAAAGAAAATAACACCACCTTCGTATTCACGCCTATCGGCGCGGATGCATTCGTGTTCTTTGTACATAAGGACAATCCGATTGACAATCTGACAACGGAGCAGATCCGCAAGATCTACTCCGGCGAGATCACAAACTGGAAAGAGCTTGGCGGCAAAAACGAAAGGATCGCCGCATTCCAGCGAAACGAGGGCAGCGGCAGTCAGAGCATGCTCGTTCGCTTTATGGCCGACACACCGCTTATGGATCCGCCGACCGAGCTTGTGAACGATCTTATGTCCGGCATCGTGGAGCGGGTATCGAAATACAGGAGCACCACCGCCGCGATCGGCTTTTCCTACCGCTACTACATGGAAGGCATTATTAAAAATCCGGACATCAAGCTTTTGAGCATAGATGGCGTGGCCCCCACTCTCGAAAACATCAAAAGCGGTGCGTATCCGATCACGGGGCCGCTTTACGCCGTAACGTACGAGGGTGAAACGAACCCGAACGTGCAGATCCTTCTCGATTGGATCCTCTCCCCCGAGGGGCAGGAAATCATTGAAAAAACCGGTTACGCCGGTGTAGAATCATAAATCACCGAAAAGAGCCAAACAAAGGAGATATACTATGAGCGATTTTAGAATTGAAACGAAATGCGTACAGGGCGGCTACACGCCGGGCAACGGTGAACCCCGTCAGATCCCGATCATCCAGAGTACCACCTTCAAATACGAAACCAGCGAAGATATGGGAAAGCTGTTTGATCTAGAAGCCAGCGGCTATTTCTACTCCCGCCTGCAAAACCCGACGTGCGATACCGTTGCCGCAAAGATCGCGGCTCTCGAGGGCGGCACGGCGGCTATGCTGCTCAGTTCCGGCCAGGCGGCTTCCTTCTTCAGTATTTTCAATCTCGCATCGTGCGGCGATCACGTGGTATCGTCTTCCTCCATTTACGGCGGCACGTACAACCTCTTCGCCGTTACTATGAAGCGTATGGGCATCGAGTTTACGTTCGTCTCCCCCGACTGCACGGAGGATGAACTGAACGCGGCTTTCCGCCCGAACACGAAAGCGGTATTCGGCGAGACGATCGCCAACCCCGCGCTCACCGTACTGGATATTGAAAAATTCGCCAAGGCAGCACACGCACACGGCGTACCGCTCATTATTGACAACACGTTTGCAACGCCCGTCAACTGCCGTCCGTTCGAGTGGGGTGCGGATATCGTTACCCACTCCACGACGAAATACATGGACGGACACGGTGCCGCCGTCGGCGGATGCATCGTGGACTCCGGTAAGTTCGATTGGTTTGCTCATGCGGACAAATTCCCCGGACTGACCACGCCCGACGACAGTTACCACGGCGTAACCTATGCCGAGCGCTTCGGCCTTGAGGGCGCGTTTATCACGAAAGCAACCGCACAGCTGATGCGCGATTTCGGCGCGGTACAGTCCCCGCAGAGCGCGTTCTATCTGAACCTTGGCCTTGAAAGCCTGCACGTGCGTATGGCGCGCCACTGCGAGAACGGTCTTGCCGTCGCACAGTATCTTGAAAGCAACGCCAAGATCGCATGGGTAAACTACCCGTCCCTTCCCTCCTCGAAGTACTACGAGCTTGCACAAAAATATCTGCCAAACGGCTCCTGCGGCGTCGTCAGTTTTGGCGTGAAAGGCGGGCGAACGGCAGCCGAGACGTTTATGAAGCATCTCCGCGTTGCCGCCATTGAAACGCACGTCGCCGATGCACGCACCTGCTGTCTGCATCCCGCGAGCGCAACCCACCGCCAGATGAACGACGAAGAGCTTCTCGCCGCCGGCGTTCCGTCCGATCTCGTCCGCTTCTCCTGCGGTATCGAATCGAAAGAGGATCTGATCGCTGATATTGAACAAGCTCTCTCCCACGTCTGATCCCCCATCACCACACAACACGGAGGCTCTCATGCCCATCAAAATTCCAAACGAATTGCCCGCCGTACAAACGCTGACGGACGAAAATATTTTCGTAATGACGGAAACCCGCGCGATCACGCAGGATATCCGTCCTCTCCGGATTCTTCTGCTTAATCTCATGCCGACGAAGATCGACACGGAGACACAGATCTCCCGACTGCTCAGCAACTCCCCTTTGCAGGTGGAACTCGAACTGATCCACACGAGCACACACAAGTCCAAAAACACGTCAGAAGAGCATCTTCTGGCCTTCTACAAAACCTTCGATCAGGTAAAGGATCAGAAATTCGACGGACTCATCATCACCGGTGCGCCCGTGGAAACTATGCCTTTTGAAGAAGTCAACTACTGGGACGAGCTTTGCGAAATCATGGAATGGAGCCGTCACAACGTCCACTCCACGTTCCACATCTGCTGGGGCGCACAGGCAGGACTCTACTACCACTACGGTGTACAAAAATACCCGCTGGACAAAAAAGTATTCGGCGTATTCGAGCACAACGTGGATTACAGAGAATGTACGCTTCTGCGCGGCTTTGACGACACGTTTATGGCACCTCACTCCCGACACACGACCGTTCGCCGTGAGGACATTGCGGCTGTGCCGGGGCTGAAGATCATTGCCTCCTCCGACGAGGCCGGCGTGTACGCCGTGAAATCGGATGAATCAAAGCAGGTCTTCGTCATGGGACACTCCGAGTACGACGCGCGCACCCTCGAGAAAGAATACCTCCGCGACAAAAACGCGGGCCTCCCGATCGAAGTGCCGAAAAACTATTACCCCGATGATGACGATACGAAAGCCCCGCGGGTTACGTGGCGCTCACACGCCAGTCTTCTCTTCTCCAACTGGCTCAACTATTTCGTCTACCAGACGACGCCGTACAACATCGGCGCGATCGAATAATCCTTTCAACAAAACGTACGAGGTGCTGCATGAAACACAGAATCCTTTGTCTCTTCTTTCTTTGCGCTCTGGCGCTTACCGCCTGCCATACCGAAGAGCATCCGGGAATCAAAACCGACTTCGGTTACACTATGGAGACCGAGGTTCTCAACTTCAAAGAATCAGGACTCGAGCCGAATCCTTCGGACACGCCGTATCTTCTCGGGAATAACGCGATCGTTCTCGGCCGCTTTGTGGTAAAGGGAAATAACGCGGACTACTACCACTTTTATCTTCTGAACGAAGACGGATCCGCATCTCCCCTCTCAAGCAGTGCAGAGTACTTCCGACTCATTATGGGAACGGATGAAAATGAGTTCATCATAACCGACGACAAGGGCAAAACGGTCATCTGCGATGAAGACTGGACACAGATCAAAGAGATTCCCTCTCTTTACGACGGATACGCACTCGACGGCGGCCGATACTTCGCCTTCAACGATGCGTTTATGACCGATTACGATGCACTGACGCCCGAAGATAAGGACGTAAAACCCGAACTGTTCGCACTCTACCGCTATACGGAAAAACTTTCGGAATGTATTTACATTTACATTAAAGAGTGCGCGGAAGGATACAAAGGCTACTACGTCGCTGAAGACGGAACCGTGGAAGAGCATATTTTCTTCGTAAACGATGCGGTAGAAAAGCCGCTGTCCGAGATCAATACAACCTACAATTCTATCATCAAAAAATACGTAACGCTCGACTGGGGCGGCAACAACGTTTTCGGCACCGAGTTTGACTACGCATCCCCGATCGTAAACGACCGTATGATCATCCGCGCGGGTAAAGACTTCTTTTTAGCACATATAGAAAAAACAAAATAAAAAACTGCCTCCTGCATCAAGCCGATGCGGGAGGCTTTCATTTATACGCTAAAATACTGTGTCCACGCCTTGTTGCCGTCGGCGTCAATGACCTCCGCACGAACGAAGGTGTCTTTTTCACCGATCGTATAAACGGCTTTCGTTATGCCGTCCTCGATATGCACGCGATCCTCCACCCACACGGTATCGCTGAAAAACGCGATCGACGCGGCGGGCGTCGTCTCCACCGTGATCGTGTCTCCCTCATGGAAGGCCTCGATCCGCGGTCCCTGCGATGCGTAAAAATCACCGGCGCGGATAGCATCAAGAATGGCCTCGCGGGTACAGTTTTCCGCTTTCACCCAAATGTAGCTTTTACACGTCTCGCATTCGTAAAAGTGCGTGTCATCCGCGGCGGCGAGTTTGAGCGGCTTTCCGCGCATCGCCAACATATCGGTGATAAGGGACGAATCGGGGCGCACGTTGCGGGGGAAACCCGATACGGAGTTGTAGATCTCCGTCGCGTCTATGCCTTCATATTTCTCTATAAAATCGGGCGCGTTGAGCGACCACGCGGGATGCGCCCAGATAGCAATGCCGCCCGCCCTGTGCACCTTGTCAATCAACACCTGCGTCGAATCCTCCGTGGAGCCCTTGGGATCCGCCGTCATGCCGACACCAACGATATGGACGAGTCCCTCGGCGGGGGTGATGCCCGTGTTGTACTCGCCGCCGGAGAGAACGAGAATTCCCTCCGCATCACGCGGCGGACAAAACTGTCTGTGATCGGTTACGGCGACAAAATCGTATCCGTTCTCACGGTAGAGCGCGATCGCATCCTCGGGCGACATGGCACCGTCGGAATCTGTGGTGTGCATATGAAGATTACCCTTGAACCAGGTATTTCCGTGTTTGTCCGTGTACATTTCTCTGTCCTCCCCTCTTTATTCTTCCCGTATTATACCACAGTTTTTCCCGTTTGTCGACCCCAAAGCCGGAATTCTCCCCGGCCTCTTGCAAATGTCTTCACGGTGTGGTATACTAATATCGTAATTAAGGTAGAGGGGTATGCGATGTCGGAGAATAAAACAAACACGTTCGAGCCTGTTGCCGTATCAAGACTGACGGAATACGACGAGGATAAAATCCTCGCCTGTCTAATGGAAGAAGCGGATAACATCGGCATCGCCGATGATGCATATAAAGGGAAACGCGTCGTCATAAAGCCGAATCTCGTGGCACCCACAAAACCGGACGGCGCGGCGACCACCAATCCGATTTTTCTCAAAGCAGTCGTTTCTTTCCTTCGCGCACACGGTGCCGAGAATATTCTCCTCGCCGAAAGCCCCGGCGGGCTTTTCACCGAGACGGCGCTTCGGCTGAACTACAAAACATGCGGCATTCTTGACGCGGCGGCATCGTGTGATCTGCCACTGAGTTACGACACCTCATCCAAAAACGTGAACGCAAAGAACGCTAAAGCGTGCCGCGCGTTCTCCGTTATCACACCTATCTCTCAGGCGGACGTGATCGTGGATCTTTGCCGGCTCAAATCGCATTCCCTTACCAAAATGAGCGCCGCCGTCAAAAACTTTTTCGGCGTCGTGCCCGGCATACAGAAGTTTGAGATGCACTCCGCCTATCCTACCCTGCCCGTTTTCGCGGAAATGCTCGTGGATCTCGCCGATATGCTCTGCCGAAGGCACGAGATCCTCGCCATCTGCGACGGCATTGTCGGCATGGAGGGAAACGGTCCCACGGGTGGCGATCCCAGAAAGATCGGTGCCGTTCTCATGAGTCAGGATCCGTTCTGCCTCGATCTCGCGGCAGAAACGATCGTCGGCTTTGAGAACACCGTCTCCACGACGAACGCGGCAAAAGCACGCGGGCTCTGCCCCTCCTCCGTAAAGGATCTGGACATCCGCGGTACCGATCCACGAGAGATCGCGCTTTCGGATTTCCGTGAGCCGGACGCCACAAGAAAAACGTTTCTCGGCAGTCTATCCACCCTCTTTGGCGGAAAACTTGCCGATTTCTTCGCCCCGCATCCGCTCGTCAACAAAAAGAAATGTATGGGATGCGGCGTATGCCAAAACTCCTGCCCCCGCCGAGCAATTGATATGATAGAGCACGCAGGCAAAAAACGTGCGGCCATCCGCCACGCTGATTGCATCCGCTGCTTCTGCTGTCAGGAGCTTTGCCCCATTCACGTGATCGACATCCGACAAAACCCGATCACGAAGCTTCTCCACTGAAACGATTCTAACGATATACGGATGATATGCTTATGATTTACGAAAACGCTAACGCGAAAATCAATCTGTTTTTAGACGTTGTGGGACGTCGGGAAGACGGTTATCACGATCTTAAAAGCTGTATGCAGACAGTCAGCCTCTCCGACACGATCTCAGCGGAGATCACTGAGGACGTACCCGAGACGGAGATCCTTCTCACCTGCTCTGACAAAAACCTTGCTGCAGATGAAAAGAACCTCGCTTACCGTGCCGCCGCTTTGTATCTTGAAACTGCGGGCATCACGAACGTGCGCGTAAAGCTCCACGTAGAAAAACGCATTCCCCTCTCCGCCGGTCTTGGCGGCGGCAGCGCGGATGCGGCGGCTGTTCTGCGTCTTTTGAACCGCTACTTTAAAAACCGGCTCTCCCACGAAGAGCTCTCCCGTATCGGCGGGAAACTGGGTGCTGACGTCCCGTTCTGCCTCACAGGCGGCACGTGCCGCTGTGAAGGCGTGGGCGATATTCTGACGCCCGTTACGACCGGCCCGGATTACACGGTTCTGATCGCCAAAGCGGACGGCGGCGTATCCACCCCCGAGGCATTTCGCCTTCTTGATGATCTGCACGGTGATTTCGCCCATTATACGCCGCACGACGCGGAGAAGATCTATAAAGCGCTCGCCGGCGGGAACGTCCATGCGCTCTCGCACGCCGCGTACAACGCGTTCGAGGACGTGATTTTGCCGATCCACCCCGAAGCCGCAAAACTCAAGACGTTTCTTCTTGACCGCGGTGCGGTAACCGCGCTCATGAGCGGCAGCGGCCCGTCCGTGTTCGGCATTTTCGTATCGGACGTGCGGGCAGAAGTCTGTGCCGCCGCTATTCGCAAAATGGGCTTCTTTGCCGCCGTGTGCCGCACGGTCGGCTGATTCGCCTTGGTATAACGAAACCGATTCGGCCGTCTCGCCGGATCGGTTTTCTTTTTTGCATTGACAACTGCCGCCCGTTGTGGTATACTATTGAAATCAAGAATGATTCTCATTTTCGCGTCGGAGAGGATTTGCACCCATATGAAACGAAACGCGTATATGACCGGACACAAAAAACAGATTCTCGACTTTTTCATCGCCCACAAAGATAAACACTATACGGTGGAGGAGATCGTCTCCGCATTGTCCGCGGGGGAGACAAGCCCCGGAAAGAGTACCGTTTACCGCCAGGTCGCCCGTCTGTGGGAGGACGGCGTAATCCGCCGATTTGAATCGCCCGACACGGACAGCTTCGTCTATCAGTACGCGGTCGGTGAGGGATGCGATCATCACTTCCATCTGAAATGCGCCCGCTGCGGCAAGCTTATCCATATGGAATGCGACAAGCTCCACGACGTACGTGAGCACATTTTAAAAGATCACGGCTTTCTCATCGGCGGCTCGTCCGTTATCTACGGCGTGTGTGCCGGCTGTGCCGAATAACCGAGTTTACAGGAATACGTTATGAAAAAAATCTGTTGTCTTATACTTTCTCTTCTCTTTTTGTCCACTGCCGTCAGCGGATGCGCCTTCTCCCCAAGTGATGACCCCGACTCTCTCTCCATCGTCACCACCACGTTTCCGCCTTACGATTTTGCGCGTGCAGTCGCGGGCGATTTTTGCGACGTTACGATGCTCATTGATCCCGGCACGGAAACGCACTCCTACGATCCGTCGCCGAAGGATATCCGAAAAATCCAAAATGCCGATCTGTTCCTCTACGGCGGCGGTGAATCCGACGCGTGGATGGACAATATCCTCTCCTCGATCGATACGGATAAGGTTACCGTGATCGCTATGACAGACCTCATCCCCCCGCATCGGATGGAGGAGCACGTGCACGAAGATCACGAGCACGAAGACGGGATCTACGACGAACACGTTTGGACGTCCCCCTATCACGCGATAACGATCGTAGAAGCGATCCGCGATGCGCTCCGAGAAATTGACCCGACCAACGCAGACGTATACACGGAAAACGCCGCCGCCTACACCGCGGAAATCATGGTTTTGGCTGAAGACTTTGCCGAGACGGCAGAAAACAGCAAACGCGATCGGATCGTGTTTGCAGACCGATATCCGTTTTTCTATTTTTCCGAAGCGTTCGGACTCCGGTACACAGCCGCATTTGCCGGATGCGCCCACGAAACGGAGCCCGGCGCGCAAACGATCGCGGCACTTATTGATCTTGTAAAAGAGGAAAACATTCCTGCCGTGTTCTATATCGAATTCTCCGACAGGAGACTGGCAAACACCATCGCCGAGGCGACAGGCTGTGAGACGCTTCTCTTTCATTCCTGCCACAACGTTACCCGCGCCGAATTCGATGCGGGTGTTACGTACGTGTCGCTGATGCAGCAAAATCTCCACAATCTCCGAAAGGCGTTATCCTGATGGCACAAATACAATGTACGGATCTTAGTTTCACCTACGACGGCGTAACCGTCGCCGAGGGGATAAACTTTACCCTCAAAAAAGGCGATTATCTCTGCATCGTCGGCGAGAACGGATCGGGGAAAAGCACTCTCGTTCGCGGCCTATTAGGACTGAAAGCCCCCGCCGCGGGCACGATCACCTTCGGCGACGGACTTTTCGCCCGCGGGATCGGATACCTTCCTCAGCAGACCCATCTCCAAAAGGACTTCCCCGCCAGTGTGAGAGAGGTCGTTCTGAGCGGCTGCATCGGCCGATTTGGGAACGGACTGTTCTACACGAAGAAAGAAAAACAACTCGCAGCGTACCACATGGAGAAAATGGGCATCTCCGATCTAGCCGGCAGGTGCTATCGCGAGCTCTCCGGCGGTCAGCAGCAGAGAGTCCGTCTCGCGCGGGCACTTTGTGCCACGGGTGAGCTCCTCCTTCTTGACGAGCCGACGGCGGGACTCGATCCGATCGTCAGCCGTGAACTCTACGCCATGATCGAGCACCTCAACAAAACCGAGGGGATCACCGTCGTTATGGTGTCCCACGATACCGGTGCACCCTTCTACGCCGCCTCTCACGTACTGCATTTGAAACACAGTCAGCTGTTTTTCGGCACGCGGGAGGATTACCTCGCCTCCGAGGCGGGAAAATCCTTTTTGGGAGGCCTTTCCGATGTTTAACGCCATTTTTGATATGCTTTCCTATCCGTTTATGCAGAGAGCGCTTGCCGTCGGCATACTCGTCTCGCTCTGCGCCGCGCTCCTTGGCGTAAGTCTTGTTCTCAGACGCTATTCCATGATCGGCGACGGCCTCTCCCACGTAGGATTTGGTGCCCTCGCCATAGCGGCAGTAGCCAATCTCGCTCCGCTCAAAGTAGCGATACCCGTAGTGGTAATCGCGGCATTCTTCCTTCTTCGCCTGAGCGAGGATAGCCGACTCAAAGGCGATTCCGCCATCGCGGTCATCTCAACGTCCGCTCTTGCCTTCGGCGTTCTCATTCTCTCGGTAGGCGGCGGCGTCAATACAGACGTCTACAACTATATGTTCGGCAGTATCTACGCCATGAGCGAAGACGACGTAGTACTGAGCCTCTCACTCTCCTTTATCGTTCTCGTTCTGTTTATCCTTTTCTACAACCGCATTTTCTCCGTAACGTTTGACGAAACGTTCGCCCGCGCCGGCGGCATCCGCGTAAACGCATACACGATGCTCACCGCCGTCCTCACCGCCATAACGATCGTTCTCGGCATGCGGATGATGGGTGCTATGCTGATCTCCGCGCTCATTATTTTCCCTGCGCTCACGGCTATGCGCGTCTTCAAAACGTTCCGGGCGGTAACGATTGCCGCCGCCCTCATTGCGATCGTCTCCTTTGCCGTCGGCATCACGCTCTCGTACCTGTTTGATGCGCCGGGCGGTGCCACCGTCGTGCTCGTAAATCTCGGTGCGATGCTTCTCTTTTCATGCATCGGCGCGATCGGCAAGCGAAAATAATTCTCCCGCACCCTCAAAACCAACGCCCAGGAGAAAGTAAGATGAATCTTTTCAAAAAAATGTTCAAAAGCAAAAATCCGGACAGCAAACGGTACAAACGGGAGATGGCAATGCATCTCAACGGAAAAGCCCTCAAATGCGTTCTCGAAAAGAAAGAGGACGGCATCGAGGAGGTCATCGCACACGACGGCTCGATCATCGTAAAGGACGACGAGTTGCTCGTCTACGCCAGCCTGGACGTCGTGCTGCGCACGAAGATCGCCGATCTTTCGGCGTGGGAGCTGCTTTCGCTCGAAGGTGTCGTCATCACGGCACCCGATCTGGAGCACGACGGCACGGTACGAAGCATCGTCGCATACTACAAATATTGGCGAAAGCTGGAAAGTTGATAAAAGGGGAACGGACGTTTCGTCCGTTCCCCTTCCCTTTTGCCCATCACGGGCAGAGTATCTTTGAGATCTCGTTTTCGATCCGTTCACCTGTCTCAGAGACACCGTCGAAATCCATCGCTGACTTGTAGATCTCCTCAAGCCTGAAATGATGCAGGCGTGCATCAGCGAGGGATTCCAGAGCACCGTCAAGGAGCATCTCGCGGCACCGAGCCGCAAAGCGAAGCCGCGCACGGCACGATGAAAGCGAACGTCGGTCAAGAAACCGCCCCATGTTGACGACGGAATACTCACCGGGCTCACACGACGAACCGTCCGCCGAAAAGTCGCGCTCCCCCACAAGGGAGAAGGAGATTTCCGACGTCGGAAAATACAGTTCATACGGTGTTTCCGTTTCACCCGGTGCCGGCGCATACCATAGCATGCAGCGTCTTTCTGCGGCTGCCGACCGCAGTGCATCGAGGAAGAATGACCCGCATCCGTACGAATCGACGACAGCGTACTTTTTCTTCGCTTTGGCGGAAAACGTACTCAGTCGGTACATCCCCTCCATAGAGATCGCGGCAGTATGCCTTAGCATCTCCCCGTAAGTCTTCCCTTTCGGCACCGATGACAGAACCCTCGTTGCAGCGGCGTACATTTTTTCCTTGAGAATGCAATCGGAAAGGAGCGCCTCTGCCGCTTTCGTGATCTCCCCGTACGCCGAAAGATAGCGATACGCGCGCCCGTACGCTGCGCGCTTTCCCTCGCCGTGTGCCGTGATCTCGCACCGCGCGTTTCGAAGCGCGTCCGGACGCCAGAATTCCCCCAGATTCACGATCTCGCTCACCGCACCCGGGAAAAGGGGATCTGTGATATGCGGTGCCGTCCCGTCGAGAATCGCCGCCGCACCGTGCTCCCCTTTAAGAATCACAGCGTCCGCCGAGGAAGGATCGGAGGAACAAAGGAGCATCGTTACAGATGACCCATTCGCCACCGCACGCTCGGCGCATTTTTTCATAAGGGAACTCTTTCCCGTGCCGCTTCCCCCTTTGAGCACATACACCCTTGTGAGCACCGTCTCGTCAATGAACGCAGGATAGGCGCTCACAAACCCACGCTTCGTATTGGCGCCCGCAAAATACGTCTCGGGATACAGACCGGACAACATTCTCATATTCGTCAGAAGATTTTTCAAGGAACACCTCCAAAATTACAGCGATTTCGTTTCGTTTTCCCGATGATTTCTTCTCTCTGTTCATTATCCTATGCGAAGCGCTCGTCCATGGTAACAAAAAAAGCCTGCCGCGATTTCGCGGCAGGCTTTTGGCGCTTGTCTAAATAAGTATGTTTTTACTGCGGTCCAATGAGAAGCTGACCGAGCAGCGAGTTTCCGTCGATGATTACCGTTTTGGTGTTCTCGTCCGTGGCAAGAGATGCCTTGAGCGCGTCAAGTCCGAGCGTAAACTCATAAAATTCCTTTTTGTCGGCGGTATCGTACGCCTCGGCGAGCATGCGCATATATTCCGCTTCGCCCTCGGCTTCAAGTTTTGCCGCCTGTGCCTGTGCGTTGGAAATGAGGATGTTGACCTGCTTATCCACGTCGTTACGGATAATGGACGCCTCGTACTCACCGTCTGCGGTGTACTTCTCTGCGATCTGGTTACGGTCGGAGATCATACGTGCATAAACAGCCTGCTCGTTGTCTGCAGGCAGATCGAGCCGTTTTACCTTTACATCAAGGACATGAATACCGTACGTGTCGGCGAGCGCCTGTACCTCGGCGGTGATGCCGGAATAAATATCGTTGCGCTCTGCGGCGTCTTCTTCGTTGATAATATCGTTCTGCTCGAGCGTACCCATAAGGTTTTTGAGCGAGTTGTACGTCAGAGCGTCAAGACGGGTTTCCGCCTCGGCAATCGTTCCGAGCGTCTGATAGAACGTGCGAGGATCGGAGATCTCCCACGTGATGTAACTGTCTACCGTCATATTTTTCTTATCGGCAGTCAGCACCTCCGACTCGGGGATATCGTACAGAAGTACTGTTTTCGGGAACGTCATAATGTTGTCGATGAACGGCACCTTCACGTAAATACCTGCCTCGCTCTGCACGTTTTCGATCTTGTTGAAGCGCATAACGCAGGCGTATTCATTTTCCTTTACGGTATAGAGCGACCCCATCGCCACGAAAACTACGACGAGCAGTGCGGCAATGATAATAATTTTCGTCTTTTTCATATCAGTTCACCCCTCCGTCCGTTACGAAGCTTTCAAGCGGCAAAAGCAGGTCGGTATTCGTTCCGTTCTCAGAGACGTTTATGTACAGTTTCACGCCCGGCAAAGCCTCTGTGAGCGCCTCAAAGTACATTCTTACCTTCGTGATGTCCGGATTCTGCGCGTACTGCGTATACATAGCCTCAAACATGGCGATCTGCTGCGTGGCTTCGTTGATGCGGTTCTGTTTCAGATATTCCGCATTCTGAATAAGCTTATCAGCCGTTGCCTGTGCCTTCGGGATCTCCGAGTTCTGGTATGCCTTCGCCTGGTTGATGACGGTCTCTGCCGACTGCTTGGCGGTTTCTACGTTTTTGAACGCTTCCATAACCGAGGTGGTCGGCGGTTCGCTGTCCTGAATCTTGATATCCGTCAGCGTAAGTCCGATATCGTACTCCAGAAGTTCTGTCGTAATAAGCGTTTTCACCTGCTGCTGGATCTCTGCCTTACCGTCCGTCAGAACGGCATCTACCCTCGAAGAACCGATCACGTTGCGGATCTGGCTCTGCACGAGATTTTTGAGAATGAGCTCCGGTTCTTTGGAACTGTACAGATACTTCACCGGATCGGAGACTTTGTATTCCACGAAAAAGTCCACGTTTACGATGTTGTAGTCGCCGGTGATCATCTTGCTCTCTTTAATAACAGAATCCGCCGGGAGAGTAGGAGATTTCGGATCCGTACGATAACCGATCTCTATCTTCTGGTACACGTTCACGTCTACCAGCTCCACCCGTTGGATGCCGAAAGGAAGTTTGAAATGGATGCCGGCATCGGCCGTGGCGGTAACGCGCCCGAACGTCGTTACAACCGCCTGTTGCTTTTCATCCACCGTGTACCAGCATGTGCTCGCAATCGCTATGACCACGAAGAAGAGAAGCACGGTCGGGATGATCTTTTTGAAAGGAATGTCTTTTACCGGACGCTTCGGGGAATTTCCGTCCGGCTTGAAAGTGAATTGGCCGTTCATACGCAAGCCCGCCTTTCTGCAGATGTTTTTCCGTCTGCACGTATATTATACCATATTTTTCGTCTGTTTTCAATAGCGGCAACGCAGTTTTGGGATAAAAAGACGGTCTGCCTCGGCAGACCGTCTCTCGGATTATCAGAGATTGTAGTATTTTTCGAATTCTGCGGGATGCGGGATCTTCGAGAGCTCACGGCACTCCTCGCGCTTCGATTTGATAAAGTTTTTGATGAGTTCCTCGGGGAATACGCCGCCGGCGGTCAGGTACTCGTGGTCGGCCTCCAGCGCATCGAGAGCGGCATCGAGAGAAACCGGCAGGTGATGGAGCTTTGCCTTCTCCTCATCGCTGAGGTGATAGAGGTTCACATCATACGGACCCCAGCCGTTCGCGTGCGGATCGATCTTATTCTTCACGCCGTCAAGGCCTGCCATAAGGATCGCGGCATAGCAGAAGTACGGGTTACAGGTAGCGTCGGGGTTGCGCAGTTCAAAGCGGCGCTTGTTGGGAGATTTCGCATACGCGGGGATACGGATGACCGCGCTTCTGTTGGACGTTGCGTAACCGACCGTTACCGGTGCCTCAAAGCCGGGCACGAGACGCTTGAAGGAGTTGGTGCTCGGGTTCGTGAGAGCGCAAAGAGAAGCGATGTGTTTGAGAAGTCCGCCCATGAAATAATGCGCCGTCTCGCTGAGGTTTGCATAGCCGTTATCGTCGGAGAACACGGGCTTACCGTCCTTCATGAGAAGCATATGCACGTGCATGCCGCTTCCCGCCTCGCCGTAGATCGGCTTCGGCATAAACGTAGCGGTTTTGCCGTACTTGAGCGCGGTATTGTGGATGATATACTTAATCATCATCGTAGCGTCTGCCATGTGCACCATCTCACCGAGCTGCGGTTCGATCTCGAACTGGCCGGAAGCCGCCACCTCGGGATGATGATAGTTGATGTCGATGCCCATCTCCTTCATGAGAAGGCACATCTCACTGCGGCATTCGTAAGAAACGTCAAACGGTTTTGCGATATGATAGTTCTTCTGTTTCGGAACGATAACGCCCTTGCCTTCGACGGCGCTGTTCCAGTAAGACTGCTTTGCGTCAACAGTCGCACCGATGTAGCTTCCATCAACACCCCAGGTAACCTCGTCAAACAGATAGAATTCAAATTCCGGCAGAATGAGCATCATATCTGCAACGCCGCTATCCTTCATATGCTGTACGGCGGCACGGACGATATTGCGGGGATACTGCGCCAGAGGACGGTTTTCGGGACTGTCGATGATCATGGCATTACCGGTCATCGAAAGCGTGGGAATCTCGCAGAAGGGATCGACCACAGCCGTATCCGGATCGGGGATAAATACCATGTCGCTCTTCTCAACGACGGCGTAGCCGTAGTTGGAGGCGTCAAAGCCGATACCGCTCTTCATCGTATCCTCGGAGAAATTCTCTGCGGGGATCGTTACGTGGCGGTACTGACCGTTTATATCCACCATCTTGAAATCGACCATTTTGATGCCGTTTGCTTTAATAAAAGCGAGTACGTCCTTTATGCTCTTTGCCATAAATCTTCTCCTAAATTACAAAAATGGATTTACAATTTAGTATACCAATTTTTCAAAATTTAGTCAATAGTGAAAGAGAAATTTTCAAAAAATCGTTCTCGTCACCCAACGAAATCCGGCGCGCGCCGAGATCATGATAGAATATTATAAACACAAGGACAAAATCTTGTATTCACAGGGATTTTTTCGGATGTTAAAATATATAAAAACGCACAGGAGGTTTACTATGAAAACGGTTCTCATCACAGGCGCCGTCCGCAACACGGGACTTGCTATCGCCCGTAGGTTTGCGAGCGAAGGCTGGCAGGTTGCCATAACGAGCCGCGACAGCGAAAGTGAACAAGCACGAAAAACCGTATTCGATCTTGAAAAGGAGTACGGCATCAAAGCACGCGGGTACAGTATGTCGTACAACAGCATCTCGGACATACGAAACACGTTTCAAAAAGTCAAAGAAGATTTCGGCGGTCTCGACACCTTCGTCGCGAACAGCGCGGCGCTGGGCATAGGCGTTGATCTTCTGGGCACAGAGGAAGCCGACTTTGACAGCATCGTCGACGTAAACCTCAAAGGCACGTTTTTCTGCTGCCAATCTGCGGCGGAACTGATGAAGGAGAACGGTGGCAGTATCGTTACGATCGGCTCCGTGCAGGGCACGGGCGCGGTCGCCGGCAGAACGGTTTACGGCATCACCAAAGCCGCCATCTCCCAACTCGTCCGTTCAATGGCGTTTGAACTCGGTGAGTACGGCATCCGCGCCAACAATATCGTGGCGGGCGCTATCCATTCGGATCGTTGGGACTCTCTCTCCCCCGAGGAGCTCGCCGCCCGCCGAAGCCGCTACCCCGCCGGTCGGGAATCCACCGAAGAAGAGATCTCAAACGCGGTCTGGTTCCTCGGAACGGATCTGTCGAAAACGATAACCGGCACGGATCTAACGGTCGATTCCGGCATATCCGTCTGCTTACTACCCTATAAGAAAAAGGAGAATTGAAATGAAAATCACAGACATCAAAGTGTACATTATGGACGCCTACCGCACCAACTGGACGTTTATCAAGGTCGAGACTGACGAGGGTCTCTACGGCTGGGGTGAGGCGTCGCTCGGCACGCAGGAAATGGCGCTCAAGGGCTGTGTGGAGGACCTCAAACGTCTCATCGTAGGCAGAGATCCCCGCGAGATCGAGAAAATGCGTTTCGAGGTCTACCGCGATATCTACTGGAAGGGCGGCCCCGTTCTCATGTCCGCCATCAGCGGTATTGAGATGGCGATGTGGGACATCGTAGGCAAGTATTTCAACACACCCGTCTATAACCTTTTCGGCGGCAAAATGCGCGATCGCGTGAAGATGTACGCCAACGGCTGGTTCTCGGGATCAAAGACACCGGAAAATTTTGCAAAGAAGGCAAAGGAAACTGTGGCGCTCGGCGTGAAAGCACTCAAATGGGATCCGTTCGGCAAAGCGCATATGACGCTCACGAAGGAGGAAATGCACACCGCCGTCGAGATCGTGGGCGCCGTCCGTGAGGCGGTCGGTGATAACGTGGAGCTGCTGATCGAATGCCACGGCCGCTTCAATCCGTACACCGCGATTGAGATCTCGCGCGAGCTGGCCCCGTTCAAGCCGATGTTCCTCGAAGAGCCCTGCCCGCCCGACAACATCGAGGCGATCGCGAAGGTAAAGAGAAAATCCCTCGTGCCGATCGCCGCGGGTGAGCGTGTGTACAGCATTTACGGCTTTGAGGATCTCTTCTCGAAGGACGCGGTCGATATCGTACAGCCGGATATGTTCCATACAGGCGGTATGATGGAATGTAAAAAGATCGCCGGCATGGCAGAAGCAAAGCACATTCCGATCTCCTTCCACAATCCGTCGGGACCGATCTCCAACGCCGCCATCCTGCAGCTCGCCGCGGCAACGCCCAACTTCCTCATTCACGAGATCATGATCAACGACGGATCGTTCCGTAAAAAGATCACAAACGAAGAGGTGGTCTTTGAAGACGGATCCATTCTGATAGGCGACAAGCCGGGTCTCGGCATTGACGTAAACATCGAAGCCGTCGAGGAGCGTCCCTACCACCCCATTAATCTCCGCCACTACACGGGCACTCTCACGGAGATCCGTCCGAAGGACGATACTATCTTCTATTTCAAAGGGATCGGTGAGAACAAATGAGTCTTGCACTTTTACAAAAACACCGTTTTATCGGTATTATGCGCCACATCCCCGCGGATAAAGCGCTCCGTGCCGCTGAGGCTATGTACGAGGGCGGCATCCGCATCTTCGAGATCACCTTCGATCCGAGCCGTGCGGATACCAAAGAAGAGACCGCCGCGATCATCCGCGCAATCAAGGATCGCTTTTCCGACGTGAGCGTCGGTGCGGGCACGGTGCTCTCCGTGGAATTTGCCAAGGCCGCAAAAGAAGCGGGTGCACAGTTTATCGTCGCACCGAACACGGATCCCGCCGTTATCGACTATACAAAAAAGAACGGTATGCTTTCTATCCCCGGCGCCTACACCCCCACGGAGATCATGAACGCGTATGCATTGGGCGCGGACGCCGTAAAGATTTTCCCCATCCTGCCCGACGGCGAGGCGTATCTCAAAAACGTCATCTCGCCGCTTTCACATATTCCATTTATCGTGACGGGCGGCATCAATCCCGACACGATTGAAAAATTCCTCGCGACAGGCCCCGTTGCCGTCGCGGCGGGCGCAACGATCGTAACCGGCGATCTCGTCGAGCGGGACGACTATGAAACGATCCGCGAAAATGCAAAGAAGCATGTGGATGCTATTTCATAACAGGAGGCTTTTCTATGTCCATTCAATATTTTGAGAAGGAAAAGACTTTTCTTCTGCAAGGTAAGGAAACAACCTATGCAATGACAGTCAATAATAACGGTTGGCTGTGCCATCTGTACTGGGGCAAAAAGGTGGAGCTGGTCTCCGACCTTCCTACGCTTCATGAGTTGACCCACCGCCGTTCGATGATCGGTTCGCATATTTCTGAGATCGAGCTGCTGGAATACCGCACCTGGGGCGGTGAATGTGTGCTGGAGCCCAGCTTGAAGATCACTTTCCCCGACGGCACAAGAAGCTTATTCTTAGTATACAAACACCACGAAATCCAAGATGAATTACTGACAGTTACTCTGGAAGATACCCAATACCCCGTAGAAGTGACTCTGCGCTATGAGGTTCGTCCGGAAATGGATATCATCGAGCGTTCTGCCGAGATTCACAATATCGGCAGCGAAGCCTTCACCCTGGAAATGGCAGGCTCTGCCAACTGGACGCTGCCCAAGCACAGCCAGTACCGGCTGACCTATTTCACCGGCGCATACGGCCACGAGTTCCAAATGTCTCGGGAAACCTTCGGCAGTGCGAAAAGAGTACTGGAATCCCGCAGAGGTCTCTCCGGCTTCGACTGCGCCCCTTTCTTTATGGTTGACTCCGGCGACGCTACGGAGGAATTTGGCGATGTGTTTTTCGGTTCAGTGATCTGGAGCGGAAACTGGAAGATTGTTGCCGAGCGTGACTGGAGCGAGCAAAATGTTATTGCCGGCGGCATCAACGATTTTGAATTTTCCTATTATCTGGAACCCGGTCAGGTCTATGAGACCCCGGTCTTCTTTGCCGGTTATCTGACAGAAGGCGGCTTTGGCGGCGTTTCCCGTCGGATGCACCGGTATGAAAGAGAATATATCATCCATCCCACAGAGCGGGATCGCGTTCTTCCCATTATTTACAACACCCACAACAGTTTTTACAACCGGGTAGATGAAAGCATCGTCATGGCAGAGATCGATGCTGCCCATGAAGCCGGTATCGAGCTGTTTATTTTGGAGGGCGGCTGGTCAGGTTGGGATGATCTGGATAGCCCGGTCAATAACTATCATTCCCACCGTCTTGGCTTCGGCACGTGGGAGGTCAATCCCAAGCGTTTCCCCAACGGATTGAAGCCTATTGCCGACAAGCTTCACGGTTACGGTATGAAATTCGGTCTTTGGATCGAACCGGAAGCGGTATTCCATACAAGCAGGATCGTACAGGAGCACCCGGATTGGATCATTGGTTATGATAACCGACCTCTGGAGATATCCGGCGCTATGGGCTGCTATTCCTTGGATATGGCCAATGATGAGGCTTGTGAGTACATTACCAACCTGCTTATTAAGTTGGTTGGGGAAAACGAGATCGACTATATCAAAAACGATTTCAACCGCTTTATTTCCCACATGGGCCGCCGTGGTGTTGCTTTAGAGCATAAAAAGGAAGGTAACGATAAATACACCCGAAATATGTGGAAGTGCTACCGGAGCTTAAAGGAAGCCTTCCCGGATCTGATCTTCGAGAACTCTGCCAGCGGCGGTAAGCGGCTGGATTTAGGTATGCTGACCTTCGCCGGACGGATGCATCGCAGCGACAACCAGGATCCGTTGGATTCGGTTACCATGTTCGACACACTGTCCTATTTCATCCCGCCCAAGTTCCACGGTGGCGCCTGCTTTGTATCCAACGCCTTCTCCGGTTGGTTTAATAGCCGCAGAACACCCGTCCAGTATCAGGGCCATATGGGAATGATGAGCTCTCTGTCCGTCTCCTTGGGACTGCAGGAAGTATCGGCTGAGTGCTTAAGCGAGATCAAACGGGTAATCGCTCTGGCCAAGCAAGTTCGGGAAGTGGTGCAGATGGGCGAAATGTACCGGATCGTTTCCGTTTTGGATAACCCCTACGGCGCTTACCAGTTTGTCAGCGAGGACGCTACGCAATCGGTGGTGTTCATTATGGGTCAGCATATGCATTTCGCCGAGATGCCGGACCGTGTCTGTCTGAAGGCCTTGAAGCCGGATGCGCAGTATCAGGTTACAGGACATGGGACCTATTACCAAAAGCCTTACTGCCGTTACGAGCCTACACAGCCGTACTACTACGAGGAAATCCCCGAAAGAACGAAGGATTACGGCGTGTACACCGGCCGCGGCCTTATGAACGCAGGGCTTCCGATCGTCATAAGGGGCGACGCGCAGAGCGAAGTAATTATGATAGAGAAAATCAAATAAAACGAAAAACCGCCCTCTCGGGCGGTTTTTATTTCACGATTGCATCTGTACTTTGGATCATCTTCCGATATTTCGTCGGGGACATCCGACAGTGATTACGGAAGAAATTGCTGAAATAATATTCGTTCGCAAAGCCGCAATTCGCGGCGATCTCTTTCACCGAAAGCTCGGATTCCGTCAGCAGTGTTTGGGCGCGCTTCAGACGGAGCGCCGTAATATAGTCCTGCGGTGTCGTACCGACAGCGCTCTTGAAGCGCCTCACAAACTGCACGTAAGATAGATAATGCTGTTTCGAAAGCTCGGCAAGATCCAGTTTAAAATGCAGATTCGCGTGGATATATGTCATCGCGGAGCGGATGACCTCGTCGGTAAACGTGCTCTCCTTGACGGCGTTCTCCAAACGGTACTGATTGACGATATCCAAAAACAGCGCCCGCTTTAACTGAAATTCGTCGGGACGGATAATATCGTCCGTCATATGGAGAAGCGAAAGCGTTGATCGGATGCGCTCGGTGTCGGAAAAGATCACCTTGCCGCTCCCGAATATATCCCCCTCCGATCGGTATCGGAAAAGGTACATCTCCGTCGGCTCAAGAATGTGTCTTTTGTAGTACACGCCCCGCTTAAAATTCACGCCCTCAAGCGCGCCGACGGTCGTCGTACCGCTCCCGTCGTCAAAGCAAAAGCTCCCTTTTTCCACCAGAGTGAAAATATCGTCCTCGCCGAGATACTCCTGCTTTTCAAACTCGTGCCGCATGACCGGCTTGCATACGAGCAGCGTACATTCCATACTGCCACCGCCTTTGCTTCTGTTTTCAGAAAAGCGAAAAACGAAAGGATGCCGACACGGTCGGCTGGTGCTCCTGACAGGGGTCGAACCTGCACGCCTTAGCAATGGATCCTAAATCCATCGTGTCTGCCAATTCCACCACAGGAGCATATTTTTACCGTACCGCTCGGCAAAACTTATTATATCACACATAAAAGGATTCGTCAAGTAAAAAGGCGCACGGAGAAATTTCCGCGCGCCTTTCTTTATCCTTCGAGTTGTCTTCCCAAAAATCCTGCCGCCGTCTGGATGAGTTTGCTCTCCAGCTCCGCGTTCATAAGCTGAGCCACCTCGCCCGATCGGCTGAACACGGATGCAACGCATCCCGTGATATCCCCTTCGGTGATGATCGGCATCGCACAGCTGACGAAGCACGAGGCGCCGTCCACAACCGCGACGTCATCCTGTCCGTCCGCCGTGTAGAGCGTGCGTCCCTCGATGATTTTCTCGAGTTCCTGGGACAGCTTTCGATCGGTGTATTCCTTCTTCGGAATGCCCGCGCACGCGATTACCGCGTCTCTGTCACAGATCACGACGGACATACCGCACGTTTTAAAGAGCGTTTCCGCATACTGCGCCGCAAAATTTGCCATCTCACCGATGGGTGAATATTTTTTGAAGATGACCTCGCCCTCGCGGTCGGTGTAGATCTCGAGCGGGTCACCCTCTCTGATCCGCATAGTGCGGCGGATCTCCTTTGGGATCACGACACGGCCGAGGTCGTCGATGCGGCGTACGATTCCGGTTGCTTTCATATATGAAAATCTCCTTGTTTTGCACAGATTTGCTATGTTAGTGTCTGCAAAGAAAGGAGATTTATACTGTAGGTTTTACTTTTTGTATCCGCAGTGCTGCAAACAGCATACGATCAATGAAGGAAAAGAAAAAGCGAAACACACTCAAAGTAAAACGATGATGGAACTCCATCCACGTTTTTGTTTTGTTCAAATCCGCTTGACAAAAAATGCAATTTTTATGCATTTTAATCATTTTTCTTCTTCAACATATTGAATTACTTATCAAGATATGATATAATAAATATAATTGGGATTAGAATGCTCTTTTGCTTTCGGGAATATACTGTTACGGTATTTGAGAAAAACTTGAAACATCTTATCGGACAAGGGGTACTGAATATGGAAAAGTTTGAAAAGAAGATATGGCTTTCCACCCCCACCATGCACGGCGACGAAATCTTGTACGTTGAAGAAGCGTACAGAACGAACTGGATGAGCACCGTCGGGGAAAACATAAACAAAATCGAACAGCTGGCCGCCCAGAAGGTCGGCGTAAAACACGCGGTGGCGCTTTCCTCAGGCACGGCTTCACTTCACCTTGCCGTAAAGCTCGCGGGGGTGAAGCCGGGAGATAACGTGTTCTGCACCGATATGACATTCGCAGCCACGGTGAATCCGGTGCTCTATGAAAAAGCAAACCCCATCTTCATTGACACGGAATACGACACCTGGAATATGGATCCCGCAGCACTCCGAAAAGCGTTCGAACTGTACCCGGACACCAAGGTGATCGTCGTTGCGAACCTTTACGGAACGCCCGCCAAGTTTGACGAGATCTGTGCGATCGCAGAGGAGCACGGCGCTATCCTTATCGAAGATGCCGCAGAATCGCTCGGCGCCACTTATAAAGGAAGCCAGACCGGCACGTTCGGTACATATAACGCGATCTCCTTCAACGGCAACAAGATCATCACGGGATCCTCGGGCGGCATGCTTCTGACCGACGACGGCGAGGCGGCAAACAAGGCGCGCAAGTGGTCAACGCAAAGCCGAGAGAATGCGCCCTGGTACGAACACGAAGAAGTCGGCTACAACTACCGCATGAGCAACGTCATAGCCGGTGTTGTCCGTGGCCAGATGCCGCATCTGGAAGAACACATTGCCCAGAAAAAAGCTATCTACGAAAGATACAAACAGGGTTTCAAAGACCTGCCCGTTACGATGAATCCGTACGATGAAGCAATCATGGAACCGAACTTCTGGCTCTCCTGTCTTCTCATCGACAAGGATGCTATGTGCCGTCAAGTAAGAAGCGACAAGGATGCCTGCTTTATCAAGGAATCAGGAAAGACCTGTCCGAGCGAAATTCTTGAAACGCTTGCGAAGTATAATGCCGAAGGCAGGCCGATCTGGAAGCCGATGCATATGCAGCCGATATATCGCATGCATCCGTTTATCACGAAAGAGGGCAACGGCCGCGGCAGAACGAACGCGTATATCGCAGGCGCAGGTGCAGACGTCGGTGCGGATATTTTTGAGCGCGGACTCTGCCTACCCAGCGACAACAAGATGACCGCTGAAGAGCAGGCAAAGGTCATTGAAATCATCAAAAGCTGTTTTTGCTGAACTTTGACGAGGATTACATATGTACGCTAAATTTTTCAAAAGACCGCTCGACTTTTTCCTCTCCCTCATGGCACTGATCGTTCTGTCTCCGCTTCTTCTCATCCTGACGGTAATCGGTGCAATTGCCATGCAGGGAAACCCCTTTTTTACACAGTTGAGACCCGGAAAAAAAGGCGATGACGGAAATGAAAAGATCTTCAAGCTTGTAAAGTTTCGCACCATGTCCTCGGCAAAAGACAAAGACGGCAATCTTTTACCCGACGAGATCCGTCTCAATACATACGGCAAGCTCCTCCGCTCCACCTCGCTTGATGAGCTGCCGGAACTTTGGAATATTCTCCTCGGTGATCTTTCGATCGTGGGCCCCCGCCCCTTTCTCGTTCGCGACTGCGTATTCATGACCGACGAACAGCGCCGCCGCCATGACGTACGTCCGGGACTGACCGGCCTCGCGCAGGTGAACGGCCGCAATAATATTACATGGGAACAGAAAATGGAGTACGATCTTCTGTACATAGACGCAAAAATTACCTTTTGGGGAGACGTTAAGATTATTCTCCAAACGGTCGGCAAGGTTCTCAAAAGAAGCGACACGGTCCGAGAAGGTACCGCCTCGGATATGGATTTTGGGGATTGGCTGATGCTGGAAGGCAAAGTGGATAAAGAAACGTACGACGAAAAGCAAGCCGAGGCGAAAGAACTGCTTAAAGTTTGATTTTGAACAACACCCTATACCGGCTTACAAACGGACAATCTTTAATATGTAAAGAAATACGGAGACTGAACGATGAGCAAGAAAACCATTTTAATGATCAACGTCCACGAGGACGACGTTCTTTGTTTCAGAAAGCAAGTCATTTTGGGGCTGGAGAAAGAAGGATACCGAGTCGTACTGCTGTATCCGTTAGGAGACAGAACGGCGGAAATAACAAGCGAAAACATTATTGCCGAAGATATAGAAATGGATCGCCACGGCTGTAACCCATTCAAGGATTTTGGACTTTTGCTTCGTTATGTAAAAGCGATCAAAAAGCACAAGCCATCCGTGGTACTTCTTTACACCATCAAGCCGAACATCTACGGCGGCATGGCAGCATCCTTTCTCAAAGTTCCTTTCGTTAACAACATTACCGGCATCGGAAGCAGCATGCACGAAAAAGAAACTCTGCTTGAGAAATTCGTCACTCTCCTGTACAAAATTTCCCTTAGAAAAACGACGCGGGTATTCTTCCAGAACAAGGAAAACCGTGAACTGTTTTTAGAAAAAAAGATCTGCACGGAATACAATTCCTCACTGATTCCCGGCTCCGGCGTGGACCTTAACAGATTTTCCTACCATCCGCCAAAGCCGTCGGACAAAGTTGTGTTCAACTACATAGGCCGCGTTATGCGCACCAAAGGCATCCTCGAATATGTAGAGGCAGCCGGTCGGATCAAGGAAAACCACCCCCAGTGCGAATTTAACATCCTGGGCTTCGTCGAAAACGACGAGACGGAACTCATTGAACTGCTCCGCACCGAAGAGGAAAAGGGGCATGTCCTCTATCGGGGACCGCAAAGTGACGTACTCCCGTGGATCGTCGCCTCCGACGCGATTATTCTGCCGTCCAAATACGGCGAGGGAATGTCCAACGTTCTGCTCGAAACCGCTGCGATCGGACGTGCACTGATCACCACCGCGATCCCGGGCTGTGCATGCCTCACGGAAAACGCAAACGGCTACGTGTGCAAGCCAGGCGACACCGACGGTCTTGTACAATGCATTGAACAGTTTTTAGCTCTTCCCGAAGAAGAACGCACCGCCATGGGCGTGCGTTCCCGCGAACTGGTGGAGAGATCCTATTCGCGAGAAAGAGTAGTACGTGCATATGTGGATACGGTAAATGACCTCGTAAAAAGCGACACTATTTAACTGACAGAGGAGAACAGCATGAAACTTGTCTATCTCGGCAGAGTGAACTGCTTTTTGACGGATGCGGCAAGCATCCGCGTATATAATGTGGGCGAAGCACTGCGCGCAGAAGGACATACTGTGGACTATATCTGCCAAGAGGGGACGTGCCCCGACGGAAAACTCACCCGAGACGGCAGCACATACTACGGCGTGTTTGATGACAATACGGGCAAGATCTCCATGTGGCTCGAATGGTTTTTTGGGCGTCTTGCTGTCGGACGGCTGAAAACGCTTTTAAAAAAAGAACGTTATGACGGCGTGATTCTGTACAACGCCTCCGCCCTAACGGCAAAAAAAGTGCTTAAGTTCTGCCGAAAACACGAAATCGCAGTAATCGGCGACGTTACCGAATGGTATGAGATTCATCCGGCAAAAAACCTTGCAGCTTCCGTGTTCGCATGGCTGGTCGATCGCCGCATACGGTTTTTGGATCCCAAATTCGACGGTATTATCGCCATAAGTCCGTATCTTGAAAACTATTACAAGGATAAGGTCCCTACCATTACCGTACCGCCTGTTTTCCTTGAAGACCCGATTCCCAATACGTCCCGTAATTCCCACCCTCGCTTTTTTTACGCAGGCAGCCCCTCCAAAAAGGACGAGTTGTACAACTTCCTTGCAGCTGTCAAAGAAATCAACCGCGACAGCGTGCGCGTTGAGATGACTCTGATCGGAGCGCCTATTCCCGAGGATAGCGAATCCTTAAAACAGAAAGGTATTCACTATTGCCCCAGAATGTCCCGGGAAGAAGTGCTGGCCGCGCTGCGGGAGCACGATTTTACCGTACTCCTCCGCCGTGAAGCGCGGTATGCAAAGGCCGGTTATTCCACGAAAGTAGCAGAAGCCCTTTACACCGGAACTCCGGTATTCTGTAATGCGATTGGCGGCGCGGATGAAGATGTTAAGGACGGTGTCAACGGCATAAAAATCGGCTCTTACGACACCGACACGGTAAAAGAAGCACTGCTCCGCATCACCGAAATGTCCGAAGAAGAAATCCGGACTATGAAAAAAGAATCCTTTGCTTATGGTGAGAAAAAATATTCCCGACGAAATTACGAGGAAAAACTCAGCCAATTTTTTATCAGTCTCACAAAGTGTAACGTAGGAGAGTTATCCCAGTGAATATCAGAAGATTAGCAGCTCGTGGTTTCCATGCTATTTTGCGCAATAATATTGCCGCCGCTAAAATTTTAGGCGTAACGTTCGGTAAAAACTGCAAATTCATCGGCAACCCGCTCGAACTGTTCGGTTCCGAACCATGGGCCATTCATATCGGCGATCATGTAGAGCTTACCAACGGTGTGCAAATCATCACGCACGATGGCGCACTGTGGGTAGCCCGCTCGCTGGACAAAACACTCGAAAAAGCGGATATCATTCAAAAAGTAACGATCGGCAACAATGTGTTCGTTGGCACCAACACCACGATTCTCGGCGGTGTGACTATAGGCGATAACGTCATTATCGGTGCCGGCTCCGTTGTAAACA
Source organism: Clostridia bacterium (assembly GCA_017502135.1). Classification (GTDB taxonomy): domain Bacteria; phylum Bacillota; class Clostridia; order Oscillospirales; family CAG-272; genus SIG701. Next base: position 243,573 of record JAFVVP010000001.1, on the reverse strand, counting down.
AAGATATTCCCTCCGGCTTTGTAGCGGTCGGAGTGCCTGCAAAACCGATTAAAACGGTTGAGGCGTACTTGGCAGACAAAAGAGACTCCGTGCTGGATACAAAAGGAATGTCGAGCAGACAAAAACAACAAATTTGGTCAAAGGTATTTTGAGTATGAACTTGGTGAAAACAGTTTTTATGAAATATCTTCAGCTCTTCAAACCCATAAAGTACGCCCGTAAAATGGGAGTTCATCTGGGAAACAACGTGAAGATATACGGCACAATGCATTATGGCTCCGAGCCGTGGATTATTTCCATTGGAAGCAATGTTTATTTGACCAATAATATATGCTTCATTACGCATGACGGCGGCACGCTTTTGTTCCGCGACAGAGTCCCGGATTTAGAGATCACAAAACCCATAACGATCGGTGACAATGTATATATCGGCGTGAATGTGACCATCCTCCCCGGTGTTACCATCGGAAACAATGTTGTTGTAGGGGCTTGTTCCGTCATCACCAAAGACATCCCCGATAATAGTGTTGTTGCCGGTAATCCGGCAAGAATAATCCGAGACACAGATTCCTATTTTGAAAAGCTGCAAAAACAATCTCTCCACGTGGGACACTTGTCGTCCAAGGAAAAAGATAAAGCCCTCAGAGAGATTTTTATAGGAAGAGGTTAAGCCATGATTGCAGTGGTCGTTGTTGCTTACAGCCGTCCCAAAGAAACACGTCGTTTAGTTGACTCCATCATCCGTGCCCGATTTGACGGCGACACGGTGGATCTTATCGTCAGTATCGATAAAAGCCACTGTCAAAAAGAGGTATACGATGCCTGCGCGGATGCCGTTTGGAAACACGGCAATTATAATATCATTATGCGCGAGAGCCGTATGGGCCTGCGCCCCCACATACTCGCCTGCGGGGAACTCTCCGAACAGTATGACGGGGTGATCGTTCTTGAGGACGATCTGACGGTAGCACCGGATTTTTACCGGTATGCCAAAGCCGCAATGCATTATTACGATAACGATGAACGGGTAGCACAGATCTCCCTTTATGCCTACGGGGTAAACGAATTCATTTCCCGTCCGTTTTATCCCGCAAAAACACAGTATGACGTATACGCCATGCAGGTTACGCAATCGTGGGGCGAATGCTGGTCAAAAAAAATGTGGGCGGCATTCAAAGCGTCGCCATATTATTCGTGTGCACTCATCGCGCCGAGAGAACATATCCCGGATAACGTGAATAAATGGAAAGATACCTCTTGGAAAAAGAATTTCACGAACTACATCGCCGACTCCGATAAATATGTAATTTACCCCTATTATTCTTATACGACCAATTACACGATAGCCGGAGAGCACTGCAAAGCCGACGTGTCTGACTACCACGTCGTTATGCAGGAAGGCGAGAAGGATACGTTCGCTTTCTGTCCGCTTGACGGTTCGGTAAAATACGATCTGTTTTTCGAGCGGAAAGATATGAATATCCAAACACCCTTTTGTACCGGGAAGAAAATATGCCTGGACCTGTACGGCAAGAAAAAAACGTACGAGGGAGCCGATCTCCTCTTTTCAACGAGAAGACTGCCGTATAAAGTGTTCGAAGAATACGCCCTTGCCGTAAAGCCGCACGAGAATAATCTCGTTCATGGGGAACGGGGAACCGGAATCTTTTTATACGATCTTCATACAAAAACAGATGCTCCACCGCCAAGCAATGAAAACCGGATTGTTGATTTCGATATAGGTTACCTGCACTGGAAAAAAACATTAAGGCACGGTGCACGTGGCGCCATAAAGGCCCTGAGCAAAAGATTAAAAGGCAGAAAATAACATGAACATAAAACTGAAAATGCGGCCGACCAACTGGCCGTGCGCCATATTTATTTTCGACTGTGCGGTAATGCCCGTAGTAAAAATTTTGGGGTTTTCGATAAAAATCTCATACGGTATCGCCTTTTTGTCCATTCTGTTCATGCTTATGGATTGGATAAGCAGAAAAAGATTGACACTGGGTGGTGCTCAACCAGTACTTACAAGCCTGTTTGCCTACACTGCCCTGCTTTGCTTTGGTGAGTTTTGGTCAGCACTCATATACGGTGTATCCGCAAGAACCACCTTTTTCAAAATCCTTATCGGCACGATTCTCATGATCGGCAGTGTACATTATGGCTACACCTGCCGCGGAAGAGCACGAATGGCCGCCTATTGGAGTTTTGTTGCCAACGTCGTTATAAACTGCACGCTGGCACTCCTCGGCCGTTCAGCGCCGTCCTTTATGGTAAAGCTGTACAGCGTTTCCGTTGATACGTTTATTGACGGATATTACCGGAACGGCGGCATCATCGGCAACCCCAACTCATCGCTTTTGATCACCAATATGATTCTTTTACTGGTAGTACTTTTATACCGATATGACAAACTCAAGCTTTCCAACCTGAAGTTGGCTTCGTTGTATCTTTTGTCAATCGCTGCGGATATTATCGTAAGCAGCCGCGGTGAGTTATTGCACTCTCTGCTCATATTGGCGTATCTGACTGTTTGGATCGTAAAGAAAAACAACACCAATATAAAGTTACTCAAAAAAATCATTCCAATCGCCGTCATCATCGTTCTCGCAGTGGGACTGTTGTGGGGCTCACTCGTACAACGTTACCCAAATATCCAGATCAGCCTTGACAGAATGGATACGATCACAGATATCTTCGACGCCGAACACGACGATACGGGCACGGAAAGTATCTCCAGACCGTTTCTGAGAGCAGACGTGTTCTGGAATCGCTTCCGGCACTCTCCTTTATGGGGAACCGGCATAAGCGGAAACGGTAGGACCGAGGACTTTTATAAAGGAACGACCGGCTACCACAACGATTTCTTTTTGATTTTGGGTGCTACGGGCATTTTAGGATTCCTTTTGTGGATAAGAATCATCAAAACAGCCGTAACTAAGGTCGGCATATGCATGCTGTTCCCTTTTATGATTGCTGCAATATCAAACACTTTTGTGCAATCCTACTTCGGTATGATGCTGTACTTCTTTATCATCGGCTATATTCTGCGATTTTCAGACGAAAAAGAACATCCCCCCCGTCTCCTCGGGCAAAAGAAATGTATAGTATAAAAACAGTACGCCATTGTGAGGTAGGAGCATGAAAAAAATTACTTTTTTTATCGGAAGCCTGGAGGAAGGCGGTGCTGAGAGAGTCGTCTCTCACCTGACCTCATATTTGGCAGACAAAGGACACGAGGTTTTGCTCGTTTTATACCATGACCGAGAGTTGTTTTATCCGCCGGATCCCCGCGTGGAGATCGTAAGCGCAGGTAAGGAGACCGAAAACGGCGGTCTGTTAAAAAGGCTTCTGTGGCTGCGGAAATTTTTCCGCCGAAATTCTTCGGTTGTTGTATCGTTTCTCGCCGTCTTCAACATGATGGCGATCCTTTCCACCCGAGGATTGCCGATCCCTGTCCTTGTAGCTGATCGAAACGACCCGCATTTTGTTCCCGCAAACCCGCTCATACGTAAAGCACGCGATTTTCTGTACCGTTTTGCGGACGGGATCATCATTCAAACCAACCACAACAAACAGTATTTTTCCAAAGCGGTACAAAAGAAAAGCACCGTCATCTACAATCCGCTCTCTTTGGGCGAACGCAAGGGCGAGGCGCTCCGCACCTCCAAAGAGGATCTGATCGTTTCGGTCGGACGTCTGATGCCGCAGAAGAACCAGGCCATGCTGATCCGTGCGTTTGCCGGGATACATAAGGAATATCCGGATTTCCGTTTGGCCATTTTCGGAGAGGGCCCTGCAAGAAAAGAACTGGAAGAACTTATCGCATCTTTGTCGCTCGAAGACTACGTACTTCTTCCGGGAAGCGAAAAAATGGTATTCGATAAAATTTGTCCCGCACGGCTTTTCGTGCTCTCCTCTAATTATGAGGGCATGCCGAATGCCCTGGCCGAAGCCATGTGTCTCGGCCTCCCCTGTGTCTCCACCTCCGTATCGGGTGCTACGGACATGATCCAAAGCAACAAAAACGGCATACTGGTGGATTTGGATGATCAAAAGCAACTTGAAGATGCGATGCGTCGGATACTGAGCGATCCTTCTTTGGCCGCCCGCATGAGCGAAAACGCCGTGAAACTGAACGGCGTTTTGGATAAATCAGTCATCGCCGAGCAATGGCGCTCGTACATACTCTCGTTCTGCAGCGATCTTTCACAATTTGATTGTTCGAGGGAATAGGTATGTTTAAAAAAATATCTCTCTTATGGACCGGACGGTTCAGTTTTATCAAAACTCTGTATTTGAACTTCCGCTTGCTCCCTTTTAAATCTGCAATCCGTATGCCTTTTGCTGTATCAAGACGGGTGAAGATACGCGGGTGCAGCCGCGGATCTGTTATCATTAACGGACCTGTGCACACGTTTATGATTTCACTCGGCTTCGGAGGTTCTTCCGATCTCATAGCGTATAATCCGAAAACCAGCATTTTGGAAGTAGATACGGATTGCCGTTTGGTATTTGCCGGAAAAGCACACTTTGCTCCTCACTTTAACCTGTTAGTGAAGCACGGTGCCACGATGACTATCGGAAATGGATTCTCATGCAACAACGGATGTAAACTATCCTGCGTTTCGGGAATTACCTTCGGAGAAAATTGCTTGCTCGGTGGTGATGTGGTTGTGAGAGACTCCGACGGACATACGGTTTTCAGCCGTACGGAGGATGCGGATTTTACTGCACAACCCGATCGCAAGCCGGTCCTCATCGGGGATCACGTCTGGATTTGCAACAAAAGCGACATTTTAAAAGGTGTCACCATCGGCAACGACTGCGTAGTATCCTACGGAAGCTTGGTTGTCAAATCATTCGAAGGCGATCATTTATTAATCGGTGGGACCCCGGCGAAAATTCTCAAAGAAGATATTAAGTGGGAAAGATAAAAACACAACAGTTCTTTTTGAAAATTGCGGCTCCCCCTATTCTTGCATACCTGCCATTCACTTATATGACAAAAGTATAAACGCACAAAGGAGACTATAAATGAGCATAAAACAATCGGTAAAAAGAGTACTCCCCTGGGTGCCAGGCGTATGTACCAAATGTGTGGATTTGTATGCATCGGTGCTCACAATTATTTCACCGACGCTGAATACCAAATTCAGATATAAAATGAATTTCGGGCGCAAGCTCAACCTTAACGATCCCCAAACCTTAAACGAAAAAATTTTGTGGCTGAAACTCAATACATATTTAAAAAATCCTTTGGTCATTCAATGCGCGGACAAATACGCCGTCAGAGAATATATAAAGGATTGCGGCTGTGAAGAACTGCTGATTGATATGTACAGCGCTTTCGACCGCGCAGAAGACATTAATTGGGATGAATTACCGCAGCAGTTCGTACTCAAGTGGAATTTCGGTGCAGGGATGAATATTATATGCGCCGATAAATCCAAAATGGACAAAGATGCCACGATCAAACAACTGCAAAAATGGGGCAAGCGCAAATACTGGCTGAGAAACTCCGAAATGCAGTATAAATACGCGCCGAAGAAAATCGTTTGCGAAAAGTATATGTCCGACGGAAACGGACTTTTGCCTTTGGATTATAAAGTATACTGCTTCAATGGCAAAGCCAAATGCGTTTTTGTTTGCATAGGTCGAGAGTACGGTCGGCCTAAGTTCTATTTCTTTGATCGGGACTGGCAGTTGTACAGAGTCAACAGAGACAGCAAAGCGGCACCCGAGGGATTTACCTTACCGAAGCCCGCGTGTATTGACAAAATATTCGAATACGCTGAGAAGTTGGCCGCACCTTTCCCGTTTGTCCGCGTTGACTTGTATTCCATTGATGAAAAACCCTATTTCGGGGAATTAACGTTTACGCCCGCGGCAGGTCTGGATTCAGCCAGACTTCCGGAAACGGATATTTTATTCGGGAATATGCTTAATATAGAATCGAGGAAAAAATGAACACAATCGGTTTTTTGATCAGCCACAAAAACAATGAAATGAGACGAGCAATTTTGCCACCTGATTTAATCAAGGTTAAGAACGTTGATTGCTTGTATTTTGAAAAAGGATATGGTCAGTCCGTAGGCTATAAAGATTCCGAATATGAAAAAACAGGCGCCCATGTTGTTTCCCGTGAAGAAGTTCTTTCGTGCGATATCATCACGGATGTGAAGCTCGGTGATGCAGATTATTTGGATGAAATCAAAACTCCGAAGATATTTTTTGGATGGGCACATGCTGTTCAAGGAATCGATTTCACGAGCAAAATCCTTAACGGGAATCATACCGTGATCGCCTGGGAGGAAATCTTTGAGGACGGCAGATACATTTTCTACCGCAACAGAGAGGTTGCCGGAGAAGCAGCTATTTTGCATGCTTTCCGTTACTGCGGCAGAATGCCTTATGATAGCAGAATAGCTATTTTAGGAAACGGACAAACCGCCAAAGGCGCTTTGAGAATTCTGCATGGTTTAGGCGCAACGGTCGATGTTTACGGTAGAAAACTCGAGCAACTTTTCAAAAAGAAAATGTTTGAATATGATGTACTTGTAAACTGTGTCATGTGGGACACAACCCGCAAAGATCGAATCATTTATAAAGAAGATCTTAAAAAGATGAAAAAAGGAACACTGATCATCGACATAAGCTGCGATCCACATTTGGAGATAGAAACATCTCACCCCACCACGATTGATAACCCCGTTTACGAAGTGGACGGAGTAATACATTATGCCGTAGATAATACTCCGGCGATGTATCCCGTTACAGTAACGAAGACGCTCAGTGAAGGAATTTCGAGATACATAGACGTAATAGTCGAAAATACCCTTGACGAATTGCCCGAAAATTTAAAGGAAGCAACTGTAATAAAAGAAGGACATATAGAGGATAAACGGATTACAGCCTTCAGAACAGAACACGGATGCTTCTGTAAGTGAGGAAGAATATGCTGAAAAATAAATTTATCCGTACATATCGCAAAGTACGTGCAGCACTGGCACCGACGAAAAACAAATGGTCCAAAAAAGCTTTGATTAAAAATTTGAAGCAAAGCTATCTTGCATTTCACAAGAGAGAGTTGAACATAGATGCTCCCGAACTTTTCACCGAGAAACTCCAGTGGTATAAGGTGAATTATAGGACGGAGGATATGGAACGCGCTGTTGACAAGTTTTTGTTTAAGGGATACATAACCGAAAAACTGGGCGAAGGATTCGTAATCCCCTATTTCGGTGCATGGACAGACATAAAATCACTTGAGCGAGATTTTGATAAATTGCCGCAATCTTTCGTTTTGAAATCCACCCTGCAGAGCGATGGTAAAAATATCAAATTTATCAAAAACAAAGATCTCGTAGACAAAAAGCAACTGTTCAAAGAATTAAAACCATGGCTTAAAGTGAAAAATACGCTGATCGACTCCTATTGCTGTGCATATCATAATGCAACGCCTCGGATCATTGCTGAAGAATATGTGGAATGGCTCGGCGAGCAGCTCTACGATTACAAATTCTTCTGTTTCAGCGGTGAGCCGTACTGCGTATACGCCGCTATGGATCACTTCAAAAGCGGCGAAAATACAAAACGATACCCCATTTCGTTTTACGACATGGCTTGGAATCGCATGAACGTTAAATACGGTGATCACGAAAACGGCGATGTTCCGAAGCCCCCACATCTGGAGCAAATGCTGCAAATATGCAAAGTTCTCGCAAAAGATTTCCCGTTTGTCAGAGTGGATTTCTTTGACACAGACGAAAAGTTGTATGTTGCAGAGCTCACATTCTATCCCGGTGGCGGACACACACCATATCATCCCGCAGAGTTTGATAAAACGCTCGGTGAACAGTTTACTCTTCCAAAGAAAAATCTGTAAATCCCCTTCACTGCTCTAAATATTTTCCCAATAGACGCAACGTACACGAGAGGTTCGGTTTTATGAAAATATTGATCGGCGCTGATTTGGTGCCAACGAAAAGAAATATGGCGCTGTTTGCCGAAGCAAACGTTGAAGAACTACTGGGCGCCCCCCTCAAAGCATTGCTGGAGAATGCCTCTTACCGTATATTTAATTTAGAAACCCCTCTAACAGACAGAGAAACACCGATCGCCAAATGCGGTCCCGCTTTGCGCGCCGAAACCGCCACAGTGGCGGCAATCAAACGTTTTGGTGTAGACTTCTTTACGCTCGCTAACAATCACATTCTCGATCACGGAGAAGAAGGGCTTACCTTCACTTTGGATGTATTGGATACTGCCGGGATCGCATACGCCGGGGTAGGTAAAACCTTGGCAAAAGCCTCCCGCCCTCATTTAGTTGCGGTTGACGGAAAAATCTTAGGCATCTATTGCTGTGCGGAGCATGAATTCTCCATAGCCACAGAAGATGCCGCAGGCGCCAATCCGTACGATCCGCTTGAAAGTTTCGACCACGTTCGCTCTCTGCGCGAACAATGCGATTATCTCATCGTACTGTACCACGGCGGCAAGGAATACTGTCGTTATCCGTCACCCGGCGTACGAAAACTGTGCCGAAAATTTGTGGACTGCGGCGCAGATATCGTTCTTTGTCAGCACACGCACTGTATTGGCTGCGAGGAAGACTACAAAGACAAAAAGATCGTATATGGTCAAGGCAATTTCCTCTTTGACCATTCAGAAAAAGAAGAATGGCAAACCGGACTGTTGGTCGAATGCGATATTTCTGATGCGGGTGTTACAGTTTCCTACCACCCCCTAAGAAAACACGGGAACAAAGTCCGCCTGGCCGACACGGAGGATGCACGCACCATCCTTGAAGCCTTCTACGCACGCTCACAGGAACTTCTCTCGGATGAAACGTGGAAAGCAAAATATGCGGAATTTGCGAAAGCGTCCCGAAAGCAGTTGCTTCTGCGCGTGAACGGACGCCTCTGCCATTCGTTCATCTTCCGTGTATGTATGCGTTTGTTCGGGGAGAAATTTCTAAACTATTATCTTACACATTCCTACGATAAAAACGCGTTGCTTGTTCTCCAAAACACAATCGAGAGTGAATCATGGAGAGAACTGTTGCTCGAAGCGATACAGGCAGAATAAGGAATAAACACCGTACAGCCAAAAAAACCGCACATCGAGTACGAAAAACCGTTGAGAATTCAATAAATGATAAGGAAAACAATCGGAATTGTAGGCGGCATGGGACCACTTGCTACGGCTGAACTCTTTAGAAAGCTAATTCTGCTTACGAAAGCGGACAAAGACAGCGAGCATATACATATCCTTATAGACAATTATCCACAGATTCCAGACCGCGCCGCGGCTATATTAAAAGGAGCCGAAAGCCCCGTCCCTTATATACTGGAGGCGGCAAACCGATTGGTGCACGCGGGCGCGGAATTGCCGCTCGCCTTCCTCTCTCTCGAGAACACCGATATGGTGGATCCGGCACATCTCTTAGCCATCGAAGCCATCCGCCTCGCCGGATACGAAACGATATCTTAATTCCCGGAGAATATTTTTGGCAAGCGACTAAACACAAGGTTTGATGCATGTTTCCGTTAACTGTAATTTCACAACAGCAAAGGTTTTTTTATGAATAACAAAAAACAAAGCGTTTTGGTAAACCTGTTCTGGAAATTTGCCGAGCGCATCGGCGCGCAGCTCGTTACCCTTATCGTGTCCATCGTATTGGCACGCATACTGAATCCGGAACATTACGGCAGCATATCGATCATACTGATTTTCATCAATATCGCCAACGTATTCGTCGCGAGCGGATTCACCTCTTCTTTGATCCAGAAAAAAGATTCTGACGACGTGGATTTCTCCACGATATTCTATTTCAACATTCTTTTTTCCGCGGCTTTATACGGCGTTATATTCGTAGGCGCGCCGCTTGTGGAGAGGTACTTCTCGATGCCGGACCTCAGCCTCGCTTTACGTATTCTCGGCCTTAAGATCCCGATTACGGCGTTTAACTCCATTCAGCAGGCTTACGTTGCCAAGCACATGATGTTCCGTAAACTGTTCTGGGCAACGCTCGGCGGCACGGTCGCATCAGCGTTCGTTGGAATTTACATGGCATATCAAGGCTTTGGCGTCTTTGCGTTGGTGGGTCAGTATTTAACAAACGGTTTTATCGATACCGTTATGCTGTGGTTCATCATCAAATGGCGGCCGCGGCGCACCTTTTCCGTAAAACGCTTCAAGGTTCTTTACAGTTACGGTTGGAAAGTACTCCTGACATACCTCGTAAGAACGCTGTATGACGACATTTACAGCCTCGTCATCGGAAAAAAATACGGCAGCTCCGATCTGGCATATTATTCAAAAGGGAAGCAGTACCCCAATCTGCTCGTTTCCAACTTAAACACTTCCCTCTGCTCCGTGCTTTTTCCCGCATTTGCAAAATATCAGGACAATCTTCCTGAACTGAAAAACAAACTCCGCCAGGCCATAAAGCTCGCCACCTACGTACTCAGTCCGTTCCTTTTGGGACTGGCCGCTTGCGCAAATCCCTTTATAGAAATTCTTCTGACAGACAAATGGCTGGAGTGTGTTCCCTTCTTGCAGATCGTATGTCTGTATCAGTTGTGCATTCCCGTGTCAAGCGCTCATTTGCAGGTGATCAAATCCACGGGACGCAGTGGTATATTGTTAAAACTTGAAATCACAAAAAGAGTCGTCGGTATTCTCATACTGATCGTATCTATGAAGTTCGGCGTCTTGGCTATTGCCATAGGCGCGGCTGCCGCGTCCGTGTTCAATATGGCGCTGGACGTTGCCGCCAACCGAAAACTACTTGACTATTCGTTCAGCGAGCAGGCAAAAGATATTATAGAAAACCTTTCGATCAGCCTTGTTATGGGCGTATGCGTATACTGTGTGGGATTTCTTATCAAAGCCCCCCTCACACTCCTTATCGCACAGGTTCTTTTGGGAGTTATCCTATTCGTCGGACTTTCGTACATCCTCAAAAATGAGAGTTTCTTTTTCCTTTTGAATCTGATCAAAGGAAAACTGAAAAGAAAACAAATTTAAGAGCAGAGGAAAAACACCATGTCTTTATTCACTAACAAAACCCTTCTCATCACCGGCGGTACGGGATCGTTCGGAAACGCCGTACTGAATCGCTTTCTCAAAACCGATATCGGCGAGATCCGCATTTTCTCCCGCGACGAAAAAAAGCAGGACGATATGCGCCACGAGTTTCAGGTGAAAATGCCCGAAGTTGCCGATAAGATCAAGTTTTACATCGGCGATGTGCGGGATATTGCCTCCGTCAAGAACGCCATGCACGGCGTCGACTACATATTCCACGCGGCGGCGCTGAAGCAGGTTCCTTCCTGCGAGTTCTTCCCGATCGAGGCGGTTAAAACGAACGTCCTCGGCACGGAGAACGTGCTGACAGCCGCCATCGAAGCGGGCGTCAAGAATGTCGTGTGTCTCTCGACCGACAAGGCCGCCTATCCTGTAAACGCGATGGGCACCTCCAAGGCGATGATGGAAAAGGTCGTCGTAGCGAAGGCAAGAACGACAGACAAGACCAAGATCTGTTGTACCCGTTACGGAAACGTTATGTGCTCACGCGGCTCGGTTATCCCACTCTGGATCCAGCAGATCCAAAGCGGAAGCCCAATCACTCTTACCGATCCCGCTATGACGCGATTCATTATGTCGCTCGACGAGGCGGTCGATTTGGTCCTGTTCGCATTCGAGAACGGCGAGCCGGGCGATATCCTTGTGCAGAAAGCACCCGCCTGCACGATTCAGACGCAGGCTGAAGCAGTTTGTGAGTTGTTCGGCGGCAACAAGAAGGATATCAAGGTCATCGGTATCCGCCACGGCGAGAAGATGTATGAAACGCTTCTCACCAATGAAGAGTGCGCCAACGCCGAGGATATGGGCAACTTCTACCGCGTCCCCTGCGACAAACGCGGGCTGAACTATGATAAGTATTTCAACAAAGGGGATACCGAGCGCAACACGCTCACGGAGTTCAACTCCAACAATACGAAACTTCTCACGGTAGAGGAAACGAAAGCAAAAATCGCAAGTCTCCAATACATTCAGGATGAGCTGAACAAGGATACAAAGCGATGATGAACATTCTTGTTACGGGCGCCAAGGGATTCGTCGGAAAAAACCTTTGTGCCGCTTTGAAAAACGTACGCGACGGCAAGGACAAAACTCGCCCCGATCTCACGATCGGCGAGATTTATGAATACGACATCGACACCGATCTCGCTCTTTTAGATCGGTACTGTGCCGATGCGGATTTCGTATTCCATCTGGCAGGCGTGAACCGACCCCAAAATCCCCAGGAATTCATGGAGGGGAATTTTGGCTTCACAAACACGCTTCTGGATACGATGGAAAAGCACGGGAACATATGCCCCCTTATGATATCGTCCTCCATCCAGGCGACGTGCATCGGACGGTATGACAGCGACTACGGCAGAAGCAAAAAAGCCGGCGAGGATCTCGTCTTCGCCTACGGAGAAGAAACCGGCGCAAAAGTGCTCGTTTACCGCTTTCCGAATCTGTTCGGCAAGTGGTGCAGACCAAATTACAACTCCGCCGTCGCTACCTTTTGCCATAACATCGCAAACGATCTGCCGATCACGGTCAGCGACAGAAACGTACAACTCGAGCTTCTCTACATTGACGATCTCGTAACGGAGATGCTGGATGCGCTCGAGGGCAAGGAGCACCGCTGTGAATTTGACGGCATCCGTACCGTTCTCGCAGAAAGCGGCAAATACTGCGCCGCATCGATCACGCACAAGGTAACGCTCGGCGAGATCGTGGATCTTCTTGAGACGTTCAAAGCACAGACGGCGACGCTTGTTATGCCCGAAATTCCCGATAACAGCTTTGCAAAGAAGCTGTACAGCACATACCTCAGCTATCTTCCGAAAGAGAAAGTATCGTTTCCATTGAAGATGAATGAGGATGCAAGAGGCAGCTTTACCGAACTCCTGAAAACCGACAAATGCGGTCAGTTCAGCGTAAATATATCCAAACCCGGCATTATCAAGGGGCAGCATTGGCATCATACCAAGTGGGAGTTTTTCATTGTTGTTGCGGGTCATGGACTGATCCAACAACGCAAGATTGGCACAGATGAGGTGCTGAACTTTGAAGTTTCGGGAGATAAAATTGAGGCTGTACATATGCTTCCAGGATATACTCACAATATCATCAATCTTTCCGAAACGGAAAATCTTGTGACGGTGATGTGGGCAAACGAACAGTTTGACCCGAACCATCCCGACACATTCTTTGAGGTGGTGGAATAATGGAAATGAATATAAAACTTGATTACAGCGATATAAAATTCAAGGACAACGGCAAGCTGAAGCTTCTCATCATCGTCGGCACGCGGCCGGAGATCATCCGTCTCGCCGCTGTGATCAACAAGTGCCGCCGGTATTTTGATACGATTCTCGCCCACACGGGACAAAACTACGATTACAACCTGAACGGCGTATTTTTTAAAGATTTGAAACTTGCCGATCCCGAGGTATATATGGATGCCGTAGGAGACGATCTCGGCGCCACGGTCGGCAACATCATCAACTGCTCGTATAAACTGATGAACCAGATCAAGCCTGATGCGCTTCTCATTCTTGGTGACACAAACTCCTGTCTTTCTGCCATTGCCGCAAAGAGACTGCACATTCCGATCTTCCACATGGAAGCGGGAAACCGCTGCAAGGATGAGTGTCTGCCCGAAGAGACAAACCGCCGCATCGTGGACATTATTTCTGACGTCAATTTGGCATACAGCGAACACGCTCGACGTTACCTCCATGAGTGCGGGCTTCCCAAAGAGCGCACCTATGTAACAGGGTCTCCGATGGCTGAGGTACTACATCAGAACCTTGCCGAAATCGAAGCAAGTGATGTTCTTGACCGTCTCGGTCTGGAACCGAAGAAATATATCCTCCTCTCTGCTCACAGAGAAGAAAATATTGACACGGAAAAGAATTTCATCAGTCTTTTCACGGCGATCAATAAACTGGCAGAAAAGTACGATATGCCTATACTCTATTCCTGCCATCCCCGTTCCAGAAAGCGTTTGGAAGCGACAGGCTTCAAGTTGGATGAACGTGTCCGCATGAATCAACCGCTTGGCTTCCACGATTACAACAAGCTGCAGATGAATGCATACGCCGTCGTGTCCGACAGCGGCACGCTCCCCGAGGAAAGTTCCTTCTTCACGAGCGTCGGACATCCGTTCCCTGCGGTTTGCATCCGCACCTCAACGGAGCGCCCCGAGGCACTCGACAAAGCATGCTTCATTCTGGCAGGCATTGATGAACACAGTCTGCTTCAGGCTGTGACTACTGCGGTGGATATGAACGACAGCGGGGATTACGGTATCCCTGTTCCGAACTATGTGGAGGAAAATGTATCCACTAAGGTTGTGAAGATCATTCAGTCTTATACCGGAGTTGTTAATAAGATGGTTTGGAGAAAATATTAATCGATGAGGATCTGATATATGATTACACCAAATGTAGATTTAAAAAATAAACCAATCCTTGTCACGGGCGCTGCAGGATTCGTTGGCGCCAATCTCGTCATGGAACTTTTCCGATCCGTCAAAGGCGTCCGCATCGTAGGACTTGACAGTATGAACGATTACTACGACGTCTCCATTAAAGAGTACCGCCTTTCGGAGATCGAAAAGACAGCCGCCGCACATCCGGATTGTGCGTGGTCGTTCGTCAAAGGGAATATCGCTGACCGTAAGCTGATCGACAGCCTCTTTTCGGAGCATCACTTCTCCGTAGTGGTCAACCTCGCCGCGCAGGCGGGTGTCCGCTACTCGATCACCAATCCCGACGTGTATATCGAATCCAATATCATCGGTTTCTATAACATCCTCGAAGCCTGCCGTGCGACAATGAACACCGATCATCCCGTTGAGCATCTGGTGTACGCCTCCTCCTCCTCGGTGTACGGCTCGAACAAGAAGATCCCTTATTCGACCGACGATAAGGTAGACAACCCCGTGAGCCTCTACGCGGCAACGAAAAAATCGAACGAGCTGATGGCGCATGCCTACTCGAAACTCTACAACATTCCCTCCACGGGACTTCGCTTCTTCACCGTTTACGGTCCTGCAGGACGTCCGGATATGGCATATTTCGGTTTCACCAATAAGTTACTTAAGGGCGAAACTATTGAGATTTTCAACTACGGCAACTGCAAACGCGACTTTACCTACGTGGATGACATCGTCGAAGGTGTGAAACGCGTCATGGAGTGCGCTCCCGAAAAAGAGACGGGCGAGGACGGCTTACCCCTCCCGCCGTACCGTGTCTATAACATCGGCAACAATAGTCCCGAAAACCTGCTCGATTTCGTAACGATCCTTGAGGAAGAACTGATCCGTGCAAAAGTTCTTCCCGCAGATTACAATTTCGAGGCACACAAAAAGCTCGTTCCAATGCAGCCGGGCGACGTGCCGATCACCTATGCCGACACCTCTGCTTTGGAGCGTGATTTCGGATTCAAGCCGTCCACGTCTCTTCGCGAAGGACTTCGCCGATTTGCCGAGTGGTATAAAACATTTTACAACGCATAAGGTTTCGCCATCTATATCATATAAAAGAGGTGGAAACAATGAATGTTTCAAAAAGATTCGAAGAGATCTACAAGAAAGCACCCCAAAACACCGCCTTTACGCCCTACCGTATTTGCCCGATCGGTGCGCACAGCGATCACCAGCTCGGCAAGATCACGGGCTTTGCGATCAATAAAGGTATTCATATTGCCTACGGTCCGAAGGAAAACGGCGTAATTGAAATTCAGTCCCTTCAGTTTGATAAGCGGGCACAGTGGCATGTAGAGGCAACACCGAAAATCAAAGAAAACGACTGGGCAGACCATCTCCGGGGCGCGACCATCGCCCTCTATAAGCGATATCCGCTCCGACGCGGGCTGTGTGCCGTCATTGACGGTGAACTCCCCATCGGCGGTCTTTCGTCGTCCGCCGCTGTGATCATCACCTTCCTCTCCGCGCTCTCCGCGATGAACGGCATCACCCTTGCGCCTGAGGAGCTGATCACCATCTCCAAAGAAGCAGAAAACAAATACGTTGGCGTATCCTGCGGTAAACTCGACCAAAGTTGCGAGGTGTACTGCAAAAAGGATCATCTGCTGTATATGGATCTCCTTGACGACACCTATGAACTGATCCCCCAGCACTCCACCATGAAGCCGTACAAAATCGCGATCTTTTTCAGCGGACTTGAGAGAAGCCTTGCCGGCTCCGCATTTAATATGCGCGTGGACGAGTGCCGCAGTGCCGCCTACGCTCTTAAAGCGTACGCCGGTATGGAGTATGGAAAATTTGAAGAAACCAATCTTCGTGACGTTCCCGTTGAGGTCTTCCATCAATACAAAGACAGACTCCCGGAAAACTGGAGAAAACGTGCAGAGCACTGGTATACCGAATTCGATCGCGTTCAAAAAGGTGCCGAGGCGTGGCGTCGGGGCGACATTGAATCTTTCGGCAAGCTTTCCTTTGAGAGCGGTATGTCCTCTATCTCCAACTGGGAGACAGGATCGCCGGAGCTCAAAACGCTTTACGAGATCATGACGAGAACCGACGGCATTTACGGCGGACGCTTCTCCGGTGCCGGCTTCAAGGGATGCTGTATGGCACTGATTGACCCCGCATACGAAGAAAGCATCAAAGAAACGGTCGCACGCGAATATATGAAAGCGTTCCCGCATCTTGACGGAAAATACTCTGCACACATCTGCGAGAGCGCAGACGGTGTGCGTCTCAACTGACGAGGTAATAACTATGAAATGTGTCATCTTGGCGGCGGGATACGCCACAAGACTGTATCCTTTAACGGAGAACTTCCCGAAGCCCCTGCTCACCGTCGGCGAAAAAACGATCCTTGACTGGCTCGTGGACGATATCGACACGGCGGGCGAGGTAGACGAATACGTGGTCATCTCTAACCACAAATTCGCACACCATTTTGAGAATTGGGCAAAGACGAAATCACAGAAAATCACCGTTGTCGATGACGGGACGGACTCAAATGAAACGCGTCTCGGCGCGGTAAAAGACATTCAGTTTGCTATAACTACGCTTGGTCTGGACGACGATATGCTCGTCATCGCAGGCGATAATGTTCTCGACTTCAGCCTCACGGAATTCATCGCCTACGCGAAAGAAAAAAACGCCTCCGCCATCATGCGATACTACGAGGCCGATGAAAAGAAACTCTTGAAATGCGGCGTCGTGACCATTGACGAGAATGACAAAATACTCAATATGACAGAAAAATCGCCGACTCCCGCAACACATTGGTGCTGTCCTCCGTTCTATTACTATACTAAGGAAAACGCTAAGTTGGTGCAGAAGGGTATCGACAGCGGCTGCGGCACGGATGCGCCGGGTAGCTATATCGCATGGCTTTCGACGAAAACTCCCGTATACGCGATGGAAATGCCCGGAAAACGGTACGACATCGGAAATCTCGAAAGCTACGAGCGCGTAAAGGCAGAATACACCGGTATTACCCGCTGACACAGGCACTTTGGGCGAAAAAACCGCATTTTTCGCCGCCTGATACTTGACAGAATTTCAAGAATAGTGTATACTATTTCTATCTGCTAAATCATCTACACAAAGGAGTACAACAATGAAAAGAATTGTTACTGTAAAAACCCGTGATCTGAAGGATTCCGCTAAGAACGGCGGCTGCGGCGAATGCCAGACCTCTTGCCAGTCCGCTTGCAAGACCTCCTGCGGCGTTGCTAACCAGAACTGCGAGAAGAACAGCAAGTAATTTTTATTAAAGACCGATTACTGGGGTGTTGTGCCGATCGCGCAACACCCCGCTTCCATATTAAGGAGATTTTATGATCCATCAGTATAAACTGAACGGCTACAATATCGTACTTGATACCTTCAGCGGATCCGTGCACGTCGTGGACGAGGTGGCGTACGACATTATCGCCATGTATGAGACCGCCACACCCGACGAGATCGTCTCGAAAATGCTCGAAAAATACGGTCATCTCCCCGACGTGAACGAGGCGGAGATCCGTGAATGTATTGACGATATCGAAGCACTCAAAGCAGAGAAGAAGCTCTTTTCCGAGGATGTGTACGAGAAAATTGCGAAAACGTACCGTCCGTCTAATTACACGATCAAGGCGCTCTGCCTGCACGTGGCGCACACCTGCAATCTCAACTGCACGTACTGCTTCGCGAGTCAGGGAAAATACCACGGCGAGCGGGCGATCATGAGCCTTGAGACCGGTAAGCGCGCGATCGATTTTCTCATTGAAAACTCCGGCACGCACGTAAATCTCGACATCGACTTCTTCGGCGGAGAGCCGCTTATGAACTGGGATGTAGTCAAAGCAATCGTGGCGTACGGCCGTGAAGAAGAAAAGAAACACGGCAAGAACATCCGCTTCACGCTCACCACGAACGGCGTTCTTCTTGACGACGAAGTGATTGATTTCTGCAACCGTGAGATGCACAACGTAGTTTTGAGCCTCGACGGCAGACGCGACGTGCACGACCGCTTCCGCAAAAACTTTGCGGGCGAGGGCAGCTACGATAAGATCGTTCCGAATTTCAAGAAATTCGTCGAGAAGCGCGGCGATCTCAGCTACTACGTCCGTGGTACGTACACCCACCACAACACCGATTTCCTCGCCGATATTCTACATATGGCGGATCTCGGATTTACGGAACTGAGCATGGAGCCGGTCGTATGCGCGCCGGGTGATCCGTGCGAGCTGACCGAAGAGGATATGCCCGTTCTGTTCGATCAGTACGAAAAACTCGCGGTGGAGATGATCAGCCGCAAAAAAGAGGGACGCCCCTTTACGTTCTATCACTACATGATCAGCCTCGACGGCGGTCCGTGCATCTATAAGCGCGTTTCCGGCTGCGGCTCGGGCACGGAATATATGGCAGTTACCCCCTGGGGCGAACTCTTCCCCTGCCATCAGTTCGTCGGTGACGATGCGTACAGCATGGGCGACATCTGGCAAGGCGTCACGAATACCGCTATGCGCGATCGGTTTGCCCGCTGTAACGCCTATTCGCGTCCCGATTGCGAGGATTGCTGGGCAAAGCTCTACTGCGCCGGCGGATGCGCCGCCAACGCCTACCACGCTACGGGTGATATTGCCGGTGTATATCGCTACGGCTGTGAACTCTTCAAAAAGCGCATCGAATGTGCGCTTATGGTAAAAGTGGCAGAGATGGAAACCGAATAAACGAAGGGGCTGTCGCAGTTAAACGCGACAGCCCCAAATATTTTCGACAAAGACGCAAATATTTGAAATTCCAATGGAATGGAGTTGTTGCTTTTATGAATGCAACAACTCCTTTTATTGGCTTGCTCTCCAACAGCGAATGTTTCAGGACGAAAAGACACAAAAAACCGAATAAAACGAAAAAATTGCGCGTTCCACATTGCAAAATGACAAAAAATCCGTTATAATGTTTGTGTATATGCATTTCTTAAAACACACCCACGGCTTAAAACGTGCCGGATATTTGGAAATTACAGATGAAAGCGGTGATAATACAGAATGTGGATGAGTAAAGATATCGGTATCGATCTGGGAACAGCCTCGGTACTCGTATACGTAAAAGGACGCGGAATCGTGGTAACGGAACCGTCCGTTGTCGCTATTGACTCCAACACCGATCGGATTTTGAAGGTAGGACGGGAAGCCCAGCAGATGCTCGGTCGCACCCCCGGAAATATTACAGCGATCCGTCCGCTCAGAGACGGCGTCATCAGCCAGTACGACGTAACGCTCAAAATGCTGCAGCATTTTATCAGACGTGCCTGCGGCTCGGTACTCTTTAAGCCGCGGGTCATCATCTGCGTCCCGAGCGGTATCACGGAAGTCGAAGAACGTGCCGTTGTCGACGCCGCCACGCAGGCGGGCGCGCGCCGCACGTATCTGATTGAAGAACCGGTCGCGGCCGCAATAGGTGCGGGGATTGACATCTCCATGCCGAACGGCAACATGGTCGTCGACATCGGCGGTGGCACGACGGACATCGCCGTCATTTCTCTCGGCGGCGTCGTCGTTTCCGAGTCGATCAAGGTCGCTGGCGATAAATTTGACGAAGCGATCATCCGCTACGTACGCCGCAAGCACAACGTCCTCATCGGTGAGCGCACGGCAGAACAGATCAAGGTAAAGGTCGGCTGTGCATGGCAGAGAGAAGAGCCGCGTATGATTGAGGTAAAGGGACGCTGCCTCGTGCAGGGACTTCCCCGTGTCATACGGATCAGTTCTCTTGAAATGCCCGATGCACTGGAAGAACCGATCACCGCGATCGTAGAATCGGTATGCAATGTCATTGAGCGCACGCCGCCGGAACTCATCGGCGATATCCTCCACAACGGCATCGTCATGACGGGCGGCGGCAGTCTGCTCTACGGGCTTGACCGCCTTATCTCGAGCGTAACCGGCATCAAGACGCGCGTGGCCGACAAACCGGTTGCCTGCGTGGCGATCGGCACGGGCAAATCTCTCGATCACATCTCGGTGATCCCCGAGGGCGCGATCAACATCTCCCGTCAGCGCCAGCAGCGCTTCTGATTCACACCGTTTCCTATCGAAAGGAGCCTTTATGAAAAACGCATCCGATTTTCGCACCGCCGCACGGGCTGCTCTCGCCGGTAACTGGGGCATGGCACTCGTGGCATCCGTCATCGTCTCTCTTTTGGGCGGCGGATCTGCCGGGCCCAGCTTTAATTTTGAATTTTCCCTGCCCTCCTCAGACACGGAAATAGTGAAGGAATACGCTATGCGGGAAGAAATCCTCGCCGCTTTTTTGGCCGTGGGCCTTCTTTTGATACTTCTTATTCCTCTCTTTCTTGTGATCGCCGCTGCAGGCTTTGTCCTCGGCAGTATCATTGAGGTTGGCGACGCTCGATTCAATCTTTACCTGATTGACGAGAGACAAACAGACCTCGCACATATATTTGCCTATTTCCGCTATTGGGGAAAGGTAACGCTTGCGAGTCTTCTCAGGAATGTGTACATCTTCCTCTGGTCGCTTCTTTTCATCATTCCCGGGATCATCGCCTCGTACAGCTACGCTATGGTTCCCTACCTGATGGCAGAAACACCCACGCTCACCGCCGGGGAAGCCGTAACACGCTCCAAGGAAATGATGAACGGAAACCGTTTCAGACTGTTCTGTCTGGAACTCAGCTTTATCGGCTGGGATCTACTTTGCATCCTTACGTTTGGAATCGGCTACCTGTGGCTGACGCCGTACAAAAAAGCAGCTCGCG
Organism: Clostridia bacterium; assembly: GCA_017502135.1. Taxonomy (GTDB): domain Bacteria; phylum Bacillota; class Clostridia; order Oscillospirales; family CAG-272; genus SIG701. Next base: position 222,253 of record JAFVVP010000001.1, on the reverse strand, counting down.
CCGATTTCTACCGAGAGATTTCGGGCACACGTCCCGTGATCGAAACCGTAGCCCAACCTGCTCCGTCGGAAACTTAAAAAACAAGCCCGCAGACTTACATCTGCGGGCTTGTTTTATTTTTGCTTCTCCCGCCATTCGGTGAGGTACGTATCCGACACCGTTTCGTTTTTCAGAAAATGGATCACACCAGCGAGTTTTTTCACGGAATACTCCACCATCGCACGGGCGATGCGCTCATTCATTCCGTCGTGCGCGTCGCCGGCGTAGGAATTGGGGTAATTCGCCATCCACGAAAACGGCGTTTCGATCCCCATCGCGGAGAAATTGTCAAATCGGTGCGTGGTGGTGCCGCTTTCCTCGTGGACCTTATCAAGCCGCACCGTCTCGGGACGGATTCCGTAGATCCAGCCCGTCTCGATAAAGCAGGCGTGCCCGAAGCGCTTCTTTTGTTCGACATAGGAATTGAGCACGTTTCTGTCCTCCTTCGTCAGGTAGTCAAATTGCCCGGCGAGGAGTTTTTTCGGCGTGGGAAAATCCGAGCCGAGAGAATACGAAAACGTAAGGAAATCGTTTTTATCCTTAAGAAGGCTGCGCATCAGCTGCGAGAGCATAGCGGTGTTTCCGCCGTGTCCGTTGAAAAAGAGGATCTTTGAAAAGCCGTTTCGGCGAATCTCAAAGCACACCTCACGGAGGAGATCCATTCGAAGACGTTCACTCAGAATCACCGTGCCGTAAAACTCCCCCGCACCCGTCTTCTCACCGAAATAGAGCGGTGGGAACACCACGGCAGATTCAGCCTCTGCCGCAAGGCGAGCGATCTCCGTCGCCTGGATTACATCCGTGCCCACGGGCAGGTGCTGTCCGTGCTTTTCAAGACACCCGATCGGCACGATACATAGGCCCTTTGATCGCCGTATCGCATCTGTAAACTCTTCTTCTCTCAGGTTTTCCCAAAGCATAAAATTCCCCTTTCTTACCGCAAGACCGCGACCTCACGCGGCATACCGCCGCGCGTACTGTGCCACTCGATCCGCTTCGTCTCACCGATCGCATAGCGGACGAATTCTTCAGTAATCTCCTCACCGGGAACGAGAAGCGGAATGCCCGGCGGGTATGCCCAGACGTACTCCGCGACAACACGCCCGATCGCTTCACCGAGCGAAACGAATTCCCACTCGCCCTCAAGTGCCGCCTCAGGTAATAGAGCCACAGGCGGTACGTCGTATCGGGCGTCGCACACGGATTCGTTCACAAGCGTACACATAGCGTCGATCGCGACGAGAGCATCCGCCAAAACGGTGAGCGATTCTTTCGTATCTCCCATACCGGTCATGCAAAGAACGCCGTTTGATGCCGTCATTTCGGGCTCGATACCGAAGGCGCGCAAAGCGGCGGCGAGATCCGCACCCGTCATGGAAGTACCGCTTGTACAAACGTATATCTTACTGCGATCGTAGGCGAAAACGCCGTCGGGCTTCCCACCCCCGTGATACGGGATAGAGAGATGCGCGAGACCTTTCATCTTTTCGTCAAACATATCGAGTGCCGACGCCCAATCGGCGAACAGCTCCGGCTTCTCCGTGAGAAGTTTTACACATCCGTCGATCGACGCCATAAGAAGATAGGACGGACTGCTCGTCTCAAAGACGGACAGCTGATGAGAAAGTCGATCAAAATCGACAAAATCGCCCTGTGCGTGGAGAACAGCCGTCTGCGTGAGAGACAAAAGCGTTTTATGTACGCTGTGCACCACCACGTCCGCGCCTGCGGCAACTGCACCGCCGGTAAAATACGGCGACAGGGAGAGATGCGCGCCGTGTGCTTCATCGACAAAGAGCGGCACGCCCGCCGCGTGCGTGATCGCGGCTATAGATGCGATATCGGAAATCACACCCTCGTAGGTAGGCGATGTGAGAATGACGAGGCGAATCTCCGGATGCGCCCGAAGTGCCTCCTGTACCGCTTTCGGCGGAATTGAGGCATACACACCCGTTTTCTCCTCGCGCGGCGGCATAAGATAGACGGGGCGAAGACCGCACATCTCGACCGAGTGATATACCGATTTATGAGAGAATCGGCTCATAAGCACGCTGTCCCCGCGCTTCGTGAGGGCACGGATGGCGGAGAGGATTCCGCCCGAGGAACCGTTCACGAGGTAATACGAGCGCTTTGTGCCCCAAAGTGCGGCGGCACGCTCCATTGCCTCTTTTAGTATTCCCTCGGCACCGTGGAGATTGTCAAAGCCGTCGATCTCGGTGATATCGTGTCTGAGAGACAATCCTTCGAGAAATCCTACGCATGCAGGATTTCGTTTATGCCCAGGCATATGCATAGGGACGGTACCGCTGGCCGCATTCTCACGGAGAAGGGAGAGAAGATCCGGTCCGTTTTTATTCATCGGCTTACTCCTCCTTTTTGCTTTTGTATTCATATAATTTATTCATTCAGGGAGCGCTCATGGTGCGCTTTGCCCAATGAACCGCGGTTTTTTTTATAAATTTTGCCGTTCTGCACAAAAAACGACAGATTCGCTCTTTACAAAAGCCGCCGTCAGGTGTATAATAGTATCACAAAGCAAAGAGACAACGGCGCTCTCAAGGAGGTTATCTTATGCACAAAATCATTACCATCACACGTCAGTACGGAAGCGGCGGGCACGCGGTCGGCGAAAAACTGGCCGAAATGCTGGGCATCAAATGCTATGACCGCGATCTGATCACCATGGCCGCCGAAAAAAGCGGCATGAGCGAAGAAGCACTCGGAAACGTCGATGAGAAAGCGGCAAGCAGCCTTCTGTACACGCTCGTTATGGGTTCAAATATGTACCACAGCACGGTCGATCAGTTCAACGTACCGATCAACGATAAGCTCTTTTGCCTGCAATCCGACATCATCCGCGAGATCGCCGAAAAGGAAGACTGCATCATCGTCGGTCGCTGTGCGGACTACGTATTGGCAGAGCACAGGGCGTGCATCAAGGTGTTCATCTACGGCAATTTTGATCGCCGCATTCAGACCGTGGCTAAACAGAAGGGTATCAGCGAAAGCGAAGCACGCGATCTGGTCATGAAGAATGACAAGCGCCGCGCCAATTACTACAACTACTATTCCGGCCACAAATGGGGCAAAATCGAAAACTACGATCTCGCCATCTCCACCGACCATATCGGCGTGGACGGCGCGGCAAAAATCATTGCCGAGTTTGCAAAGATCGCCTATCCCAACCCTTGAGCCAAACAAAAGAAAACGGATGTCGAAAAGCGGCATCCGTTATTTTTTTCCATTCAGTTTATACATCCACGTACCGAAATAGAATTTCGGAAGCTGCATCATGCGACCGATGCGACGGGGCTCTCTGAGAAGACGGTAAAACCACTCAAGGCCGAGGTGAATGAATAAAGCAGGTGCGCGTTTGACCGTTCCGGCATACACGTCAAGAGAACCGCCAAGTCCGAGAAAGACACGGACACGGGGCATTCGATCGCGATTTTCAATGATCCACTTTTCCTGAAGCGGCGCACCGAGACAGACGAACAAAATCTCTGCGCCCGACGCGTTGATTTTTTCGATAACGGTATCGTTCGCACTGCCCGTTTTCTCAAAATATCCGTCACCCGTACCGACTATCGGAAGATTCGCAATCTCCCCGCGGAGCTTGTCCGCCGCCGTTTCGGCAACGCCGGGCTTTCCGCCGAGGAGATAGACGGGAATTTTGTCCTCCGCCGCGAAGGCGAGAACTTCACGTCCGAGCTCCACGCCGGCGACCTTCCCCTTTAAAGGTGTCCCCAGAATACGCGCAGCTTTCACCACGCCGATTCCGTCCGGAATCGTGAGCGTCGATGCGTTCACAACGGGATAAAGCGAAGGATCGTCGATACACGCCTGAACGATTTCGGAATTCGGTGTAAACACCGTCTCCGTCCGTCCTTGAGATACCGATTCCCTGAGGCGCATAGCGGCTTCAGCGAGGGTTACGTTGTCAAAACAAACACCGCGGACGTTTATTTTCGTCCGAGTATCCGGCATCATGGATTACGCGTCCGCCTTGGCAGTGAGGAACTCGACGATATCGCCTACGGTAACAAACTTATGAATCTCGTCATCCGTGATCTCGATATCAAACTTCTCCTCGCAAAGGAGAACGAGATCCGCAAGTTCCAGAGAGTTTACGCCGAGATCGTTTACGAGTTCTGCCGTGGGGGTGATATCCTCAGGGTTTACGGAAAGCTCCTCAACGAGCAGATTCTTTACTTTATCAAACATACAATACTCCTTCTGCCGGAAAGATCGGCATATTTACTGTCACAAAAATTCGGGATGCAAACGTATTGCATCCGTGAACATCACTACTATTATAAAATGTGAGGGTATATTTGTCAAGGCTTTTTCTGACTTTCCCCCGCTTTGGAGAAAAACATCCCCCAGCCTCTTGCTATTTCCACGCGCATCATATATAATGTCAGTACAGTATATTCTTTATGCCCCACGAAAAGAATACGTCTCCCCAAACGGAGGATTTACTATGTCAGATGCGAAAGTCAAAGCCGCGAAAAAGCAGAAAATGCTCGTTGCCATCGCCGTCGTTTCCGCGCTCGGTCTTTTGAGCGCGATTTTGCTCACCCTTCCCCACCTATTCATCCCCGAGAATGCAAAAGCCGATCCCGCCGTTATGCTGTCCGACAAAACAGAGCGATTCTTTTTCTATAAGCCGGAGTACGGCCTCGATATTGATGCGGACCCGTATTATAAGGAACTCGATCGGTACGTCCGTATAAAACGCGGGGGTGAGGAGATCGCTGTCACCGACGGGAATTTTGCCGCGTGGGGCGAGGCGGTCGAACTTTTCGGCCGCTACTTTACCGCCGCCATCCACGGGGACGCTGAGACGTATAATTCCCTTTTCACCGAAAATTACTACCACACCGTACGCCCGTATGAATCCTTCGCGCCGCAGAGAATTTACGGCATCACCGTGGAAGAACTGAGCACCGAGGAAACGTCGGGCGGCACGAAATATGTTTATAACGTTACGTATGCGATCAGCCATAACGACGGCACGTTCCGCGCCGATATTGATTCCGATGCATTCAAAACGCTCATTTTCACGCTCGTGCCCGAAAACGGCACCTTAAAAATCGACAGTATCGGCTACTACCGCCAAAAATAAAAACTTCCGTCCGTATTTCTTTTGAAGTGCGGACAGTTTTTATCTATTGCATATTTTTACATAAGCGGCGCATACTCTAAAAACATAACACGTTTGAGGAGACCGCCTATGCACATCGCTATGCTCGATCTGATGCCTCTGCTCTGGGGGCTTTGTATTCTTATCTCGGCAGCACTTTTCTGCCTTGGGGATTACGCCGCACCCGCCCGCACCGTTCCCGCCGCCGTCATGGCGCTGATACTCCATTTTACAGAAAAACCGCCCCGCCTGCAGGTCGCGCTTTTCGCCGTACTGTACGTGATCTGTGCGCTCGTTTACGCAGTTCTTTGCCGCGTCGCGCGGCGTGCCGCCGAAAACAAGCGTGCACGCTTCTCCGGGCAAGCGCGCGATGCAAAAAAACACAACAAATTTCCCAAAACCTATTGACACGCCGTCGAGTGAGTGATATAATCACTATTAACAACCGAATAACAGGCTGTGACGAAGACGGCGGAAAAGAGTTCCCCACAGAGAGTCGGTGGTTGGTGAAAACCGACGGTGCGCTTTTCAAACGCTTATCCCTTCCGAGCCGGAAACACGAACGCAAATCGCAAGTAGAGTTTCCCGTGCATGCTACGTCAGTGCATAGGACTTGATGGAGTCCGAGAGAGGCATCGATATCGGTGCAATTTGAGTGGTACCGCGGATATTGTTTTTACAGATCCGTCTCAAAGAAATTCTTTGAGACGGATTTTTTTATTCCCGATTTACATATCGGATTTTCAGGAGGCTGTTATGCAGACATCTACCATGAACAAACTCGGAGAGATCGGCGCACGTATCAGAGAAATGCGCGAGATCGCAGGATTCACCGTAGCCGAGATGGCGACAAAGGCAGAAGTCTCCGCCGAGGACTATATGCGCTACGAGGCGGGTGAGACCGATTTCCCTTTTACGTTTTTACATAAGTGCGCACAGATTTTCGATATTGAGATCACCGATATTCTCGAGGGACGCAGTGCGAACCTTTCCTCTTACACCGTTACGCGTAAGGGCCAGGGCGCCAAGACTGCCAAAGAAGACGGCATCGAGATTGCGGATCTCGCACCGATGTTCCGCGATAAACTGGCGGAGCCGTACTGGGTGCGCTACGAATATTCCGAAGCACTGCAGAACGCGCCCATCCACTGCGTAAAGCACGCAGGACAGGAATTCGACCTCGTTTTAAAGGGTCAGCTGAAGGTGCAGGTCGGCTCGCACGTGGAGATTCTGAACGAGGGCGACAGCATTTTCTATAACTCCTCCACCCCGCACGGCATGATCGCCATCGGCGGTCAGGAATGCGTATTCCTCGCCATGGTCATGAGCGGTGAGACGAGCGCCGACAACGTGATCCATCCCGGCTACATCTCCGCGCCCAAAGCAGAAAAGCTGGTCATCGAAGATTTCATAAAGACGACGGAGGACAAAAACGGTCTTCTCAAAACGATTGATTTTGTAAACGAAGACAAGTTCAATTTTGCTTTCGACGTCGTCGACACGCTCGGCCGCCAGAAGCCCGACGAGCTTGCTATGATCCATCTGGACAAAAACAAGGTCGAGCGCCGCTTTACGTTCGCCGACGTGAAACGCGCATCTTCTCAGTGCGCCAACTATTTCACCTCCCTCGGCATCAAACGCGGCGACCGCGTTATGCTCGTATTGAAGCGGCATTATCAGTTCTGGTTTGCGATCCTCGGTCTTCATAAGCTGGGCGCTATCGCCATCCCCGCAACGAATCAGCTTCACGAGCACGATTTCACCTACCGCTTTGACGCCGCGGGCGTATCTGCCATCCTCTGCACCGCTGACGGCGATACCTCAGCGGAGGTAGATAAGGCGTGCCTCCAGTGCCCCTCCGTCAAAACGAAGATCATGGTGGGCGGCAAGCGTGACGGCTGGCACGATTTTGATCTGGAATATCCGCTCTTCACCGGCAAGTTCGAACGCACCGAGGATGCACCGGCGGGGGACGATTCCATGCTCATGTTCTTCACCTCCGGCACAACCGGCTATCCGAAGATCGCCGAGCACTCGTACAAGTATCCCCTCGGCCACTACATCACCGCGCGCTATTGGCACAACATCCATCCGGGCGGACTGCACCTGACGATCTCCGACACCGGCTGGGGCAAGGCGCTCTGGGGCAAGCTGTACGGTCAGTGGATGTGTGAGGCGGGCGTCTTCGCCTACGATTTCGACCGTTTCAACGCAGCGGACATTCTGCCGCTCTTTAAAGAGTACAACATCACCACGTTCTGCGCACCGCCGACTATGTACCGCATGCTGATCAAAGAGGATATCTCAAAATACGATCTCTCCTCGATCCGCTATGCGACGACCGCCGGTGAGGCACTCAACCCCGAGGTGTTCAAGCAGTTCCACGAGCAGACGGGGCTTTGCATCATGGAAGGCTTCGGCCAGACGGAGACTACCCTCTCCATCGCCAATCTCGTGGGCGATTCCTCAAAGATCGGCTCCATGGGCAAGCCGACGCCTCTTTACGACATCGATCTGGTCGATGCGGACGGAAATCCCGTACCGGACGGCGAAAACGGCGAGATCGTCATCCGCACGAACGGCGATAAGCTGCCCGTCGGTCTCTTCAAGGGATACTACAAGGACCCCGAAAAGACGGCCGAGGTCTGGCACGACGGTATGTACCACACCCGTGATCTCGCATGGCGCGACGAGGACGGCTTCCTCTGGTACGTCGGCCGTGCAGACGACGTCATCAAATCCTCCGGCTACCGCATCGGTCCCTTCGAGATCGAATCGGTCATCATGGAGTTGCCCTACGTTCTCGAGTGCGGCGTCTCCGCCGCTCCCGACGAGGTGCGTGGTCAGATCGTCAAAGCGAGCATCGTTCTGACGAAAGGCACCGTGCCGACAGACGAACTCAAAAAAGAGATTCAGGAGTACGTCAAAAAGCAGACCGCGCCGTACAAATATCCGAGAATCGTCGTATTCCGCGACGAGTTGCCGAAAACGATCAGCGGCAAGATCCAGAGAAACAAACTCTGATCGGCACGCCCTCAAAAAAACGGCGTCCCCTTTCAAAAAATATCCCCCAATTTCGCGGTTTTCTATTGACAGAAACCGCCGGATATGGTATAATCCTTGAAGAAAAGCGATGACGAAGAGGATCGGTCGATTCGTCTGTACAGAGAAGTGGCGGTTGGTGCAAGCCACGGCAGACAGCCTCCGTATTTGTAGCTTCTGAGCCGGGAAGAAGAAAGCAATCCGCAAGTAGAACTTCCACGTGACTGCCGCGTCAGTGCATAGGACTTGTTAGAGTCCAAGAGTGGTGCCGTTTTACGGCGCAATTTGAGTGGTACCGCGGGTGAATGAATTTTTCGCTCGTCTCAAGGATTACATCTTGGGACGGGCTTTTTTCGTCCCGGTAATTAAGGAGATCACATGAAACAGGGAATCAAAGGACTGGACTATAAGATCCTCGAGATGGCGGGGCGAATCCGCGATCTGAGAGAAATCGAAGGTCTCACCACTGCCGAAATGGCAAAGAAAACCAACGTCCCCGAGGCGGAATATATTGCCTGCGAGAACGGCGAGAGCGAATTCACGTTTGCGTTTATCTACCGCTGTGCGCTCGCTTTCAACGTGGACGTTACCGATATTATCGAGGGTAAGAGCCCGACGCTCAAAACCTATACGCTCACCCGCAAAGGCGGCGGCCAGCAGATCGAGGAAGCCCACGGCATGGTGTACTACAACCTTGCCTCCGCTTTCAAAAACAGAATCGCCGAGCCTTTGTACGTACGCCTCGCATATGATGAGGAGGCTACCCACAAGGACATCGAAATGACCACGCACGAGGGTCAGGAATGCGACATCGTTCTGAAGGGCACGCTCCGCATTCAGATCGGTGAACATAAAGAGACGCTCCACGCGGGAGACAGCATCTACTACGATTCCTCCATTCCGCACGGCATGATCGCCGTGGACGGCGAGGACTGCCTTTTCTATGCGATCGTACTGAATCCGGACGGAGCGGAAATCCCCGAATTCTCCATCGCAGCCAAAGAACCGGCAAAACTGGCGAAGCGCGTAGACGAACAGAGCGCCGATCGTATTTACAATCGCTTCATAGACGTAACCGAGGACGAAAACGGCTCGCCCACCTCGATCGCGTTCAAGAATACGGAAAATTTCAACTTCGCGTTCGATATCGTGGACGCTCTCGGCAAAACGAAGCCGGACAAGACCGCAATGTACTATCTCTCCGGCGACAAGACGTTCGAGCACCGCTTCACCTTCTCCGAGATCGCAAAGGAATCCGCACGCTGTGCGAACTATTTTAAAGCCCTCGGCGTAAAGAAGGGCGATCGCGTACTGCTTATCCTCAAACGCCATTACCAGTTCTGGATGGCGATGCTGGGTCTTAATAAGCTCGGCGCGGTGGCGATTCTCGGCTCCAATCAGCTCCTCGAGCACGATCTCGAGTACCGCTTCTCACACTCCGGCGCTACCACAGTCATCTGTACCGCGGACGGTGACGTCGCGCACCAGGTCGATCTGGCAGCCGCTAAATGTCCCTCCGTCGTTAATAAGATTATTGTCAACGGCACGCGCGACGGCTGGCGATCCTTTGACGAAGAATCAAAGCTCTACTCCAGCCACTACGAGCGCACGGAAGACGCACCGGGCGGCGACGATCCGCTTCTCGCGTTCTTCACCTCCGGTACGACCGGCTATCCGAAAATGGCGGTACATAACCACAAATACCCGCTCGGACATTTCCACACGGCAAAATACTGGCACTGTGTAAATCCCGAGGGACTCCACTTCACAATCTCCGATACCGGCTGGGCAAAATCCATGTGGGGTAAACTGTACGGACAGTGGTTGTGCGAGGGTGCGACCTTCGTATACGATTTCGATCGGTTTGACGCCGCCGAGATTCTGCCTCTCTTCGAGAAGTACAGCATCACCACGTTCTGCGCACCGCCCACCATGTACCGCATGCTGATCAAAGAAGATCTGACAAAGTACAACTACACCTCCCTTGAGCACGCCTCCACCGCAGGCGAGGCTTTGAACCCCGAGGTATTCAAACAGTTTGAATCCGCCACCGGCCTTCAAATTATGGAAGGTTTCGGTCAGACGGAGACGACTTGCCTTCTCGGCAACCTTGCCGGTTCCGGTCACAAGGTCGGCTCGATGGGCAAGCCCTGCCCCATTTACGACATCCATCTCCTTGACGCGGACGGCAACGACGTCGGCGACGGTGAGACCGGCGAGATCTGCATCCGCGTGGCGGACGGCGTACCGCCCGGACTCTTCACCGGCTACTACAACGATCCCGACAAGACCGCCGAGGTATGGCACGACGGCTACTACCACACCTGCGATCTCGCATGGCGTGATGAGGACGGCTTTTACTGGTACGTCAGCCGCATCGACGATGTTATCAAGTCCTCCGGCTACCGCATCGGACCGTTTGAGATCGAATCGGTCATCATGGAGCTTCCCTACGTTCTGGAATGCGGCGTCTCCGCCGAACCGGATGAAGTGCGCGGTCAGGTCGTCAAGGCAAGCATCGTTCTGACGAAGGGTACCGAAGGCACGGAGGAACTCAAAAAAGAGATCCAGAAATACGTCAAAGCGCACACCGCGCCGTACAAGTATCCCCGTATCGTGGTGTTCAAGGATGAACTTCCCAAGACCACGAGCGGCAAGATCATTCGCTCGAAACTGTAATTATGAAATTTAAACGAGTTACACTGTTCGCCGGACATTACGGCTCCGGCAAAACGAACATCGCCGTAAACTACGCGATCGCGATGCGAAAAGCGGGGCTCCCCGTCTCTATCGCCGATCTCGACATCGTCAATCCCTATTTCCGCACGAAAGACAGCGCCGACCGCCTCGCCGAGGCAGGAATTCGGCTGATCTCCTCGCAGTTTGCCAACTCGAACGTGGATACGCCCGCCTTGCCGGGTGAGATCTACGCGATCACCGACGACAGATCCACCTACGCCGTCATGGACGTGGGTGGGGATGATCGCGGTGCCTTGGCGCTGGGCAGATACGCCCCCGCGATCGTCGAGGAAAATGCGTACGAGATGCTGTTTGTGGTAAACGCGTACCGACCGCTCACGAGAACGCCCGCCGAAGCCTTCGAGGTTATGCGCGAGGTCGAGGCGGCAGGAAAGATTCCCTTCACCGCGATCGTAAACAATTCGAACGTCGGCAGGGATACCACCGCCGACGACGTGCTCCAAACCGTACCCTTTATGGAGGAGCTCTCCCGCCTTACGGGACTTCCCGTGAAAATGACCACCGTACGCGAGGATCTCCGAGAGGGTCTTTCCCGAAGGATCGACAATCTTTTTCCGCTTACTCTCCAGAAAAAATACACCTGGACCTAAGAAACATAGAGAATTCACAACCAACAAGGAGGAAAACATATGGCAAAGCTGACCTTCAAAACCGATCTCTGTAAGGGATGCGGACTGTGCGTAGGCGCGTGTCCGAAAAACCTTCTGGTGATCGCAAAAGACAAGATCAACAAAAAAGGATACCATCCGGCAGAGATGACCGATGCCGAAAAGTGCATTGCCTGTGCGTTCTGCGCCACCATGTGCCCGGACTGCATCATCACCATCGAAAAATAATTTCAGAATTTCATATCGAGAGGAGAATGTCCGCCAATGAGCGGACCGTATGGAACTATGGCAGAAAAAGTTCTTATGAAAGGTAACGAAGCGATCGCAGAAGCCGCTATTCTCGCAGGCTGCCGCCACTACTTCGGTTATCCCATCACGCCGCAGACGGAAGTCGCCGCATACATGGCAAAACGTATGCCCAAAATCGGCGGCACGTTTTTGCAGGCGGAGAGTGAAATCGCCGCTATCAACATGGTAATGGGCGTGGCCTCCACCGGACGCCGCACCATGACCTCGTCCTCAAGCCCCGGAATCTCTCTGAAGGCAGAGGGGCTTTCCTACCTCGCCGGCTGTGATCTTCCCGCCCTCGTCGTAAACGTAGAGCGCGGCGGCCCCGGCCTCGGCGGTATCCAGCCTTCTCAGTCCGACTATTTCCAGGCTACGCGCGGCGCCGCACACGGAGACTTCCGCATGATCGTCCTTGCGCCCGCCTCCGTGCAGGAGATGGCCGATCTCACCATGCACGGCTTTGATCTGGCCGACAAGTACCGCATGACCAGCATGATTTTGGCAGACGGTACGATGGGTCAGATGATGGAGCCCGTGTCCCTCGAAGCACCCGAGGTGAAAACCTACGACAAATCCTGGGCTGTAACGGGTACTGACTGTAAACGCCCCCACAATATCGTAAACTCTCTCTACCTCGTTCCCGAGGATCTGGAAAGAACGAACTTTGAGCGCTACGAGCGCTATCGCACCATTGAGGAAAACGAAGTCATGTACGAAGAGTTCATGATGGAGGATGCCGAGATCTGCATCGCCGCTTTCGGCGTTGCCGCACGCGTTTCAAAGAATGCGATCATGGCCGCCCGTGCCGAGGGCATCAAGGTCGGTATGATCCGTCCGATCACCCTGTGGCCGTTCCCGAAGGCGGCATTCAAGAAAGCCGCCGAGCACGTAAACACGTTCGTCTCCGTAGAACTCTCAATGGGTCAGATGATCGAAGACGTACGCCTCGCTACCGAGTGCGCACGTCCCGTCGTTCTGTGTAACCGCGCAGGCGGTATGATCCCCTCTCCCGAAGAAGTTCTTCAGAGAATCAAAGAAGTGAATGGAGGTATGACGAAATGACCGTCTTTGATAAACCGAAATCCTTGACCGATGCGCCGCTTCACTACTGCCCCGGCTGTACGCACGGCATCATCCACCGCCTTGTTGCTGAAGCAATCGACGAGCTCGGCATCGAAGGCCGCACCATCGGCATCGCACCCGTCGGCTGCTCCGTTATGGCGTATAACTATTTCACCGTCGATATGGTTCAGGCGGCACACGGCCGCGCACCGGCTGTTGCTACCGGCGTAAAGCGCGCCGACCCGTCGAAAATCGTATTCACCTACCAGGGCGACGGCGACCTTGCTTCCATCGGTACGTGCGAGACGGTACACGCCGCCGCACGCGGTGAGAACATCACCATCATCTTCGTCAATAACGCCATTTACGGCATGACCGGCGGTCAGATGGCTCCCACCTCTCTGCCCGGACAGATCACACAGACCTCGCCTTACGGACGCGACGTCGCGACGCAGGGCTATCCCGTAAAGGTTTGCGAGATGCTCTCTCAGCTGGACGGCGCAGGCTATCTTGAACGCGTGGCAGTCAACAACGTAAAGAACATCAAAAACGCAAAGAAAGCGATCCTCAAGGCGTTCAAGAACCAGGTAGAAGGCAAGGGCTTCTCTCTCATTGAGGTTGTATCCACCTGCCCGACCAACTGGGGTCTTACGCCCGAGAAGGCACTTGAATGGCTGAATGACAATATGCTGCCCTACTATCCCTTGGGCGTATATAAAGATAAATTCGCAGAGGAGGCGGCAAAATGACAACCCAGATTCTGATTGCAGGATTCGGCGGACAGGGCGTTTTGTTCTCCGGTAAATTTCTCGCATACAAGGCGATGATGGAAGAGCGTGAGGTCAGCTGGCTTCCCTCCTACGGCCCCGAAATGCGCGGCGGCACGGCAAACTGCAGCGTCATCGTTTCCGACGCACCGGTAGGCTCTCCGATCGTAACGAAGCCCGACGTACTGATCGCCATGAACCTCCCCTCTCTCGACAAATATGAGAACGCAGTTGCTCCCGGCGGCATTATCATCGTGGATTCCACCCTGATCGCCCGCAAGGTCGAGCGCACCGACGTAGCCGTCTACTACATCCCCGCTACGCAGATGGCATCGGATGAGGGCATCACCACGCTTGCAAACATGATCATCCTCGGCAAGCTGATCCGCGTATGTGACGCAGTATCGAACGACAACCTGGAAGCCGCCCTCAAGAAGGTCGTTTCCGCCCGCCGTGCCGATATGCTGGATCTCAACAAGAAGGCGATCGAACTCGGCTTCAACTACGCCGACTAAACCGAAAGGAACATAGTTATGCTGGATATCAAAATCACAAAAACCGAAACCCCGCTCGAAAAGCCCGAAAAAGGCGCGGCGCTCGGCTTCGGTAAGATCTTTACCGATCATATGTTTATCATGGAGTACAACCGCACTGAGGGCTGGCACGATGCACGCATCGTGCCCTTCGGAAGGCTCTCCATGCATCCCGCGGCTACCGTCTTCCACTACGGCTCCGAGATTTTCGAGGGTCTGAAGGCATACCGCCGTCCCGACGGCGGCGTACAGATGTTCCGCCCGCTCGAGAACATCCGCCGTATGAACAACTCCGCTGAGCGTATCCGTCTTCCCCAGATTGACGAGGATCTCGGACTCAAAATTCTCGAGACGTTTGTAAAGGTAGAAGAGGATTGGGTTCCCTCCGAGCCCGGAACCTCTCTGTACCTCCGTCCCTTCCTCTTCGGTAACGACGAGAGCTTGGGCGTCCACTCGATCAACAACGCTATGTTCGTTCTGATCGCCTCCCCCGTCGGCAGTTATTATGCCGAGGGCATCAATCCCGTCAAGATCATGATCGAAGCAGACGACGTACGCGCCGTACGCGGCGGTACCGGCTACGCGAAGTGCGGCGGTAACTACGCCGCTTCCAACCGCGCCGGCGAGAACGCTGAGAAGCTTGGCTTCTCTCAGGTTCTGTGGCTGGACGGTGTGGAGCGCAAGTACATTGAGGAAGTAGGCGCGATGAACGTTATGTTCCGCTTCGGCGACGAGATCGCAACGCCTATGCTTACCGGCTCCATTCTCCCCGGCATCACCCGTAAGTCCTGCATCGAACTGCTCCGCAGTGAAGGCTGGACGGTGAATGAGCGTCTCATCAGCATTGACGAACTCGAAGAAGCGCTCAAAAACGGCACGCTCACCGAGGCGTGGGGATGCGGCACCGCAGCCGTTGTCTCCCCGATCGGCCAGCTGTTCTACAAGGGCGAAGGCTTCACGGTCGGAAACGGCGGTATCGGCGAAGTAACCCAGAAACTGTACGACACCCTCACCTCTATCCAGTGGGGCAAGGCCGAGGATCCGTTCGGCTGGACGTACAAGATCTGATTCCACCAAAAACACTGGGAGGTACGGCGAAAAAACTTTGCCGTACCTCTTGACTTTTTTTCTCCGGTTTGTTATAATAGTAAATCATATGTGAAATGCGATGACGGAATTACGTCCCGATACGAGAGCGAAGAGAGTCGGCGGTTGGTGTAAGCCGATATGTCCTGTCGGGGTGCGGTCTCATTCCTGAGCAGAGTTTCTGAAAGCCTTTTGCAATAGGAAACTACGGATGCCCCGTTACCATGGCTGAGGACTTGACTGAGTCCTGAATGAGTGATTCCCCTCCCCGGGAATAAATAGGGTGGTACCACGGATTGTATATTCGTCCCTGAGATAGTATATCTCGGGGACTTTTTTTGTGAGATCAAACATAAGTTTCTACAACCGAAAGGATCATAACGATGAGAAAGATTACCGTAGCAGACATGACCATGGCACAGGACACCGCCGACACTTCCCTCACGTTCCGTGAGAAAACGGAGATCGCCCGCTGTCTTGACAGAATGTGCGCTGATATTATTGAATTTGCGCCGATCGCGAACGAAAAAACCGATTCGCTCCTTATCCGCACGGTAGCACCGCTTCTCAAAAATAGCGTGATCTCTCAGCGGACCGGATACGATGAAGCCTCCGTGGATCTCGCATGGAACGCTGTCTCTGCCGCAGAGCACGCACGTCTCTCCGTCGCGTTCCCTGTGGCAGCGGCACAGATGGAATTCGTCTGCCATATGAAGCCCGCCGCCGTTCTCAAGGCGATCCCCCGGATGATCAGTAAAGCGAAATCGTATACGGCGGACGTAGAATTCCGTGCGGTCGATGCAACCCGCGCTGAATACACCTTTCTTACCGAGGCGGTGAGCGCCGCGATCGAAGCCGGTGCTTCCACGGTTACCGTGTGCGATACTGCATCTCTTTTCATGCCTGACGAAATGGCAGACTTTATAACAAAGCTCAAGGCGGATATTCCCGCACTCGAGGATGTATCTTTGGGCGTAGAATGCACAAACGGCCTCGGCGTGGCTCTTGCCTCTGCCATCGCCGCTATGAAAGCCGGCGCTGACGAGATCAAATGCGCCGCCGGCAATCATACTATGCCAAGCGAAGCCCAGATCGTATCCCTCTTCAAAAACCGCGGCGATTCTCTCGGCGTAACGGTAGGTCTCAACACCGCCGAGATCACCCGCATCACGACGCAGATCGAATGGATCGAGAGCGGAAAGAAAGCCGAAGAAGCACCGATCAAGAAGGTCGAGAAAGCGACGTCCGCTGACAGCGTCTCCCTCGATAAAAACGCGGGCATCACCGCTGTGACCGCCGCCGTCCGTACGCTCGGCTACGACCTCTCCGAAGAGGATACGGCAAAAGTTTTCGAAGCGTTCACACGCATCGCCGCCAAAAAGCCGATCGGCACGAAGGATCTCGAAGCGATCGTTGCGACGACTGCTCTGCAGGTTCCGCCTACCTATAAACTCGTAAGCTACGTTGTGAACAACGGCAACATCATCTCCTCGACGGCACAAATCGTCCTGGAGAAGACGGGGCGCGAACTCTCGGGTGTGTGTATCGGCGACGGTCCGATCGACGCGGCCTTTCTTGCCATTGAGCAGATTATCGGCCACCACTACGAGCTCGACGAATTCCGCATTCAGGCGGTAACCGAGGGACGCGAGGCCGTAGGATCGGCACTCGTTAAGCTCCGCGCAAACGGCAAGCTGTATTCCGGCAACGGTATCTCCACCGACATCATCGGTGCGAGCATCGCGGCGTATCTGAACGCCCTTAACAAGATCGTATACGAAGAAGCGTAAGAGAGGATCTCCCCATGAAACTTTCTTTTTCGACCAAGGGATGGCACGGTCATTCCTTTGACGATTTCTGCCGCATCGCGGAGGATCTCCGCTTTGCCGGCATTGAATTGCACAACATTACGAAATCTACTTTCACCGAAAACGGCGGCCCCTTCAGCGCCGCTAATGCCCCCGCGACGATCCGTGCGCTCATCGACCGTCAGCTCACGCTGCCCTGCATCGACTCCGTCTGCGACATCGCCGACGAAAGTGATCCTGACGGAAACTTCTCCGAGATCGTTGGGTGCATCGAAGCGGCACGCAATCTCCGTATCTCCTACGTACGGGTGCACGCCTACGAGCACACCGCCGGTGCCTGTGATATGGATAGGATCACCGACTGTATCACTCGCGCGCTTGAGAAAGCCGAAGAAAACGGCATCACTCTGCTCGTGGAGACAGTAGGCGTTTTCGCCGACACAAAAAAACTGCGCGATACGCTCAACTATTTTGCTTCCGACTATCTCGCCGCCCTTTGGGATATCCATTACACCTACCGCGTGGCAGGCGAGTCCCCCGAGAAAACGATCGAAAACCTCGGTGCGTACGTAAAGCACGTTCATTTGAAGGATTCCGCCGAAACGGAAAACGGCGTGGAATACCGACTCATCGGCGAGGGCACCTTGCCGATCGAGGAACTTATGATGGCACTGCGCTCCGTCAACTACGACGGATTCCTCTCCCTTGAGTGGGATCCGAGGTGGATGCCCGAGATCGACGATATGGAGATCATTTTCTCCCACTTCGTCAGCACGATGAGCCGTTTTGCGGACACCTCCCGCGCGGAGACAGTCTACTACGAGAACCGCACGCACACGGGCAAATTCCTTTGGAAAAAGGACGCGCTCATCGAAAAGACGTTCTCCGAAGTGCTCGACCGCATGGCGGAGGAATTCCCCGATCAGCTCGCTTTCAAATTCACTACGCTTGACTACACCCGCACCTACGCCCAGTTCCGTGACGACGTCGACACGTTTGCCCGCGCGCTTTTAGCACTTGGGGTGAAGGCAGGCTCGCACGTGGCCGTATGGGCAACGAATCTGCCCCAGTGGTACATCGCTTTCTGGGCGACGACCAAGATCGGTGCAGTGCTCGTTACGGTAAATACGGCGTATAAGATCCACGAGCTCGAATACCTGCTCCGTCAGTCCGACACGCACACGCTCGTGATGATTGAAAACTACCGCGACTCGAACTACAAGGAGATCGTCGCCGAGCTTTGTCCCGAGCTTCTCGAAACGGAAGCGGGCAAGCCGCTTCACGCACACCGCCTTCCCTTCCTTAGAAACGTCATCACGGTCGGCTTCTCGATGCCGGGTGCTATGACGTGGGAAGAAGCGCTCTCTCGCTCGCGCGAGGTTCCCGTTGAGGAAGTATGGCGCCGTGCCGCTATGGTAAACATGCACGACGTCTGCAATATGCAGTACACCTCCGGCACGACCGGATTCCCGAAGGGCGTTATGCTGACGCACTACAACATCGTCAACAACGGCAAGTGCATCGGCGACCGCATGGACCTCTCCACGGCGGACCGTATGATGATTCAGGTACCGATGTTCCACTGCTTCGGCATGGTACTGGCGATGACCGCCACGATGACGCACGGCGGCACGCTCTACCCGATCCCCTACTTCTCACCGAAGCCGTCTCTCGCCTGCATCAATCAGGAGCACATTACCGCCTTCCACGGTGTGCCTACGATGTTCATCGCGCTTCTGGAGCACGAGGACTTTGAGAAAACGGATTTCTCCTATATGCGCACCGGCATCATGGCG
Source organism: Clostridia bacterium (assembly GCA_017502135.1). Lineage (GTDB taxonomy): Bacteria > Bacillota > Clostridia > Oscillospirales > CAG-272 > SIG701. The sequence continues at coordinate 203,318 of JAFVVP010000001.1, read as the reverse complement.
GGCAGCCCCTGCCCCATCTCCGTCATGCAGGACGTCGTAAACAAGATGAATATGAAGGAGATCACGATCGTATACGGACAGACGGAAGCCTCACCCGGATGTACGATGAGCTCCACGGACGATCCCCTTGAAGTGCGCGTCGGCACAGTGGGCCGTGCGCTTCCCGAGATCGAATGTAAAATCGTCGATCCGGAGACGGGCGAAGAGGTCCCTGTCGGCGTAAACGGTGAATTTGTGGCACGCGGCTACAATATCATGAAGGGCTATTACAAAATGCCCAAGGCGACTGCCGCCGCCATCGACAAGGATGGCTGGCTCCACACGGGCGATCTTGCCGCGAAGACCGAGGACGGCAATTACCGCATCACGGGTCGTCTCAAAGACATGATCATCCGCGGCGGTGAAAACATCTATCCGAAGGAGATCGAGGAATTCATTTACACGCATCCGAAGGTGAAGGACGTACAGGTCATCGGTGTACCGGACGAACAGTACGGCGAGGAGATCATGGCGTGCATCATCCTCAAAGAAAACGAGACGATGACGGCAGATGAGATGAAAAAATACATTCTCGATCATATGGCAAAGCACAAGGTTCCGAAATACGTGGATTTCGTGGACAGTTTCCCGATGAACGCCGCCGGCAAGATTCAGAAATTCAAAATGCGCGAAGAAGCCGTGAAAAAGCTGAATCTCCAGAAAGCCGCCAATATCGTTACCGCATAAAAAGACCCCTCTGCTGCGAAATGCAGCAGAGGGGGTTTTATTATCTCGGGTACGTTTTCTCGAGGGACTCCCAGATGCCGTTCAGGTAGCAAGCTCCCATCGCGCGGTCGTAGAGACCGTAGCCGGGCATACCGCCCTCACCCCACACGGCACGGCCGTGGTCGGGACGGATAACGCCGTCGAAACCGTTGTCGTACAGCGTTTTCATGATCTTAAACATATCAAGCGAGCCGTCCGCGGACAGATGCGCCGCCTCGTCAAAGTTGTGATCGCCGTACTGGCGGATGTTGCGGACGTGCGCAAAATAGATGCGTCCCTTGAGCGCGGGGATGATCTGGCAAACGTCATTCTTATCGTTGGACGAGAGAGAGCCGGTGCACAGCGTTACGCCGTTGCACGGGTTGTCCACCGCTTCAAGCATACGGACGAGCATCGTCTTCTCGGAAATGATTCTGGGAAGGCCGAATACAGACCAGGACGGATCATCGGGATGGATCGCCATCTTGATGCCGTACTTCTCGCAAGTCGGCATGATTGCCTTTAAGAAATAAACGAGATTTCGGAACAGTTTTTCGTTATCGACCGCACGGTATTCGTTAAAGAGGTGCTTGATCTGATCGATACGCTCCGGCTCCCAGCCGGGCAGAACGAGATCGCCCGCGTTTTCGTTGATCGTGTCGAACAGTTCTTCGGGATCGACTGTGTCAATCACCGACTGATTGTAGGACAAGACGGTCGAGCCGTCCTCGCGGAGTTTCGCGAGATTTGTGCGCGTCCAGTCAAAGACGGGCATGAAGTTATAGCAGACGAGATTCACCTTTTCCTCGCCGAGTGCTTCGAGTGTTTTGATGTAATTTTCGATATACTGATCGCGGTCGGGTGAACCGATCTTAATCGCGTCGTGGATGTTGACGCTCTCAATGCCGGCAAGGGAGAGATCCGCATCTTCGATGCTTTCTTTGAGGGAACGGATCGCTTCGCGCGTCCACACTTCACCGGGCGTAGTATCGTAGAGCGTGGAAACAACGCCCTTCACGCCGGGGATCTGTCGGATATACTTAAGCGGAATCGGATCGGTAGGTCCGAAATAACGCAGAGACATAATCATGGCAGAAACCTTTCTGCGGATGCACCGCAAGTCAAACTTCTTCGTATTTTACACCGTATTGTACCATATTTCGCGTTTTTTTGCAAGTCCATTTCCGCATAATCTTAAAGGGGGGGATATTATCGTTTTTTGTTACTAATGCTGTACATCACAATTACACAAAAAGCCGCACGCTCCGACACCGAAGTGTCCGAAAATGCGGCTTTGTTCCGGATATTGCAGACGGCACGCCATCTCCGGTTAGAGAACGCCGCGCAGGCGACTGCTCGAAGCATTTCGTTTTTGGGGGACAGACACGGATAAAAAGCAAAAAACCCCACCGTCGGTGGGATTTTGACGCTCACGGAAAACCGTGTTACTGCGGATGAATCAAGCGCGGGTAACTTTGCCGGAACGCAGGCAGCGGGAGCATACGGCTACCGTTTTGTGCGTGCCATTGACAACAACCTTTACTTTTCTGATGTTCGGCTTCCACATTCTGTTCGTAGAACGGTGAGAGTGGGAAACCTGAGCGCCGAATACAACGCCTTTTCCGCAAATGCTGCACTTAGCCATTTCCGAATACCTCCGTTTATATCTAATGATTGCATTCAATCCAAATTCAGCGACAATTATTATAACATAATATTTAATGGATTGCAAGTGTTTTTTCGATTTTTGTTTTATTTTCCGAGACTTTTCGTAAATTTATCGATTCCGTTTAGTGCTTTTGATATATGTTCGACCGAATATGCATAGGAAATACGGGCAAATCCCTCTCCCGACTCACCAAAGGCGTTGCCGGGGACGATCGCCACGTTCTGCTCTTCGAGAAGCCGCGCACAGAACTCTTCGCTCGTAAGCCCGAACCGGGAGATATCCGGGAACACGTAAAATGCCCCCTCCGGTTCAAAGCACGGAATTCCCATCGCGTGAAGCCCTGCCGTAAGATAGCGGCGGCGGCGATTGTACTCCTCGCGCATCATCGAAACGTCGGAATCGCCGTTTTTCATCGCTTCAATGGCGGCGAACTGCGCGGTGGTAGGCGCACACATGATCGCATACTGATGCAGTTTCAGCATCTGCTTACAAAGCGGTGCGGGCGCGCAGAGGTAGCCGAGACGCCAGCCCGTCATGGCAAACGCTTTCGAGAAGCCGCTGACGAGGATCGTCCGCTCCGTAAGCCCCGGAACGACGGCACAGGAGCAGTGCTCTCTGCCGTAGGTAAGCTCCGCGTAGATCTCGTCGGAAAGAACGAGGATATCCGTCCCCTCCAGAACCTCAGCGATAGCTTCAAGTTCCTCTCTCGTCATGATCGCGCCGGTGGGATTATTCGGGTACGGCAAAACGAGCATCTTCGTTTTCGGCGTGATGGCGGCTCTGAGTTCCTCCGGCGTCAACTTAAAACGGTTTTCCGCCTTCGTCGGAATGATCACGGGCGTAGCACCGGCAAGCGCGGCCAGTGGCTCGTAGCAGACGAACGCAGGCTGAGGGATGATGACCTCATCCCCGACCTGGAGCAGCGCGCGGAACGTAATGTCGATCGCTTCACTGCCGCCGACCGTAACGACCACTTCCGTACGCGGATCGTATTTCGCCAGAAAGCGGCGGAGAAGATACGCCGCGATCTCCTCGCGAAGCTGCGTCATGCCGCTGTTGGCTGTATAGTATGTTTTCCCGCCCTCGAGGCTTTCGATACCGGCAGAACGGATATGCCACGGGGTAACAAAATCCGGTTCGCCGACCGTCAAAGAGATCACGTCCTTCCGTTCGCTCACAAGATCAAAGAACTTGCGGATACCGGACGGCTTTATCGCCTTGACGTGGGAGGGAATACAAGATTCGTAGTTTATCATCCGCAATAGTTCCCTCTTTCGTCTACTGCCTCTGCACCGTAAATGACGCCCTTATCCTTGTATTTACGGAGAACGAAATGCGTAGCGGTGGAAATAACGTCCTCGATCGGTGCAAGTTTCATAGCAACGAAGTATGCGACCTCTTTCATCGTCTTGCCCTCAATAAGGACTGCCAGATCAAAGCCGCCTGACATAAGGTAAAGGCTCTCCACCTCGGGATAGTTGTAGATCTTCTCCGCCACGCGGTCAAATCCGCGGTCTCTCTGGGGGGTGATCTTCACTTCGATGAGTGCCGTTACACTCTCACGGTCCGTTTTGTCCCAGTCAATGATCGCCTTGTAGCCGAGGATCACCTTTTCCGCCTCGTACTTCTCGATCATCGCTTTGATATCACCCTCGTCTTTTTCGAGCATCATCGCGATCTGCGCATCGGTGAGACGGCAGTTGTTCTCTACGATTTTCAAAAGTTCGTTCATAGTATCACTCACTTTCCCTTTACTCTGTCATTTTTTCTTTTCGATCTTCGCCATGATCTTATCGAAGGACAAGCCGTACTTATCCGCGATATCACGGGCGTAACTCTTACCATCGGGACGTGCGCGGCGCACCTTGAAGGAACGCGTTCCCTCGTCGATCGCCGCGACCATATTGTCGATCTTCACGCCGCCCTTCGGCGTGCAGTCCGCGTTTATCTGATCGACCGACGCGGCAAGATCGTGCAGATGCGTCGAGAAGATACAGCGGCATCTTGCCATACTGAATCCCGCGAGAACCTCGCTCGCGATATACGACGCCTCGTACGATCCCGTGGAGGACAGCGACTCGTCAAGAAGAACAAGTCCGTTCCCCGTCAGCGTATCGAAGATAGCATCAAGACGGGCGCACTCCTCGCCGAGACGCCCCTTGTCGATCGTATCCTCCGATCCCGTGGGGAAATGCGTGTAGATCGCGTCTGCGGGGCTGAGCACCGCGCGCTCGGCGGGAACGAGGAGTCCAAGCTGTGCGAGAATGAAGGCGAGCCCCACCGCGCACGTCGTAACCGATTTACCGCCGCGGTTGGGACCGGTGATAACGAAAATCATTCCATCTTCGTCAAACGTGAAATCGTTCGGAATGACCTCCTCGTCGATCTTCATAGCGACGACGGGATTGCGAAGGCCCTCGGCGGTAAACGCCTTCTCTGCCATCGGACGGATTTCGGGACGGCAGAGCGGCACGCCTTTTTCGGTGAGATTTTTCATCAGTTCCGAGGCTTTCACCGCGAATTCGATCTCCGGCATCATACGGATGAGGAAATCAGTGTTCTCGAGGACGTACAGTTGTACGACCTTCTTCCACGAACGGATCGAAGTTTTGAACACCTCGTTGATCGCGGAATCGAACGCGTAGGAGAGCGCCATCTGCTGGTTTTCGCTCTGATTTTTACGGAAGGGAACGAGCGAAGCGATCGTCGTGTACTCGTTTTCCTTGAAATCGAGGCGGAGGATTCTGTCTAAAATCTCGCCGGATTTGAAATACTCATTGTTGACGGACAGAACGCCCGCACTTTCGGGACGAAGCTGTGCGTCGAGATTGACGCCCACGGTAATACTCTTGATCTCGCGCACGCGCTTTGTCAGCTCGTTCAGTTTTTCGTTGAGATCCTTGTAGTACTCACTCTCCGTGAGATACGAGATTCGCTCCGCGAATGCGCGGAAGGCACGGCTTTGAAGGCTGTCCTTCAAAGGAAGAAGGCCCTTTTTCAGATGCTCCATCAGCGAGGTATACAGTTCCACCTCGGTGATGCTGTACAGGTACGATTCCGTCGAAGCACCCGTATCTGCGCCCATACGGCGCAGTTCCGTAATATCGGAAAGAAGCGGGAGCATCTTGAGAAGCGTATGCGCGATCTCCGGATGTGCCGTCATATCCGCGAACGTCTCCTGCCGATAGCGGATCGTTTCGGGGTCACTTGTGAAAAAACTCGCGATATCACAGCTTTTGAGATTGATCAGATAATCGAGCTCGAGCTGTTCCGCCGTGTCCGCGGGAAGGCGCGCGTCGCTCATGCCGGCACCGGCGCGGCGCATCGTCTCGCCGTCGGGATAGAGAAGGCTGATGTCTGCCATTTCGACTTCAGGCATATTTTCCATATACGACATAATATTCACCTCAAAATTTCGGGTGTTTGCTGATTTTCAAAACATAAGATTCAAACGATCGGAACCGTTTTCGGCCCGCCGTATGCGGGGACGATGACATCATTAAAACCGATCGCACGAAGGTGCGCGTAGGCGTCTTCGATCGACGCGCCGATCTCCGCGGCGTTGTGCGCATCCGAGCCGCAGGTAACACGGCGGCCGCCTACGTCATACCAAAGACGAAGAACGTACTCTTCCTGATCCCAACTCTCGCCGCCGGTGCGGACGCCTTTCGTGTTCAGTTCCATTGCCACGCCGTAGTCACGCATAACCTCGAAAAGCGCACGGAACTCGGCTTCAAAGTGAGAAAGTTCCAGCGCGCGTCCGCTTCTGGTGATATAGCGCACGGGATAGAGAAGATGACCGATCGTATGTATACCCGGGAATTTCGCCGTTTTGCAAAGGTGGATCAGTCCGCGGCGGAACCAGTACTCTATCTGCACCTGGGGCATCTCGGTAAATTGCATATAGTAGTAATCGGGCACGCCCGGCAGATTATGTAACGAGCCGATGACGAAATCGAACGCGTGCTTTTTGAGAAACGCTTTCGCCTCGTCGGGACAGGTGGCAGCACCGCCGAGTTCGATCCCGCGCACGATCTCCACTTTTCCCGCGTACTCTTTTGCCGCCTTTTCGATCGCGTGGCGGGCGGCGTCCGCATCATAATCGGGACACAGACCGAGGAGTATGCAGTCGATATCGTAGTGGTCGGTCAGGGCAAAGGCAGAGACGCCCGCCTCCGCCGCGGCGGCACACATCTCTGAGGGCGTCGGATACGCGTCGGGCGAATATAATGAATGCGTATGGCTGTCTGCAAGGATCAAAAGAGTCCTCCCCTTTCCAAAAAGGATAAAATGATAGATATAGATAGTATATCATATATTATCAGATTTGAAAAGCATTTTTTTGTAACTTTTCTTCTCATCTGCAATAGGACATAAATTTTGCTTAATTTCTCCTCCCGTTCAAAATGCACCGGATTTTTCGGTAAAAACCGTACATAATAAAGATATGTTTCCGATGCTCCGCCGCAAGAAGAAAAATAATTTAGAATTTTTCTAAAAAACTATTGACAACGCGCAAAAATCGTGTATAATATATTTAGAACGATTCCAAATCTAATTTTCTTCACGGAAAGGAGCGTAGAGATGACAAAGCAACGCGCCTTGATTCTACAGATCGTTCAATCGACCCACGAACATCTGACAGCAGAGCAGATCTTCCTGGAAGCCAGAAAGAAGATGCCGACGATTGCGCTCGCGACCGTATACAACAGCCTCAATTACCTTTGCGAAAATCACATGATCGAAAAAATCGGATTCACGGGGCAGACGGACCGATACGACAAAATGCTCGTCCGGCACGACCACAAGCTCTGCGAAAAATGCGGAGCGATAAGCGACGTCATAATCGACGGCCTTAAGGAATATATTGAGGAGAAAAACGGAAGCGACGTTCTCTCTTACGATCTGACCGTCCATCATCTTTGTCCTACCTGCCGCGCGGCAGCAAAATCATAAATTAAAATTTATTTTTAAGGAGATATCTTATGGAACTCAAAGGATCCAAAACCGAAAAAAATCTGCAGGCTGCTTTTGCAGGCGAATCCCAGGCAAGAAACAAGTACACCTATTTTGCATCCGTAGCAAAGAAAGAGGGCTTTGAACAGATCGCCGCTATCTTTGAAGCGACCGCAAACAACGAAAAAGAGCACGCTAAAATGTGGTTCAAGGAGCTCGGCGCACTCGGCGGCACTGCAGAAAACCTGAAGGCTGCCGCTGAAGGCGAGAACTACGAGTGGACCGATATGTACGCTACCTTCGCTGAGGAAGCAGAGGAAGAGGGCTTCACCGCCATCGCCGCTAAATTCCGTATGGTTGCAAAGATTGAGAAATCCCATGAGGAGCGCTATCTTGCCCTTCTCAATAACGTAGAGATGCAGAAGGTATTCGAGAAGGCGGAGGAGACCATGTGGGAATGCCGCAACTGCGGACACCTCGTTATCGGCAAGAAGGCACCGCAGATCTGCCCCGTATGCGCACATCCGCAGGCATACTTTGAGGTTCGCAAAGAGAATTATTGAGTGGAAACCAACCGCACTTAAAACGAAAGGCTGTCGCCTCGGGCGACAGCCTTTTTTGTTAGTTTCCTTTTTTCGCTCTTGCCTCTGCCTTCAGCCGCAGTTCCGTGTTGAGGATCTTTTTTCTGAGACGGATGCTCTTCGGCGTTACTTCGATCAGCTCGTCATCGGCGATGTATTCGATCGCCTGCTCAAGAGAGAGCACTTTCGGCGGCGTGAGGATGAGAGCCTCGTCCGCGCCCTTCGAACGAATGGAGGTAAGATGCTTTTTCTTGCACACGTTGAGCGCAATATCCTCCTGCTTCGGGCACTCGCCCACAATCATGCCCTCGTACACCGGCGTCTGTACGCCGATGAACAACGCACCGCGATCCTGCGAATTGTAAAGGCCGTAGGAGGTCGCTTCGCCGTCCTCGGATGCGATCAGTGAACCGGTATAGCGCGTCGTTACGTCGCCCTTGTACGGCTGGTAGCCGTCAAACAGCGTATTGATGACGCCCTCACCCTTCGTATCTGTCATAAACTCACTGCGGTAGCCAAAGAGGCAACGGGACGGAATCGAATACTCGATACGCGTACGCGAACCGACCTTGCTCATTTCCAGAAGTTCACCCTTACGTGCGCCGAGTTTCTGCATAACGCTGCCTACCGCATCATCCGGCACGTCGATGGATACGCGCTCCATCGGCTCCGAGAGAACGCCGTCGATCTCCTTATAAAGCACATGCGGCATGGAACAGCAGAGCTCGAAATTCTCACGGCGCATCGTTTCGATGAGGATAGAAAGGTGCATCTCGCCGCGTCCTGCTACCTTAAAGGAGTCAGTCGTATCACCGTCCGTAACACGGAGCGACACGTCCTTGAGCGTTTCTTTATAGAGGCGATCGCGGATCTGGCGGGACGTTACGTATTTACCCTCCTTACCGGCAAACGGACTGTCATTTACGGAGAAGGTCATCTCCATCGTCGGCTCGGATACCTTGACGAATTCAAGCGGCTCGGGATTGGTGGGTGCAGTCACCGTATCGCCGATCGAAATATCGGCGGCACCGGAGAAGCAGACGATATCGCCCATCTTCGCGCTTTCGACCGACGCGCGGTCAAGTCCGCTGAACTGATATACCGACACGATCTTCGCGCGGCGTTTGGCGTCGGGATCGTGATAGTTGCAGATGACTACCTCCTGATTCTGACGGAGCGTGCCGCGCTCAATACGTCCGATACCGATACGGCCGACGTAATCGTTATAGTCGATCGAGGAAACAAGCACCTGCAGATCCCCGTCGGGATCGCCCTCAGGTGCAGGAATGTACTCGAGGATGGTATTAAAGAGCGGTGTCAGATCCACACCCTCCTCCTCCGGCGAGAGAGATGCCGTGCCCGTCCGACCGCAGCAGAACAGCATCGGAGAATCGAGCTGCTCGTCCGTGGCGTTCAAATCAAGAAGAAGTTCGAGCGTCTCGTCGATAACCTCGGGGATACGCGCATCGGGGCGGTCGATCTTGTTGACGACCACGATGATGCGATGATTCAGTTCCATCGCGCGCTGCAGAACGAAGCGCGTCTGCGGCATCGGTCCTTCGGCGGCATCCACCAAAAGGATAACGCCGTTTACCATTTTCAGAATACGCTCCACCTCACCGCCGAAGTCCGCGTGTCCGGGCGTATCGACGATGTTGATCTTCACGCCGTTATACTGTACGGCGGTGTTTTTCGCCAAAATGGTAATACCGCGCTCTTTCTCGATCGCACCCGAGTCCATCGCGCGCTCTACGACTGCCTGATTTTCATGATACGCACCGCCCTGTCTGAGCATGCCATCCACGAGCGTCGTCTTGCCGTGGTCAACGTGGGCGATGATTGCTACGTTACGTAAATCTTCTCTGATCAAAATACTGTCCGACCCTTCAAAATAGAATGAGAATTCTCTAACTTATATAGTATAGCACAAATATTGACAGAAGAAAACAGAAGACGGGAAATTTTTCGAATTTCTCCCACTCGCCCATAAAAAATCGCCCCAAAAGGGGCGATTTGTGCATTTTTATTCCCATTTTGCCCAAAACCGTTCGAGTACGGATGCGAGCGAGTACGCGTCGCCCGTGTACTGCATCCGATTCCAGTGCGCGGGAAACAGCCGACGGATACCGGGATCGGCGTACCGATCGTCGATAAGAACTACCACGCCGCGGTCGTTCTCGTCTCGGATGACACGCCCTGCCGCCTGCAGGATCTTATTCATCGCGGGATAGGTGTATGCGTAATCCCTGCCGCTTTCACGCGTGCGGTCGTAATATTCCGTCAGAATATTCAGTTCACTCGAAAGGCCCGGAAGCCCGATCCCCACGATAATCGAGCCGATGAGGCGCTCACCGCGCAGATCAATTCCCTCGGAGAAAATGCCGCCGAGCACGCAGAACGCAACGAGGCTCTCGCCCGTCGCCTCAGCGCGGGCAAACGCACGGAGAAAGCGATCTCTCTCGCCGAGCGACATCCCCTGCTTCTGCATAATCGTGCTCCCCCCGGGGGAGAGTCGAAGATACTGCCGGCAGACGGCGGTCATATACGCGTAAGACGGGAAATACACGATGTAATTGCCCGGTCGGCTTTCCGTTACGGTCAGGATCAGCTCCGCCACGTCGGCGGCGGAATTTTTGCGTTCAGAGAACCGGGTGCTGACCGAATCGACCGCGATAAGGCAGAGATTCTCCTCCTCATAAGGCGACGGCAGATCCAGCTGCACGGCATCTTTCGCGCCGCACACGTCGGCGTAGTAATCCATAGGGGAAAGCGTGGCGGAAAACAGTGCCGTGGAGACGCCCTTTTCCATCGCACGATCGAGCATCGCCGACGGATCAAGACACATCACGCGGCAAATCGTCTCACCGTTTGCGCTCTCGCCGTAAAACGCAAAATGCTCATCCGCCATCGAGACGGCATCAGAAAGGCGCAAAAGAGATGCGCGCATCTCGCCGAAGAGAGGCATAGCGCGGTCGTAATCTCGCCTCAGGTATTCGTCGCACACGGCACGCAGACGCGCGGCTGCCGCCGGCACAAAATCCGGCACGGTCTTCTCGAGCACGCATCCCGAAAGGACACCATCTTCGTCACGGACTTCTGCGTTTTCAGCGCACAGCGCGTCTATCCCATCCATCATGGCACGGACGGCATCACACGCATCGGCGAGGGCACGGTCGTCGGGAAACGCGGCGAGTACTTCGGTCGCAAACCGTTCCACAGCACAGCGACAGAGAGACGCCGAATACATTTCTCTCGCGCGGTCGGGCAGGTTATGTGCCTCGTCAACGAGGAACACGTACCGCTCATCGTGATCGGAGTCCTCAAAATACCGACGGAAACAAACGCGCGGATCAAAGAGATACCCGTAATCCGAAACGATCATTTCGCAGTATTCGCTCACATCAAGAGAGAGTTCGTAGGGACACAGATGATGCTTCTCAGCGGCTCCCGCGATCTCTTTCGTATCGTACACCCGCCCCCCACGGAGAAGTTCTAAAAGCGCCGCGTCGCGCCGTTCTTCGTATGAGACACCTTCATAAAATCCCGAGAACGAGCAAAGACGGCAGTTCGTTACGGCATCGCGATCCGCGGCCCGCACGGGACAAGCCCTCTCCTTTGCCGTAATACGGATACAGCGCAGGTTCTTTGCCTGGGCACCGAGCGTGCGCGCCGCATCAAGGGCGGCATTGCCCGTAACCGTTTTCGCCGTGAAATAGAACACGCGGTCGGCGCGGCCCGCCCCGATCGCACGGAGCGACGGATACATGCCGGACATCGTTTTCCCGATGCCGGTAGGAGCACTCACGAGAAGACGGCGGCCTTTATGGATGCAGCGATAGAGCTCCTCCATAAAATCCCGCTGTCCGTCGCGGACAGAGGAATAGGGGAAACGAAGAGCGGCAAGTGCACGCCGTCCCGCAGTTTGGCGCTCCCCCTCCATCTCAATGAACGGCGCGGCACGGGAAAGAAGCGCATCAAAAACAGTTTTGAGAACAGAGCGTGAGAATCGGCTTTCGTAGACGGCAGTGTCGTGGGATTTTGCTTCTTCAAAGCAGACGCGCACGGTAACGCTTTCAGCGTTCTCCGTCTCGGCGACAAGATACGCGTTCACCATCGCCTCTGCCAAGACGGAAGGTTCGTCAAGAAGATCCACGCGGGCGAGCGGACGGCGAACGACTGTCCGTTTCTCCGAAACGACCGTCTCACCGCGGTAAAAGACCGCGTCAATGGTAGAAAATATCCCGCAAGAGAAAGGTCCGATTGTAACGGGAACGGCTGTCAGAACGTCATACCGCACCGACGCCGCTTCCGATTTCCCGTCGTCTGCCACGAGCGAAAATCCCATTCGGGAAGAGGAGGCGTTCTTGTGCCGTGCAAAGGCAGCAATATTCTCCGCCGATATATACAGTTCCCCCGTATTTTCGTTTACGGACAGTCGCATTCTGACACCTCCCTCAAAAAAACACTAAACGGCGCAAAAAAGAGAACCGGAGCACGTTTCGGCTGATAAATTTAAACCTCACACCCTATTAACTTTTTCAGCGGTTGACATAAAATAAGCATAGGTGGTATAATAACAACAGAACATATCGAATATATATATGAGAATAGGATGAACCGATTATGATACTGAATCAAAAACAGACCACCGTAGCATACCGCTGTCCTTCGTGCGGCGCTATGGTTTTGAGTATCGTGGGCGCGTTTTCATTGAGCGCCGATATGATCCGTCTGAAATGTCCCTGCGGCGAGAGCGATCTTACCGCCGTTTACACAAACGACAAAAAGGTGCGTCTTACCGCGCCTTGCTTTCTTTGCCCGACGCCCCACACGGTGACGATGCCGTCAGGAATGTTTTTCGGCGAAAAAATGCTCACCGTACCGTGCGATTATTTTGGGCTGGGAATCTGTTTCATCGGCCCTCAGAATCAGGTAGAGGATGCAATCAAAGCGGCAGACGCCGAGCTTTCCGCGTTTTTGGACGGCGAGGATTTCTCCACCTTAGCCGCCGGACGCGGGCACGCCCCGACCTTCACCGATCCCCAGATCATGGATATCGTTATGTACGTCATCCACGAACTGCAAGCGGAGGGCGAGATCGCCTGCGGCTGTCCCGAGGGAGCGGGAGACTACCTCGTCGAAATCCTCGACGAATGCGTCAGGATCACGTGCAAAAACTGCGGCGCTATGAAAGATATCCCGACCGACAGTCTCGCCGATGCCAACGCGTTTCTCCACTGTACGCACATCGACCTTATATGATTTTTTTCGATGAGCAGTAGCAAGATAGTTCCTTCGTCATACAATAATAACAGAGAGGCAGGGTGAGACGCCCCGACCGCTCGAAGCGGCTGAAACGCCGTACTATTTTGACAGAAAAGGAATTGTGAATATGAGCTGCTTTTGCGAACTTTTTGAGAACGAGACCCTTTGGCTGATTATCCTCACTCTGCTTATCCTTACTCTCGTCTGCGGCAACGGCTGCGGCAGAACTTACGGCAATAACGGCTGCGGCTGCCACTAAACATTACTGAATCCTAAAACCACGGGGGAATGCCATCGGCGTTCCCCCGCTGTATTTTATTATCTGCCTTTTTTCAGCTTCTGCGCGCGGATATCCGTGCCGCTGAACAAAAGCGGCTTGAACTCACCGAACAGACGGCTCGTGATGCGATCCGCATAGCGGGAACGAAGCTCTGCACCGGTGAGATTCGTGTTGATGATCGTGGATCTTCGATTATTGATTCTCGTATTGATGACGTTATAAAGACACGAGACCGTGAACTGATTCGTCAGTTCCGTGCCGAGATCGTCGATGATGAGAAGATCTGCGTCAAAATAGCGTGCCCCATCGGCGGCATCCGCTTCCCCGCGTCCGAAGCGCTGTGCCTCAAACACGGAGAACACGCTCCCTGCCGTATCGTATACCACGTCAAAGCCGCCGTCGATTACCAAACGGGCAACCGAGGTGGAAAGATGCGTTTTGCCGAGTCCCGTCGCGCCGATGAGAAGAAAATTCTCTCCTTGACGCGCGGCAAAATCACGGGCAAACGAGGCGAGCGCCTCCACGTTCTTTGTCATGCCCTCTTTATCGGCACCTGTATAAAATGAAAGCGAGAAGGAATCAAAGCTCTGCTCATCGATCAGCCTGCCGATGCCCGAGCTTTCGTAGCCAGCGCGCACAAGCTCCGCACGCATACACGCGCACATCTTAGTACCCACAAAGCCGGTATCACCGCACTTCTCGCAACGATAGCGGATATCGGTATAGTCTGCGGGATAACCCGCTTCTTTGAGCATTTCCGCACGGCGTGCACGAAGTTCATCGTGGTCCTTGTGCATCTTTTCAATCGCACTCTCGACGTCTCCTCCCTTGAGCGCCGCGCCCATCACGCGCACGCCCACTGAGGAGATCTCGCGATCCATCTCGCGGAGAGACGGTATTTTCAGATAAAGTTCTTCCCGACGCCGATCGCTTTGTTCGGCCGCCGCCTGCCGCCGCACGGCAAAGTCCGCACGCACGCGGCTTACGTTATCTCGGCTGAATGACATAGGCATTTCCTCCGGTTTTTGTGTCGTTTTCATTGCGGCATCAGCCGCCGTAGGAGCGCTGTAAAGCGGCCTCAAAGAAATCGTCCGTATCAAAGCTCGTGCCCGTAGGTGCCCCTTTGCTCGGCTTGCGCGTTTCTTCAAACTGGTCAACATCTTCTACGGTGCAGACACCCACCGCATGCCACTTTTCAAGTATGGCATTGGTATACGGCACGGACGGCTCTTTCGTATGACCGACCGCGATCTCATACGCCCGTTCGATGACGTCCGTCGGCATTTCCCATTCTGCCGTCCAGCGGAAGAATGCCTCGCGCTCGCGCTTGATGAGCGCACGCTTGCCGATGCCGAACATCGTACGGAGTGCACCCTCGGCATCGTCAGCGGCATCCAGTTTCTTCAGATGCGCCTCGAGCTGCTCGTAGGTGAGAATACCGGTATCGTGGAGCGAGATCGCCATTTTCTCTATGTAGCGGAGAGACTTTTTCCCGCGCTTTGCCGAATGGGCGCAAAGAAGCAGAATATACTCCGGATCGAGCGAAAGATAATCAAGCATACCGATGATGATCTCCGACTCTGCCGTGTTGAAGATTTTTCCAAGCTCCTGCTGACAGCAGTCGATAAGGCCGGTAGCGCTCGGATTTTTCGTAAGGAAGCGCGCGGCCTCATCCGTATTGTAGTGCGGCAGTTGTGCGGCACGTTCGGGAACGGGCGCGCTCTTTGTGTCCTCTTTCGGGAGAGACACCTCTGCCGTCGGCTTCGCCACCGAGAGTGTGAGCACGCCTGCCGATTGCCAGTAGGCGATCGCGTCGTCGATCTGCGCGCGGGTAGCACCCGTTTTCTCAGCGAGAGCGAAATAGGACGTCTCCGTCTCGGCCATGAGCGCAAGGAGAACGGAAAGCTGTTCCCGCGTGGCGTTTCGGAACGCATCGTTTCCCGCCGGTATCGGCACGACCGATACGCGGGATCCGTACTGCGGGATGACTTTTATATTCGTCACATGCATAACATAAATTCCTGTTTTATAAGACTCAAAAAGGAACGTTTTCACGTATACAATTACCGAAAATATTCTTTTTTGGAAAACACAGTTTTGGGATCGGCGGGTGGAAATCCCTTTCATTTCAGCGATTCCGAGCACCGTCGCTTAGTTTTCCACAGGTTGTGGAAAAGCCTGTGGGAAATTAGGCGTTTGCTGATAAAACGACCGATTTTAGACGCGCGCAAACGGGCACTTGTTTTACACAAACGCCGCTTGTTCGTCAGAAGCGTATGCGTTCAGTGAAGAATCGGCAAAATTCCCGCCGAGCGCCTCAAAATACGTCTGAGCGCCGATCATGGCGGCATTGTCTCCGCAAAGCGAAAGCGGCGGAATCGTAAGCCGTATGCCAAGTTCTTCCGCGGTTTTCCGTACTGCGATTCGGAGGTGCGAATTGGCAGCAACCCCGCCCGCCAGAACGAGATCGGTGATGCCCGTATCGCGTACGGCACGGGAGAGCTTCAAGGAGATACCGTCAACGACCACACGGGTGAACGATGCCGCAATGCCCTCTCTTATATCATCGGGCAGAGGCGCGTGGTCGTCCACACCGAGTTTTTGTCTTATTGTGTGAATTTGATTGATGACCGCCGTTTTGAGACCGCTGAACGAATAGTCGTACGTATCGTCCGACACAGCAGGCGACGGGAAGTGAAACATATTGCCCCGGCCATTCTCAAATCCGGCTTTGGCCAGTCTATCCATGGCGGCGCCGCCCGGGTACGGGAGCCCCATCACGCGGCCGACCTTGTCGAACGCCTCACCCGCCGCATCGTCACGCGTACCGCCGATCTCGACGAAGGACGTCGGCGTCTTCACGTCGTAAAGCGAGGTGTGCCCACCCGAAACGACGAGTGCGCAAAACGGCGCTTTCAGTTCGGGGTTCGAGAGATACGCCGCCGCCGCGTGCCCCTTTATGTGATTGACGGGGACGAGCGGTTTTTTATATGCGAGCGCAAGTGCTTTCGCAAAGCTGACGCCCACCAGAAGAGATCCGATGAGCCCCGGCGCGTACGTTACACCGATCGTATCAATATCCGTCATCGTAACGCTCGCCTCGGCCAGCGCACGGGATACAACGCCGCTTATCGCCTCAATATGGGCGCGGCTTGCAATCTCCGGAACGACGCCGCCGTACAGTGCGTGCACGTCCACCTGCGAGGCGACGACGGAGGACAGAATCTCCCGTTTCGTATCGCTCATTTCAACAACGGCGGCCGCCGTTTCGTCGCAGGAGCTTTCTATTGCCAGTATCCGCATAGGATCTCCTTTCTTCGGATCTTATCCGTTATCCGTCTCCTCGGAGAAGGAAAGAAGCATCAAAAGCGCATCTTCCTTCGGGGAGGAATAGTAATTTTTACGAATGCCGCACTCGGTAAAGCCAAGTGATTTATACAGAGAAATCGCGGGGCAGTTCGACTGACGCACCTCGAGAAACACGGTCATAACGCCGTGTTTTTTTGCATCGGCAAGAATGGCTTCACAAAGCCTTCGGGCTATACCCCGCCGACGGTAGTCGGGGTGTACCGCCATGTCAAGGATATCCGCTTCGTCTGCTGCGGCCGTGTAGCCACCAAGACCGACAATGATGCCGTCTCCCACCGCCTCAAAATACCGATTTCGGGGATTTTTGAGAGAGGATTCAATCGAACTTTCACCGGGACCGCCCGGAAAGCAAATCTTTGAAAGCCGTGCCGCTTCGGTGATATGCGCCGGCACAAGAGAACAAACCGTCAAATCCATTTCTCTCAGTATCCAAAAACGCCCGTCAGGCTGTCATCGCTTATGATCCAATCCGCGACGTCATATACGGTGTAGTTTTCCTTATCCTCGCGCACGATCACCTGCTCGATACCCGCGTTGATAACAAGGCGCTTACACATAGAACAGGAGCACGTGCCGCCGTACAGTTCCTTCGTCATAGGATTGACACAGCAAAGGTACAAGGTGGCACCGAGCATCTGATCGCGGGGCGCGGCAATGATCGCGTTGGCCTCTGCGTGAACGGCGCGGCACAGCTCGTACCGTTCTCCGCGCGGGATCTGCAGTTTTTCACGCATACAGCAACCGAGATCCATGCAGTTTTTTCTGCCGCGGGGGGCACCGTTGTATCCCGTGGAGATGATGCTGTCGTTTTTCACGATGATCGCACCGAAGGCACGGCGCATACAAGTGCTTCTCTCTGCCACGGTCTCTGCAATATCGAGATAATAATTTATTTTGGAAACTCTGTTCATATGTACGCTCCCATACAATTTCATTCGGCGGGATTCTGAAAAAATCCGCATTTTCCCTCATATTAATATTGTACCAATTTCACGGATGGATTGCAAGAGTTTTATAGAGATTTGCGAAAATCGCCCTGTCATAGGAAACACTTCAAAATCATAAAATGATTCGAACTATAAAGGGGGCGAACGAATTGCGCGGGGTAAAACTGTTTTTTCTGAACGCCGTGATGCTTGCAGGCGTGAACATTCTCATACGGCTCGTCTCCGTCTCCTTCAACGCGTACGTCTCGGGAAAAGTGGGCGCCGAGGGCATGGGGCTTCTCACCCTCGTCATGAGTGTGTACGGTCTCTCCGTAACGCTCGCCACCTCAGGTGTGCATCTGGCCGCCGTTCGCCTCACTGCCGAAGCACTGGCAAAAGGAGAGAATAACCGAACGGTCATAAGGGGATGTATTCTCTACAGCCTTCTTTTCGGAAGCTTCACCGCCGTTCTTCTCTTTTCCCTCGCCGAACCCCTCGGTATGCATCTGCTCGGTGACATCCGCACGATCCCCTCGCTTCGCGTGTTGGCACTGAGTCTCCCCGCTATCTCTCTTTCAACCGCCCTTGCAGGCTATTTCACCGGCGTGCGCCGTGTAGTGAAAAACGTGATCGTCTCCCTCTCGGAGCAGTTTGTGAAGATATTTCTCACCTCTGCCCTTCTCCTCCTTATCGCACCCGCGGGGATCGAATACGCGTGTCTTGCCGTCGTCGGCGGCTCTGCGATCGCCGAGGGCGCATCCTTTGCGACCTCGTTCGTGCTGTATCTCACCGATAAGACAAGGCGTTGTGCACCCTCGGAAAACGGTGCTCTTGCATCCATCCGCCGCGTCTTTTCCGTGGGCTTCCCCGTGGCGGTAGGAAGCTACGCAAGGCAAGGCCTTCTCACGGCAGAGCACCTCGCCATCCCGTGGGGGCTGAGGCAAAGCGGTGCTACGGCATCGGCGGCGCTCGCCTCTTACGGCGTGCTTCACGGTATGGTTTTCCCGCTCGTACTCTTTCCGTCCGCCGTACTCGGCGCATTCTCGGGACTCCTCGTCCCGGAATTTACCCACGCCCACGAGCGGGGAGATACGGAGCGTATACAGTCGATGGCAACGAAGGTACTGCGCACTTCCCTTTTGTTTTCCTTGGGCGTCGCCGGGATCTTTCTCAGTTTTTCCTATGAGATCGGCTCTGCCATGTACCCCGGTACCGACGCGGGCGCACAGCTTGCCAGAATCGCACCGCTTATTCCTATTATGTATCTTGATTCATCGGTGGACGCCATGCTTAAAGGACTCGGTCAGCAAGTCCATTCCATGAAGATCAATATCGTAGATTCAGCTTTGAGCCTTCTTCTTGTTTTCCTCCTTCTGCCCCGCTTTGGTATGGCGGGCTATATCGCCGTTTTGTACGTTTGCGAACTGTTGAACGCTACCCTCAGCATCAGCCGCCTTCTTAGCATCACCGGCCTTCCCGTATCTATTCGCCGCTTTATCGCAAAGCCGATCGCGAGCATCATCCTTGCTACCGCCGCCGTACGTTTTCTTGCCGGTTACGGCATTGTGCCGCTGATCGGAGCGGGGGAATCCGTAGCGCTGAGAATCGCCTTTGTTGCAGTCATCTACGCCGTACTCACCGTGCTTACAGGTGCGGTCGGACGGGACGACGCCCGTTTCGTAAAACGGATATTTGCGTGATTACCCTGCCTCTTTTTTTCATTTTCCCATTGTAATCGTCCGTTTTTGTGATATAATAAACGTAGATATATCCGAAAAGGAGGAAAAAACATGTCGGTAATTACGGTAACGAAAGACAATTTTGAAAACGAGGTAATGAAGTCCGAAAAGCCGGTTCTGATTGATTTCTGGGCAAGCTGGTGCGGTCCCTGCCGCATGCTCTCCCCTACCGTGGATCAGATCGCCGAGGAGAGAGCGGATATCAAGGTGTGCAAGGTAAACGTGGACGAGGAGAGTGAGCTCGCCTCAAAATTCGGCATTATGAGCATCCCCACGCTGTTCGTTATTAAAAACGGGCAGGTTGTAAATCAATCTATGGGCGTGCAGCCGAAATCCGCCATTCTTGCGATGCTGGATTAACAGAAAAACGCATCCGAAAGGATGCGTTTTTTATTTATCCTATGATATCTTACTTCCCGTAGTAATCGTGCTTGCAGTTCGGGCATTTGGGGTAATCAAAATCGTGCACAGTACCGCAGGCAGGACACGTTTTCTGCGGGAGTTCTTCGCCATCTGCCTCTCCCTCATCTGCATAAAACTCAAGCTTACGGCAGTTAGGGCAAACGTAGAGACTTACTTCGAGCGCACCAGCAAGCAGATTTGGAAGATCCCCGAAAAGCCATCCGGTTTTCCCGAGCTGCAGACGTTCCCTTGAAAAGAAGCGCATTTTTTCGCCGCAGCGAAGACACGAAAAATCTCTCATCGTTCGGTCATCCTCTCGTTTGTACTCTTTTCTGCATTGTATCATAGGGAGAACGCTTTGTCAAGGGGGGAGGCACCGCCGGGGAATCTGAACCTTTGCGAGCGTGTTTACACGCACAAAAATTTACTCGGCTGTCTCCGCTCCCAGTATCAAACCCTTTGGGTTTGCGGGGGGTTCATTCATAACGCATAACGAAAAAGAAAACATCCGAACAATTCCGGATGTTTTCTTTTTGGTGACCCGTGGGGGAATCGAACCCCCGTCTTCGCCGTGAGAGGGCGACGTCTTAGCCGCTTGACTAACAGGCCATCTGATCGATTGCCCGTATAGTATACCACAACTGCGGCTCCTTGTCAACACCTTTTCACGGATTTTTCGTATTTTTTCTCGCTTTCGCCAATGCGGCAGAAAGGTTCAGCCTTCCATCACCGTTCCGTCGGGGTGAAACAGCGGCAGGGGATTCAAATAAATGAGATCTTCTCTGCTCTGCGCGTCGCCCTCCGCGAGGATCGCCATCTTGCCGACGATCACGCCCTCAGCGGCGAGAACGAGTTTTTCGAGCGCCGCGAGCGATTCGCCCGTGGAAATCACGTCGTCCACGATCAGGATGCGTTTTCCCTTCATCAGTTCGGCATCGGCGCCGTCCAGGTACAGTTTCTGCTCACCCTTGGTCGTGATCGAATTGACCGTAACCTCAAAGACGCTCGTCATGTACAGCTTCGGCTTTTTGCGTGCGATAAAATATTTCTGATTGCCCGCAAGCCGCGCCATCTCGTGCGCGAGCGGAATCCCTTTCGCTTCCGCAGTGATTATGTAATCGTAGGCGGGCGCACGCGCGAGGAGCGCATCCGCCGCGGCGGTCGTCAGTTCCGGATCGCCGAAGATAACGAACGCACCGATGGAAAGATTCTCATTCACCGGGCAGATCGGCAAAGCGCGCTTTACGCCGGCGATCGTCATTTCATATGTTTTCATACAAGGCTCCCTTTCCGATATATGCCCGGCGCAAAATATGCGCCGGAATTTTCATATGCACAATAAAACTTAACTTCTGAGGACGGCACCGCACTCGGCTTCCAGTTTTTTGAGGATCTTCTTGACCGTGCTGTCCGCTTCCTCATCCGTCAGAGTACGGTCAGCGGCGCGAAGCATCATTGCGAACGATACGCTCTTTTTGCCTTCGCCGATCTGCGGTCCGCGATAGATATCAAACAGGCGCACCGATTCAACGAGCGCACCGCCGGCACGCTTCATGCAGGATTCAAGAACGCCGACCGTCTGCTCCTCGTCGCATACGAAAGAGAAATCGCGTTCGAGAGCGGGGTATTTGGGCAGTTGCTTGTATTCCGGCATCACTTCACGCGCTTCGAAAAGCGCCTCAAAATCGAGTTCGGCCACGGCGGTAACCGCGTCAATGTTATAATTGGCAATTGTCAAAGGATGGATCTGTCCGAAGATGCCCACCTGTTTTCCGTCCACTGTAACGACAGCACAACGCCCGGGATGGAACGCATTCTCCGTGGTGCAGGGAGCGTATTCTGCGTTCTTCACGCGGAGTGCGGCGAGAACGGCCTCCACAGAGCCCTTGAGTGTGAAGAACGTACGATCTGTCTTGTCATCATTCTGATAAATGCCGATAACGACGCGGCGCGCCTCTTCGGGCAGTTCACCCTTGCCGTGCGGAATATAGACGTTGCCGATCTCAAAAAGGCTGACGTCGCGGTTCTTGACAGCGGCGTTGTTTTCGAGCACCTTCAGCATGGACGGAATCGCGGTGGTACGCATGATGGAGGTATCCTCGCCGAGGGGATTGGTGATAACGACGCTCTCGCGGCGGGGATCGTCTTCTGCCATACGGATCTTATCATAGAACTTGGGGCTGATGAACGAGAACGTCTCCGCCTCGCACATGCCAAGGCCTGTGAGCGTGTCGCGGATCGCGATCTCAAACTGCTGACGTGCGGTGCGGCCGCCCTGCGTCGTTACGCCCATAAGCGGTGCGGATTCGATCTTGGTATAGCCGTAAATGCGGAGTACCTCCTCAGAAACGTCGCTCATGCAGCGGACATCGTCACGGAAGGTGGGAACGGTGAGTTTTTTGCCGTCCACGCCGAAATGGAGCGAGGTGAGAATCTCTTTCATATACTCCTCGGTGAGGTGCACGCCGAGAAAGGCGTTGATGCGATCGGCATCGAGATCCATCACGTACGGCACGGACGGTGCGGGATACTCGTCGATCGTACCGTCGACGATCTCACCCGCGCCGAGAAGCTCAACGAGTTCGCACGCGCGGTCAAGTGCCGCCATCGTCTGTTCGCGGTCGAGACCCTTTTCAAAGCGGGAAGAACTTTCGGTACGCATGCCGAGTTTCTTTGCGGAAACGCGGACGCTCGGACCGTTGAACATCGCACTTTCGAAGACAACCGTTTTCGTTCCGTCGGTAATCTCGCTGTTCTCGCCGCCCATGACGCCTGCCAGTGCGACCGGCTTTTTGGCATCGGCAATCACGAGCATGGTATCATCGAGTGTATGCGGCACGCTGTCAAGAGAAACAAACTTCTCGCCCTCTTCGGCACGGCGGACGACGATACGGCTGCCATCGAGGCAAGCGTAGTCAAACGCGTGCATCGGCTGGCCGTACTCAAGCATTACGTAGTTCGTAATATCCACGATATTGGAGATCGGGCGGACGCCGGCGGCACGAAGACGCATGCGGAGCCAAAGCGGGGAGGGCTCGATCTTCACGTTCTTTACAACGCGGGCGCTGTAACGGTAGCAAAGCGACGGCTCGCGGATCTCCACGTTCAAGTAGTTTTCAATCTTGTCGCCGTCGTTCTTGGGCGTCGGCTTCTTCGGCTGGGGTACATTGAGGGCACGATCAAAGCTGACCGCGCTCTCACGCGCAAGCCCGATTACAGAAAGACAGTCGGGACGGTTCGAGGTGATCTCAAACTCGACCACGTCGTCGCGGAGCATAAGCACATCGCGGATGTCGGCACCGGGCTCAGCATCAGCAAGGCCCACATCATTCAGAATGAGAATACCGTCCTCGATCGCACCGGGCATATCGTGGAGCGTAAGCCCCAACTCCGCGATCGAGCATAGCATACCGTTCGATTCGACACCGCGGAGTTTTCCGGCCTTGATCGTGATGCCGCCGGGCAGTTTTGCCGGTGCTTTGGCAACGGGCACGACGGCGCCCTCGAACACGTTCTGCGCACCGGTTACGATCTGGATATCCGCGCCCGTACCGCAGTCAAGCATACAGATCTGCAGATGATCGGAGTTCTCGTGCTTTTTAATCGAGGTGATCCGTCCGACCACTACGTTTTCGATATCCTCGGCTAAGGTTTCGTAGCCCTCGACCTTCGAACCGGT
Organism: Clostridia bacterium; assembly: GCA_017502135.1. Taxonomy (GTDB): domain Bacteria; phylum Bacillota; class Clostridia; order Oscillospirales; family CAG-272; genus SIG701. The sequence goes on along the minus strand of JAFVVP010000001.1, from coordinate 179,708 downwards.
ATCCGTCATACGGTCAGAGTAATCTTTAATACTTGTATCGCTGACGTCAGTGAAATCCGCCAGCCATTTCATAGAAAGTTTCATTCTTTTATTTCTCCTGTACTGTAATCAAGCCCCAATCAGAACTGGGTGAGGAAGCGGACATCGTTTTCGTAAAGGTGGCGCATATCGTCAATATGATATTTCAGCATCGCGATACGCTCGATACCCATACCGAAAGCAAAGCCGCTGTACTCTTCGGGGTCAATGCCGCCCATCGTCAAAACATTGGGATGCACCATACCCGCGCCGAGGATCTCGATCCAGCCCTCGCCCTTACAGAGACGGCAGCCCTTGCCGCCGCAGGCAAAGCAGGACACGTCCACCTCAGCGGACGGCTCGGTAAAGGGGAAATGATGCGGACGGAAGCGCACTTTCGTCTCCGCGCCGAACATCGTCTGTGCAAACATTTCAAGCGCACCCTTGAGGTTGCCCATCGTTACACCCTTGTCGATCACAAGTCCCTCCATCTGATGGAAGAGAGGCGAGTGCGTTGCGTCCACCGCATCGGAGCGGTACACGCGGCCGGGCGATACGATACGGATCGGCGGCTTGCGCGTCTCCATCGTTCTCGCCTGCACGGACGAGGTCTGCGTACGGAGCAGGATATTCTCACTGATATAGAATGTATCCTGCGTGTCGCGTGCGGGATGATCCGGCGGGATGTTGAGCGCCTGAAAGTTGTAGTAATCGTACTCTACCTCGGGTCCCTCGACGATATCGAATCCCATGCCGATGAAGATCTCCTCCATCTCGCGCTGGATGCGTGCGATCGGATGCACGTGGCCGACCAAAGCGGGCGTGCCCGGTACGGTTACGTCCACTTTTTCTTTCACCAGTCGTGCGTCAAGTTCGGCAGCTTTCTGCTCTTCAGCGCGGGCGGTAAGCTCCGCTTCGATCGCCTCGCGGACTTCGTTTGCAATCTGTCCGACGACGGGACGTTCCTCGGGGGTAAGCTGTCCCATGCCGCGAAGAACGGCGGTAAGCTCACCTTTCTTTCCGAGATAGCGAATACGGATCGCTTCGAGATCCGCATCCGTCGCTCTTATTTGAGACAGCGCCTCTTCACGGATTTTAAGTAACGTCTCTTTCATTCTCTATATGCTCCTTTTTGAGTTTGCAAATCTATTTATCGGAATCCGAAATTCCGAATAAAACAAAAAAACAGCCCCGTCCCGATAGACTCGGGACGGGGCGAAACAATCGCACCGCGGTACCACCCGCATTCCGGCAGAGAGCCAACACTCACAGGACCTGTAACGGGATCACCCGGGCAAAACTACTCAAAGGTTCATTTCGCCAACTCCGAAGCGAAATGCATTTCAGCCACCGGCAGACGGCTTACAGCCAAGGCCGTCCTCTCTGGAGCCGACAAACGCAAAAATGCCAAACTTCATCTCAGTCTTTGTACGGTATTATCATACCACATTTCAAAAAAAAGTGCAACAGGAACGGAAAATTTTTCTTCGTTTATTTTGTTATTTCTTTAAAGAATCCACCACGTACGTCTGGAATGCTCTCTCTGCCGTATCCGTATCGGGAGAAACGCAGAAGAACACGTATCTGCCGTGGCACGCAAGAAATGCATCCGTCAGCTTTTCGGATTCCGTCATATTGTAGCCGGCATAAACGTCCGCCATCTCATCGCGGTACGTTACAAGACGGCCGTGCGCGGTTTCCGCATCGCTCGCACTCTCGCAGCGGAGAATGACGATCGCCTCGGCCAAAACAGCAGAACTCATATACGCGGTCATTTCGTTATAGAGACCTCCGACACCCAAAAGACCGTCTGCGATCTCGTTGTCGATCTTCAGAAGCGTACCGTCAAACGAAAGCTCACCGACGAGAGTTTCTCCCATCGCCGCCGTATCGAGGGTGACGTCGTTCATATTGATCTTCGACATATCAAGAGGTGCAGTAGAAACGCACGCAGACATAAGGGAGGCTAACAAGATAAGCGTCGCCGCCAAAAGTAAACTCCCGATTCGACTTTGCACGTTTCGCATATTAATAACACCTTTCAAAATCAATCACTCATATACTGTATGAACAGTATATGCAAAAATCAAACAATCATCACGGGAGCGGATGGGTTCTCAGATATTCTGCCCATTTTTTCGTGGAAGCCACACCGAGATGGATACCGTCCGTCGAATCCTCGGCGATGAGATCACCGTTTTCATCGGAGAAGATTTCAACGACGTTCGCGTAGTATACGCCCATCTCCTCTGCGAGTGCACGAAGACGCTCATTATACTCCGCCACCTTCTCGTTTCCGCCCATGGCGCTGTACCGTTCCGTTTCGGCGGTCGTTTTGGACATCGGCAAAATGGACTGCACACATATGGATGCGTTCGGAAGTCCGTCTTTTACGATCTGTATAAGAGATCTGTAAGCTTTAATGAAGTTATCCGTGGACGGCCAGCCGATCTCGTTGATGCCGAAAGCAAGATACACCTTCGTAAAGGATCCGTCCTTCTTGAACGCTTCGGCAAGCGTCAGCTTTTCCACCCCGATATATCCCTTCGTTTGAACGGTTGATACGTTCAGTCCCTGCTCGCAGTAGTAATTCGTCTTAAGTCCCGACCAATAATTGAGGCCCACCGTCCGCGAGTCGCCGATAAACAGTGCGTCGGCAAAATAACTGTCGTCAACGCGCTCCCCTTCGGGCACCGTTACAAGCTGTACGGGCGGTGCCGGCGGTTCGGTCGTCTCCGGCGGATTCGTGCTCGTCTCCGGCGGGTTCGTGCTCGTCTCCGGCAGATTCGTGCTCGTCTCCGGCGGGTTTGTGCCGGTTACCGGAGGATCGGTAGTCGTAACGGGTGGATTCGTAGTTGTTACCGGAGGGTTCGTGCTCGTCTCCGGTGGAGCCGTTATCACAGAGATAGGCGGCACGGCGTTCGTCGTGCCGAGCTGCGGCGCGGTCGGTTCGGGATCGAGATCACGAAACAGAACGGAGCGAAACTCAACCACAGCCCATGTAATGGTGAGGCAAATTGCCAGGGCGGTAAAAACGGCAACCATACGTTGTCTGTTTTCCCGCCGAAGGGCAGCCTCTTTATTCCGTTTATAGTTTTTGAAGTTTGACATCTACATGCATCCTTAAATTCGTCCGGGTGAAATCTCGGACGCTGTCGACACAACAAAATAATCATGTGCGATCCCGGCAAACCGCTGATATCGACACATATTCTATTATATTATACAGCATTCCTATATTTATTTCAATACTCTTTCTCTAATTTTCAGTATTTTCCGACGGCTTTCAAAAATATTCTCTCTATTTCCCGCACAAAGACCGTCGATTTGCCGAAATTTGCAAAAAAATTAAAAAAATGCATGTTCCGAGCAAAAAACTTGCAAAACACTATTGCTATTTTTGGAAAACCGTGATACAATAATTGGGTATTCTGAAAAAGGAGTTTTACAAAATGAAAATCAAAAACACTTATCTTGCAGATCTTTACGAAAGAACTGCTGCACACAATCCGAACGAGCCTGAATTTCTGCAGACCGTAGCCGAAGTGCTCGAGTCCCTCTCTCCCGTGGCTGATCAGCGTCCCGACCTCATCGAGGCCGGCGTATTCGAGCGCATGGTTGAGCCGGAGCGCGTCGTTATGTTCCGCGTAAGCTGGGTAGACGACAACGGCAAGGTACAGGTGAACCGCGGCTACCGCGTACAGTTCAACTCTGCCATCGGTCCGTACAAGGGAGGCATCCGCTTCGCTCCCAGTGTTAACCTTTCCATCATGAAGTTCCTCGGCTTTGAGCAGACCTTCAAAAACTCCCTCACTTCCCTCCCGATGGGCGGTGCTAAGGGCGGCTCCGACTTTGATCCGAACGGCAAGAGCGACGGAGAAGTTATGCGTTTCTGCCAGAGCTTTATGACTGAACTGCAGAAGCACATCGGTCCCAACACCGACGTTCCCGCAGGCGACCTCGGCGTAGGTGCACGTGAGATCGGCTATATGTACGGCCAGTACAAGAGACTCAGAAATGAGTGCTCCGGCGGCGTCCTCACCGGCAAGGATCGCTCCAGCGGCGGTTCTCTCATCCGTCCCGAGGCTACCGGCTTCGGTGCCGTATACTACACCGTGGAAATGCTCAAGACCCTCGGCGAGAGCGTGGAAGGCAAGACCTTCGTCGTATCCGGCTTCGGTAACGTTGCATGGGGTACCGTTAAGAAGGTAACCGAACTCGGCGGTAAGGTTGTTGTTATCTCCGGTCCCGACGGCTACATCTACGATGAAAACGGCGTAAACACCGAAGAGAAGATCAACTTCATGCTCGAAATGCGCGCGTCCGGCCGCAACAAGGTACAGGATTACGCCGACAAGTTCGGTGTTCCCTTCTTCGCAGGTCAGAAGCCCTGGGGCGTTAAGGCTGACATTCTCATGCCCTGCGCTACCCAGAACGAGGTTAACATCGAGGACGCGAAAAAGATCGTTGCAAACGGCGTAAAATACTACGTGGAAGTTTCCAACATGCCCACCACCAACGAGGCTGTTGCATACCTCAAGGAGAACGGCGTTGTCGTCGCTCCCTCCAAGGCAGTTAACGCCGGCGGCGTTGCCGTATCCGGTCTTGAGATGTCCCAGAACTCCATGCGTTACAGCTGGACCGCTGAAGAAGTGGATCAGAAGCTCCGCATGATCATGAAGAACATCTACAAGGCATCCTGGGATGCCGCTAAGGAATACGGCATGGAAGGCGACCTCGTTGCAGGTGCCAACATCGCAGGCTTCCTCAAAGTTGCCACCGCTATGAAGTGGCAGGGTGTGGTCTGATTCTCTGCCGACAGACTTTTTCCAAAACGAGAAAATCAACTACATACAGAAAAGGCTGTTCCTTTTGGAACAGCCTTTTTATTATCCTTCGAACTGTGCGTGGAAAAGTGAATGGTAAAAGCCCTTCATGTTCATCAGCTCGTCGTGATTGCCCGCTTCGATCACTTCCCCGTCTCTAAGGACGAGGATCGTGTCTGCGCCGCGGACGGTGGAAAGACGGTGCGCGATGACAAAGCACGTTCTGCCCTTCATCAAACTCAGCATCGCTTTCTGAATCCGCATCTCCGTGCGGGAGTCGACGTTTGATGTCGCCTCATCCAGAATGAGCATCGGTGCATCCGACATCATCGCACGTGCGATCGTGAGAAGCTGGCGCTGTCCCTTTGACACGTTCACACCCTCATCGGTGATGACGGTGTCATATCCGTCGGGGAGTCCCCGAATAAAGGAATCAATGCCCGCAGCCTTCGCACATTCGCGGATGCGCTCCTCGGTTACCTCACCCGAGGCACCGTAGGCGATATTATCGCGGATCGTACCGCTGAAGAGCCACGTGTCCTGGAGAACCATCGTGTACGCACGGCGAAGCGCGGCGCGCTCACCCTCGCGGATCGGCGTACCGTCGAGACGGATCTCGCCGGAATCCACATCGTAAAACCGCATGAGAAGATTGATGATCGTCGTCTTACCGGCGCCGGTGGGTCCGACGATTGCGATCACCTGTCCCGGTTTCGTTTTGATGCTCAGATTTTTGATGATCGGGCGATCGGGCTCATACCCGAACTGCACGTTTTCCGTTTCGAGCTCGCCCTTCACGTCGGTAAATCCGTACGCATCGGCCACGTCTGCCAGTTCTTCTTCCTCATCGAGAAGACGGAACACGCGCTCCGCCGCGCTGGCGGCTGACTGCAGCTCACTTACGATATTGGCGACCTCGTTGATCGGCGCGGAGAACCGGCGGGAATACAAAACGAAAGAAGATACGTTACCGAGAGAAATCGCACCGCCAAGGTACAAAAGCGCACCGAACATGCTGACCATCGTAAGAGAAAGATTATTGATAAAGTTAACCGTCGGCCCGACGAGCGTGCCGTAATAATCGGCCTTGTAGTAGGCGTCCACCGCTTCGGTATTCCGCTTATCAAACCGTGCGATCATCTCTTTTTCTCTGCCGTACGCACGAATCGTCCGCTGACCGGAAAGCATTTCCTCCGCGTATCCGTTAAGCTCACCGAGTTTCGCAGAACGGGCGCGGAACAAGGGCCGCACATGCTTCGTATTATAGATCGTGAACAAAATCGATGCCGGCACGGTAATCGCGAAAACGAGGCACAGCCTCGGAGAAATGGATAGCATCATACCGAGCGCACCGAACACCGTGATCACCGTCGTACAGATTTGCACGAAATCCGTCGAGAGCGTTGCGTTGATCGTATCAATATCGTAGGAGATGCGGCTGATGATGTCGCCAACCTGCGTCTTATCGAAATAACCGATCTTCATGCGCATCAGTTTTGCGAAGATGTCCTCGCGCATCTGCCGCACGATCGAACGGGACAGATTGATCATGATCACCTGGAGCAGATAGCCGAGCAGCGAAGAGAGGACGTAAAAGACCGCCATGAGCCCCGCATAATAGAACACCGTTTCAAAATCCACGTGTCCTTCGCCAAACTCAATCGCGTCAATGGCAAGGCCCGACAGTTTTGGACCGCTCAGCGCAAACAGATTCGACGCCACCGCAACAAGCAAGGCGAAAAGGAAAAGCCATTTGTATTTGAAAATATATACGCCGAGGCGAAGAAGGACCTTCAGTTTTTTAGCGCCGCCCGTGGGGACATTTCTCGGATCGGTGGCAACAGGTCCCTTTGGCATACCAAAGCCTTTATTCAAGAACGGCACCTCCCATCTGCGACTCGGAAATTTCGCGGTAAAGTTCGCACGAATCGAGCAGTTCTTCATGCGTGCCCATACCCGTGATCTCTCCCTCTTCGAGAACGAGTATCAGATCCGCGTGCTTTACAGAGCTTACTCGCTGTGCGACGATCACGCTCGTGGTTTTGCCCGCGTAATTCTCGCGAATCGCACGGCGGAGAGCGGCGTCCGTGGCGTAGTCAAGCGCACTGGAGCTGTCATCGAGCACCAAAATCTCGGGATTGCCCGCCAGCGCACGGGTGATAAGAAGCCGCTGCTTCTGACCGCCCGATAGGTTCGCGCCTTTGATCGTGAGGGAATGGGATATGCCGCCCTCTTTCTCTTCAATGAAGGGGGCAGCCTGTGCCCGCTCTGCGGCAACAAGAACGTCATCGTCCGCAATACCGCGGCCGAAATCTACGTTTTCGCGGATCGTATCCGCAAAAAGGAAATCGTTTTGGAACGAAACGCCAAACTTCTCAGCGAGCCGCTCGTGCGGGATCGTGCGCACGTCCCGTCCGTCGATGCGGACGGTGCCGGAATCGGGATCGTAGAATCGCATGAGCAGTTGAATGAGCGTGCTTTTGCCGGCACCCGTCGGGCCGATAATACCAAGCGTTTCCCCCTTCCCGAGGCGGAAGGACACGTGGCTTACATCTTCCTTCTTTCCGTTGTAGGAGAAGGTTACGTCGTCAAATTCGATCGCGGGTACGTCTTCTGCCGTCAGGCGGTCAGTCTCTTCCTCGGGCACGACCGCCATATCCACGGGCGCATCCAGCACCTCGGCAATACGTGTCGCGGATGCCGTGGCGCGGGAAACCATGATCACCATACGCGTAATCATCATCATTGCCATAGTGATCATCGTAAAATAGTTCATAAATGCCAAAACCACACCGGGCAGCGTCGCACCGCTGTTGACGCGGTACGCACCTACGATAACGACCGCCACAAAGCCCAGATTCACAAACACGTTCACGACGGGATTGATCGACGCCATCGTGAGGGAAGCCGTTTTCTCCCGCTTCGTAAGATTGTCATTGGCTCGGTCGTATCTTGCCTTTTCGTATTCTTCCTTGGTCAAGGCCTTGATGACACGAATACCCTGCGCATTCTCACGCACGACGCTTGTCATCCGATCGATCGCCTCCTGCACGAAGCGATACATGGGGATGCCCTTTCGGGAAACGAAATATACAACGATGCTGATAAACGGCAAGGTGGAAAGAAGCACGAGCGTGAGTACCGGCTCCAGCGTAACCGTAACAAAAATGCCTCCGAGGAGAAGAATCGGCGCACGAACGCCCATACGCTGCATCATACCGATCGTCTGGTGAAGATTGTATGTATCCGAGGTAAGACGGGATTCGAGAGAAGGAATCGTAAACGAATCGACCTGCCGGCTCGAAAGATATGAAATACGCGTAAACAAGGCAGAACGGAGTGATTCCATCGTATCGCGGGCGACTCTCGCCGCTACGCGGTTGGCAAGAATGTTCCCGACGAGCGCAGTCAATGCGCAGAGAAACATAACGCCGCCGTACTTATAAATCATCCCGCGATCCCCCGTAGGAACGACGTCGTCGATCATAAAGGAAAGGATCATCGGAAGCGCCAACTCCACGATCGTACCGAGGAATTTAATCGTAAGCCCTAATGCCATCCTCGGTGCATTCGGACGGAGAAAGTTCAAAATGTGTCGAATGGGAACCACCGCCAATTCTTAAAAAGTTTTCTGTCTTTTTTATTATATATTGCGACCCGCCGAAAGTCAAGAAAAGCCGGCGAAAAAAACAAAAAAACGCCTCGGCAAAAGCCGAGGCAATTTTTGAAACACGATTTTTCCCAATCAACCAAGTTTGCTTGCGTTGACGTGGATACCGGGGCCCATCGTAGAAGCCATAACGCAGCTCTTGATGTACTGACCTTTTGCTGCAGCCGGTTTTGCTTTGATAATAGCGCCCATCAGTGCGTTGAAGTTCTCAGCGAGCTTCTCAGCGCCGAAGGATGCCTTACCGATCGGGCAGTGAATGATGTTGGTCTTGTCGAGACGGTACTCGATCTTACCGGCCTTAGCCTCCTGAACAGCCTTGGCAACATCCATCGTAACGGTGCCTGCCTTGGGGTTCGGCATGAGGCCCTTCGGACCGAGAGTCTTACCGAGACGACCGATCGTACCCATCATGTCGGGGGTAGCGATTACGATATCGAAATCGAACCAGTTCTCCTTCATGATCTTCTCAACGAGATCCATTTCGCCGACGAAATCAGCGCCTGCCTCAAGGGCTTCCTTTGCGCGATCACCCTTCGCGAAAACGAGGGTGCGTACGGTCTTACCGGTACCGTTGGGGAGAACAACCGCACCGCGGACCTGCTGGTCTGCGTGACGGGAGTCAACGCCGAGGCGAACATGCAGTTCGATCGTTTCGTCAAACTTTGCCTTCGAGGTCTGGCATACCAGCTCGATTGCCTCTGCGGGATCATACAGTTTTGCTTTCTCGAGCAGCTTTGCGCTGTCGACGTATTTCTTACCCTTAAACATCTATGCGTCCTCCTTATTCCTCGACCGTAATACCCATCGAACGGGCAGTACCTGCGACCATGCTCATAGCTGCTTCCAGAGATGCTGCGTTGAGGTCAGGCATCTTGGTCTCAGCGATCTGCTTCACCTGTTCTTTGGTGATCTTTGCAACCTTGGTCTTGTTCGGAGTAGCGGATGCAGTCTCGATACCGCAAGCCTTCTTAATGAGAACGGCTGCCGGCGGGGTCTTGGTGATAAAGGTGAACGAACGGTCAGCATATACGGTGATAACTACCGGGATAACGAGACCGATGTCCTTCTTGGTGCGCTCATTGAACTCTTTGGTGAAGTTCGGAATTGCTACGCCATACTGGCTGAGTGCAGGACCTACCGGCGGGGCGGGAGTTGCCTTACCTGCCTGAAGCTGGAGTTTGACGTAACCGACGATTTTCTTTGCCATAAGAAAAAACCTCCATGTGTGGTTTCTGACGGAAGAATCAGAAAAATTTTCTTCCTCCCACAATTCCGGCGCTTCGTACATGACGGGAGGCCGGCTCCCTAAAATGCATCAGATGCGTTGCATCCTCACATAGCCGCACTGCGGCGAACGTGTTTCACGTCCAGATTGATCGGCATATCGCGGCCGACCGTGGATACGATGACGGTAACTTCCGTGCCGTCGGCAGAGATCTCGCTGAGCTTTCCGCTGTATCCCGCGAAGATACCCTCTACGATATCGACCATATCGCCGATAGCGACGGTCTGCGCCGTAGACTGTACGACTTCCTCCGAGATAATGGCGGCGGCCTCCTCATCGGTGAGCGGAACCGGTTTCGATCCCGGGCCGACGAAGCCCGTTACGCCGCGGATGTTGCGGACAACGTGCCAGCTTTCGTCCGTCATAATCATCTTTACAAGCACGTAAGACGGAAAGATCTTGCTTTCGATCTCGCGCTCTACGCCTCCGTCCGATTCCACGATGGTCTCAACCGGAATGCGCACGTCGAAAATCAAGTGGCCCATGCCGCGATTTTCAACGATTTTTTCAAGATTCATCTTGACCTTGTTTTCATAGCCGGAATAGGTATGTGCTACATACCATCTCGGACCGGCGTTCATCTCATTGATGTCGCTCATGTCCTATCTCCGTCAAATAATCATGCTCAGGCCGTAGACTACGTACTTGAACAATGCATCAAGGCCGCTGATAACCGCGCCGAGAAGTACCATCGCCACGAGCACGAGTGCTGTGTTCTTCAGTACGACCTTACGGGGCGTCCATGCGATTTTCTTGAGTTCCGCCTTGGTTGTCCGGAACCATGCGGCGGTGCGGGAAAAGAACGAGGGCTTCTTTACCTTCTTTTCGATTTCAGCCATTGCTTTTCTCCTTCAAAAATTATTTAGATTCCTTGTGGAGAGTATGCTTGCGGCAGAAGCGGCAATACTTGTTCAGCTCAAGACGATCCGGATCGTTCTTCTTGTTCTTCATTGTGTTGTAATTGCGCTGCTTGCATTCGCTGCAGGCGAGAGTGATCTTAACTCTCATATATCGGCACCTCCTTGAAAATTCAGGGCTTTCACCCCGTTGAATGTCGGCGTTTGAACGCCGCGTACCTCCCTCATTCGGCAGAGGCATGCGAAAAAAATTTCCGCGCAAAAAAAGAACCCCCACACTGAGGTAGAATCATTATAGCACAAGGGACAAGTCGTGTCAAGAGATTTTTTCATTATAATAAGAAAAAATTCCCGAAAACTAAACCGTGCAGGGAAAAGAATCTTCTCTCCCCTGCACCGCTGTTCGTTTTTTCTTTTTCTCAGAGAAGCGTAGCACGAAGCGTCTCACCGGACTCACGGGACAGATACGAAGGCGGAATATCGAGCACCGTTTTCGCGCCGACCACGCCTTCCGCACTGAGTCTTGCCGCCGCACGGGCGTAGGCGAGAAGTACGCTCGCCGTGAACTCCGGATTGGAGTCAAGTTTCAAGGAATACTCGATCACGTGTCCCATCCCGTCGGACGTCTCACCGCTTCTGATCACACGCCCGCCGTGAGGGATGCCCTTATGATCCCTCTGCAATTCTTCCATCGTGATAAAATGAACGGTCGTATCGTAATCGGCAAAATAGTTGGGCATCGTAACGATCTCTTTTTCGATACGGGCAAGATCGGCATCCGGTGCCGCTACCACAAAACACTCTCTTTGATGCTTCTCGCGCGTGGTGAGTTCGGGATTCTCTCCGCGGCGGACCGCCTCCACGGCGACGGGCACGGGGATCGTGTACTGACGGGCATCAAGAACGCCCTCGATACGGCGGATGGCATCGGAATGGCCTTGGCTGACGCCGCGTCCCCAGAACGTATAATCCTTGCCGTCCGGCAAGATACACTGTCCGTACAAACGGTTGAGCGAGAACATTCCGGGATCCCACCCGACGGAGATCACGCTGACCGTACCGCCCTCGCGGGACGCCGCATCGCAGTCGGCAAAGTGCGCGGGAATGTTCGCGTGGGTATCAAAGCTGTCGACGATATTGAAAAGGCGCGCAAACGCCGGCCCTTGCACGGGCAGATCGGTGGCTGAGCCGCCGCAGAGGATCATCACGTCGATCTTGCCGACGAACTTCTCCGCATCGGAAACGGAGTACACGGATGCACCTTCGCTCAGTATTTTAAGAGACGACGGATCCCGCCTTGTGAATACAGCAACCACTTCCACATCGGGATTTTTCATCGCAGCCAATTCCACGCCGCGCCCGAGATTCCCATACCCCATAATACCAAGACGAATCATTCTTCTACCTCTTTTTCGAAAACAGATTTCTATGAGGAATATTGTACCACAAACGGCGGCGTGAGTAAAGCATTTTCTCAAAAAAAACGTCTGTCGACCGCTCAAAAAAAACACGCGAGAACACGAACGCACCCGAAACCGAGAGCGGCGCATACGGGAAACGTGAAAAGCCATGCAATGAGAAAGCGAAAAAACTGCCTCCGATAGAGGCGGCAGCCGGGCGAGAGGAGTGAAGTGCCCGCGACGGCGGCGGTTTTCGCGTGCGTCGTGGAAGCGGGAACACCGGCGATACTGAGAACGCACAAGGTTCCGGCCGCGGCGAGATCGGAGGCGAGTGCTCCTTTCGGCGTGAGCGAGGCAAGATCACAACCGACCGCCTCGGTCATCCGTCGCCCGCCGAGTAAAGTGCCGATGCCCATAACGAGCGCCGACGCCGCCCATACCGAAAACGGCGGACGGACAGAGACCGTCCCTGCCGCCATAAGAAGCGCCAAAAATTTCGGCAGATCCTGCGCGCCGTGGAAGAAAGAGAAAAGCGCCGCTGAAACAATCTGCATACGGCGGACCCTCACGGCAGACGATTTCCGCCGAAAGAATCGGGCAACGACGAGCCCGGCGGAAAAGCCGCCCGCCGTACATACCGTCATCCACACGGCAAGCGGTGCGATCGCTGACCATATCCCGCCACCTCCCGTGGCGGCACTGACGCCCGCGAGAGCCGAAAGCAGAGCGTGGCTCTCACTGGTGGGCAGCCGAAAAACCCACGCGAGAGCCGTAAAGATTACCGCCGAGAGCAGACACGAAAGCGCCCCCGCCTCGCCAAAGGAACCGAAATCGGCTGTACCTGCGACCGACTCTCCCACGCGAGTAAACAAAACGCCGGAAAGCGCGCCCCCCGCCACGTTCAAAGCGGCGGAAAGGAGCGCCGCCTGCCGCATCGTGAGAGCGCGTGATGAGACCGCCGAGGCAATGGCGTTGGACGCATCCGTCGCGCCGTTCAGAAAAATCAGAAGAACAACCGCTGTGCTGAGAAAAAACGTCATGAATCCCTCCGAGCCGCCCGAAAATCGAAATGCGTAATTGACAAAACAGCGACAACTTGGTATCATATACATATGGAGAAAAACGGCTGAAATATGACAACGGACAAAAGCCGCCGATAAATACGAAAAGCGAAGGAACCTTTGAAATGAAAGAAATCATTCTCTGCAAATACGGCGAAATCATTCTGAAGGGCGCGAACCGCTCCCGCTTTGAGAGCATTCTTATGCGCGAGGTAAAGCGCCGTGCCGCCCGCGTAGGAAAATTTGATGTGCGCGCCGCACAAAGCACGATGTACATCACCCCCCTCACCGATTTTGAAGACATGGACGAAATGTACAATCAGGCGATGCATGTATTCGGCTTCGTGGGTGTCTCCCGCGCCGCCGTGGCTGAAAAGACGATGGAAGATATCTGCCGCGTTGCGCGCGAGTATCTGCCGTCATATTTGGCAAACGCCAAACGGTTCCGTGCAGAGGCCAAACGATCCGATAAGAAATTCCCGCTCAAGTCTCCAGAAATTGCCGCAGAAGTAGGCGGCGTGATTCTCTCCATGCGGCCGGATCTCAAGGTCGATCTCGACCGCCCCGACGTAACCGTGCGCATTGAGATCCGCGACACGGCGGCGTACATTCACGCAGGCCAGGATCGCGGGGCGGGCGGTATTCCGCTCGGCTCGGGCGGACGCGGCCTTCTGCTTCTCTCCGGCGGTATCGACAGCCCCGTTGCCGGCTACATGATGGCACGCCGCGGGCTTGCGCTCGACGCTCTCTACTTTGAAAGCATCCCCTATACGAGCGACCGCGCCCGTGAAAAGGTTGCATCTCTTGCCAAAATCCTGACTGAATATTTAGGTCCGATCCGTATGCACGTGATCTCGCTGACCAAAATTCAGGAAGCGATCCGCGACAACTGCGACGAGGATTATTTCACGCTTCTTCTCCGCCGTTATATGATGCGTCTCTCCTGCCGTATAGCGAAGGTATGCGGCGCCGAAGCGCTCGTTACGGGCGAAAGCCTCGGACAGGTGGCAAGCCAGACGCTCGCGGCACTCACCGTAACCGAAGCCGTATCGGACAAGCTAATCTTCCGCCCGTGCATCGGCATGGACAAGGAGGAGATCATCGGAATCTCCCGCAAAATCGGCACGTTTGAAACGTCGATCCTTCCCTACGAGGACTGCTGTACCGTATTCACGCCCCGCCACCCGAAAACCCAACCCGTGCTCGAAAAGGTCGTCGAGCAGGAACAAAAGATTGACTACGACGCACTCCTTGAAGACGCATGGGCGAGCCGCTACTCCATTCTCATCCCGCAGTTTGAAGATTGAAAAAGGAGCGAAAAAATGCAGACAGCACACGTAGCCGTCGTGCCGTACAATCCCGAATGGAAATCCGATTTTGAAAAGATAAAAGCGGAACTTGAAGCCGCACTTTCGGACTTGATCATTGGTATCGAGCACGTAGGCAGCACGTCCGTGCAGGGCTTGTCCGCAAAGCCCTGCATCGACATCGACGTCATCATGAAAGACTATTCCGTTTTTGATGATGTTGTGCAAAAGCTGGCAAAACTCGGATACGTCCATGAAGGGAACCTCGGCATCGAGGATCGCGAGGCGTTCAAATACGAGGATAAGCCGCATCTCAGGACGCACCACCTGTACGTCTGCCCCCAAAACTCCGGAGAATTATACCGACATATCACTTTCAGAGACTTTCTCAGGGGGAATCCCCGGGCAGTCAAAAAGTACAGTGCGGTAAAAGAAAGAGCGGCAGATTTGTACCCCGATGATATCAGTAAGTACATGGAATATAAATCCGCGTGCATTGAAGAATTATATCATCTTTGCGGGCTACATTAAGATTACAACACGAAAGGCATCCGTTTTCGACGGATGCCTTTTTTCGCACACGGGACAACCCGTGCGGCATATACTTATAAAAAACCGGAGATGCGCCTGCATCTCCGGTTCAAATTCTTAGTTGTTTTCAGCGGCAGCGGCTGCCTCAGCGGCGGCAGCTTCCAGTCTTGCTTTGCGGTCAGCTTCCACACGGGCAAGTTTCTCGTAGTACGCCTTGGTGCGGATATCGATAATGCGGTTGATGTCATCGCAAGCCTTGTCGATATCTGCGCCGTAATCTACGGAGATGTTGAACACTTCGTTTCCGTCCTTGCCGTACAGAACGAAATGATAATCGGTGAACTTGTACAGACGGTTGCCGACGAGACGCTCGAACGGTACGCTCTGCACTTCCGCGCGGCTCAGATCAATGTACTTATAGGATCCGCCAAGCTCTTCGTCGATCGAATCGTCGATGAAAGAGAAATGTCTGTGATGGATGTTGATACGCTCACCGGTGAAGAAGAGAACGGCGGCGGAAAACAGGCTGGTGCGGTTCTTACCGTCGGAGCCTTTTTTGTAGTAGACCTCATCGTTGAACTCGTAACCGCGCAGGGTGAGCGGCTGGAGGTATTTGAGCGACTTCTCAAACAGTTCGAAGCGGATCATACCGCGTTCGATCATGTTCCTCATTTTTTCGCCGACCTGATATTCGATATCATCACCGCTGGCTTTACCGCTGCTCGAGAAAATGAGCACTGCCATACCGGCAACAAGGCCGAGAATACCGTAAAGACGCGTGCCGCGGGAAAGCGACATCAGAACGATGCCTGCAATAATAACAACCCAGCCGATAATCGTAGCGGGAGAAATCCCCTTAGAAGTAAAGTATTTTAAATTACGCTTCGTTTCCATACTGTAAACTCCGTTATGTAAGATTTGTGGGGCTGCCCGATACGGTCATACCTTTCACAATACAATTATGATACCACAAACAGGTGCGATTGTCAATATATAATCGGCTTCTGCTGCGACAATTTGTTTAGAAAATCCGCGCCCGAATTTCCGTTTTCGTCTATAGAGAAAGGAGCACGCATGAATCTGTACGAACTGTTCTCCGCCGTACTTACCGCGCCGTACGTGCACGTAGAAAACGACGCCAGTTTTTTCGCCCGCACCGACGGGGGAACGCTGTATCTGTTGTTTCAGGCAAGCCACGGCTGTACGGATTGGGAGAACAATCTCGATTTTCCCGCCATTCCCTACCGTGATATGCCTGATCGGTGGATGTGCCACAGAGGATTTCTCAAAGCCTGGAAAGGCGTCGAGCCGTATATCGCCAAAATCCTCGCCCAAACGGCCGCCCGACGAATCACCGTAGCAGGCTACAGTCACGGCGGGGCACTCGCTATGCTGTGCCACGAGTACATATGGTTCGCCCATCCACGGTTCCGTAATATTTTAACGGGTGTCGGCTATGGCGCGCCGAGAGTACTCTTTCGGATTCCGGGCACGCTTTGGCCAAAGGAGCGATGGGCGACCTTTACCGTCGTACGCAACCTCGACGATATCGTCACGCATCTGCCACCGTACTGGCTTTTTTACAAGCACGTAGGTACTCTTCTCGAAATCGGCGAAAAGGGGCGGCACACGTCCATTGACGCGCACCGCCCGGAAAACTATGAAAAGGCTTTATATGAATACGTCACGGCGCATTCCGATCAACCGCCCGTTTGATCTCCTGCATCTCCGCATCCACCTCCGCGATCGCCATAGCACAAATGCGAAGCCGATAGCGAAGATCCTCGGGAATCTCACCCTCCGCCTTATATCTGAGGTGATGCTCCAGACTCGCCCAGCAGTCCATCGCAATAGTGCGGATCTGCACTTCTACGGGGACACGCTCCATCCGCTCGGAAAGATACACCGGCACGGTAACGACCAGATGGAGTGAACGGTATCCGCTTTCCTTGGGCTCATGGATATAGTCCGATTTACGAACGAGGACGACATCATCCTGCCTGAGGAGCATCTCTGCCACCGTTTTTGTATCGCTTATGTAGTTGCAGATGACGCGCACACCGGCGATATCGGTGAGGGCTCTTTTCATCTCGCCGATCGTGCCCGATACACCGAGCCTCTCCATCTTTTTGAAAATGGAACGCGGTTCCTTCAGGCGCGTCTCAATATGATGAATGGGATTGTAGTCGTACTTTGCATGAAATTCCTCGTCAAGCGTCTGGAGTTTCATCTCGACCGTACGTATGCCCGCCTTGTAGAGATGCATCTGCGCACGGAACTCTTTCATGGCATCACTGAGCGGCACCATCTGCTCCGATACGGCAAGTTCCGCCTGCGCCTGCGTGGGCATAACTGTTTTTTCGCTGACCATACTCCTCCCCCTTTCCTTACGTATACAGTATACACAATCTTTTTTAACAGGATATAAACGATTTTCATTTAAGAAGAAAATTTTGCAAAAAGAAAAATAACCAAATATTTCTTTCCTCGCGGTGCATTTTCAAAACCTTTACACAAAAATTGCTCTTTAGCAAAAAAACAGAAAAAACCTGTTGAAAAACGAACGGAAGTGTGTTAAAATATAGGATGTGAGTTTTGATGGAAGTATTTTGTTTTTCAAAATCCTTCCCAAATTATAAGGGGTGTTAAATCATGAGCCGTACCATCGGCACCGTATCCAGAGGCGTAAGAGCACCGATCATCCGAAACGGCGACGATATCGTCGAAATCGTAACCTCGTCTGTTCTTGAAGCCGCAAAAGAAGAAGGATTCGAAATCCGCGACAGAGACATCGTTGCTATGACCGAAGCGATCGTCGCAAGAGCGCAGGGAAACTACGCAACCGTTGACGATATTGCAGCGGACGTCAAAAAGAAGTTCGGCGGTGAGACCGTCGGCGTAATCTTCCCGATCCTCAGCCGCAACCGTTTTGCCGTTTGCCTCAGAGGTATTGCGAAAGGCGCAAAGAAAATCGTTCTCATGCTGTCCTACCCCTCCGATGAAGTGGGCAACCATCTCGTCTCTTGGGATCAGCTGGACGAGCATGGCGTAAACCCCTACACGGACGTTCTTTCTCTCGAAAAATACCGCGAACTCTTCGGCTATGAAAAGCACACCTTCACCGGTGTGGACTACGTGGAATACTATGAAAGTCTGATCCGCGAATGCGGCGCGGACTGCGAGATTATTTTCGCGAACAATCCGAAAGCGATTCTTTCTTACACGAAGAACGTCCTCACCTGTGATATCCACACGAGACAAAGAACGAAGCGCATCCTCAAAGCCGCTGGCGCAGACGTCGTTCTCGGACTTGACGAGATTCTGAACGCCCCCGTGAACGGCAGCGGCTGCAACGAGCAGTACGGTCTTCTCGGCTCCAACAAGGCAACCGAGGATCAGGTAAAGCTTTTCCCGAGAAACTGCCAGCCGGTCGTGGACGCCATAGCTGAAAAGCTGTACGCTGCCACCGGCAAGAGAGTAGAGGTCATGGTATACGGCGACGGCGCGTTTAAAGACCCCGTCGGAAAGATCTGGGAGTTGGCCGATCCGGTAGTCGCCCCCGCTTACACCAAGGGTCTTGAAGGGACGCCCAACGAGCTGAAGCTGAAATACCTTGCCGACAACGATTTCTCAAATCTATCCGGCGATGCGCTGAAGGAAGCGATCAAGGGAAAGATTGCAGAGAAAGACGGCGACCTCGTAGGAAAGATGATCTCCGAGGGCACGACGCCCCGACGCCTGACTGACCTTATCGGATCGCTGTGCGATCTGACCTCCGGCTCCGGTGACAAGGGCACGCCGATCGTCTTCATCCAGGGATATTTCGACAACTATACAACGGAATAAAACAGCACAAAAGGAGTTGTTGCATTCATAAAAGCAACAACTCCGCGAGCCTTCCCTTGTCCGCTGAGGCGGCCATTTTTGCCTGTTTCGGGCAAAAAATCGGGAAGTTTCGCAACAAATTCCACTGGAATTTCAAATATTTTCGTCTTTGCCGCAAATATTTGGGGCTGTCGCAACTAAATGCGACAGCCCCTTTTCTTTTTATTTCAATTTCACATCGTACGTCATAACGCCGAGCGCGGGATATTTGCCTGCGAGCACATCGATCGCCGCAAGCGAGCTTTCGGTGGACGTCGTTCCGATAAGGACGCGCGGAATGTGCGAAAGGTCCTCGAGCACAAACGGATTGCCGAAGTGCACGACGGTAGAAACGTGGTCCGTCATACGCATCGCGTTGATGAGTGACGTAATGCGCGAGGTGAGGCACTCAGTACCAACGTAGGTAAGCGTTTTTGTAAACGTAACGAAGATGACGCTGTCGTAGCCGATCGAGGCATGCAAAAGAGCCTTGTTCTCCGGCGAGGACGGGAACTGCGTGATCGGATAGACCGTGGAGTTCGGGAAATTTTCCTTGATCTTCTCGGCGAGCAACACGGGATTGTACCAATCGTTTGTAAACGTCTCGACTGCCACCTTGCCGTGACTTTCAAGATCGAGCGGCGTCTCCGTGAGAAGCGCGAAGAAATATCTGCCATCCGCATCGAGCGTCGGGGAAATACCCTCGTCTACACGCCTGTAAACGGAATCCGTATTGATGCGGTGGAAAAGAGCGATATCCTCGTCGGTGAGCTCCGTGAACTTCGGCGGGGTGAGCGTCTTATGCTGTGCTTCGAGAACGCGACGTACAGCCTCGTTGAGCCGTTCCTCGGTGACCATGCCCGCCTCGTAGCACTCGCACAGCGACTCATATGCAGTATCGTGATCCGGGAAGAACGGAAGCGGCATATCGTTGCCGGCGGCGAGCGCCATGGCGCACGTGTCGTGTCTTCCGTATCTGGCACGAACGCCCATCATATCGAGCGCGTCGGTCATGGCGAGCCCGTCAAACCCCTCGTCTCTTATAAGATCGTTGACCTTCTTCGAAAGACTCGCGGGGTATTCGGGATCAATATCCAAAAATCGAATATGTCCCGTCCCGATGCCATCCAGAAGACCTTCCTTCATGAGCTCACGATACGGATACAGATAATAGTCCACAACCGTTTCCTTCGACACTGACGTTACAGCCTCACCCATATGCGTGTCAACCCGGGCACTTTCCCCTCCCTTTCCGGGGAAATGCTTCGCCATCGCAAGGAGACCGCCGTCGTGCAGTCCGCGCGCCTCGGCTTTCGCCAGCGCGGTAACCTTATATTTATCCGAGCCGAGCGAGCGAATGACACCGCCGCAGACGTAGTTGGTGGTTGGCATATCGAGAACGGGATTCCAAACGCAGTTGTACCCCGCTTTCGCGGCGCTCACCGCGGTAACCTTTCCGAATACGTAGGCAAGCTCCTCACTGCCCGCACAGCCGAGCGCGTTGTGTCGGCCGATCGTGTACTCGTCAAAGCCGTGCTCGACGTCACACATGATAAGAATCGGATAATCGGCGGCATCCTTCACCGCTTTCATAAGCGCGTCGCGGTTTTTCTCACCCTGCGTGATCCACGCACCGCCCAGGGAGTGAGCCTTGATCTGCTCGACGACGTAGTCGATATTTCCGTCATACACGCGCGCGATGAGCGTCATACCGAGTTTTTGTTTCGTAGTCAGTTCGGACAGTTTCAACTCTTTCATAATAAGCACCTCGAAATGCTGTGTTTTTGTGGAATTCTCCATATAGGGTAATTGTATCACCCATCAAAAGAAAAGTCAACCGAAAAGCCAAATTAAAAGCACCGATTTTCAAAAATCCCCGCCACGGGATAAAAACGCCCCGCGCCATCTCGGACACGGGGCGTTTGCTTTTTTACGTTTGCAGAAAACAGTCGTTTCAATCAGAAGAATACCGATCTCGCCTGCTCTTTTACTTCCTTCGATGCGGCGAACGGAATTCTCGTCGTATATCCGTTCTTAGCGGCGACGATCATCTTTGTCGGCCATGCGAAGATATCGCGGTTCCACTGATCGATCGTATCGTTATACAGTTCTCTTGCCGCCGTAATCTCTCTCTGGAGATACATATTCTGCTGCATCGCATCAGCGATCTCACGGTGCGCTTTGAGGTCAGGGTAGTTCTCTACTGCCACGTTAATGTCTCTCGAGATCGTCTCGATCTGACCGCCGATCTCGTTGCGTGCGGCATCCGCGTCGCCGGCGTTACCGGAACGATATTTTGCGATATTCTCAAACGTGCTCTTGTCAAGGTCGATCGCCTTATCAAGCAGGCGTGCACAGTTCTGCAGCACCATAACCCTCTGCTCAAGGAAGTTATCGATCTGCGAAGCGTTTCTCTGGATCTTCTGCTGCAGCTGATCGAAATGCTTCCGGGCACTGATCTTCATAAAGAGAAAGATCACACCCGGCAGAATGCCGCACACCCACAGAAGGATCTCGAAAATCTTCGAGCCGACGCCCACCTCGGCCGGAATCTTTTTTGCGATAACGTTCGTATCAACGCCCTCTTCTCTTACCTCGGGATTCAGTTCGTCCAGTTGATTTGCCATTTTCAGTACTCCTTTATTAAGATTTATCTTAAGAATTGAATATGGATAATCCGTTCATTCTTGCCAGAACCGTCTTATTTTCCGCGATTTCATTCGTTGCAACGGAAAAGTTGTTCTGTGCTGTAAGCGGCATGTATTCGTCCCACTCGACGGACACGTTGTGGAAGCGGCCGTCTCCGCCGAAAACGGAAACGACGTCCACCCGTTTTTCTATATCGTAGGAATAAGCGGTGATGCACGTCTCATCGACGTTATCGCCGGACCGTACAAACGACGATTTCAGAATCGCCTCGGTTTTCGTATCCGGATGCACAACGTGTCTTTTATCCATGGCATTTGCGAGCGACTCGCATTCGCGGAGGGAATACAGCTGCGAATAATCGGGGATCGGTTTAAGCGAATGGACGGGGCGCTCCTGATACATGGGGATCGCCAAAAGGGGTGCAAAATCGAAGTACACCGCCTTGAAGAAATCGGCGTTCTTTCCGACGAAATTCTCTTTTATGATATCGTAGGAATACGAAGCGTAGTTTTCGGGCCGCAGATTGAGTGCCCTTCCCTGGCTGTGCTTTGATATGATCTTATTCGTCCGTTTTTGTTTTATGAAATGGAAATCGTCCGCATACGCCGTCGGTGAAAGAATCAGTGATACCATATTCGTCTGTGCCAGCGGTGTAAAGAGGGTACGGAACTGCACCTCGTCCGTCCTGTCGAGAGCGTCGAAAAGCACCTCAAACTCCGCATTGGACATCATCGTAAAATCGTCGTTTTGGCCGATTGCACGGTCCGCTTTTCGTTCAAGCTTTCGCTCGCCGCGTTTTACGAAACGCTCTACTTGGCGCTCGCTTTTCTGCTCGAGATGCGAATCGTCGCGGCTGAACGACAGATCCGGACCGCCCTGCGCACAGTAATTCAGCACCACCTGCGTTTGGTAATACGGCTTCGGTTTCGTAACGGTCGCGTGAAGCGTCTGCGTGCGCATTCTCGTTCTCGTTTTTCCATCGCTGTCGCGATACGTTTCCGTCCAGTGGATCGTTTTATATCCGTGGTACGTTTCCGTTCCCATTCTGTGTATGCGTTTTTGCTCGAACAAAAACGGGTTCTCATTATAATTACCCGCCAGCACCTCGATAGTAGACTCTTCATCGCCTGCATCCTCGCCGAAATCGTAGTTGATCTTCATATCGATTTCCTGCCTTACGGAAAGGTGCGTATCAAACGAAATGAGAGGCACGACGGCTTCTATGATATCGAGCGCATCTCTGTCAGTAAAGAGTCTGTTGAGAGGGAGCATCTGGTTTCTCGCCTCCTCCATGAGGCGATCCGCACGCTCGAGCGCCTGTTCCCTCTCCTCGGTGAGCGCTTTGATTTTCGGGGTCGTTTTTTTTATAACGAGCGGAATAAGGAACAGCGTCAGACACATAAGAACACGAAGAAACTTGAGCCAACCGAGCTTTGTTTTCAGTTTCCGGGCGATCTCTCGGCTCTCGTCCATCTGCCGTATCGTTTCGCGGTTCAGATCGGGATCGACGCCGGATTTCTTTACCAGTTTTTCAAAAAAATCACTCGTTCTCTCAAGGTGACGATCCTTGAATATTTTCTCAAATTCCTCAAGCGGATTGTAAATCATCGAATCCACGCACTCACCTCCTTATTTACATTATACAACATTATTCGCAAAAAGTAAAGTTGTTTATAGTGGAAAAGGCTCTGACCGATATCGGTCAGAGCCTTTATTCAATGATGATGATGGTGGTGATGATGATGCCCGTCGGATTCTTTGAACTGCACGTGACAACTCTCCTCGTGGCAGTGCTCGCCCTCGCTCTCCAGTTCAAGCGTTGCGTGGCCGATGCCGTGCTCACGGAGTTCTTCGCGTACGGCATCCTTCACCGCGTGGTGGTCGGTATTCGTCACGATATGCATCGTAGCGTAATTGTTCTGTCCGTCCATGCTCCACACGTGGATATGATGCACGTCGATGATGCCGTCGATCTTTAATATATGTTCTTTGATCTCGGCAAGATCAACCCCGTGCGGTCGTTTTTCGAGGAACAGTTCCACCGCTTCTCCAAGATTTCTGACAGCATTTACAAAGATAAACGCCGCCACACCGATGGACATAATCGGATCAATAAGAGAGAAGTCGGTAAAGCGCATCACAATAGCACCGACAAGCACGACTGCCCAGCCGAGCACGTCCTCGAGCATATGTAGATTCACGGCTTTCTGATTGAGCGAATCCCCTTCCCTTGTAAGAAACACGGCTGTAAAATTGACGATTACGCCCACAACGGCAAAAACAATCATGCCGTTATAATTGATCTCAACCGGATGGATGATTCTGAGGATAGCGTTGTAGATGACGACAACTGAGCCGAACAGAAGAATGAGCGTCGTGATCACACTGCCGATGACGGAATATCTGGCATAGCCGTATGTGTACGTTTCGTCCGGCTGTTTTTTGCTTTTCTTCTCCAGAAAATACGAAAGGCCGATGCTTGCTGCATCTCCGACGTCGTGCACGGCATCGGAGATAATGGCAACGCTGCCGGTGAAAACACCGCCGACAAACTCAAACAAAGAAAAGAGCAAATTCAAAAGAAACGCCACGAGAATATTCTTTTCGGTTTTCATAAAATCCTTCCTTCGGTCATGTAACTCTATACAATAACCCAAGACGCGAAAAGACGTCTTGGGTTATCGGTTCGTATCAGTCAATCGTCTTCATCGTGGGGAACAGAAGAACGTCGCGGATCGCGGGGGAATCGGTAAACAGCATGCAAAGACGGTCGATTCCGTAGCCGATACCGCCGGTCGGCGGCATACCGATCTCAAGGGCGTTGAGGAAGTCCTCATCCGTGTGGTTGGCTTCTTCATCGCCGGCGGCAAACTGCTTCTCCTGCTCGGCGAAGCGCTCGCGCTGATCGATCGGATCGTTCAGTTCGGAGTATGCATTTGCCATCTCCCAGCCGTTCATAAACATCTCAAAACGCTCCACGTACTCGGGATCGTCGGGCTTCTTTTTGGTAAG
Organism: Clostridia bacterium; assembly: GCA_017502135.1. GTDB lineage: Bacteria > Bacillota > Clostridia > Oscillospirales > CAG-272 > SIG701. The sequence continues at coordinate 155,228 of JAFVVP010000001.1, read as the reverse complement.
GGGAGATATCTCCACGGGATGATCCATAACGAACGTCGGCTGGATCAAGTGCTCCTCAACGAACGTTTCGAAGAAGAGATTGAGGATATCGCCCTTCGTGTGGCGGTCCTCATATTCCACGTGATGCAGATCGGCGGCAGCGCGGGCTTCCTCCACCGTATGGATCTCCTTGAAATCCACGCCGGAATACTGCTTTACGGCATCAACCATCGTGATGCGTGCGAACGGCTTACCGAGATCCATCTCGACGCCGTTATAAGTGATCGTGGTAGTACCAAGCACTTCCTTGGCCACATGGCGGAACATATTCTCGGTAAGATCCATCATGCCGTGGTAATCGGTGTATGCCTGGTAGAGTTCCATTAAAGTGAACTCGGGATTGTGGCGCGTGTCAAGTCCCTCGTTACGGAAAACGCGGCCGATCTCGTATACTCTCTCAAGACCGCCGACGATGAGGCGTTTCAGATACAATTCCAGCGAAATGCGGAGTTTGAAATCCTCATCGAGCGCGTTGAAGTGCGTCTCGAACGGACGGGCAGCGGCGCCGCCTGCGTTGGAAACGAGCATCGGCGTTTCCACCTCCATAAAGCCCTGTGCGTCAAGGAAACGGCGGATGGAACTGATGATTTTCGAGCGTTTGATAAACGTATCCTTTGCCTCGGGATTCGTGATCAGATCGACGTATCTCTGGCGGTAGCGCATATCGACGTTCGTAAGGCCGTGGAACTTCTCCGGAAGCGGCTGCAGGCTCTTCGAAAGGAGCGTGATCTCCGTTACATGCAGAGAGATCTCCTCCGTTTTCGTTTTGAAAACGGTGCCCTTCACGCCGATAATATCGCCGATATCCATTTTCTTGAATCCGGCGTAGGCTTCCTCGCCAAGGCTGTCACGGGCGACGTAAAGCTGCATCTTACCCGAAAGATCCTGCACGTGTGCGAAGGACGCCTTACCCATGATGCGTTTCGCCATCATACGTCCGGCGATCATTACCTCGGTATTTTCAAGGGCGTCGTACTGCGCCTTTACTTCCTCGGCGTGATGCGTAACGTCGAATTTCGTGATTTGGAAGGGATCCTGTCCTGCATCCTGCAGCGTCTTTAATTTATCACGGCGTACCTGCAGGATCTCACTGAGTTGTTGTACAGGCGCGTTGTTTTGATTCTCTGCCATCGTTTTCTCTCACTCCGCCCGGGCGGAGCACGTCCTTTCTGTCAATTGTCAAGAAATATGCGGTACGGTCAGTTCTTCGCGCGGGTAACCGCGAGAATCTTGATCTTGTATTCACCGAACGGTGCGGTAACTGTAACCTCTTCGCCTACTTTGGCACCGATCATCGCGGAGCCGATGGGGCTCTGATCGGAGATTCTGCCCTGCAGGGGATTGGCTTCGTTGGAGCCGACGATACTGTACTCCACTTCCTCGTCCATATCGGAATCGTACACCTTTACGACGGAGCCGAGGTTCACAACGTCCGCTTTGATCTCGCTCTCGTCGATGATTTCCGCTTCGTTCAGAAGCTTTTCAAGCTCGGCGATACGGGTAACTACCTTTGCCTGCTCGTTCTTTGCTTCGTCGTATTCGCTGTTCTCGGAGAGGTCTCCAAACGCGCGCGCATCCGCGATCGCAACCTTGATCTCGGGAATCCGCACGTCCTTCAGATAGCGGAGTTCCTCTACCAGATTGTTATACCCCTCTTCGGTATAGAGGGTCTTCTTTGTGTTTTCCATTGGTGTTCCCTTTCTTCATACGTAAAACGATATTTCTGTCTCTCAAAGCGTCTTACTCATTTGCCGAGGCGATGACTGCCTCTACCGCCCGATGAAGTTGATTGTCTTCCTCGTCGGTGATTTTATAAATGTTTTTGGATGCGAGTGCTTCGTCCGGTTCCACTACGATGTGCGGCTCAACGCCGATGCCGTCGTAATTATCGGAGAACGGCGGGCAGTAATAGCTGTACGTAACGGACAGGCCGCTTCCGTCAGACAGCTGACGGATCGTCTGCATACATCCTTTACCGTAGGTTTTGGTTCCCACGATCGTTGCTTTCCCGTAGTCCTTGAGCGCGGAGCAAAACAGTTCGCCGGCGCTCGCCGTCGATCCGTTGACGATCACCGCCATCGGCATGTTGAGTTCTTTTTTATCGGACGTATAGATCGTTTCTTCCTTGCCGGATTTGTCTATCGTACGGATTACCGGACCTTCGGGCACAAGGTAATCAAGCACTTCGCAGATAGAAGTAAGCTCTCCGCCGGGATTATACCGGACGTCGAGAACGAGTTTATCACAGCCTGCCGCGCGAAGCGACTCTACTGCCCCGAAAAACTGCTCGGGCGTTTTCATATCAAAGCTTGTGATCTTGATAACACCGACCGTCGGATCGAGTGCGTAGACACGGCTTAGCACCGTCTGCTCCGTTACGTATCCTCGTTCGATGGAAAACTCTACCGTTTCGGAATAGTTTTTCCCGCGGGCAACGGTGAACTCCGCCATCGTACCGGCTTTTCCCTGTAGCTTCGAGAGCGCCCCGTAATAGCCAAGCTCCGCGACGGATTCGGCACTGTCGCCGACACCTACATAGATGACCATATCTCCCGGTTCCACTCCTGCCAAAAGCGCAGGGGAATCGGGCATTACGTTAATGATCTCAATGGCGTTGTACTCTGCGTTGTAGATGACGTGGATACCTACGCCCTGCATGTCCCCCTGAAGGCTTTCCTTATATGACCGGAACTCCTCAGCGGGGTAATAGGCCGCGTATTTATCACCGGAGCCGTAGACGTATCCTTGGAGGATGCCGTCCATAAGCGTCGCCTCGTCGATGTCCTCCACGTAAAGGGAGCGGAACAAGGCGTCCACTTCAAGGAGTTTTTGGTAGGTCTCCATATCCTCGTAGGCCTCATAGATCCCTTGTTTATACACGCCGGACCAATACAGGCCGGTCAGTTGAAAGGTAACTACGGCCACAAGGAGAATCAAAATCACCGCAAGGCCGACCGATATCTTCTTTTTCATTTTATTCTCATTTCTGCCGCTTTTGTAAAGCGGCATTATATAACATATGCAAAAAGCGGTATTTTTATGAATTTACGACTTAGAATAACGGGATGCGCCCACCGAAATCGGCGGCTTCGGAATATAGTTAAAAGGATCGTCGTACTTACCGTCTTTGCGGAATTCGAAGTGGAGATGGTAGCCGGTCGAGCTGCCGGTAGTACCCACCTTCGCGATGACGTCGCCCTTCTGGACCTTATCACCCTTTGAGACAAGCAGTTTCGACGCATGCGCGTACACGGTCGAAATACCGCCGCCGTGGTCGATAACTACGTAGTTTCCGTAGCTGCTGTGATATGTGGAAATGACAACCGTACCGGACTTCGATGCGCGGATATCCGTACCGAGCCAGCAAGCGATATCCCAGCCGCGGTGGAAATCCCACGCGCCCCAAAGCATACGCCAACCGTACACAGAGGAGCAGTACTGATCCGCGGTAAGAGGGATCGGCCAGAGCCAGTCGCCGCCTTCAAGCGAGCCCTGATTCTTTCTTTGGAGCTCGAGGAGGTACTCCTCCAGTTCCTTATCGAGTTTATCTTCCTCCGCTTTGTTCGCGTAATAAAGTTTCAACGCGGCGCTTTCATCTTTTTCCAGTTCAGCAATACGGGCAATCGCCGCATCTGCCTCTTTCGTGTAAGCAATGCGATCCAGTTCAAGCTGTTCAAGCGTTTCCGTCTGCACGGCAAGTTTCTGTATCAGTTCGCGGTCTTTTTCCTCGAGCTGTTTACGCTTCGTGTCAAGCGTCTTCATAACAGTTTTCTTAAACTCCATAAGAGCGCTGATCTGCTCAAGGCGCGACAAAAAATCACCGAGACTGTCCGCACCGAGGATGAGCCCGAGATACGATGCTTCGCCGTCCTCGTAGGATATCACCATTTCCGTAAGGAACTGATCCATCGCGCGGTCGTACTCCGCTTTCGTGTTTTGGATCTCCGCTTCAGTCGTCTCGATCTGAGCGCGAAGTTCGGCAGAAAGGAGTTCTGCCGCTTCTATCTTTCTCTCCGTTGTATTGAGATAACTGTCGATGGCGGCCTTCTCGGACTGCCAGGATGCCTGCTGCGAGCGGAGAGTGGACAAATTCCTCTCTATTTCCTTTTGCTTGGCTGCCAGCGCCTCAAGCTGTTCTTCGTACTTCTTTACAGTTGCATCGGTAAGCCCGGACGATGCAGCGGACACGTCCGTGCTGCCCGAGAAAAGCGATACCGGGAAGAAAAGGACGACCGCCAGAACGAATGCCGCGATCCGTTTGCCGAAACGAATGTTTGCGTGCTTCATAGAGAATCCTCCTTATGCCTTCAGATATTTACCGAGCGAAATACTCGAGCCGATGATGCCCGAAAGAACGCCGATCGCGAGGAACGCCCAAAGCATGGGCATCTGGATCGCGGCGGGCGGAATGATGGAGATCATCTGCAAATCACTGAGAACCATGCCTTCTATGTAGTAATAGAAATACATCTCCACAAAATAGGCGGCGGCACTCGATACGAGACCGATGATGACGCCTTCAAAAAGGAACGGCAGAGTGATGAACCACGAGGTGGCGCCCACGTAGCGCATGATGCTGATCTCACTGCGTCTCGAGAATACGGAAAGTTTGATCGTATTGATGATTACGAAAAGGCTGACCACAAAGAGAATAATAAGGAACCACGTAAAGATAAGCAAAACGCCGCTCTTGAAATTCGACATGGTCACCGCCAGATCGAGGCGGTTGTTCACCTTGCGAACGCCGTCGATCTGCCCGAGAAGATACGCAAGAGTTACGACGCGGTCGTTATCCTCGTACACGATCGTGAAGGAGTCGGTGAGCGGGTTGTTCGTCTCGTCGATATCCTCGTACAGATGCGCGTACTCCTCCGACTGCTGTTTCATGCTTTCCAGCGCCTCGGCTTTCGTCGTCCTCTTGACGGATGCGACATTGTCAAGTGCGCGGATCTCCGCTTCGATACGCTGAATATCCTCCTCGCCGGCTTCACGGTCCACGAAAACGACGATTTCGTTCATAAGACCGAATTCTTCGAGGTTCACATCAATGTTATAGACGAGCAAAGCAAATCCGCCGAGCACGACAAGGCAGCTCATAAGAACCGCGATCGAAGCTACGGACATAACGCCGTTACGGAAGATTCCCTGAAAGCCCTGTCCGATGAAATAAAACAGATTATATCTTCTCATTCGAACATTCCTCCCACATGATCGTCGGCAACATGTCCGTCTTGAATGGTGATCACGCGCTGCTTGTAGTAATCGACCAGGCTCTTCTCGTGGGTAACGACGATGACCGTTTTCCCAAGCTTGTTGATCTTCACGAGCAGGTTCATGATCTCAAGACTCATCTGCGGGTCGATGTTGCCGGTAGGCTCGTCCGCGATGATGATTTTCGGATTGTTCGCAAGAGCACGTGCCAGAGCCACGCGCTGCTGCTCGCCGCCCGAAAGCTGATTCGGGAAGCAGTTATGCTTGTCCGCCAGATTCACCGTGTGAAGAATCGCGGGAACGCGGCGTTTAATGACCTTCGCAGGCGTTCCGACGGCACGCATGGCAAAAGCCACGTTTTCAAACACCGTTTTATTCGGGAACAGGCGGAAATCCTGGAAAACGACACCAAGCTCGCGGCGGTAATACGGCACGCGGAAGGAGGACATTTTCGAAAGATTGTAATCTCCTACGATAATGGATCCGGACGTTACCTTTTCCTCACGGAGAAGGAGTTTCATCATCGTGGTCTTACCTGCACCGGAATGACCGACGATGAACACGAATTCGCCGTCTTCAACCTCCAGATTGACACCGTCCAGAGCGACGGTTCCGTTCGGGTATGCTTTTCGTACGTTCTTGAATGTAATCATAATATCCTTCTGTCATATTTTAATCAGAAAACAGGCTCAAGACGGATTTTTCCGTTTCGGGAGAGCCGATTTTCAAGGCAAAATTTTCCCAATAAAACATGGCAAGGGAATGCGCCGGAGATAGTTCGCCCATTGGCGGCAGTTTCCATCCCGGCGCAGTTCCCTTTGGTTTCATACAATGTCGAATGCGTATGCTGTCAAAAACCGCACCGGTCATCAGAATTTTGTCGGTTTCGTGGTGAGGTAACGTTTCACCATGAGAGCCACCTTGAACGTGATGGCGTGGTCAAATTCTCTCAAATCGAGGCCGGTCAGCTTGCGGATCTTCTCCAGGCGATAGACCAGCGTATTGCGGTGTACAAACAGTTTTCTTGACGTCTCAGAGACGTTCAGGTTGTTTTCAAAGAAGCACTGGATAGTCATCAGCGTTTCACGGTCAAGGGATTCGAGCGAACCGTTTTTGAACACTTCCTGAAGAAACATCTCGCAAAGCGTCGTCGGCAGCTGATAGATCAGTCGGCCGATGCCCAGATTTTCATAGCTGATGATATCTTTTTCGGTATCGAAGACTTTGCCGACCTCAAGGGCGACCTGCGCTTCCTTATACGAGCGTGCGAGATCCTTAATATTGTCTACCGGCTTACCGATACCGATGGACACCTTCGTGAAGAACTCGGAATTGAGCGTGTCGGCAATGGATTTTGCCAGTTTCTCGATCTCCTTGACGGGAGAATTGGCCTTGACCTCTTTCACAAGGACGATATCCTGCTCGCCTACGCTTATGACGTAATCCTTATTCTTGTCGGGGAATATGTTCTGCACCATATCGAACGGGAGAACCTCACCCTTCGTATGGAACTTGATGAGGAACACGACCCGTACTTCCTCGGTGCTGAAGCGGAGTTCCTTGCTCTTGATGTAAATATCGGAAGGCAGAATGTTGTCAAGAATAATATTCTTTATGAACGAACTCTTGTCATATTTTTCGTCGTAAAGGTTTTTGATGTTCGCAAACGTAACGGACAGAATCGTTGCGATTTTGTCCGCCAGTTTATCCTCACCCTCAACAAAAACGATATACTCCCATTTTGCATCCATCGAAATGGGTCTGTACGTTACACCTCCGACGGTCACTGCCTCGGCCGTGTACGAAAGCTCATCACGGATACCCGTCTTCATTTCTCCGATTTTACCAAGTTCACTGCAAGCGATAATCACGCCGTTTTCATCTATTACGCCCGTTACACGGTCGATCGTGTCGCGCATCTGATGAATAATTCCCTGAAAAAGACGGCTCGACATAAGGCGCCTCCCTTCAACATTTAGACATACAAATGAATATAAATGCTTCGCTGGGTTGTATATACTATACTATATTTTACACTATTTTTTGTGGCATTTCAATAGTTTTTTCGTGTTTTTTCCAAGAATCACGGCGTTTTTTTGAGGATTTTTTGCGTTTTGACGAAAAAACCCGCACTTGACGCTTATCGATAAAAAATGTGCATGTAGAGGCAGTACACCACAAACAGAACCGTTGAGACGACGGACGCGATGATAATCGTCATCGGAATGAGGCGCGTATACAGAAGACACGCGAGGAATCCGAACAAGGCGACACAGATAATCATAGCCGGCGTGACAACGTGTCCCGCGGTGTTGATCTTCTTCGCGACGACGAAAATCTGGTAAGCGACAGCCGCCAGAGTAAGTACGCCGAACACCACGGTCAGAGGCGTGAGCCAGTGCTCATAGAACTGAAGTTCCCGTCTGCCGTCACGCTGCAAAGCACTCAAAGCGAAAATAGCGATAATATCGAGAAGAACCATGATCGCCATACGCGCCGTTACGGTATTGCTGTTCTTTTCACGAGTGCGTGTGTCTCCGTTTTTTCTGATCTTCTTTACCTTTGCCATAACCATTTCAGCATCGTTCACCTGCGCGAACTGCTCCTTTTTGTTTTATTGAGAATACGGCGGCATCTGAAAATGCGCCGCCACAGATTGCAAAATACAATTAACAGCCGAAGCGCCCGCGCAAAATTCCGATTTCGGACACAATACTGTTATGATACCATAATATTATACTATAACAGCGCTCATTTGTCAATTTTTTTTGAAAAACTCGTCATTTCTTTTTCCCCAAAAACGACAGAAAAACAAAAAAGACGACAGACACACGTCTGCCGTCCTTCTATTCCTTTACCGTTTGGTTACAACACCGGCGTACCAACCGTTCTCGCGTTTGCCGTCCACAGTCTGAAGACCGTTTGCCGAAAGGACGGACAACACCTCGTCCGCGCGCTCCTCAATGATCCCGGAAACGATGAGGACGCCGTCCTCTTTCATAAAGCGGCCGATATCGGGCGCCATACGGATAATCACATCCGCCACGATATTGGCAACGCACACGTCGTACCGCTGTTCGGGCACGTCACGGAGAAGATCCGAGACCGCCGCCGTAACGTTCTCCGTTTGATTGAGAACGCAGTTCTCCTTCGCGATCCGTACCGCCACGGGATCAATATCGCAGGCGTAGGCGGATGCCGCACCCAGTTTCGCGGCAGAGATCGCCAAAATACCGCTGCCGCATCCCACGTCAAGGACAGTGCACCCCTCTTTCACGTAAGATTCAAGAAGCGAGGCGCAAAGGCGCGTCGTCTCGTGCGTTCCCGTTCCGAACGCCATGCCGGGATCCATAAGGACCGTTATCTCTTCGGGCGCAGGCTCATACGTTTCCCATACGGGCACGATCACGAGGCGATTGCCCGTTTTGATCGGTTTGTAGTATTTCTTCCAGGACTCCGCCCAATCCTCTTCCGAAACGCCGGACGTCGTGATCTGGGCGTCAATCCCGCACTCGAGAAGACGTGCGCGGACGAAGAACTCAGCCTCGGCGGGCGATTTTTCATCGGGAACAAACACGGACACTGCCGCCGTTTCGCGATCCTTCCCCAGAAGTTCCTCGTCGATGAGATCACCGTACACGCCGTCGAGATCCTGCAATACGTCAGAGAAATCCTCGATCATAAGCGCGTTATCGACCATACTCATGATGGCGGTAACCATATCAAGATGCGCACGCGGGGCGCTCACGCGGATGCAGACCCAGTTTTTATCTTCATAATTTTCAATGGTTTCGTATTCCATCCTTCAGCCTCCGCTTATTTGAAGAAACGTTTAAAGAATTTGTCGCGGCCTTTGGAGTTCGCTTCGCCGCGGCTTTCCGCAAATTTCCGAAGAATATCTTTCTGCTCACCGTTCAGATTCTTCGGCACTTCCACCGTCACGGTAATATGGAGCGAACCGCGGTTCTTCGTGTTCACAATGGGAACGCCGTGCTGGCGGAGCGTGAACGTCGTGCCGGTTTGCGTGCCCTCAGGGATTTCGTATTTCTCCGTTCCTTCGAGCGTGGGAATATCAATCTCCGCACCGAGTGCCGCCTCCGTAAACGAGATCGGCACCTCGCAGTAGATGTCCGTGCCCTCGCGTTCAAACACGGCGTGCGGCCGTACGCTCACGTAAATGTACAAATCTCCCGCGGGACCGCCATCTCTGCCTTCGCTTCCCTGCCCGCTGAGAACGATTCTCTGTCCGTCGTCAATGCCGGCGGGAATCGTTACGTCCAGCTTCTTCGTAGCGCGGACGTATCCGTTTCCGCGACAGTCGTCGCAGGGCTTCTCGATGATCTTGCCCGTACCGCGACAAGCGTCGCAGGACTTCTGCGTCTGCATGATGCCGAGGGGTGTTCTCTGCTGTACGCGAACGCGTCCCGAGCCGCCGCAGGCGGTACACGTTTTCGGAGACGTGCCCTTTGCCGCACCCGTACCGGAGCAGCTGCCGCATTTTTGGATTCGCTGATAGGAGACTTCTTTCTTCGTACCGAATACCGCCTCTTCAAACGTAAGCGTTACGCGGACGCTCAGATCCTCGCCGCGCACGGGACCGCGGCGCGTGCTGCCGCCGCCCATCCCGCCGCCGAAGAAGCTGGAGAAGATATCGGATATATCGAAATCCATACCGCCGAATCCGCCAAAACCGCCGAATCCGCCGCCAGCGCCGCCCGCTTCAAACGCGGCGTGACCGAACTGATCGTATTTCGCCTTCTTTTCGGGATCGGATAAAACGGCGTACGCCTCGTTCACTTCCTTGAACTTACGCTCCGCCTCCGCATCGCCGGGGTTAATATCGGGGTGATATTTTTTCGCAAGCGTACGGTATGCCTTTTTGATCGCCGCTTCATCCGCCGATCTGTCAACACCGAGCGCCTCGTAATAGTCTCGTTTCGTTTCTGCCATTGTCCCTCACCTTTCTCCGCCGGGCGGAGAGAATAAAAACGCCAAATGGAGGTGTCGCGTTTTAAGGCGCGACACCTCCCGTTATTTATCAGTTATCGCTCTTGTCTTCGAAGTCGGCGTTGTAGAACGTACCGTCGCCACCCTCGGCACCAGCTCCCGGATTCGCATTCGGATCAAAGCCCTGCGCACCTGCCGCCTGCGCAGCCTGGTAGAGCTTCTCTGCAAGCGGGTAGAAGGATTTCTCAAGCGCCTCGGTATCTGCCTTGATCGCTTCCGTATCGCCGTTCTTCACGGTTTCCTTGAGCTTCTCAATAGCAGCGTTCACGGGTGCCTTCTCGTCCTCGGTAACCTTGTCGCCGAGTTCACCGAGAGACTTCTCGATCTGGAAGATCATGCTTTCGGCGTGATTCTTCACCTCAACGGCTTCCTTCAGTTTCTTATCCTCCTCGGCGAACTTCTCCGCATCCTTCACGGCGCGGTCGATATCCTCCTTGGACATATTGGTGGAAGACGTGATGGTGATGTGCTGTTCTTTGCCCGTGCCCTTATCCTGCGCGGTAACGTTTACGATACCGTTGGCGTCAATATCAAACGTAACCTCGATCTGCGGGATGCCGCGGGGCGCGGGAGCGATGCCGTCAAGAATGAATCTGCCGAGCGTCGTGTTGCCGGCGGCCATATCTCTTTCACCCTGCAGAACGTGGATCTCAACGGAGGTCTGACCGTCTGCTGCGGTGGAGTATACCTGGCTCTTCTTTACGGGAATCGTCGTGTTGCGGTCGATAATACGGTTGAATACACCGCCGAGCGTCTCAATGCCGAGGGACAGAGGCGTTACGTCCAGAAGGAGTACGTCCTTGACGTCGCCGCCCAGAACACCGCCCTGAATAGCCGCACCGATCGCTACACACTCGTCGGGGTTGATGCCCTTGAAGGGATCCTTACCGATGAAGTTCTTGACTGCTTCCTGTACGGCGGGAATTCTCGTGGAGCCGCCGACGAGGAGAACCTTATCCACCTGGGATACGGTGAGACCGGCGTCAGAGAGCGCCTTCTTCGTGGGCACCATAGTACGCTCTACGAGATCGGCGGTGAGTTCGTTGAACTTTGCACGGGAGAGCGTTGCATCAAAATGCTTCGGCCCGGTTGCGTCTGCGGTGATGAATGGCAGATTGATCTGCGTGCTCATCGTGCCGGACAACTCGATCTTCGCCTTTTCCGCGGCTTCCTTCAGTCTCTGGAGAGCCATCTTATCCTGTCTCAGGTCAATGCCGTTCTCCACCTTGAACGTGTCCGCGATCCAGTCGATAATACGCTGGTCGAAGTCGTCGCCGCCGAGAGCGGTATCGCCGTTCGTTGCAAGCACCTCGAAGACGCCGTCGGAGATCTCAAGGAGAGATACGTCAAACGTACCGCCGCCGAGATCGTACACCATGATCTTCTGGTCCATGCCGTCCTTATCCACACCGTAAGCAAGTGCGGCGGCGGTCGGCTCGTTGATGATGCGCTTTACTTCGAGACCCGCGATCTTACCGGCATCCTTCGTAGCCTGGCGCTGTGCGTCGGAGAAGTATGCGGGTACAGTGATAACCGCATCGGTAACGGTAGTACCGAGGAACGCTTCCGCATCGGATTTCAGTTTCTGCAGAATCATCGCAGAGATCTCCTGCGGTGTCAGCTGCTTTCCGTCGATATCTACTTTGTAATCAGTGCCCATCTTGCGCTTGATGCTCATGATGGTACGATCGGGGTTGGTGATTGCCTGGCGCTTTGCTACCTGGCCGACCATTCTCTCGCCGGCCTTGGAGAATGCAACGACGGACGGGGTAGTCCGCGCGCCTTCCGGATTGGGGATAACTGCCGGCTCGCCGCCCTCATAAACGGCAACGCAGGAGTTGGTCGTACCAAGATCTATACCGATGATTTTTCCCATAATAATTATTCCTCCAAAATGTTTGATTTTTTATTGAAATTGGGGTTGTTGACTTTATTAAGCGATCAGTTCGCAACGCGCACCATGGCGTAGCGGATGATCTTGTCGCCGCGGCGGTAACCGCTTTGGAATACTTCCACGATCTCGCCCTCGCCGTGCTCGTCGTCTTCTACGTGAAGCACTGCGTTATGGATGTTGGGATCGAACGTATCTCCGGGCGCACCGTATTCGGTAACGTCCATTTTACCGAGAATCTCGGGGACGGAGGCTAAGATCATACGAACGCCCTCCACCACTTTCGCGGGATCGCCGTCTGCATACTCGCGTGCCTGTTTGAGGTTATCAAGCAGCGGCAAAAGCTGCATGACACTGTCCGTTACGGCGTCGGCGTAGATGCCGTCGCGTTCCTTTGCACTCCGTTTGCGGAAATTATCGTACTCGGCAAGAACGCGAAGATATTTATCCTTTGCCTCGGCCGCTGCCTCTTCTGCCTCTTTCAGCTTCTTCTCAAGCTCGGCGATCTCGGCACGCGTCTTTTTGCCGTCGCGGCGCCCGCCGGCTGTCTTCTCGCTCTGTACGGCTTCAGCCTCCGCCGTACCGCTTTCCGTTGTTACGGTCGGCTCCTCCGCCGTATTCTGCATCGTTTCTTCTTTGTTCATCGTTCTCGTCCTTACTCTGTGTGTTCTTCCGCGCCGCCGTCATCAAGCGCGTCGCGGATGCTGGATGTCAGCTGATCGAGCATCGAGATCACGCGGGAGTAATCCATACGCGTAGGTCCGATGATGCCGATCGTGCCGATGGCGTGACCGCCGCTTTTGATCGTTTTGAATATCAAGGTGGAATTGTCCATGATATTCACCATGTTCTCGTGTCCGATGTAGACCTGCACCTTGCTGTCATCGCCGGACTGCTCCACCGCCCGCGTCTCTTCCGAAATGAGTTTCAAAAGATCGTCCTTCTGCTCAAACATCTGGAGCATCTGCTTTAGGCGGTCAAAATCGTAATACTCCGGATAGGAAAGCAGCCGGTTGATACCGTCAAACTTGAGTTCTCCACCGGAGAACGAGGTGAGCGTTTCATAAACACCCTTCGAAACCGGATTCACGAGGTACGCGTACACGCCCATCCGCCGCTCCATATCGAGAAGAAGCGGCATCGTGATCTCCTCCGCCGTAACGGACACGAGACACTGATTGAGCGTGTGGGCCAAAAGCGCTGCCGCCTCGTCGGGAACGACCGTCTCCGAGAGGATGTATTTGCTCTTCACAGCGCCGTTGGACATCACCATCACGAGCACCATTTTTCTCTCCGCGACGCGGATTACCTCAAAGCGGGTAACCACGTTTCTAACGTGCCGTGAGCGAAGTGCCAGCGCCGTGTAATTCGTCATGGAGGATGCAAGGCGCATCGCCTCGTCGAGAATGTTATCAAGTTCCGCCTGACGGGAACGGAGTGCTGTTTTGAGCTGCGTGATCTCGCGGTGCGTCATATTATACCGCTCGACGAGAGAATCTACGTAAAAGCGATACCCCGCCTCGGAGGGAACGCGCCCCGCCGAAGTATGCGGCTGTTCCAGATAACCCATTTCCTCAAGTTCGGCCATTTCGTTGCGAATCGTAGCAGGCGAATACGCGATCTCTTTATATTGCGTCAAATACTTGCTGCCGACGGGCTCGCCCATCTCAATGTGAGATTCGATTACAGCCTTCAGTATCAGTTTCTTTCTTTCACTCAGTTCTCTGTCTCTCACTTTGGATGTCGCCCCCTCTCCGAACGGTTCATTTTAGCACTCTGTTTGCCAAAGTGCTAACTCTCGACTAACAATTTACCATTTTGCCGCCCCAAAATCAACACTAATATAAATACATTTTGTTAATATTTTGTGAACGAGGTGGTTTTTTATCACTGAAAGAAAGAGACTGCGCAAAAACGCAGTCTCTTTAGGAGTACATATTCATTTTTCCGAAACGGGAGACTTTTATACGCGGCGGCGACGGCGGCTCACAAAAATCGCACAGCCAGCGGCACCGAAAAGCATGCACAGAGAAAGAGAGGCGCGATCTGCCGTAGGAGGAGCGACGGGGTCATCCTCGCCCGCCGTCATCTTGTACGATTCGGTGGCGTATTTGCCCATTTTCTTTGCGTAGCCGACACCGCGGACCACACAGACCGACTCTACAGAGACGGACGCGTTGCGCACAACGAAGCCACGGCTGCCTTCGCCGATAATCTTGACCGACGGGAGAGCTAATGTTTCTGCGCTCTCGCCGCACACTGCCTCTACTTCGTACATCATACCCTCGCGAACGGGAACGGTAACGGTAACCTTCTCCCCTTTCGCCATCGCTTCTTTGAACGAATCGCTGAACGCGCCGATGCCGTCGAGCGTACCGTTTGCACGCACGATCAGCTCCGTTCGATTGGAGGGGACGCCGCCCTTGCCGGTCATGAGAAAGCCGAAATAGCCGTTCGCGGCGGCGATTTCCGTAAAGGAAAACGAAAACTCCACCGTATATGTATCCGCCCACGCACCGCCATCCGGCAAATCAGGCAAGAGAAGATACGTTTTCAGATCATCCTCGGGCTTCACCGAAAGGCCCTCGTTAAAAGAAACCGTCGGCGTACCGCCGCCCGTACCGAAGCGGATACCGGTCTCGGCAAAGCTTGAGAAATCGGCGTACCGCTGGGCAAACATAACCTCACCGAAAAGAGGCTCGGCCGCCGAAGAAAGCGCCATCAGAGAACAAAAAAGCGAGAGGAGCAAAACGACGCTAAAAACCCGTTTCAGCATAGTAAACGCCTCCTCTCTTCCATGTTGATGGCACTACATATATTATACTATCCATGAAAGGGAAAATCAAGAGAAATTGGTTATTTTCAAAAAGGATTTCTTTGACAAAAAAAGAGCCGCCGCGAATGCGGCAGCTCTTCGTTTTTTCGATTAGTGAACGATATAGCGCTCGGTGTCCTTGTCGAAGAAGTGAACGCGGGACATATCGATCGCGATCTTGATCACGTCGCCTGCGCGAGCCGTGGAGCGGGCAGAAACGCGAGCGGTCATCGTCTGCTCGTTGGCAACGAGATACAGATAGATCTCGGAGCCCATAAGCTCGGTAACTTCTACGTCGCACTCAATTACGGAATCGGGCATGCTGGAAATGTACATCGGTTCGTCGTGGATGGACTCCGGACGGATACCCATGACAACATCCTTGCCGATGTAATCCTTGATAACGGGATCGTTAGCCTTCTCAGCCGGCAGCTTGAGCGCATCGGTTCCGAATACGGCGTAGATGCCGTCGCCCTT
The DNA here is from genome assembly GCA_017502135.1 of Clostridia bacterium. Classification (GTDB taxonomy): domain Bacteria; phylum Bacillota; class Clostridia; order Oscillospirales; family CAG-272; genus SIG701. Next base: position 139,788 of record JAFVVP010000001.1, on the reverse strand, counting down.
CTCCTCAAGCGTACAGTTGATGAAGTTCATCTGCGGCGTGCCGATAAAGCCTGCAACGAAGAGGTTTACGGGCAGATCGTAGAGGTTCTGAGGAGTATCTACCTGCTGGATAAGACCGTCCTTCATAACAACGATACGGGTAGCCATGGTCATAGCCTCGACCTGGTCATGCGTTACGTATACGAAGGTGGTACCGACTCTCTGGTGGATCTTGGTAAGCTCGGTTCTCATCGTCGCACGGAGCTTCGCGTCCAGGTTGGACAGCGGCTCGTCGAGAAGGAATACCTTCGGGTTACGGACGATTGCACGGCCGAGAGCAACACGCTGCTTCTGACCGCCGGACAGAGCCTTCGGCTTTCTGTCAAGCAGGTGGGTGATATCGAGGATACGAGCAGCCTCTTCTACGCGACGCTTGATCTCCTCCTTCGGAGTCTTGCGGAGTTTCAGGCCGAATGCCATGTTATCAAACACGGACATATGCGGATACAGAGCGTAGTTCTGGAATACCATCGCGATATCGCGATCTTTAGGTGCTACGTCGTTCACGAGCTTCTCGCCGATGAACAGTTCGCCCTCGGAGATCTCCTCAAGGCCTGCGATCATACGGAGAGTGGTGGACTTACCGCAACCGGAAGGACCGACGAGAACGAGGAACTCCTTGTCCTTGATTTCGAGGCAGAAGTCGGAAACGGCCGTTACGCCTCCGGGATATTTCTTATAAATGTGCTTAAGGGAAAGGCTTGCCATGTATGTATCCTCCTAAAGATTATCGGTGTTGATTGCCGCCGTCGGGCGGCTCGCTTCTCCTTCGTCCGGAGAGCGTTCGCCTGCATACTTTTGACTGTGATATATTGTACCAAAAATCCGCGCGAATTAAAAGAGTTTTTTTCTCCAAAATTTAATCACCGCATTTGTACATATTGCACAAAAATGTACATTTTGCACAAAACAGCGTCACGTCTCTTCTTTTTGAGGCAGGAAATCGAGACCTCCCCGCCTCACCGAGATCACATTCAGCGCTTCATTCCCTTCATAGACAAGGCGATGCGCTTCTTCTTGAGATCGACGTCCTTCACGCGCACCTCTACGACATCGCCCACGGAGACGACCTCGCTCGGATGCTTCACGAAGCGGTCGGCAAGCTCCGAAACGTGCACAAGTCCGTCCTGATGCACGCCGATATCAACAAACGCGCCGAAGTCGATCACGTTGCGCACCGTACCGGTGAGGTACATACCGGGCGTAAGCTCCTCCATCGTGAGAACACGCTCCTTGAGCTGCGGCTGCGGGAGTCCGTCGCGGACGTCGCGTCCCGGCTTCTCAAGCTCTCCGATAATATCCGTAAGCGTCGCCTCACCGCAGCCAATCTCTTCGGCCAAGGCAGGAATGCCGGTATCCTCAGCACGGCGGCGCAGATCGGTGAGAGTGCCCAGACGCACGTCCTCTTCCGTATAGCCGAATTTCCGGAGCAGCTTTTCGGCCGCACGGTACGATTCGGGATGCACACCCGTGTTGTCAAGGATTTCATTCGATCCCGGCACGCGGAGGAAGCCCGCACACTGCTCGTACGCCTTGGCGCCGATCCGCGGCACCTTCAAGACCTGCGCGCGGGAAGTGAATTCACCGTTTTCGTCGCGGTATTTGACGATGTTCTTCGCCGCTGTCATATTGATGCCCGCGATATAGGAGAGGAGCATATACGACGCGGTATTGAGATCAACGCCCACGGCGTTTACGCAGTCCTCAACGACACCCGTGAGTGCTTCATCGAGCCGCGCCTCTTTCATATCGTGCTGGTACTGTCCGACGCCGATGGATTTCGGATCAATTTTCACAAGTTCGGCAAGCGGATCCTGCAGACGGCGGGCGATAGACACGGCAGAACGCTGCGTTGCGTCGAAATCCGGGAACTCCTCAGCGCCCACCTTGGATGCGGAATACACGGACGCACCCGCTTCACTGACGACGATGTATTTGGTATCGCCGCCGATCTCACGGAGCGTATCGGCGATGAACATCTCGCTCTCGCCGGACGCCGTTCCGTTACCAATGGCAACGACATCGATGCCGTATTTCTTTATGAGTTTCGTAACCACGCGGCGGCTCTCTTCGATTCTCTCCTGCGGCTTCGTCGGATAAATGACCGCGGTGTCGATCACCATGCCGGTCTTATCGACCACCGCCAGTTTGCATCCCGTGCGGTAGCCGGGGTCGTAGCCGAGAACGGTCTTCCCCTTGAGCGGCGCCTGCATCAGAAGGTGCTTCAGGTTATCGGAGAACAGTTTTATCGCCTGCTCGCCGGCTGTCTCCGTCAAAGCGGCGCGGATCTCTCTCTCAATCGACGGCGCGATCAGACGGTCGTACGCATCGCACACGGCGGACGCCACGTACTTGAAAGCCGGGCTCTTAAAATCCGTGATCACCTGCGCCATAAGATAATTGAGGATGAGATCCTTCTCGATCTGTACGGAAACCTTCAGAACGTCCTCCGCCTCGCCGCGGTTGACCGCGAGCACGCGGTGAGACGGGATTCCCGCAATTTTTTCCATATAGTTATAATAGTGCTCGTAGGTCGGGTTGTCGGCATCCGTTTTCTGCGATTGCAGAATACCGTACTCGGTCGTGATCGTACGGATCTCACGGCGGTAGTCCGCGTTATCGGAGATATCCTCGGCGATAATGTCGCACGATCCGGCCAAAGCGGCTTTTGCATCCGGCACTTCCTTTTCGGGATCGACGTATGCCTCCGCCACCGTCAAAAGATCGGGCTCGTACGAAGACGACTGCTCCATAAGGAGCGCCGCCAGCTGCTCCAGCCCTCTCTCCCTCGCAACGGAAGCACGCGTTTTTCTCTTCGGACGGTACGGGCGGTAGATGTCGTCGATCTCGGTGAGCGTCTCGGCCGCCGCCACCGCCTCGCGGATCTCATCGGTCAGTTTTCCCTGCTCGTCAATGAGAGACAAAACTTCTTCACGCCGTTTTTCGAGATTTCTGAGGTACGTGAGCCGCTCGGTCAAAGCCCGGAGCACCTCATCGTCAAGGCCTCCCGTTGCCTCTTTACGGTAACGGGCGATAAACGGCACGGTGTTGCCGTCATCAAGAAGTTTTACTGCCGCCTCCGCCTGCGTTTTGCGAATGCCAAGTTCAACCGAAAGTATGTCCAGAATTTCCATTTTTATTCTATGTTCTCCGTTTTCTCTTGATTTTATTTTTCCGTCGGCGGTACGTCTCTGCCGGCCGCGCGCCGAAGGATATTCTCTTCCTCGGGAGTCAAATAGCGCCATTCTCCGCGCACGAGCGACGGATCAAGCGGGAGATCCCCGAACGAAATGCGCTCAAGCGAGGTGATCTCCGAGCCGACCGCGTGAAACATCCGCTTGATCTGGTGGAATTTCCCCTCGCGGATCGTGATCGTGCCGGACACGGCGGGAAGCGTCCCCTCCGCCGTCACCTCGGCGGGCTTCGTTACAATGTCCCCGATATCCACGCCGGCGGTGAGTTTTCCGATTGCCTCCTCGCCGATAGGCGGCGAGCAGGTGAATCGGTACGTCTTATCCACGTGATGGCGCGGCGAGAGCAGCTCGTGCCCCAGAACGCCGTCATTCGTAACGAGCAAAAAACCGACCGTATCGATATCAAGTCGTCCGCACGGGAACAACCCCATGCGCACGAACTGCGGCGGGAGCAGATTCATCACCGTCGGGCCGCGATCCTCGGTGGCGCTGACGTATCCCTCGGGCTTATTCAGCATCACGTAGGTAAACTTCCGCCATACGACGGGCTCACCGGCAAGCGTAACCACCGCCGTTTCGGGATCAATGTGCTTTGCGGGATCGCGGACGATTACGCCATCCACCGTCACCTCTGCCTTGCGAATGCGTTTCGTCGCTTCACTGCGCGTGGCGACGCCTGCCTCGCCGAGATACTTGTCCAGTCGCACGGCGCTCCCTCCTCTTATACTAAAAAATAAACCACAGAACCAAAAACGCCGCCAAAAAAACCGCGAACGCACCAAGTCCTACAGCAAACCCAACGGCAAAATCAAAAAAAAATTCCCGCACGAAAATTCTCCTCCGTGCATAAAAATATTCTCTACGGGGGCATACTAACCCCGCAGACGCCGTTAGTATAGGAGTATTTTACCACAAATATACGCCCCTGTAAAGAACGGCTCCGCTTTTCGGGGAAATTTTCTTTTTCAAAACTTTTGAAAAATTAAAAAAAACTGTTGACAAAGCAAAAAACAGGTGGTATACTATATACCGCGATGCCGAATTGTGTAACGGTAGCACGACAGACTCTGACTCTGTTTGTTGGGGTTCGAATCCCTATTCGGCAGCCAAAAAAGAAAAGCCAATTCTCTGGATTGGCTTTTCTTTTTTCGTTTGATAGCAAGGGATTCGAACGGGGCGGTAGCGAATGACTGCCAGTGGCAGTCAGAGCAGACCCTGACCGAGCGCGCAGGTCGCGCGAGAATTCGAATCCCGAGGACGCTTGCAACTTCACTCGGCAGCCAAAAGAGCCGGACTGCTGCAAAACGGCGGCCCAGCTCTTTGTGTTCACTTATTCTTTCGCGCTCAAATGGAAGCCACAACCGCCTTGTAGTATGCCAGATCCTGCTGAGCGAACCATCTGCGATCGCCGGGGCGCGGTGCCTCGATCGCGATCGGGCCGGCAAAGCCGACGTCGCGGAGTTTTTTGAGGTACACGCGATGGTTGATCTCACCCTCTGCGAGAGCGCAGCCCTGCTTGTTCACCGAGTTCTTCAGGTGCGCATAGAACAGCTTATCGCCGTAGATATCGATCGCCTCGGTAACAGTCGGCTTCTTTGGGAAGCACGCCGTGTTGCCGTAGTCCATATTGATACCGATCATGGGGCTGTCGATGAGATCGACGAGCTTTCGGGTCGGGTCGGGAAGGTCGTGGATACAGCACATGCACGTCTCTAAAGCAAATCTCACACCGAGGGGCTCAAGACCTTTACCGATCTGCTGATAGGTATCGACCGTCAGATTCCACATCTCCTCCGTTGCGGCGGCGCTGCCGTGGAACTCGACCGCCTGGGGATCCACGCTCGTATCGGTGGAGAAAACGGCCCCTGCGGACGTGTCGCACAAAGTCGTGCCGCACAGATCGTTTATCAGCTGCGCCTTACGGATCGCCGTTTTCACAGCCTCGGCGCGGACCTCCTTGTCGGGGTTCATGCAGTCGGCAACGATCACGCCGAGGAGGATCTCCTTAAGACCGTACTTCTTCTTACCCTCCGCGATCTGCTTGTAATAGTCCTCAATCGTGGAATCCTGCAGGTGTGCGGGCAGATGGCTGCGGAACTCAATACCTTCATAGCCGAGCTCGGCCGCCATGCGGCATACATCATCAATAGTCTTACCGTCAAACGAGCCCTCTTTGGGGAATTCGGCAAAATTCACGTGCATAATAACAGTATTGTTCATAAACGTTCTCCTTTTTTAGGGAAATTATGGTGGTACCATTGTACCACAGAGAGCGGAGGAATTCAATACTAAACCACGAATTTATCAAATAAAACATGAATTTCGCCTAATTAAAAAATGCCTCCTTTACAACGGGGCAAAGATGTGCTATACTGTACCCAAACCAAATTAAAAGGAGTTTTTCCATGAGTTTTCTGAAAGGCAAAACCGCCATTATCACCGGCGCCGGATTCGCCGCTCTTTCCGACGGCAGATGCGGCTCGATCGGCTACGGCATCGCCACCGCTTACGCCAAGGAAGGCGCGAATCTGGTAATCACCGGACGCAACGTCTCTAAACTGGAGAAAGCAAAGGAAGAGTTGGAACGCCTTTACGGCATCAAAGTTCTCGCTCTTGCCGCTGACATCTCCGAGGGCGCTGACAACGAAACGATCGCCAAGAGCGTAGCCGAGGCTGCTATGAAAGAATTTGGCAGAATCGACGTGCTCATCAACAACGCGCAGGCTTCCGCTTCGGGTGTTACGATCCAGGATCACACCACCGAGCAGTTCAACCTCGCGATGTACTCCGGTCTGTATGCTACGTTCTACTATATGAAGGCCTGCTATCCGTACCTGAAGGAGACAAAGGGCTCCGTTATCAACTTCGCTTCTGGTGCGGGTCTGTTTGGCAACTACGGCCAGTGCTCCTACGCCGCCGCGAAGGAAGGCATCCGCGGTCTTTCCCGCGTAGCCGCTACCGAGTGGGCAAAAGACGGCATCAACACGAACGTGGTATGCCCTCTTGCCTGGACCGCACAGCTTGAAAACTTCGAGAAAGCATATCCCGACGCGTTCAAGGCAAACGTAAAGATGCCCCCCGCCGGCCACTTCGGCGATTCGGAACTGGAAATCGGCCGTGTGTGCGTACAGCTCGCTTCTCCCGATTTCAAATACATGAACGGCGAAACCCTGACGCTCGAAGGCGGCATGGGCCTGCGCCCGTAAAAAAGACAGAAAAACTCCGCCATCCGGCGGAGTTTTTTATTTCACCTTTTCGTCCGAAGGCCTTTCGGATAATGATTCTTCGCGCGGCCACAGACGACTTTTGCGCCGCCGATGGCACACCCGCACACGGTTACGACCGCCCAGCCGTTTTCAGAATCGGTTTCGATCTCCTCCCCGCGCAGATACTGCGCGAGCAGTTCGCTGTCCGGCGAAAGTTCGATCTTCCTCTTAAAATATTTTCCCATCGCGGAAAAGAACTGGTGATGCGGCAGTATATATTTGCCCCGCACTTCCCCGATCGTTACGCCAAGGGCGAACGCCGCCCACTTCGGCACGGCAAAATCCGGTGTGAAATACACGGGATTTCCGTTGTATAAAAGAACGTGCTCCTTTTCGTACTGTACGAGAACGTCGTCAAGGAACGAAAGCGTGACGGAATCGGGCTTCGACGCGGACGTCGGCTTCTTTTTGTCAAAAGCGGGAGAAGCCGTGCTGTGGAGAACTGCCATGAACTGCCCCTCTCCCCGTCCGACGTGCGGATAAAACCGACGGGCGAAGCGAATATTCTCCGTCTCACATCCGTCAAAGAAAATGCCGTCCGAAGTACACGCCCGCACCGATTCTTTCACCGGTACGATCTCAAATTCGGGATGAGCGCGAAGGAACGCATCGACGACCATCTCATTTTCTTCAAGAGAAAACGTGCACGTAGCATAAACGATATACCCGCCGTCTTTGAGGGCAGCCACCGCATTCTCGAGGATCTCCGACTGCCGTGTCGCACATTTTTTCACGTTGTCAAGGCTCCACTCGGGGATCGCGTTTTCCTCTTTACGGAACATACCCTCACCCGAACAAGGCGCGTCTACCATAATCATATCGAACGTATGGGGGAACGTAGCGGCGAGCCGCGCCGTATCCATGCAGGTGGTTACGGTGTTCAAAAGTCCGAGACGTTCGACGTTGCCCGTCAGAATCCGACAGCGGGAGGGGATGATCTCGTTGGAAACGAGAACGCCGTTCTCTCCGAGCTTATTTTTGAGTTGCGTGCTCTTGCCGCCGGGTGCCGCGCACATATCGAGGATTTTCCAATCGGGGTCAATATGGATGCACTCCGCCGGCGCCATAGCCGCCGGCTCCTGCACGTAGATCATCCCCGCGTGATGAAAGGGGTGATTTCCGACGTGCTCGTATTCGAGATAAAATCCGTTTTCCACGTACGGGATCTTCTCATAAGCGAGCGTGTTTATCTTCTCAAAATCGGAAAGAGCGATCTTGTCCGTATTCACGCGCAATCCGCGCACGGGCGGCATTGCGAGCGCCGCCTCGTAAGAGGAGAACGAATCGCCGAGGAGAGAGCGCATCCGCTGTGCATATTCTTCGGGAAGTGTAATCATACCGACTCCTTTGAAAGATGCATTTCGGCGTGGAGCATGCACGTCCCCACCGCCGTGATCGCGGCTGTCTCCGTGCGGAGGATTCGGTGGCCGAGAGAGACGCACACACCGCCCGCACGGACGGCATCCTCCGCCTCACGTGGCTCAAAGCCGCCCTCGGGGCCGATCAGAATCCCCACGCGCATACCGCTCTGTATCTTTTGCAGCGTCTCCCCAAGGACGCGCATCCCGTTTTCGTTCTCGTAAGGGACGAGAAGGACGTCCATCTCACCCATTCTAAGGAGCGCTTCTTTCCACGAAAGCACGTCCGAGACGTGCGGGATCACGCTCCTCTTGCTCTGCTTTGCGGCACTCTCGGCGATCGCCTGCCAGCGGTCGCGCTTTAGGGCTTTCTTCTTTTCATCCAGTTTTACGATACTGCGGTGCATCTCGACGGGGATTACCTCAAAAACGCCGAGTTCCACCGTTTTCTGAATGACGAGCTCAAGCTTGTCGCTTTTCGGAAGCCCCTGAAAGAGGTATATCTCCACCGGCAATTCCGTATTCTGATACGACTCCTCCACAATCTCAACGACGGCTGCATCGTTTTCGTAGCGGAGAAGCGTACAAAGACTCGTCTCACCGCCGTGGCTTACGAGCACCGTCTCACCCGGATGCATCCGGAGCACGTTGCGCATATGATTGTAATCCGCTCCGGTCAGAAAAAACAACTCGTCCCGTCGGCTTTCCTCGCCGACAAAAAAATTATACATACGCACAACTCCTTTCCTTGTCCATTATAGCAAAGATACGGGATATTTGCAAGGGATTCTCATCCCTCCGCGCCCTCGGGTAGTACGACCTTCGAGACGTCCAGTTTGCCGTGCACGCGCTCGTGATAGGCAATGTTCGTACGGATCAGATGGAGCATATGGTTATTCACACTGCGCCCCTCTGCATCTGCTACCGCAATCAGTTTTTTGTAGAGATCCTCATCAATGCGTACGGAAAATTCGGCTTTCATTTTCATAACGTCGCTCTCCTTTGACAGAAATATCGTGTTTTTTCATCATTATACACTTTTCTTTCGGCATCGGTATTGTCATACTTTAAATTTTATGTTAAAATTTTTAAGAAGAGGAGGATGACGTATGCTTTCGATTACTTACAGCGCCGGTCTTACCGGCCTTGACGGCTTTGTCGTCACGGTAGAATGCAGCGGACAGAGAAATCTGCCCGAGATGAATATCGTGGGCCTTGCCGATATGGCGGTACGCGAGGCCAAGGAGCGCATCCGCGCTGCATCGGTAAACAGCGGTTTTCCGTTTCCCGAGCTTGATCTGATTCTGAATCTCGCCCCCGCCGACCGCAGAAAAGAAGGCTCTTCACTCGATCTCGCCATGCTGACGGCGATCTTCCAGTGCGCCGGTATCATCAGCCCCTCCATGGATCTTAAGGACAAATGCTTTCTCGGTGAGTTATCTCTCAGCGGCAAGGTATGCCCTCTGCGCGGCGTGCTGAGCATGACGCTCGCTGCCCGCGAGGTGGGTATCAAAGAATTGTACGTTCCCGCCGAGAACGCGCAGGAGGCCGCCGCCGTCCCCGGCATCACGGTCTACGCGATTCCCACGGTAGGCGTCCTCGTCGATCACCTGAAAGGCACCGAACCCCTCGAGCCCGTAAAAACCGCCGTTCCGGATTTCGAAAGTTTCCCATCGGGCGATGATTTCTCCGACGTAAAGGGACAGCTGAAGGTGAAGCGCGCCCTTGAAATCGCCGCGGCCGGCGCACATAACGTGCTCCTCATAGGCCCGCCCGGCACGGGTAAATCCATGCTTGCAAAGCGCTTTCCCACCATCCTCCCGCCGCTTACGTTCAAAGAATCCGTGGAGATCACGAAAATCCATTCCGTAGCGGGCGAGCTGACCGACGGCACGGGGCTCGTTACCGTGCGCCCGTTCCGCGCCCCGCATCACACGATGAGCGCCCCCTCTCTCGTGGGCGGCGGCAGAATCCCCATGCCGGGTGAGCTCGCGCTTTCGCACAACGGCGTTCTGTTTTTAGATGAGCTTCCCGAATTCCCCCGCCCCGTTATGGAAAGCCTCCGTCAGCCGCTCGAGGACGGTGTCGTGACGATCACCCGCGCCGCGGGACGGTGCACGTTTCCCTCCAGGAGCATCCTCATCACCGCGATGAACCCCTGCCCCTGCGGCAATTACGGAAACAGTCGCCAGCCATGCAACTGCACCGCAGAAATGCGCAGAAAATATCTCTCGAAAATATCAGGACCGCTTCTCGATCGGATCGACATACACGTTACCGTGCCGACGCTTTCTTTTGAGGAGCTCAGCGTAACCGAGCCGGGAGAGCCGTCCGCAGCGATCCGCGAACGCGTCATCGAAGCGAGAGCGTTTGCCGCCCGACGCTTTACCGACAGAGAGCCGATCCCGAACGGCGCGCTCTCCCCCGCTGAAACCAGAGACACGTGCGTGCTCGACGAGGCGGGACGCGGGGTTATGAAAATGGCGATCGAAAAACTCGGCCTTTCCGCCCGCGGCTACGATCGGCTTTTGCGCGTAGCGCGGACGATTGCGGATCTTGCCAAAAGTGAAGCGATCACCGCCGCCCACGTGGCGGAGGCGATCCAGATGCGTTCCCTCGACCGCGAATACTGGTGACAAAAAGAAGGCACGGCTCAAGCCGTGCCTTCTTTTTTGATCTGCCGACGAAGCGCTTCGAGCGCGTCGGAAAGACCGCCTACGCCGCCGATGAGCCCGATCTCCACCGCCTTCTTTCCGTCGATGATCGAACCGACGTCCGTCGCGATCTCGTCCGTGCGAAGGAGCAGTTTTCTGAACTCCTCCTCCGACACCTTGGAGTGATCGGTGATGAATCGGACGATCCGATCCTGCATCCGCTCAAAATAGTAGTACGTCTGCGGCACGCCGACGACCGTTCCGCTCATGCGGACAGGGTGGATCGTCATCGTGGCGGATGGTACGATAAAGGACTCCTTTGCCGATACCGCAAGCGGTACGCCGATCGAGTGCCCGCCGCCCAGCACAAGCGATACGGTGGGTTTTTTCATACTCGCGACCATCTCCGCGAGCGCAAGCCCCGCCTCCACGTCCCCGCCCATCGTGTTGAGCACGATCAGAACGCCGTCGATCTCATCACTCTGCTCGATGGACACGAGAAGAGGGATGAGGTGCTCGTATTTCGTCGTTTTCTGCTCCGTCGGCAAGAGATAATGCCCCTCGATCTGCCCGATCACGGTGAGGCAGTGGATCGTGTCTCCGTCCTTTTTCGATACGACCGATCCGCTTTTGATGATCGCTTCCAGCTTATCTTTTTCCGTGCCGAGCGCCTCGCTGTCCGCACGGTTTTCACCGAAATCCTGATTCGTTTCGTCTGTCATCACATTTTTCCTCCGCTCTTTTTTCCATAGTATGGCGCGAGACGGCGGATCTTATTCGTTTTTTACACCCGCCTATATTTGAGCTGTCTTACGCAAATGCATAAAATGTGCGGTTTATCACTTTTTCCCAAAACGAGCGGAGAACGCAGGGAAGATTTTTACGTGCGATTCGCTTTTTTTCACAATTCTTTCTTGATTTACGCCGGAATATGCGCTATAATATTATATGTACGGGCATTTTCCCGAAAAAAGGGATCTGCCTCGGCAAACGTGATTATTTTATAAAGGAGTATATTTCTATGGGCGAACTCATTTACACCCACGAAGTGCAGGAAATGTGCTGCGTAAAACAGGGCCCCAACCACGGTCCCGCTCCGATTCCGGAAGAGGGTATGTGGGTCAAGGCAAAAGAGGTCAAGGACATCTCCGCTTTGACGCACGGTATCGGCTGGTGCGCACCGCAGCAGGGCGCTTGCAAGCTGACTCTCAACGTTAAGGAAGGTATCATTCAGGAGGCCCTCGTTGAGACGATCGGCTGCTCCGGTATGACCCACTCCGCTGCTATGGCAGCAGAGATCCTCCCCGGCAAGACGGTTCTTGAGGCTCTCAACACCGACCTTGTCTGCGACGCGATCAACACCGCTATGCGCGAGTTGTTCCTCCAGATCGTATACGGCCGCTCCCAGTCCGCTTTCTCCGAGAACGGTCTGAACATCGGCGCAGGTCTTGAGGACCTCGGTAAGGGCTCCCGCAGCCAGGTCGGCACCATGTACGGCACTGCCGCTAAGGGTGTCCGCTATCTCGAGATGGCAGAGGGCTACGTTACCCGCATGGCTCTCGACGCTGACGATCAGGTAATCGGTTACGAATTCGTTTCCCTCGGCAAGATGACCGACTTCATCAAGAAGGGCGACGATCCGAACACCGCCTACAACAAGGCAATGGGTACATACGGCCGCTTCGACGATGCGGTTAAGTACATTGACCCGAGAAAGGCGTAAGGAGGTACATACGAATGGCATTGTTTGAAAACTATGAGAGACGTGCTCCCAAAATCATGGAGACTCTCGAGAAATACGGCATCTCCTCCATTGAAGAGTGCAAAGAGATTACTCTGGCAAAGGGCATCGACGTAGACAAGATCATCCGCGAGACCCAGCCGATCTGCTTTGAGAACGCAGTTTGGGCGTACACCGTCGGTACGGCTATCGCTCTGAAATCCGGCTGCACCAAGGCTGCTGACGCCGCTGCCGCTATCGGTATCGGTCTGCAGTCCTTCTGCATCCCCGGCTCCGTTGCCGAAAACCGCAAGGTTGGTCTCGGCCACGGTAACCTCGGCAAGATGCTCCTCTCTGAGGAGACCGAGTGCTTCTGCTTCCTCGCCGGCCACGAGTCCTTCGCTGCCGCTGAGGGCGCCATCAAGATCGCTCTGAACGCGAACAAGGTACGCAAGCAGCCCCTGCGCGTTATCCTGAACGGCCTCGGCAAGGATGCCGCATTCATTATCTCCCGCATCAACGGCTTCACCTACGTACAGACCGAGTTCAACCCCTACACCGAAGAAGTAACGATCGTGAAAGAAACCGCCTACTCGAACGGTCCCCGCGCGAACGTTCGCTGCTACGGCGCGGACAACGTACCGGAAGGCGTTGCTATCATGAAGCTTGAGAAGGTTGGCGTTTCCATCACCGGTAACTCCACCAACCCGACCCGCTTCCAGCATCCCGTTGCCGGCACCTACAAGAAGTGGTGCACGGAGAACGGTGTCGGCTACTTCTCCGTAGCCTCCGGCGGCGGCACGGGCCGCACGCTCCATCCCGATAACATGGCTGCAGGTCCCTCCTCTTACGGTATGACCGACACCATGGGCCGTATGCACTCCGATGCACAGTTCGCAGGTTCCTCCTCCGTTCCGGCTCACGTCGAAATGATGGGTCTGATCGGCGCAGGCAACAACCCGATGGTTGGTATGACCGTCGCATGTGCAGTTGCAGTGGAAGAGGCTAGCAAGTAAGAGTAAGAACGACGTGGGGAAAACTTTTACAAAAAGTTTTCCCCACACCCTTTTCAAAAATTTCTATAGAAAACGGACACATCATTTGGGAGTTTTGCTCCGTGATGTGTTTTTTCACATTTCCTATTGACAAAATCTCGTAAAATTGATATATTATATGAGGTAAAAAACACAATATTTGGAGGAATCAAAATGAGACTCGAAAACAAAGTTGCCGTAGTAACCGGTGCATCCAGCGGTGTTGGCCGTGAGATCGCGCTTCTTTTCGCAAAGGAAGGCGCAAAGGTCGTAGCCGTTGCAAGAAGAGCCGAAAGACTTGCCGCTCTCGAGGAGCAGAGCAAGGAGCTCGCAGGTGAGATCGTAGCATACGCCGGCGACATTTCCCTTGAGGAAACGAACGAGGCGATGATTGATTTCGCGATCGAAAAGTTCGGCAAGTTCGATATCCTTATCAACAACGCAGGTCTTATGGACAACTTCGCACCCGCCGAGAATCTCGACACCGAGCTTCTTATGCGTCTTATGCAGGTAGACGTTTACGGTCCCGCCTGGGCTACCCGCAAGGCTGTAAGAGTATTTATGGAAAACGAAAACGGCGGTAACATCGTAAACGTTGCTTCCATCGCAGGCATCTGCGGCGGTAAGAGCGGCTGCGCGTACACGATGGCAAAGCACGCAGTGATCGGCCTTACCAAAAACACCGCGTTCTCTTACCGTCTTAACAAGATCCGCTGCAACGCGATCTGCCCCGCAGGCATCAACACGGAGATGACCGATCCGGCTCTCTTTGCTACCGCTGACCAGAAGGGTCTCCAGAACGCTATGCTCTCCATGAACTTCGGCACGAGAAACGCAGAGGCTTTCGAGATCGCAGATGTGGCGCTCTTCCTGGCAAGCGATGCAGCCGCCGTTGTAAACGGCGCGATCGTTACAGCAGACAGCGGTCTCATCTCGTTCTAAGGAACGGTCGCTTTTTTTGAAAAAGCGATGCTGAAACAAATTCCTGTCGAAGCACTGCTTAAAGCCGGATACCGATTTATCGTAAAAAAGCGCTCTCCCGATTTAGGGAGGGCGCTTTTTATTCAGAACAGTCCGTTTGCGACCGATTCGTAACAGCAGATCGTGGTGTTGTCGTGTCCCTGCAAAAGCGTTGCGGGGATCGCCGCCGTCGGCTCGTCTCTGAGAACGTGCTTCACGATACCGTGCTGCCAATCGCGGTTGAGGGCGATGTAGATCTTTCTCGCCGCAAGAATCTGCTTCATACCGACGGTAATACACCACTTGGGCATGCCGCGCAGATCGCCGCGCTGATAGCCGTAGGCGTTGATCGTCTGCGTCTCGCGGGAGATCGGCAAAACGCGCGTGCCGAGGTTTGCGTACTGTTCGGCTGTGATCATCTCACCCGGCTCGCACGGCTCGTTGAACGCAAGATGACCGTTTATGCCGAGTCCGCCAAGACAGAGATCGACACCGCCGAGCTGTTCGATGAGCGCGTCATATTCCGCTTCGCGTCCGGGCTCGGGGAACAGCCGCTGCGCCTCAGGCATCAGAAGTTCCGCATCCACGCGGGAATAAAACTCGTCCTGCATACGCTTATGAAAACTCATCTTATCCGTCGGATCAATGGCGGTATCGGGCGTGATGAGATACTCGTCCATATTGAAGAACCACACGTCGCGGAGAGACACGCGAAGCTGATTTACAAGTCTCGCGAGAATCGGGTACTGGTTCGTCGGCCCTACGGGGACGATCATGACCGTTCTTTTTCCTGCCGCGTTGTTTTTCATAATTTCGGACAGCATCTCGAGTGCCATATCAAAATAGACGTCCCACTCCGTACCGACTGTCTTTACGGTAATGTTGTTGATTTTCGTTTCCATATTCTACCCTTCCCTTGCGTTTTATTTCATTCTCGTGCCGTCGAGGTATACACCGGCGAGATTCCAATCGGTGTCAAGTACGGCGATATTCGCACGTTTTCCGATCTCGATACTGCCGACCGTCTTATCCTCACCGATGATTTTGGCAGGCGTGATCGTACCCGTTTTCACGGCGTCCGTGACACCGATGCCGGCGTCGATCAGATTTTTCACCATCTGGCGGACGGACGTGATGCTTCCCGCAAACCGTTCTCCGTCCGCCGTTACGGCAACACCGTCGCCGATCTTCACGAGCTGTGCGTTCTCATCCGCGCCGAGTTTATAGACCGCGCCGTCCTTCGGACAGCCGGCACAGCGGAGCGAGTCGGAGACGACCGCGACCTTATCCGCACCCTTGGCGCGAAGGACCAGCCGTGCAAGATGCGGCGGAATATGCCGGTTGTCGGCGATCAGTTCTACCGTCAGCCGATCGTCGGTGAGCGCATACTCGCGAAGGCCCACGTTTCGGATGCCGTCCTTGAAGCGAAGCTCGCTCATCGCGCAGTACAGATGCGTGAGGTGCGACATCCCCGCCTCGATCGTCGGCATAAACTCGGGATAGATCCCGTCGTCGTGCCCGCCCGAAACGGTGATGCCCGTCCTCAAAAGAGCGGTAGTCATCTCGGCGGCACCGGGGAGTTCGGGGGAGATCGTTACCGTTTTTATTACATCTGCGTAGTCGAGCATATAGGAGTAATCCACCGTCGCGGGGACGGCAAGATACTCCTCCTTCTGCGCGCCCTTGTTCCGTACGGAAAGGTACGGTCCTTCCAGATGCACGCCCGCGACAACGCGGCTCCGGCGCATATACTCCTTCGCAAACCCGAGGAATCGTACGATGCTGTCCTTCGGTGCCGTACAGGACGTGGCAACGACCGTAGTCGTACCCTCGCCGAGGTGGAAGCCGAGCGCTTTGTCAAAGGCATCCTTTGTCGCATCCATAAAATCCGCACCGCATCCACCGTGCGTATGGATGTCGACGAATCCCGGCACGATATACGCGCCGTCCGCGTCCACGGTCTGGTCTCCCGTAAGAGATCTGCCGATCTCCTTGATAAGACCCTCCTCAATGCGAAGATCAAACCCGTCGAGAACCTCGTCGGGGGTTATGACTTTGCCGTTTTTTATGATCATAAAAGCCTCCGTCTTATTTCTGACCGAGTCTGTCGATCGTTTCTATCGTAGTGGAGCGCTGAATACCCTTTGCCTCAAGGAGCAACTTTGAGTAAAACAGCTCGTAGTTTGCGGTATCGTAGTCCACCGCGCACAGATCGGCAATAATTCTCGTCGCGCGGTCTACCAGCTTTTTGTTGCTGATATTGAGATGCACCATATAATTGCCGCGTACTCTGCCCATCTTCGCCATCGTACCGGTGGAGACAGCGTTGAGCATCATTTTCATTCCGAGATGCTCGAACAGTTTCATACGCGTCGTATGCGTAAAGCATCCCTCGCTGCCGATCGTCCAGATACTCTTTTTCTCATACTTTTCAGCCTGTCGCTCAAACGATTCGGGGATCTCATCACCAAAGCTTACCCATGAAGCGAGGGTATTCTCTCCCTCTCTCTCGGGATCGGGCTCGCACCCGATCTCAAACGCATACAGCGCGTCAAGGGATATGTTCGGGATTCTTCTTATATCCTCGTCCTTGATACCGATCGCCTTGTAATCGTCGGGCGTTTTATCAATGCAGCGGGGCGTGCGCAAAAAGCAGGCGTCCCACGCCTCCTTCGTGCCGAGCCGCGGATTTTTCACGAACGCCCACGAGAGCGTTTCGTTTTTGTTCTTCTGCGGACGGAACGGGGGCGTCGTGAACGTGGGGCTTCTCTCGGTCGTATCGGCAAGAATATCAAGCAGATACTCGTCGGAGAAATACGTTACGTGGCCGCCGTTTTCGTAAAGTTCCGTCTCGGCATCCGTCTCTTCTGCCATGACCTCCACGCTCTCGTCCGACTCGAGGAGATCCATGCACGCCGAAAAACCGTCGACGAAACGGCGTTTCGTATCATCCGTGGGTGCTTGGGCGAAAAACAGTTCGCCGAGCGCCATCTCGAGCGCCGCACCAATCACCGCCTGCTCAATGGAGGACGACTGCATTCTCGTCGATCCGGTAACCGCCATGCCGCCGCATTTCATATAAAGGCTTTCCGTCATCGGGTGGGTGAATACGTCGTCAACCCGTTTCAGCTTCCCGATAATGCTTTGGGGATCGGAGCAGATCACCATCCACACTTTAGCGCCGTCAGCGAGTGCCTGTTTTGCCGTACCGAGGATCGAGGTCGTCTCCCCCGTCGCGGTAACACCGATGAGGACGTCGCCCTCTTTCACGCCTTCGTCTTTCGCTTGCGCACAGCCGAGTTCGGTGTAATCCTCAAACGATTCCACCGCGCGGATGATGGCGTAGTCTCCGCCCGTCATAATCTCGCGCACGGCGTCTTTATACGCGCGTGCCTCGGGCCTTTCTTTCGCAATCTCGTTTATTGCCTCACGGAACGAGGTTTCGAGCCGCATGGCAAGCCGCCCCGATGATCCGCAACCCGAGATAAAGATCCGTCCGCCGTTTTTGAGAGCACCGATCATATCGGCATACAGCCAATCGAACTTCTCCGAGAAGAGTGCCGTCTCAAACAGCGCGACAAGATCCCTGTCCACGCTGAGGATCATGCGGATGCCCGCTTTCGTATCGCGAACGAAGGTTTCGCCGAGCGTTTTCGTTTTGGGATTCGACTGCTCCGCTTCAATAAAACCGAGGCGGTACTCTTTTTCGCTTTCGAGAAAGTTTTTCGAAAGCTCTCTCGCTTTCTCTTTCAGTTGTTCCATGTTTCCTCCTGGCTTCGGGTCAATCGGCAAGATACGCGTATATGTTTTGGGCAATATCCTCATTCAGCTCGTAGTCGCGGGCGCCGATGTGCTTGCACTTATACGCCGCGACAGCACTCGCAAAATCGCACGCTTCGGGAACAGATTTCCCTTTAGCATACGCCGCGATAAACGCGCCGTGAAAAGTATCGCCTGCTCCGTTCGTGTCCCTTACGGTAGCGGGAGCAATGTCGTAGTGAACGGCACGCCCGTTCTCCCAATAGTAGCCGCCGTTCTTGCCATCCGTCACGACCAGAATCTCGGGAGAATACATTTTATAAAGCGCTTCGAGTGCTGTTTTCGCATCGGGCTCGCCCGTTACCGCCATGGCAAACTCCGCCGAGGGGATGAGAATATCGATGAGAGGGAGAAGTTCCAGAATTCCGTCGTAGACGCCGCCCGCGTCAAGGCTTACCTTTACGCCTTTTTCCCGGGCGTATTTCGCCGCCGCAATAGCGCTTTTCATATAATTTCCGTCAAGATGGAGAATATCGGCACCGTCGATCGCGGAGAAATCAACCAGGCTGGGATCGTCGGGTACCGTGCCCCTGTCAAAAAGGCAGGTACGGCTTCCGTTTTCTCCCGAGATGAGGATATAGGAAACGAACGAAGACGTGCCGGAGACGGTCACGGCGCGGTCGGTTTTCACGCCGAATTTCTGAAGCTCGGCTAAGATCTGCACGCCTGCTGTATCGTCAGAGAACGTGCCGATCATCTCAGAGGGTACACCAAGCTTTGCCAGCACGACGAGCGCGTTGCCGACAGGACCGCCGCCGAGGCGCACGATCCCCTCCGCCTTCGTCTTTTTATCCTCCGTGGGGAAAGTTTTACAGGTTATAAGCGTATCCAGGACGTTTGCCCCGAGTCCTACGACTTTTTTCATACTCTGTCCTTTGCTCCGAGAAGCTCAATTTTCGATTCTGCGAACTTTTTGACTGCTTCGATCGGCTCCTTCATAAAGAGGTCGATCGCGTACGTTTTGCGGTCCACGCCGAATACGGCGTCAAGGAAAGAGAAGCACACGTCCGTACCGAAGTTGATCTTACGGATACCGGCTTCGACGGCTTTCTTTATCTGATCGTCGGGCACGCCGCTTCCTCCGTGCAGAACGAGGGATACGCCCACTGCTTCCTTGATCTCACGGATTCTGTCGATTGCAAGCACAGGTGCCTGCTTATATCTGCCGTGTGCCGTACCGACGGCAACCGCCAGTGCGGTAACACCCGTACCGTCCACGTATTTTTTCGCTTCCTCTACCGTGGTATAGTCGGTGGGAACGCCGTCAGCCGCCGATCCGATATGACCGATCTCACCCTCGACACCAATATTGAGCGCGGAAAGAATTTTTACGGCAGCGGCAGTTTTTTCGATATTCTCCTCAAGAGAGAGCGTCGAAAAGTCGACCATGATGCCAGTCGCACCGTTCTTCACGGAGATCGCCGCCGGCTCGTAGCCTGCGCCGTGGTCGAGGTGCATACAAACGGGAACGGTTGCCATCTCTGCCGCCTTCAGTACGATCGGTGCGAGGTAATCGGCAAAGCCGGTCGTTGCGAGGCGCGAATAAAACTGCAGGATAACGGGCGCGCGCATTTCCTCTGCCGCTTTGATGATACCCATCACCGTTTCCATATTGTACACGTTGAACGCGGGAACGGCGTAGCCGCCTCTATCCGCATCCTTCAGAATCGTCTGTAAATTTACCAGCATTGTATATTACTCCTTAAACAGATTTTTTATATCGTCCGCGATACCGTAATCGCTGTAATCGAAAATTCTTGCATCCTTGTCGGTATTGACCGCGATAACCGTCCCCGCACCGGCGATAGCCGAGGTGTGCTGGACAGCCCCCGAGATGCCCAAGGCAACGTACACCTTTGGCGCGACGGTTTTGCCCGTAAGGCCCACCTGCGTCTCGTACGGAATGATTCCCGCGTCCACGACGCTGCGCGTAGCGGCAAGCGTAGCGCCGTACTTTTCGGCAAGACTACGAATCTCGGGAAGATAGGGAACAGCCCCTTTTCCAATCGCGAAGACGATCTCGCCGTCGCGCTTCCCTTCGGGACGGACGGTGGCGAAAGCCATCTCGGCGTCGCTTACAATGTCCGCCGTAACGTTGCCGCCGAGTGCCGGTCTCGTCATGATAAACGAGCCGTTTTCCCGTCGGAACGATACGCAGTCGGCGCAGAGTCCCGCGCCGGTCAAAACCGCCGTTTTTGCCGCGAGAATACGGAGTTTCTCCACGGACTCAAAAAGAACGACGCGTGCGCCGAGAGAACGAAGTTCACGGGAGAACATTTCGGACGTTTTGCCCGATGCATCGAGGGGGATCGCACGCTCGGCGTACCTCTCGGCGACCTTTTTGATATCTCCGACGTAATAGATCTCGTCCGTTTTAAGAGTCGCATCTTCGGCCGTTTTTTCCGTTTTTTTCGAAAGCGCTTTCTGTATAAGCGCATCAAACGATCCGGCATCCGAAAACGTACAGTTTCGTCTGCCGACCGTGCTCTCGTACGAGCGGAGCACGCGCGTCGGTGATCCTTTGATGCCGCATTTGTCCCCGTCAAGCCGAAGCGTGGTATTGTCCCATACCTCCACCTCGCCCTTTTTTGAGAAGATCGAGGGGAAGCGGAGATTCCGTATCCGCTCAAACGTAACGATCGCACCGCGGGGTAGCGACGCCTCGGCGCCGCTTCTCGTTTGGATTCGCCCGCCGTCAAATTCGATCACGCCTGGGATGATCTCCCGCCCGAGCCGCTCCGAAAGCATCGGCGGCACTTGTCCCGTGTCCCCGTCGATGCTCTGACGTCCGGCGAAAACGAGATCGGGCTCGAGACGTTTTATCGCCTCGGCAAGGATGTATCCCGTCGAGAGTGTATCACTGCCCGCAAAGAGCGGATCGGTGATAAGAACGGCGCGTACGCCGAGCCGCGTGAGGTTTTCAAGCGCATCCTTTGCCGACGGCGGTGCCATCGAAACAGCCGTTACGTCAGCACCCCATTCGAGCGCACACTCAAGAGCCGCTCCGTCAAAAGGATTGAGCTCCCCCCGAAAGAATTTCAGAAGTACGACAATTTTCATTTCAGTCATTCAAGGTGGAAAGGAACTTTCCGATCTTCTTATATTTTTGGAACAGTTTTTGGTATTTTTCCGTATTCTCGGCGATCGGATGCGTCTCGCCCACGATCTTCTGTGTACGGGCGACGGCGTCGTCGAGGTCCCTGAAATACCCCGCGGCAACACCCGCGCACATGCACGCACCGAGCGAGGAATCGTTTCTCTCCGTTACGACGAGCGTGATGCCGAGCGCGTCGGCGACTATCTGCCGCCAGAGATCGCTCTTCGCACCGCCGCCGATAACGAACGCACGATTGCCGAGCGGCATTCCGAGATCGGTTATATAATTCTTGCAGTCGAGAAGGCTCATAGCAACACCCTCCATGACCGCTCTCGCAAAATGCGCCTTTGTGTGCTGTGCACCGAAGCCGACAAAACTCGCTCGCATAGTCGGATCGGCATACGGAGTCAGCTCGCCCATCAGATGCGGGTTATAAACGAGCCCGTCGCATCCGATCGGCACGCCCGATGCCATTTCGTCAAATTCCGCATAGTCCCCGCCGAACGTATCTCTGAACCAGCGAAGCGAAGAGGCACACGCCTTCGTCGCCGCGCCGGGATAGGTAAGCCCGTCTTTGAGGTGAGAATAATTGACGATATTGCGGTCGGGATAGAACCCTTCCGAAATAACGCAAAGGCGTCCCGCAGTGGCAAGTTTCAGAGTGGCATCGCCCGGACGCACGGCGCCCGCCGCGAGGACCTCCATCGCCGTATCCGTCGCACCGCAAATGACCTTCGTGCCGACGATAAGACCTGTATCACGGGCAGCGTTCTCGCCGACCGTACCGACAACGTCCAGCGGCGATACGATCTTCGGCATCATATCATGGGTGAGTCCCGCGAGAGCAAGAAGCCCGTCATCCCACGCCCGACGGTCGTAGTCAAAGAGCATGCTGCCCTCCGCCTCGATCGAGTCGGTAACGAAATCGCCCGTGAATTTTCCGCGCACGTAATCCTTCGCGAAGGTAATCCTCCGTACTTTTTCGAACGTATCGGGGAAACTGTTTTTCACAAACATGATCTCAGGCAGAGACCAGATCGTATCGACCTTGTGCTTGCATTTTTCAAAAATCTCGTCGGCATAATTCTCCTCGAGAAAGCGTTTCTCCCCGAGGCATCTGGTATCGGTCCAGTAGACGGACGGGCAGACGGGCTCGCCGTCTTCGCCGAGAAGAACGGCAGTATGCGTTGCGGCATCAAAGCAAAGGCAGTCGATGAGGGCGGGATCGATCCCCGCGAGCACCTCGCGGATGTTCCTCACAGCCGCAAGATACCAATCCTTCGGATTCTGCTCCGCGCGTCCGCCCTCGCCGAAATCGGTCGGGTATTCGCTCGATGCGGTTTTCACCACCGTACCGTTTTGATCCATCAGCGTCGCTTTGCTCGCGCCGCCGCCGAAGTCCACGCCTAAAACGTACATGCTTTTCTCCTTATTTTGCTACAATCCACTTATGGCACTCCTCAGAGGAGCTGAGAAGGCCGCGGTTCTTGCCCGCCATGATCCAAAGGCAATAGTTCTTGTAGCCCGGCGCTACCGTGAAGGGGTGATATCCCTTGGGGATCACGACGGAGTCGCCGTTTTCCACTTTATACACTTCGTTGATGTCACCCTCAGGCGTATAGACTGCCTGAAAGCCAAAGCCCTGCGGCTTATCGAATTCGTAATAGTAGATTTCGTCCAGAGCGCCCTCGCGCGGAAGATCGTCCACGTCGTGCTTGTGCGGAGGATAGCTGCCCCATTTTCCGTCCTCTACCCAGAACTCGCCGATGTAAAGGTGATTTGCCTCGCCCGTCTCGGGGAAGGTAAACGCAACCTCACGAACAAACGAGCCCTGACCGAACGTCTTTACGGCAACATCAGCCTTTTTGATCTGATACGGCGCAAAATATTTTTCGGCGGGTGCTTTTGCGACCGCGATCTTCACCGTGCCCTTGGCGGTAACGGTAAAGGGGGTGTCTTTACCGATGTACGCGCTCTCGGCGGCGCCGTCAAACACGTTCTCGCGGCATCCGACCTCGGAGAAGGAGAATCCCTCGCCCGAGACCGAGCACTTACCGTAGAGCACGATGAGCACGAACTCCTTGCCGGGCTCATCGATCGTGCAGCTTTGTCCGTCCGTAAGCTTCAGCATATCAAGTTCGGCGTAAACGAGCGGAGAATTTCTGTCCGTTACAATTCTTTCATAGCCGTTTTTCTCGGTGTAAGTTCTCTTCAGATTCATTGTAAGTCCTCCTTATATCCGTTACATATTTTCGAGAAGCATTTCTTCCACGGAGAGAACGCGGCATCCATCGGGGCACGTCTCTTTCAGGAAAACGTATTCCGCAGGGTTCTCGGTAACGACCGTCTTGCAGTCCATATTGATGGCGTTCTGCCATCTGTCGAGCGCCACATTCTTTATCACCTCGGGCATATATTCCGCCATGATGAGGTGGCCGGCAAGGTTTGCTTCCTTGCCGCAAAGGAGCATGTCGCGCGACGTACCGACCGCCTCAATCAGCTTTCTGCCGCTTTCGGTATCGTCCAGCTCACGGGCGTATGCGAAGTGATCCTGCAGCGTATATACGGTATCGCCCTTCTTCACCGCGAGTTTCTTATCTTCAATAAGGGAGAGAAGATACTCGTTGAAGGAGATGAGCTCGGCTTTGATCTCAATGCCCCACTCTTTGTATTCGTGCAGAAGCATCGCAAGATCGGCGGGATCGTACACGACGGCAGTCTTGTACTTGTTGAGAACAGCCGCAAACGCGATTGCCGCCTTTCTCGTTTCCTCCGTTTTGCCCGTGAGGAACTTGAGGGCATATCCCGTATCCTGCTCCTTCGTAAATGCCGCCTTGACACCTGCTTTTTCAAGAAGCGCGAGTGCCACCCCGACCGTCTCGGGCGCCTTCAGAACGGCATCTGTGCCGGCGAGGAAGAGTACGTCGCCGTCCTCGCGGTAAAGCGCTTTCACTTCATCGGAAACCTCGGCGCCGTATACGTTGCCGCACGCCATATATTTCTCAAGAAGTGCGCGTATGTAATCGGGAATAAGACCGCCGAGAACGAGCTCCGTCTTCGTTTCCTCAACGAACACCTTGGGATCAAAGCCCGTCATGCAGTTGTTCGTGCAGGCACCGCAGAGCGAGCACTCGTACATATTGTCCGCGACCTCGGAAAGCTCGGTCGAGCCGCGTACTACCATAGATACCGCAAAAGCGCGCGCTCTTGCCGTATTTCTCTCCTGACCGGTTGCGTTTCCGATCGGACAGACGTGCCGGCACATCCAGCAAAACCGGCAGTTATCTATTATATTCTTTGCATTTTCGGTAATGTTCATGTTCTTCTCCTCTCACTTACAGACCAAGTTTGTACGGATTCATGATGCCGTTCGGGTCGAGTGTCTTTTTGAGGCCCTCGAACACCTGCATCGCAGGGCCGTACTGTTCTTTCATCATACGGCCGAGCTTGATGCCGACGCCGTGGTGATCGTTGACGACGCCGCCGTTTGCCAGCGCGGTACGGATACCGAGCGTCCAGATCTCGTTATGGAGACGCATCGCCTCCACGGGATCCTGCGGCACGTGCTCGCCATCGATGATAAAGCGGTCGTACATCATAGCGCCCCACTCATACCAGTGTGAGAAGTGCGCGATAAACTTGGCGTACGGATATTTCGTTTCGATCGCTTCCTTCATCGCCCAGTAGATCTTTTCGATCTTGTCGTAGGGCGCGATCGTATCCATCGTACCGAACATTTGCGGGATATCCATCATGTGGCCGGGATAGAAGAAGGTGATCTTCTCCTTCCACCACTTCTCGCCGTACTCGCTGCCGAGGTCCTCCGCGCCGTATTTAGCGAAGGTTTCCAGAAGGATCTTCTCTTCTACATCCACGAGCTCCTTTACGCCCTCATAGGCGATGTTCATAAACGCGCCGGGCTTCGATACGCCGACGATCTTTTTGATAAGGCTCGCGGTCTCCGCCTCGTCATACAGACGCATAACGGAGGGCTTGAATTTCTGGAGCACCTCACGGGACGCACGGAAGGCAGAGGTCATATCCTTAAAGAGGAAGCCGCGGAAACGGCGCACCTCGGGCTGCTCGTAGATGCGGATCTGTGCTTTGGTGATAACGCCGAGCGTACCCTCGGAGCCGATGAAGATCTGGTTCAGATCGGGACCTGCCGCATGCTTCGGCGTCGCGGAGGTATAGATGATATCGCCGTTCGGGAGAACGACCTCCATCTGGAGCACCATATCGTCGATCTTGCCGTATTTATTGGAAACGACGCCGATACCGCGGTGCGCCAAAAAGCCGCCGACGGTCGAGCAGGTGAGCGAGGACGGATAGTGCATTGTAGCGTAGCCCTTCTCGTTTGCCGCCCATTCGATATGCTTGTAGATCGCACCGGTGCCGCACTCAATGTACATGCCCTCGGTGTTCACCTCGTAGATCTTGTTCATGCGCTTGGTATCAAGAAGGATACCGCCCGCCACGGGAAGCGCACCGCCCTGCGAGCCGCCGCCGCCGCCCCACGTGGTAACGGGGATCTTATAGTAATTTGCGATTTTGAGGACCTTGGACGTTTCCTCGGCGTTCGCGGGTGCGACGATAAAGTCTGCCTCGGGCATTCTTCTGCCGCGATCCACCCACATTCTCGAAAGCCAGAAAAAGTCTGCGCTGTGCGTTGCACGGTCGATCTCCTTGACCGAGCAGTTTTCTCTACCGACGGCATCCTCGAGTTCCGTCAAAATTTGTGTAAACAAAAAGTCGTTCATACACACCTCGTGAAAATCATTTTAATTTTTTGTTGATTTGCATCAAGACAATCATATCACAAATGAAATTAAATTTCAATACCTTTCTCAAAAAATGCGCGAAAAATATTTGACTTTTTACGTTTTTTGTGCTATACTAATTTTGAAAATGATTTTCAAAAATCAAGGAAAAATGTGATAACATGGAAAAGGCCATACTGACGATCAAGGCAAACTACGACAGCCTCACAAAATCAGAGAAAAAAATCGCGGATTTTCTCGTTGAAAACCCGCGCGACATCCTTCCTTTATATATAACGGAATTTGCCGAGGTCTGCGGCGTAAGCGAAGCGACGATCGTCCGCTTTGCGAGAAAAATCGGCTTTGACGGCTACCAGCAGATCAAGATTGCCATCGCGCAGGAGCATCACGCCCACCCGGTGAACGAAAACATCACCGCCGACGATTCCCCCTACGATATTTTTGGGAAGGTGTGCGACGATATCTACTGCTCACTGGAGAAAACGCAGAAGTCGATCGATAAAGATGAGCTCACAAAATGCTGTAATGCGATCCTCAAAGCCGACGATATCATCGTTCTCGGCCTCGGCAACTCCGCGCCGATCGCAAACGACGCCTCGCACAAAATGCTTCGCCTGGGTCTTCGCGCCCATCCGTACACGGACAACCATATGCAGGCAATCGCCGCCGCCCACGCCACCGAAAAAACCGTCGTCATCGGCATCTCCCACTCAGGTGCATCGAAGGATATCCTCGACGCGATGCACGCGGCAAAGCTTGGCGGTGCGTTTACCGTTTCGATCACGAACTTTCAGAAATCGCCGATCGAGAACGTGAGCGACGCGGTACTTCACACGGTCTCGGATGAAACGAACTACCGTATCCTTGGGCTCTCCTCGCGTATTGCACAGCTCGCCATCATCGACACGATCTACTCCTACCTCGTCTGCCATATGGAAGGCGCGGGGGACATCATCGCAAAGACCGAAGCGGTGCTCGCGAGCAAAAAATGCGCGGACGTGAAAAAACGCACAAAACGGAATACCTGATGACAAAAGAAACGGGGACGTCTCCTTTAAGGGACGTCCCCGTTTCTGTACTGATTGGGCGTCAGCCCTGTCTGTTCCTTAAATATTTTATAAAAATAAGGAACACTGCCGAAGTGGAGAAACTCGCTGACGCTGTCGGGCGTAATGTCCTCGTCAAGGAGCATCTCACACGCTTTTTCGATCTTTAGCCGCGTGATATACCGAACGGGGGACACGCCGACCTTCTTGCGAAACCGCTTTCTGTATTCGCTCTCGCTGAGGGCGGATTTTTTTGCGAGCGCGGGGATGTAAAACTCCTCCGTAATATGCTCACGGATGTAGTTGAGGCACAGATCGTCCGCCTCGGGGAGCGGAAAGATGCTCCCGATGAGATCAAACACCTTTGCTTTGAGCAGGATGGGGGAGGCGTTTTTGTACAGCTGTACGGCGGCGGTGAATTTTGAAAGCAGTGTCCCGTTATCCGATAAGAGGCGGATCGGAGGGCAGTCAAAGCGGATCTCCTCCCCCTCGGCGGACGTGATGCGGAAGTTTATAAGAATCGGATGCGAGGTTTTCCCCGCCGGCACGTGAAACTCTGTCGTATAACGAACGCCCTCGGGCAAAAAGATCACGTCGCCCGGCGCGGCCTCAAGACACGTTTCGTTCAAAAAACGGTATGTAGCGGGGTAGTCTGTGATATAAAAAAGGCCGCTCAGCCGTCGAGGCTTGTCCATCTGCTTTACACGCACCTCTCCACCTCTGTCCTGCCGCGCCGCGAACACCGTATCCAGATTGAAATCTGTAGAAAAAATTTCGTTCAATTTATCAAACATCTGTAATCGCCCCCTTTTATTATATCACGCTAAATCGAAAAATGGAATAGAAAAAATCATTTTGTGGATTGATTTTGCATTTTTGTTCCGTTAAAATGGTGGTGTAATGCAATTATACTTTTCCAATATTTTATACGATCGGGAGGAATTCACCTATGACGGAACAAACCTTCAAGGGAAACGCCCTTATCGAAAGCATGACGTTTTCGGTACGCGAGGATCACACCCTTCTCCTTAAGACAAAAACGAAAAAGAGAACCGAGACGCTCGTTTTCCACGATTTCATCGACGGATTTGGAAAACGGTATTATCTGTTCAATCACAAAACGGAGATCACGAAAGCCGGCAACACGGTCGTCGTCCGCGCGGCAACGGTGAGCGATGATGACGGCGCACCGATCCCGGGACTTCTGGCAACGTACCGCTTCACGCTCGACGAAAAAGCGGCTGCCGTATACGCCTCCGTGAGCCTCGGCAGCGACGTGTACGCGGGCGGCTACACGATGCGCCTTATGGACGTCTCCTGGGAAGGATTCACGGCAACGGAATACACCGGCTACGAATACGACGCCGCGGGCAAGCCGTTCTCGAAAAAATTCTCATTCCCGACGGAGGAGAATCCCCAGGCGCCCGATTACGAAACGCTTATGCGCATCCGTCCGCACGTTGCGTGGGAGCGCATGAAAACACGCCCGATCGCCTTCCAGAAGGGTATCTCGATCGAGGGTAAGGACGGCTACTTTGCCGTATTCGGCGGCAGCCCCATTCTGTTCCAGGAGGCGGGCTTTGTCCGTGTGCTCGGCGATTTCGCCGCATATAAAGGCGATATCCGATTCCTCTCGGGTAAAAACAGCCCCGGCGCGTGGTTCTTCTTTGAGGAGTCGGACGATTTCTTCGCACTTACCGAAGAACTGAACGAAAGAATCCCCGCTCTCCCCGAGCAGGTGATGGCTCCCTTCGTGGAGGAGACGGTCCCCGTCCGCGCGGGCGATCTCGCCTTCAACCTCGAAAGAACGGACAGCGGTGTATGGATCGCCCCCGTTTTCGCAGATAAAGAAACCGCGGCACAGAGCATGCCGCTCTTCACGCTCACCCTTTGGGATACGTTCTACGAAAAGAATATGCGCTTTGACGCAGGCGCCGGCTGGGATCGGGTACATATCCTCCGCCGCGAAAATTACCTGCGCGTTACTCTCGCCGATCCCGACAGCGGCACGATCCGCGGCATCACCGTAGTTGCAGAGGCAACGCTCGACGAGAAAAAGAGCCGCATCAGCTGGAAAATGCGCGTCATCAATCAGAGCGAGCGCTACTCGGTCGCCGAGGTCTCCTACCCGCAGTGCGTCGCTGAGGGATTCGACACGGCGTACGCCGCCGTCGGCAGCGGCATCCTCTCCCACCATTTCAACGAAAGATCCTCATGCATCCGCGGCAAATATCCGACGGGCGTGCAGGTGAACATGCCGTATTTCGCGATGTACAATCCGAAAACCGAGGGCGATACCGCCCCGAACGGCATCTACATGGGCATCCACGACGCAGACGGCAACCCCAAATTCTTGACGCTCGTCGGCGCACCGCAGTCCCGGTGCACGATGTTCACGACGGAATGCACCGCCGATTACCAGAGAAAGCCCGGCAACTCCTACACGCTCCCCGGTGAGATGGTATGGCAGCGTTTTTCGGGCGACTGGTTCGATGCGACGAATATCTACAAGGAGTTCGTTCTGGCGAACGCAAAGTGGCTCGCACCTCTCCGCGGCCGTCCCGACACCCCCGAATGGATGCGCAATATGCCCGTTTGGATCATGCATTTCATGCCGAACGAAAACCCCGACGCAAATCCGTTCCCGATTACGCTCCGCGAAAAATACGCGGACGCGTCCCCCGACGATTGGTACAAGATCGCCGTTCGCTTCCGAGAGGAGATCGGCGTGCCCGTTTGCTATCACCTCTACAACTGGCACTGGGTACCGTTCAACAACGATAATCCCAACTACTTCCCCGCGCATCAGGATCTGAAGGCAGGTATGAAGGAGCTGAAGGCCGCCGACATCCGCGTGATCCCGTATATGGCGGGCTATTCGTGGGATATGTGCGACGACCGCGCAGGCGACAGACGCTTCCAGAGAGAAGCCTTGCCCGCCACCGCGAAAAACATAGACGGAAACAGCCTCTTCACCTCGTACGCGAGCACGGAGCCCGATGGCAAGCCCGTTCGCTTTGCGAGAATGTGCCCCTCCACGACGACGTGGAAAAACGAGATCCAGAGAATCGTCAAAAAACTCTCGAAGGACTACGGCATGGACGGCATCTATCTCGACGTCGTCTCCACGGCGTACGAAGAATGCTTTGACGAAACGCATCTCCACACGCCCGGATTCTCCTCCTTCTGGTGGAAATCGTACGCACAGCTTATCGACGTGCTCCGCGCGTCCG
Source organism: Clostridia bacterium (assembly GCA_017502135.1). Taxonomy (GTDB): domain Bacteria; phylum Bacillota; class Clostridia; order Oscillospirales; family CAG-272; genus SIG701. The sequence goes on along the minus strand of JAFVVP010000001.1, from coordinate 109,587 downwards.
TCCCCGACGATTTCGCCATAGTCAGCGAATCGACCTCCGAGGTGTACTCCGGCATGCTGGACGGCTATCTCTCCTGGACGTGGGTGCAGGTGGACGGCGTTCCCGCCCACAGCCAGATCTACGGCGGCAGAACGGCGATCTTCGGCCGCGTTATCACGCAGAACAAGCGCGACGATGCGGATTACTTCCGCTTCCAGATCGGCCAGTCGCTCGTGTTCGGCCAGCAGCTCGGCTGGATCCACCCCGAGATCGTGAACGATCCCGTACAGTTCCCGTTCCTCAAAAAGATGGCGAACCTCCGCTATAAATACAGAGATTTCTTCGCCGAGGCAGAGATGCTCCGTCCGCCGATGGTAACGGGAGACGTCCCGCTTCTCGACTGCGAATCGTTCCTCCGCGCACAGATGTGGAACCACGAAAAGCTCGTCGTCGCCGGCACGTGGGAGGATCAGGCCAAAAACCGCCGTATGTTCGCCGTGAACGCGAGCGCAAAGACGGTCGAGGTTACTCTCTCCGTACCCGAGGATGAATACCGCCTGCCCGAGAAAGCACCGGCGTTCGCCGACGGCGAGGGCATCGAGATCGTGTCGGAGACGAGCGAAAACGGCATGAGAAAGCTCGAGCTCAGGATTGCGCCCGAGGGCTTCGGCGTGATGAGCTGGACGCTGTAAACCGCTCCACATTTACAAATAGAGTCGAAGGGCGGGAATCCCCCGTCCTTCTCCTTAGTTGCGCCCGAAATACCCGCAGATCATACGGCGGCGGGCAACACGGTTATTTATAATGCCATCTGCGTCGCCGCAATAAACACACTTACGCTACCGCCGTACTTCTCCGCAAAAAAGGCATCTCCGTTTCGGAGATGCCTTTTCGTATGTATGGGATTATTTCAGAAGACGGAACTTACCGATGATGGGCAGTTCTTTCGCACGGCCCTGCACGGCATTCACGATACCGATGATCATCAGAACGAAAATAACAATACCGCCGACACCTGCAGCGATCCAGCCAAGGATCGGGATGATGGCAACAGCGCCAATGATCAGATCCGCAAGGAACAGGATGATACCCTGATTCACATGATAGCGCGCGAATTTGGAATCCTGGCAGGCAAGCAGCGGAATGAGGAACAGAATACCGAGATACGAGAACAGGCAAAGAATCTTGTTCTTCTCGATATCGGCAGGATCAAACTCCGCGGTCGTATCCTTCGTGTTGTTCAGTTCCTTTACGGAATCCACCGTGGACTTTTTCTCCTCGGTCTTGGACTGCTCTTCAGTCAAGGGGGCACCGCAGATATTACAGAACTTCGCGTCTTCGGCGACTTCAACGCCGCATTTCGGACATACGGGCATAGGTGTATCCTCCAAATTTAAAAAAACTCACGGGTTGGATTTGCAAAAACGCATTCGCCTTCCCTTTCGGTATTATATCATATTTTGTTCGCCGTTGCAAGGCTCGCTGAGAAAAACATGGACTTTTCCCTTCAAATATGTCTCTTTTTCGGACAAGCTGTCGCACGGATACCGCAAAAAATCCCCACGGGATTCCGTGGGGATTTCCTATTTTTCTATAAAATCTTACTGCGGAGCCTGATCCTTTACGACTACGTCGTGGGCGCCGCCCTCAACGATCGAGACGGCACTGACGAGCGTCAGGCGTGCTTTCTGTTGCAGTTCGGGAATGGTGAGCGCGCCGCAGTTGCACATCGTGGAGCGGATCTTTGCAAGCGTAGTCATAAGGTTGTCGTGGAGCGAGCCTGCGTACGGCACGTAGCAGTCCACTCCTTCCACGAAGGACAGTTTGGATGCGCCGCCCATGTCGTAGCGCTGCCAGTTGCGCGCACGGGCGCTTCCCTCTCCCCAGTACTCTTTCATGTAGTTGCCCTTGATCATAACCTTATTGGTCGGGCTTTCATCAAAGCGGGAGAAGTAACGGCCGAGCATGCAGAAGTCTGCACCCATGGCGAGCGCGAGCGTCATATGGTAATCGTGCACGATACCACCGTCGGAGCAGATCGGAATGTACACGCCGGTCTCTTCAAAATACTCGTCGCGGGCCTTTGCCACCTCGATCACAGCAGTAGCCTGTCCGCGGCCGATACCCTTCGTCTCACGGGTGATACAGATGGAGCCGCCGCCGATACCGACCTTGATGAAATCGGCACCTGCCTCAGCGAGGAAGCGGAAGCCTTCGCGGTCAACGACGTTGCCGGCGCCCACCTTTACGCTGTCGCCGTACTTTTCACGGATGAACGCGATCGTTCTGGACTGCCATTCGGTAAATCCTTCACTGGAGTCGATGCAGAGGACGTCCGCGCCTGCCTCTACGAGTGCGGGAACGCGCTCTTCGTAGTCGCGGGTGTTGATACCGGCACCGACGACGTAGCGTTTCTGCTGGTCGAGCATTTCGTGGGGGTTCTCCTTATGCTGATCGTAGTCCTTGCGGAACACGAAAGCGACAAGGTGCTGTTTTTCATCAATGATGGGCAGAGAGTTCAGCTTATGGTCCCAGATGATGTTGTTTGCTTCCTTCAGAGACGTGCCCTCGGGGGCTGTGATAAGCTTCTCAAAGGGTGTCATGAACGTTTCCACTTTTTCATCCATGGACATACGGCTGACGCGGTAATCACGAGAGGTTACGATGCCGAGGAGTTTGCCCGTTGCCGTGCCGTCGTCGGTTACGGCAATCGTGGAGTGTCCGAGGCGATTCTTCAGTTCAATAACGTCAGCGAGCGTCTGATCGGGACGGATATTGGAATCGGAGCTAACAAAACCGGCCTTGTAATTCTTTACACGGCGTACCATCTCTGCCTCGTCAGCGACGGACTGCGAGCCGTAAATGAACGAAACGCCGCCCTCACGCGCGAGCGCGATCGCCATACGGTCGTCGGACACGGCCTGCATGATCGCAGACACGAGCGGGATCGTCAGAGAAAGGGAGGGCTCCTCTCCGCGGCGGTATTTTACAAGCGGTGTTTTCAGAGATACATTGGCAGGAATACAATTTGCATCGGAATATCCGGGCACCAAAAGATATTCACTGAACGTATGGGACGCTTCACTGTAATAGAAAGCCATGTTGTTGCTCCTTCATTTTATATGATTATACTTGTATAAGATTATACCACAGTACGAGGGGGAAAACAAGGGGGCAAGGCATAAAACTTTTCGAAAGAAACGCCTTTGTCTTTGTTAATTTTGCGCCGAAACATTTTTTGGGACCCCATCCACAAAAGCAAAGGAGTTGTTGCACGAATAAAAGCAACAACTCCTTTGTATTATCAGACGTCCAGAAGTGCGAGGGCGACTTGATCCACCTCTACGGGATACTTCTCTTTGAGAGCCTCATAATCCTTTTCGTATGCTTCTTCGGAGAGGATATCCTTTGCCTCTCTCTGCCATGCCGTCATGCCGAATCCGTCGAGATACATGACGTGGTAGCCGTACTGGGTCTTAACGATGCCGGTATCGCCGGCCTTGCGGTCTTCTTCAAAAATCCAGTCGTTGAACTCGTCGACCATCTCGCTCTTCATAACGTTCTCGTAGAGTCCGTTCTCCGCACCGTCTTCGCTGTACTGCTCAGCCAGCGCGCCAAAGGATGCAGCGGTAGCCTCCCCGGCTTTCCACTGCGCGAGGATTTCCTCCGCCTTCGCCTCGGCAGCTTCGTCGGAGCCGTAGGTATCGGCAGTCAGAAGGATGTGACGCACGTTCACCGTGTCGTAGGTGAGAAGCGCGGCGGGCTTCAGAAGAATGCCGACGGTGAGTGCGGTTTCTTCTTCATTCCAAGCGGTATAAACGTCACCTGCTTTGCGGGAATCCTCGATCGCCCACTTCATGAAGGCATCAGTCTCCGTATAAATGCCGTCCTCGACGAGTTTTTCGGCGATCTCCTCACGGATGCCGTCGTCGGTCTTGTCCGTATAATTCTTATAAGCGTAGTTCTTGAGGTAATCGTAAGCGACCTCGTCAAACGCTTCCTTCGTATTGACAGCCTGGAATTTCGTCTCGAACTCTTTGAGCATCTCGAGCGTAATGTCACCCTCGACCATACCGTCCGTCAGGGTAAGATTCATAATAGCGTAGGTGGCATGAAGCAGTTTGTTCGGGTTTTCCTTCACGTACGCATCATATTCGGCATCCGTGTAGGTGTATCCGTCCACGATCTCGCTATGGCAGGCGGAGTACAGAAGTGCCTGCTCCATCGCACGGCGGACGTCCTTTTCCTTCACGCCCTTACCGAACATAGCCGTGATGTAGTACTCCTTGGATACGCCGTTTGCCTTTGCCTGCTCTTTGATACTCTCGATATAATCGTCGATCACATCGTAATCGCTCTCGGTAAGAGTAATGCCGCGCGCGTTGGCCTCTTCACAGAAAATGAGCACGTTCGTCATCTCCTGGACTGCGGCGTCCATAAAGAAACTGTACCAGGTACGGCCGTCCTCATAGAGCGGGCACGGCTGCTGCTTCAAGGATTTTGAAGGATCAATCCCGAAGTAAGACAGCGAGTTGCCGTACGCAGACAGGAAGTTCTGATACTGGTTGTTGAAGTGGTAGGATACCAGCGCGTTATCCATCTCATAGTTTTCGCTCGTGAGAGACACGGTATTACGCAAGAAATATCCGCCGTCCGTCATCCTGGTATATGCAACCACAGTACCGACGAGAACGATTATCAAAAGCACGCAAACCGCCCCGATAATCTTGTTACGGATGCTCTTCTTCTTTGCTTTCGCCGCCTCCTTCTGTTTCTTGTCCGCCTCGAGTCGGCGGAGTTCCTGATTTTCTCTCTTATTTCGGCTTGCCTTGCCCATAATAGTATCTGCCTTTCTTTATTGTTTTCTGAAACATACTGTAAAAGCACGGAAAAAGTTCACTTTCTTCCGATAACTTATTTATTATAGCACATCCTATGGAAAAAATCCATAACGAAACAGAAAAATTCACATATTAAATGATAAATATGAAAAGATTTTCCGAAAAATCGCCCGGCATATTTACAATTACCTATTTATTTGCGATCGGATCTATGATATAATGTAGAAGAGTATGAAAAAACGCGTGCCGTTTTTTCGCTGAACAGGAGATATAAATTTATGAGTGATACAAAAAAAGCAGACTGTGCTTCCCCCGACAAATGCCGTCTCGGAAAAGTCGGCGGACAGTCCGTACTCGAAGGCGTCATGATGAAATGCGGCGACCATATGGCGCTTGCCGTCCGTGAGGAAAACGGAAATATAAAAATCGAAACGGAAACGCACGTTTCCGTCAGAAAAAAGTATAAGATCCTCTCCATCCCGCTCATCCGCGGAATTGCAAATTTCGTGGAGTCCATGGTAATGAGTTACAAAACGCTCATGAAGTCCGCAGAAATGCTCGGCATCGACGAGGCGGACGAGGACTCCAAAGCGGAAGCGTGGCTCAGAAAAAAGCTCGGGGACAGATTCCTCGGCGTTCTCACGGGCATCTCCATGGTGCTCGGAATCGTTCTCGCCATGGGACTGTTCATGTACCTGCCCGCATTTCTCACTTCGCTTCTTGACGGCGCCCTCGGCGGCATCGGTTGGTTCCGCAACCTCACCGAAGGCCTTATGAAGATCGCCATTTTCGTCGCATACATCTCCCTTTGCTCTCTCATGAAAGAGCTGAGACGCACCTTCGAATACCACGGTGCGGAGCACAAATCCATTGCCTGCTACGAGGCGGGGCTTGAACTGACGCCCGAAAACGCGATGGCCTGCCGCCGTTTTCATCCCCGCTGCGGCACGAGTTTCATCTTCGTCATCCTCATTCTGAGCATTCTCGTAAACTCCCTTATTTCCTGGGAGAATCTCGCGTTCCGCGTGCTCTGTAAACTCCTTCTTCTGCCCCTCATCGTCGGTATCGGATTTGAGTTTATCGCTTACGCCGGCAAGCACGACAACATTTTCACTAAAATCCTCTCCGCGCCGGGGCTTTGGATGCAGCGCATCACCACGCGCGAGCCGGACGAGAGCCAGCTTGAAGTCGCCATTACCGCTTTGAAGCATGCCATGCCGGAACAATTCCCCGAAGTGAAAGAATCCGATCCGGCAGAAGACGCATCGACCGAAGTCGAAACGACCGACAATGACACTCCGAACGATTGAATCCGCCTTGTGCACGGCGGGCATCCCGAAAGAGGACGCTGCCTTTGAGGCGAGACTCCTCGCCGCCCACTGCACCGGCATCTCCCCCGCCCGCCTTCTGACGATGCGCGACGGGGAGCTCTCCTCGCCGTCTCTCGAGGATGCGGTAGCACGCCGATGCAAACGCGAGCCGCTTCAGTATATCCTCGGCGAGTGGGAGTTTATGGGGCTTACCTTTGCCGTCTCCCCCGACTGTCTCATCCCACGCGCCGATACGGAAACGCTGGTTGAGGCGGCTTTGCCACATATTCCCAAAAACGCACGCGTGGCGGATCTCTGCACGGGTAGCGGTGCGATCGGCATCGCTCTCGCGCATTTCCGCCCCGATATCCTTGTTACCGCAGTAGAGCTCTTCCCCGAAACGGCACAGATGGCAGAGAAAAACAGCCGCCGACTCGGCGTTTCCGAGCGGTTTACCGTTCTTCAGGGCGACGTTACGAAAAAGATATTCCAAGGCGGGACTTCATTTGATATGATTGTGTCGAACCCGCCGTATATTGCATTGAATGAAATGGAGGGTCTTGAGCCCGAGCTCGCTTTTGAGCCGCGCGCGGCACTTACCGACGAAGGCGACGGGCTGTCCGTTATCCGCGGCGTTCTCCGAACCGCCGCTGAAACACTGACGCCGAACGGACTTCTTCTTATGGAGATCGGCGCCTCGCAGGGCGAGAGCGTACTTTCCCTTGCCGCCGACTTCGGATTCTCCGGCAAAATTCTCCCCGACACGGCAGGACGCGACCGCGTCCTTTTCGCACACCGATATTCTGACAAAAGCGAGGCCAATCCATGAACAAAAAGATGAAGCTTTGCGTCCTCTTCGGAGGACACTCCTCGGAGTACGAGGTTTCCCTTACTTCTGCGTATTCCGTCCTCAAGAACGCCAATACCGCACGTTACGATATTCTGCCCATAGGCATCACAAGAGAAGGTGCTTGGCACCTCTTCACCGGCGATTACGAAAAAATCCGCGACGGCAGCTGGTGCGACACCGCGTCCCTTCTGCCGAGCGTGACGGTGGATCTCACACCTGGCTCGCAGTCGCTCCTCATTACGAAGCCGGACGGCACGTGCGAGAAACAAAAGGTTGACGTCGTGTTCCCCGTGCTCCACGGCGCGTACGGCGAGGATGGCACGGTGCAGGGTATGCTTTCCCTCGCGGGCATTCCGTTCGTAGGCTGCGGATGCGCTTCGTCCGTCGTATGTATGGACAAATCACTCACCAAGCTCCCCGTAAATCAGGCGGGTGTCAAGCAGGCATCGTTTATTCTCGTCCGCAAATCGGACGACAAAGCCGCCATCATCGAGAAGGCGGAAAGGGCGATCGGATACCCCATGTTCGTAAAGCCCGCGCGCGCCGGCTCCTCCGTCGGCATATCGAAAGCGAAGGATCAAAACGGTCTTCGTGCCGCGCTCGAAAAAGCGTTCCTCGAGGACGAGAAGGTACTTATTGAGGAAACGATTGTCGGGCGCGAGATTGAAGTCGCCGTCCTCGACGAAAAGGGCAAGTACACCGTCTCCGACTGCGCCGAGATCGACGCGGGCGCAGAATTCTACGATTACGACGCCAAATACGTTTCCGACTGCTCCACGTTCTACATCCCCGCACGTCTGTCGAAAGAGACGCGCGACGAAGTCCGCCGACAGGCCGAGATCATCTTCAAGGCACTCGACTGCCGCACGCTTTCCCGCGTGGATTTCTTCGTGAAGGAAGACGGTGAAATCCTCTTCAACGAGATCAACACGCTCCCCGGATTCACCCCCATCAGTATGTATCCGAAACTGATGATGGCTGCGGGACTGACGTATCCCCAGTTGATCGACCGCCTTATCGACGCCTCTCTCTGAACGATCACATAATTTAAAGGGCTGTCGCATTTAGCTGCGACAGCCCCAAATATTTGCGGCAAAGACGCAAATATTTGAAATTCCAATGGAATTTGTTGCGAGACTTCCCGATTTTTTGGCCGTAACGGGCAAAAATGGCCGCTTCAGCGGACAAGGGAACGCTCGCGGAGTTGTTGCTTTTATGAATGCAACAACTCCTTTTATCCACGCGCGCCAGCGTGCATATCCATGCAACTGTATGCAAATATTTGCAGAAAGATGCCGGCTCTTTTGCATATAGACATTACGCGTTCGCCGAAACCGCGTTTTTTCGCGCTCGCCATTCACGGTTTTTCGACGCTTTTTTGTGCACTCTGCACAATTTGACGTTTTGCGTTCGCCGCGATTGCTGTTTTTGCGAAAAACAAAAAAGTTTTCCACAGGCTGTGGACAACCCTGTGGAAACTCCAATGATTTAGGGCAAAAATCAGAGTTTTCCACAGGGAAAACTCCAAAAATCTGTGGAAAACTCCGCAAAGCCAACCGATCTGCTCTCGTCGGCAACCGTCTTAAAATAGAAAATGATGTTTTTTCAAAAAACATCTTGACATGAAACTTTGCTGATTACTTATGCATTTTTGTCAAAAACCGTTTATCTCGACGGGAAATGCCGAAAAGAAAAAAAGCGGCACGAATCGTACCCGAACGGCCCCGGCGTGGTCAGCCGCCCGCATGGTAAACTCATGCCTGCTAAGTTAGTATATGCAAAAAATGCGCCGTTATACACAGCGCATTTTTCGTTTCAGAAGAAGTTGCGGCGGCGCATTTTCTCCTCACGCCGATGCGCCTGAATCAAAACGTACGCACCGCTGAAGAGAATCAGAAAGACGATAAGTGCGCGGAAGAATCGCCCCGAGGTAAATGCAGTGATTTTCGATAGGAAGAAGAGGAACTCACTGCGCGTCACGGAGACGGTAGCGATAAGATCCGTCGTGCCAAGTATCTCGCCGTTATACGTAACGGTAACCGTTCCGCAGATCTGCCCAGCCTCGACCGGTGCCACGAGGGATTCATCAAACGTATTGTAGCTGAGGTTAAATTCGTTGGGATCAAGATCGCGCGGCAGATACCGGACGATCGACTCCGCGGGCACGAGCGTTACGTAATCGACGGTAGAGGAAAGAGAAACGCTCATCTCACATACGCGCTGGGATACACCCAGAACCTCCGTGTATCCGTAGGAATCAAATGCCCAATCGAGCATATTTTCCACATTTGCATAACTGTAGATATCCTCATCCGTACTCTCCGCGTTCATTACGATTGCGAGGTAAGAAAGATTGTCCCTGGAGGCTACGGAAACAAGGCAATATCCGCTTTGCACCGTGTATCCGGCGTTCATGCCGACGGCATCGGGATAGTAGTATCGGGTATCGTAGAATTTAGACAACTGACTATTTCTGTTGAACAGATTGCGGTAGTCCTTTTTGTTCGTCTCATCCATCACGTACTTGGTGAGTGACGTGATCTCGGTGAATCCGGGGAGACCGTAAGCATATTTCGCGATCGCCGCCGTATCGGAGACGGTCGTTACCATACGATCGTCGTGCATACCCGTAGGGTTGGTGTAATACGTATTGTACGCGCCGAGCAGTTGCGCCTTTTCGTTCATCATAGAGACGAACTTCTCCACAGACCCGCCGACGGTAACGGCAATCACCTGCGCAGCATCGTTCGCCCCGTTGACGAGAAGCGCGTGAAGCATATCGTTCACCGTAACCTCTTCCCCGACGACAAGGCCTATATTGTTGCCGACGACCTTATAAAGCATCTCGGAAGTAACCGTGATCTTTCTCGAGGGATCGCCGCCGAGTGCCTCGACGGCGAGAATACCGGTCATCAGTTTTACGGTGGATGCGGGATACACTTTTGCGTCTTCGTTGTACGTATAGAGCACCGCATCGTTTTCTATGTTATAGAGATACGCGCCGCCCGCGTGCTCTACGAGGGGCGGCTCGGCCGCTTTTGTCGGCACGATGAACAAAAAGGAAAGAAAAGAAAGTGCCGTTGCCACAAGCGTCGCCGCTGAAAAACGGACAAGCAATCTTTTCATGACTCACCCTCCTTTACAAGTTCGGGATGATTTTCAAAATACGAACGCGCACCCAGAATATCCTTCTCGATCGCTTCCTTCAGTTCATCAACGGATGAGAATTTCATCTCATCACGAAGGCGGCGGTAAAACTCCACGCGGATCGACTCTCCGTAAAGATCGCCGTTATAGCCAATGATATGCGTCTCGCAGTTGACCTTATCGCCGTCTGATACGGTAGGGCGAACGCCCACGTTAGAAACCGAGGGATAGCGGCATCCATCTATCGTACAAGCACAGGCATAAATACCACGGAGGGGGATAATGTGCCCCTCGGGAAACGTCTGATTGACGGTGGGCAGTCCTATCGTTCGGCCAAGCTTACGCCCATGCACCACGGGAAGGCAGATCGAAAACGGGCGTCCGAGAAGCGCCGCCGCTTGTTCCATATCGCCCTCTGCCACAGCGGCACGGATGCGCGTGGAAGAAACGACGCGCCCATCAAAAACGACCGGCGGCACGACCGTAACGGAGCACCCGCACGGTGAAAGAAGCGACGAAAGAAGATCGGCATCACCCGCGCCGCCCTTGCCGAAACGGTAATTGAATCCGCAGACGGCGGCGGCACAGTGCAGTTTTTCATAAAGATACGAGATCGCGAACGTCTCAGGCGAGAGTGAGCGCATATCTTCGAAATTTTCTAAAATAGCGTACTGTACGCCCGACGCGGCGATATGGCGGAGCTTTTCCTCCGTCGTCGTGAGCGAAGGGATCGACGAGGCGTCCTTTGCGAGCGTCGTGAACGACCACACCGCACAGACGCACCCCGGTATTCGGGCGGCAATTTCCCGCACAGCGGAAAGAAGCCTCTGGTGCCCGCGGTGAACGCCGTCAAAATTACCCAGCGCGACGGCAAGCGGACGGTCCGGCAATGCTGTAACCGTCATTTCGGGAAGTTTGTAAATCGTCATTTGTATCCTTGATCGAAAGTGAATTATAAGACCTTAATGGCAAAAAGCGGGCACACCCGCGAACAGTAGCCGCAAAGAACGCACTTTTCCATATCGACTGAGGCATGTCCGTCGATAACCGAAAGCGCCCCCTGCGCACAGCGGGAGACACACGCACCGCATCCTTCGCAGTAGTCCTCGATATGAAGACGGCGCGTTTTCTCCGAAAGCGCGGCTTTTGCCGCATCGGGGAACAAACGCGTTTCAAAATACGCGATGTTGGCATCGATCTCCGCCTCGGACTGCATACCGACCGCGATCGCGTCAATATACGGCTTGGAGAGCGCAAAATCAAAAGCCTCGGACGCCTCGCGGAACAAGTGTCCGCCGCCGAGCACTTTCATTGCAAAAACACCGATCCCGAGATCGTGTGCCCGGGAAACGGCGGACTGCATATCATCAATCGTACCGTCGGCGATACCGTACCCGCCACGGTTGAAGATGGGGTGGATCACATCGAGAGTAACACCGCGGCGGGCGAGTTCAATGACACCCTCCACGGCGGAAACGTGATGCATGGACGCACCCACCGCCCGTATAATTCCCTTTGCCTTGCACTCGAACAGATACTCGAGCGCCTCGCGGTGTCCGCGCAGTGTTTCGTAGCTCTCCTGCTCGTGAAGCATGAAGATGTCGATCACGTCACGGTTCAGTTCCCGTCTGGCCTCTTCCACCGCTTCGATCGCCATCTCTCTCGTGTAGGCGTAGGTTTTCGTGGAGATCACCACGTCATCACCTTTGTAAAGCGCAAGCGCACGGCGGATGAGGGGATAATTCTCATAATACTGCGCCGTATCGGTAAAAGAGACGCCGCGGGAGAATGCGTAGGCGAGGACCTCCGCCGCCCGCTCGGGGGGCAGATTCGCCTGCACGGGGCTTACTGTAAGCGATCCGATACAAAGGCGCGAAACGGAGACGTCGGACGCCCCGAGCGTAGTGTATTCCATAACAATCAGAGACCCAGATACGTACGAACGAGCGCACCCATCAGCTCATAGCGATCAATACGCGCGATAAGGCTTCTGGCGTTTTTGTAGTTGGTAATGTACGTCGGGTCCTCAGACAGAATATATTCAACGATCTGGTGAATGGGATTGTATCCCTTCTCGCTTAGTGCCTCGTATACGGCAGACAGCGTTGTCTGGATCTCGCGGTCTTTTTCATCCACGATGGAGAACGTTTTGGTTTTTTCTTTATCGAAGATAGACATAGTGATTCTCCGAAGACGCCAAGTGGCATCGGTTTCCTTTCCCTTGCGATTTCAGCCGCACCCGGACTGATCCTTTACAAATATTATACCCTCAAATCTTTCGAAATGCAATAGATACGGATGAATCAGCCGATTTTTTGTTGCACGGTAACTTTCGCCGAAATACAACTATTTCAGAAAAAGCCCCCAATGCCATTGACACTATTACTATAATTATGGTATAATTACTGTGAGCATTTGGATAATACATCTATTTCGTTGCGTTTAAAAAACGGGGAGGCGATGTCCTTTGAAACTTATGAAAAGAATCGTCGTGACATCTGCCAAGGGCGGTATCGGAAAATCGACGGCAGCTCTCGGCCTTGCCGCGGCGCTTGCAAATGCCGGCCACCGTACCCTTCTCGTTGACTGTGATATCGGCAACCGCTGTCTCGATCTCATGCTGGGTCTCGAGGACCGCGTGCTCTACGATCTCAGCGACGTAGCAGAGGGACGCTGTACGCCCTCGGATGCGCTTATCCAGCCGGAGGGAATGACGGATCTGTACTTCTGCGCGGCGCCCGTAACGGCCGCCGCAGAGCCGGAATCGGAGATCTCTGCATACATACAGGCGCTCCGGCTCCTCGCCGAAGAAACAAATGCGGAATATATCCTTTGCGACACCGCGGGCACGGGGCCGCTCGTGCGCGCCATCGCCGAAGACTTTGCACACGGCGCCTTAGTGATCGCCACCCAACAACCCGCGTCGATCCGCTCAGCAGAGCACACTGCCTCTCTTATGGAGACGTGGGGCAATCTTCCCTGCCGCCTTCTCATATCCATGTTTGAAGACCGCGCCGCCACCAACGGCAGCCGCGCAGGACTTCTCGAAATCATCGACAAAACGCACGTCCGCACGGTAGGCGTCGTCCCGAGAGACAGAGCACTCATGCTCGCGCAAGAAGAAGGACGTCTCCCCGACGGAAAATCCCGCGCCGGACGCGCTTTCAAAAATATCGCCATCCGTCTCACGGGCGAAGACGTACCGCTCTTTTACGGTATCCGTGAGATCAAGACGGGCAAAGTGCTGTAACACCTGCCCCCGATCACCGCTTAAGAAAGAATCTATACAGGAGCACACCGAATACTATGGAAATCGCTTTGATTGCAGACGACACCAAAAAGGAACTTATGACCGAGTTTTGCATCGCGTATTGCGGCATTCTGAGCAAGCACAATCTCTGTGCCACCAGCACGACCGGTAAGTATATCGAAGAAGCCACGGGTCTGCATGTGGAAAAGCTTCTCTCCGGCACGCACGGCGGCGAGCAGCAGATCATGTCCCGTGTTTCGTATAACGAGATCGACGTCCTCCTCTATTTCCGCAGTACTTCAGCCGATCATCCGTTTTATCAGGAGGAAGAATACAACCTGCTCCGCATGTGCGACGTTCACAACGTTCCCGTTGCCACGAACATCGCCACGGCGGAGATCCTCGTCTGCGCAATCGACCGCGGAGACCTCGACTGGCGCGAGATCGTCAATCCCAAATCGGACTACAACCGCCGCCGCCGCGGACTTTCCAACTGATGAAAAAGAAGATCACAAACGAAATCACCGCCTCCGCCCCGGACAGTATTGCCAGAGGCGCCGAGGCGGTGCGTCTTTTGAAAGAGATCTATCCCACGGCGGAGTGCTCCCTCGAATCGGGCGGCGATCCGTGGCGCCTTCTGGTCATGGCACGCCTCTCCGCCCAATGCACCGACGAACGGGTGAATATCGTCTGCCGTACCCTTTTTCGGGAGATCCCCGACGCGAAAACCATGGCAGAGGCGCCGCTTTCCCAAATCGAAGAGCTCGTAAAGCCGTGCGGTCTCTACCGCATGAAGGCGAAAAGCATAAAGGAAGCGAGCGAGATCCTTCTGCGCGATCACGGCGGCGAGGTACCCGATACGATGGAAGAACTGCTCTCCCTGCCGGGCGTGGGCAGAAAGATCGCCAATCTTCTGCTGGGCGACATCTTCGGGAAAGGCGGCATCGTCGCGGACACCCACTGTATGCGCATCTGCGGCAGGCTCGGATTTTATCCCGAAACGCTCCGCGATCCCCTGAAGGTCGAGAAGATTCTCTCCCCCGTCATCGAGAAGGAAGAACAGTCCGATTTCTGTCACCGTATCGTCCACTTCGGCAGAGAATACTGCATGGCACGCACTCCCGTCTGCGAAAAAGATCCCCGATCGTGTCCGCTTCACGGCATCTGTGCACATATAAAAAACAAAGAGAGCCTTTGAGGCTCTCTTTTCTTTATTATCGCAGCATATCGGAAACGTTCTCACAGATGAACGCGTCAAAATAGCGCTTTGAGGCTTTGTATTCCTCCACCGTCCGCACCGTCCACGCAAAGGTTGCCGCACCGAACATGCGGCACAGCCGCACGGGCAGATATCCGCCGTACAAATGGCGTACCGCCACGAAATCCGGCCGAACGAGAAAATTCAGAAGCATCCGCTGGAGCAGAAAGGCAGTAATCCCCCGCCTTTCACCGTCCCGTTTGTATTTCGTCGTCAGAATTCCGCGCATCACGTGCGGCGCAAGCTTGCGGTAGCGCGAAACGAGAAACGGATTGAACGACTCCACACAGTACGGCCCGCCGTAATTTTCGAGGATCGGCATCGCAGCATCTGCGAGAGACGTGTCGGTGTTCTCGCCCTTCAGTTCGATAATGAGCGGCACTTTTCCATCCACAAGCGCGAGAACGTCGCGGAGTGCAGGGATTTTCTCCCCCGTTTCAAGAAGCGGCATCGCGGAGATTTCGGCGGCAGTCATCTCCTCAGGCGTGCGGGGATCGCCGCACATACGGGTAAGCGTCTTGTCGTGGAACACGATCACTTCACCGTCAGCGGTGAGATGGAGATCCAGTTCAATACCCACCCCTCGCTTCACGGCAGAGCGGAACGCGGCGAGCGAATTTTCGGGCACACGGATATTGTCAAAGTCCCCACGGTGAGCATAGATCTGCCCGAGAAAATCGGAAAACCGCTTTTTCGCGCCGCCACGGGGCGCGATGAGAAACAGATAGGCCAAAACGATGGCAAAAGCGACAGCCGCCAAAACAATGTACAACGTCATATTTAGTCGTCCGTATCAAAGTTTTCGAGAACGGACTTTTCCATTGCCGGTCGGCTGTCACCGTGACGCACCTGCCACATGGTAAAGAGCGCCAGCCCGGAGAACACGACCGCATACGGGAACAGAACGCGGTATCCGAGAAGCTGAATCAGCACGCCCGAGAGGATCGGCGTTACGATCTGCGCCGCCATCGAGAACGTATAGTAGATGCCGGTGTAGCGGCCGACGTCCGCGCCGGAGCTCATCTCTACCACCATCGGGTAGGAGTTTACGTTGATCGCCGCCCAGCCGATACCGATAAGACCCATGATCGCGTAAATAACGGGGCTGTACGCAGCAAGCATAAACCCGACGAAATACGCGGCGGTCATAAGCGCTACGCCGAACAGGATCACTTTCTTTCTGCCGAATCTCGACGAGATCGCGCCGATCGGGATATAGCTGACGGTGGCAACGAGCGTGGCAACGAGCATCATGGATGCACCCTTACCCTCGGAGATGCCCCATACCTCGAGCACGTAACGGGAGTAGACGCTTGATACCGCATTATAGGCGATATACCAGAGCGCCACGGAAGCGAGAATGAAAATGAGACTCCGGCGAACCTCCGGCGCGAGTGCACGCTTCTCCGCGGGCGCTTCGGTTTCTTTCGCTTCGTTTGCTTCTTCCTCTTTTCTGATTTCGGCGGCGATCTTATTTTCACGAACGGTGAGTACGAGGATCAAAGCCGCCGCTACCATAAACGAAGCGATAATGGCGAAAACCGTAAAATAACTTGCCTCCTTCGTGCCGGTTTCGGTATCCACCGACGGAAGCAGGAACATAATGATGAGATAGGTAAAGATACCGCCGAGAGCGCCCATCAGATTGATAACGGCGTTACCCGCACTGCGAAGCGGCTTCGGCGTCAGATCGGGCATGAGAGCGACCGCAGGCGAGCGGTACGTCGCCATAGCGATAAGGAGAAAGGCGAGAGAAAGGCAGAAGAGAAGGAAATTTCTCGACCAGTCGGCGGCTGATACGACGATCATGAGAGCGGCGGCGGCAAACGTGCCGAAAAGGATAAACGGCGTCCGTTTACCAAGCCGCGTGTTCGTTCTGTCGGAGAGCGTGCCGAAAAGCGGCAGAAGGAATACGGCGAGAACGTTGTCCGCCGCCATAACGACACCCGTTACGGATTCCGAAAGGCCGAACGTATACTTTAGAATATAGGGCACGACGTAATCGTACAACTGCCAGAACGCGCAGATAGACATGAAGGCAAGGCCGACGAAAAATGTCCGCTTGTAATTGAGTTTCATACTTCCTCCCATGCGGGGTGCCGCACTTTACATATAGTATGCGCTCTCAGCGCACCTGACCGTCACCAGTTACAAGGTATTTTTCCGTAGTGAGCGCCGTGAGTCCCATAGGTCCTCTGGCGTGGAGCTTTTGCGTAGAAATACCGAGTTCCGCACCGAAGCCGAACTCTCCGCCGTCGGTAAAGCGGGTAGATGCGTTGACGTACACCGCCGCCGCGTCTACGGCAGACTGAAAATACTCGGCGGCCGAAAGATCGTTCGTTACGATCGATTCGCTGTGACCGGTATTGTATCGGTTGATGTGCGAGACCGCGTCTTCCACGGAAGAGACGACCTTTACGGCAATGATCAGATCGTTGTATTCCGTTTCCCAGTCTTCCTCCGTCGCCGACACGACGTTCGGGAGAATCTCACGCGTCCGCTCACATCCGCGGATCTCGCAGTGGTTTTCATCCATTGCTTTTTTGAGCATGGGCAGAAATTCAGATGCAACCTCGGCATCCACGAGAATCGTCTCGCAGGCGTTGCAGACGGACGGGCGCGAAATTTTCGCGTTGACGGCGATCCGGAGCGCCTTTGTAAGATCAGCGGCAGAATGCACGTACAGGTGGCAGTTGCCCGCCCCCGTTTCGATCACGGGCACGCGCGCGTTATCGACCACGGCGCGGATCAGTCCCTTACCGCCGCGCGGCACGAGCACGTCGATACATCCCCGCATCTGCATCAGTGCCTCCGAGGAAGCGCGGGTGGTGTTCTCGATGAGCTGAACCGCTTCGGCTGCCAGTCCGGACTGTGCCAGCGCACGGCGAGCCAATGCGGTAATAGCACGGTTCGATTCGATGGCCTCCTTACCGCCGCGAAGGACTACGGCGTTGCCGCTTTTGATGCACAGAGCCGCCACGTCGGCGGCGACGTTCGGGCGCGCTTCAAAGATCACGCCGACGACGCCCATCGGCACGCGCACGCGGCGGATCGCAAGGCCGTTCGGGCGAGTCCAGCATTCGCCCTTGCCCACGGGATCGGGCAATGCGGCGATATCCTCCACGCCCTTTGCCATTCCTTCAATCCGCGCCTCGGTCAGGCGAAGTCTGTCAAGCATGGTATCCCGCACGCCGTTTTCGGCGGCATTCGAGAGGTCACGGGCATTGGCTTGCAAAATCACGGATGCGTTCTCCCGCAGAAAATTCGCAAACAGGCAGAGCGCCCGATTCTTCACCTCAGCACGTGCACCGGCAAGCCGGGCGGAATGCGCTTTCGCCCGCCTACACAGATCCATAACCTCTTCGTATACTGCGTTTTGTTCCATTACGCTTCCACCTTTTCCTTTACGGCAAAATATGTACCGGCATGCTCGCCGTCGAATACGTTATAGAGAATCCGGGGATCGCGGCCGTTCAGGATCATCATCGGAATCCCCGCGGCGGTCGCGATCTTCGCCGCCTTCAGCTTCGTTATCATACCGCCCGTACCGCGGTTCGTGCCGACACCGCCGGCACACGCCATGATCTCGTCATTTATCTCCGCCACCGTCTCGATGAGACGGGCGTTTTTGTTCTTTCTCGGGTCACTGTCGTAAAGACCGTCGATGTCGCTCAAATTGATGAGCAGATCCGCATCGCAGATCATGGCAACGTACGCAGAGAGCGTGTCGTTTCCGCCGAACTTGATCCCCTCGTAGGAAACCGAGTCGTTCTCATTCACGATCGGGATGCAGCCGAACCCGATGAGCGTAGCGAACGTGGATTTTGCAAGTTTTAAGCGGTTTTCGTCATCCACGACGTCCTTCGTTACGAGGATCTGCCCTACCGTATGCCCGTAGTTCGCGAACAGTCTCTCGTAAAGGCGCATGATCTCGCACTGTCCGACGGCGGCAAGCGCCTGCTTTTCCTCCGTCGTTCGATCGGTGATCTCAAGGCCGAGGCGGCTCGTGCCCGCAGAAACCGCGCCCGAAGAAACGAGCACGACCTCACGGCCGGCGTTCCGCATGTCGGAGAGAACACGCACGAGCGTTTCGATACGGCGGATATTTAGTTTACCGGACGGATACGTAAGCGTGGATGTACCGATTTTTACAACGACACGGCGAAAATTCTCATTCTGTTCCATAACTGTATATTTTTGCTCCCGTTTTCTCAAATTTTCATAAAAATTTTTCAGGTTTTTTTCGAAATGTATTTCATTTAAGCTGAGAATATATTATAATTAAAGATGAGTATTTGTACTTTCATGCAGAATTGTACTCTTATTATATCACACTCCATAAATAAATCAAGAGGAAAGCGGCAATCACGCCGAGAAATTCACGAAACGGAGAAAAGATTATGAACCAGAACAAAATGAAGCAGAAATACGAAATCGAGATCGCTGACGTACAGCTCTCCATCCTCACGGATGAATCCGAAGAGTTTGTTAAGGATATTGTTTCCCGTCTGGACACGCTTATCCGCACCTTGACCGTACAGAACAAACGGTGCGCGAAAATTGACGCGGCCCTCCTCTGCGCACTCGACGCGCTCGGCGAAAAAGTGAAACTGGAAAAGAAAATCAAAAACCTCGAAACACAGATCTCTCTGTACGAGGCCAACCTGCGCCGCCTCCGCACGGACGATACGGCAGCCGAGGCTTCCGATGCGAAAGCCGTAAAGGAAGAAAAGCCTGCCGCACCGAAGGAAGAAGCAAAACCGAAAAAGCAGGCCGCAAAGTCGAAAGCAGAAGAAACGCAGGCAAAAAAGGCATCCGCCGAAAAACCATCTCCCCGTGCTGACAAGGTCAAAGAGATCGAAACGCTTCTGCGCCCGAAAAACGAGACGGAAGCGCTCAAAGAAAAAGACAACGGCGGCGACAAGATCCGCCAGATAGAAGACCTCCTGCGCGGCCGTCCGAGCGGCGACGCCAAATAAGATGCATCTGAAAACCGATCTGCCCGAGCTTTTAGCGCCTGCGGGATCACCTGAAGCACTCTCTGCCGCCATTGAAGGCGGCGCGGACGCGGTATACTTCGGCTCCGTCCGCTTCAGCGCGCGGATGCGAGCGAAAAACTTCGACCACAGTGAGATCACTGATGCGATCGCTCTTTGCCGTGCGCACGGCGTGAAATCGTACATCACGGTGAACACGCGTCTCCGCGACGGCGAGATTCCGGAACTCCTCGACACGGTGTCCGTTTTGAACGATGCCGGCGCGGATGCGCTCATCATCGCGGATCTCGGTGCGGCGTCGCTTATTCGTGAGCGCTTCCCCGATCTTCCGCTTCATGCGAGCACACAGCTCTCGGGCGTCTCCTCACGGGATGCTTTGGAACTTTCGAAGCTGGGATTTTCGCGCATGGTGTGTCCGAGAGAGCTTTCCCTCGGCCAGATCATGTCACTCACTGCCAATTCTCCCTTGGAGATCGAAATGTTTATCCACGGCGCGCACTGCGTCTCCTTCTCAGGGCAGTGCATGCTCAGTTACGCTATGGGCGGGCGAAGCGGCAACCGCGGCGAATGCGCCCAGCCGTGCCGTCTTCCTTATATGGTAGCGGGGACGACGGGTGTATCGAAGTCTGAGTACCCCTTAAGTCTCAAGGATATGTGCCTCGCCTCGCACGTCCGCGAGATCCTTTTAAGCGGTGTTACCTCCCTCAAAATCGAAGGACGGCAGAAATCGCCGGACTACGTCTGGGGCGTAACGAAGATGTACCGCGCACTTCTCGACGGGCGACGCGATGCGACGAAGGAAGAAATTGAATCTCTGGCCGCTCTTTTCAGCCGCGACGGATTCTCCGACGGATACTTGAAAAAGCGATACGTCGGCATGCTCGGCATACGGCGCGAGGTGGATACCGAGAACAGTAAATCTGCCGAAGTCTTCGAAGGACTTACAAAGCGCGTACCTATCTCAACGCATCTGACCGTAAAGGCTGAAATGCCGATCACCTTATCCGTCACCGTGGGCGAGCGCACCGTTACCGTAACGGGTGTTACACCTACCGAGGCGCGCACCGTTCCCTTGACGGCAGACGCTGCCCTAAAGAACATCGAAAAACTCGGCGGCACGCCTTTCATACTCGACACGTTTACCGCCGATATGGAAGACGGTCTGTTCGTAACGCCGGCACAGCTGAACGTGCTTAGGCGCGATGCCATAGCCGCGCTGAACGCACCGCCCGCACGGCGGGCCTTGGACGTTGTCCACGAGATGCCGACCTATCCCGAAACACACGGCAAAAAGCCGATTTACACGGCAGAATTTCTCTCACCGGGGCAGATACCCGCACAGGCAGAGTCGTTTTTTGACGAGATCTATCTCCCGCTTCACTGCCGCACGAAGGACTACTCGGTCGCTCTGCCGGAGTACGCACCCGACAAACGGATGGGACAACTCGAAGCAGCGCTTTCGCTCGCCTCGCCCAAATCGGTGCTGGCGCACAGCCCCGCACAGATCGCTCTCGGGGGAAAGATGGGAATTCCCGTTACCGCTTCGCTGCGTCTCAATGTATTCAACGGCTTTTGCGCCGACGAAATCATCAAAATGGGTGCTGACGCCGTAACGCTCTCGCCGGAATTACCGCTCGGTGCGATGCGCGCCATACGCGCCCCAAAATCCGTGATCGTGTACGGCCGTCTCCCTCTTATGCTGACGCTCCGCTGTGCGATCTCCGACGGCGGCAGTGCGTGCCGCATACACGGCGCGGGCGGATTTACGGAGAACGACACGGTGGAGAAAAACCACCTCTGCATGGCTTCTCTCAAAGACCGCACCGGTGCATCCTTCCCGATCGTCGGGATGTACGACTGCACCAACATCCTATACAACAGCATCCCCGTCTATATGGCAGACAAGGCGGCGACGCTCTCCTCGCTCGGTGCCGAAAGGTGGCATTTCCTTTTCACCACAGAATCGAAAAAGGAAGCCGCCGAAATCATCACCGCATACAAAGAGGGGCGCGCGCCCCGAAATCCGTCGGCGATCCGACGGCTGAAATAACTGTTTTCGGCGATCGCCTACAAACAAACACATAAAAGGAGTTTCCTATGGCTGACAAACTGGGTGTTCGCATAACGCTTTTGAAAGAAGGCTCATCCCTGCCGCGCTATGCAACGGCGGGCGCCGCCGCCTGCGATCTCACAGCCGCGATCGACGCGCCGCTTACGATCCCCAAGGGTGAATCCCGCGCGATCCCCACGGGCATCGCCATCTCCATGGAGGAGGACGGCATCGTTGCCATCGTTTGCGCCAGATCGGGACTCGCTTTCAAGCACGGGCTCTCGCTCGTCAACGGCATCGGCGTCATCGACCGCGACTATCGCGGAGAGATCGGTGTCGGCATCCGAAACGACGGAGCAGCAGACTACACCGTAACCCCCGGCGAGAGGATCGCCCAGCTTATGTTCGTGCCTTATCGCACGGCAGAGTTCACCGTCGTTTCCACGCTCGATGAAACAGAGCGCGGCGCGGGCGGATTCGGCTCAACGGGAAAACTGTAAGGAGGGCCGTATGAGAAAAGGATTCTGGCTCAATCTATTTTTTGTCTGCGTGGGCGTCGTCGTCGGCACGCTTGCCGCCGATCTCCTCTCGGACATTCCGCTCTTCTCCTTTTTATCCTACGGCATGGATTTTGGGATGCCCTCCCCTGCCACGTTTGATCTCAAGGTGCTTACCGTAACGTTCGGCGTTTCCTTGAATCTTAACATATCCGTTATCCTGTTTATCGTCCTCGCCGTGGTACTCGGCAATCTCGTGAGGAAAAAATAATCGTATGACAAGACAGTTTATTTTAGCCTCCGCCTCCCCCAGGCGGCACGATCTTCTGACGGCGGCGGGCATCCCGCACACCGTTCTGAGTGCGGACACGGATGAATCCCTGCCAAGCGGCATCGCACCCCACGAAGCGGTAGATATCCTTTCCGCACGCAAAGCGGAGGCGGTACTGCCGATTGCTCCCGCAGGGTCTATCATTTTGGCGGCGGACACCGTCGTAGCACTGGACGGGGGCATTCTCGGGAAGCCGCGCGACGAACTCGACGCAAAACGGATGCTTCTCTCCCTCTCCGGACGGGAGCATCACGTATTTACCGGCGTAACCGTGACCGACGGGATGAAAACCGTTACCCGCCACGAAAGGACCGCCGTACGGATGCGAATCATCTCTGAGGAGGAGATTGACGCCTACATCAAAACGGGCGAGCCGATGGACAAAGCGGGCGCCTACGGGATTCAGGGTCGCGCCGCCTTCTTCGTCTCGGGCATTGAGGGCGACTACGCAAACGTAGTGGGACTCCCCGTCTCGCTCGTGGGCGAAATTCTGCGCATTGAGTTCGCCTTCCCGCTCTTTTAATACGAAAACAAAAAACTTAACGATAAATCGAAAGGAATTCCGCCCTCGGGCGGAGGAGGAATCACCAAATGGGAAAGAGTATCGGTATTGATCTCGGTACCGCCAACACCATCGTCTACGTAAAAGGCAAGGGAATCGTTCTGAGAGAACCGTCCGTCGTTGCCGTGGAAGCGCGCACGCGCCGCGTGGTCGCCGTAGGCAACGAGGCAAAACTCATGCTGGGCAAGACCCCCGGCTCCATTACGGCTATGCGCCCCCTCAAAGACGGCGTTATCGCGGAATTTGACGTAACGGCATCCATGCTGCACCATTTCTTCAACCGCGCGGCGGGCAATTCCCTTTTCAGCCGTCCCCGCGTGATCATCTGTATTCCCTACGGCGTCACCGAAGTAGAAAAACGCGCCGTGCAGGACGTTACCCTGGAAGCCGGCGCGCAGTCCGTAGCTCTGATCGAAGAACCGATCGCGGCTGCCATCGGCTCGGGGCTGAAGGTCGGAAACGCGCAGGGCTGCATGATCGTTGACATCGGCGGCGGTACGACGGAAGTGGCGGTCATCAGCCTTGGCGGCATCGTTCTTTCGACTTCGCTTCGCTCTGCCGGCGACGAGCTTGACGAGGCAATCATCGCATACATGAAGCGAGAGCACAACATCCTCATCGGCGAGATGACCGCAGAAATGCTCAAAAAGAACATCGGCAGTGTCCATCCGCAGACAGATCGCGGAACGATGGTCGTGCGCGGACGAAATCTTCTGAACGGTCTGCCGGCGACGATCGCCGTCTCCTCGGCGGAGATCCGCAAGGCGATGGCAGAGGAAGTCGCGCACATCATCGAATGCATTCGCACCACTCTCGAAAACACCCCGCCGGAGCTTGCATCCGATATTTACGACAACGGCATTATGCTCGCAGGCGGCGGCGCGCTCCTCAACGGTCTGGATCTGCTCATCAGCCAGGTAACCGGCATCCGCACGACTGTTGCAAAATCTCCCCTCGACTGCGTGGCGTTCGGTATCGGTCACGTGATCGAAAGCATGGGTGAGCTTTCCGGTATTGTAACCTTCCGCAGCCGATAATCAAACGATAGAAAAGGAGTACCCTTTATGCGGCCATTTCTGAAAAACAAATTTTTCATAACCGCCGTCATCATAGCCGTTCTTGCGGCTTTGGTGCCTACGGCTTTGTCCGCTGCGGGCGCTCATATGCCTCTTCGAAACTTCACGAACGTTCTCCTCACCCCTCTCCAGAAGGGATTCAACTACATAACCGACGCGATCGACGGCTTCTCCTCGTACTTTACCGAGTTCGATGAACTCGTAGCGGAGAATGCCGCCTTAAAACAAGAGAACGCCGCGCTCCGCGACCGTCTCTATAACGCTGAGGAGACCGAAAACCTGAACGAATGGCTCGCAACGTTTCTGGAGATGAAGCGGGCGCATACCGATTTCCACCTTTCCGCCGCCAAGATCACGGGGCGGGAGAGCGGCAATTACATGACCGTCTTCACGGTAGACCAAGGCTCCGCCCACGGAATCAAGAAAGGAATGCCCGTCGTCAGCGCGGAGGGCGTCATCGGCTACGTCTCCGAGGTGGGTCTTACCTGGTCCAAGGTAACGACGCTCCTCGAATCCGCCGCCTCTATCGGCGCGTACGTGGAGCGGACGGGTGAACTCGGTCTTGTGGAAGGAAGCTTTTCTCTCGCCGCCGAGGGACTTTGCGAAATCACCTACCTTCACGCCGATTCCGACGTAAAGGTGGGCGACCGCATCCTTACGACCGGTTACGGCAGCGTCTATCCCCGCGATCTCGTCATCGGCTACGTTACCGAGGTTCTCTCCGACGAATACAGCCGCACGATCACCGCGCGGATCTCCCCCGCCGTATCGCTTTCCGACCTTCACCAAGTGATGATTATTACCGAATATGAAACCGTTACAGAATAAGCCGAAAAAACGGCGCGTCGACCGTGCCGTTCTTGAACTGCAAACGAAAGCGGTGCCGTCGCAAAAAACGGCGCCGAAGACACAGGCCGCGCCTACCAATGCCCGACAAAGCATCCCGCAGGGCTCCCCGAAAAACACACGAAAGACACACCCAAAGCCCACACCGAAAAAAGGGGGGCTGGGCATCTCATGGGACAAACTCCGTGAGGGAATCCGCGCGATTTGGAAATGGCTCCTCGCTTTTCTGAAGCAAAAGATTTCCTCTTTGCCGTATCTTCTCCCCGAGGGGGATTTCGTCGTGAAAGCACTGCTCACGGTGGGGCTCATTTTCTTTTTTGCACTTCTTCAAACAACGGTATTCGCCCGTTTTCGTCCGTTCGGCGCTATCCCCGATCTGATGCTCCCGCTGGTGATCGCAATCGGCATGACGGAGGGCGAAAAATGGGGTGCCGTCTCGGGCATCGCCGCCGCGTTCGTGATCGAGTCGCTCGGTTCGACGGGCACCGTGCTTCTGCCCCTCTTCTACATGATAGCGGGATATTTTGCTCCGATTGTAACTACGCTGTACTTCACAGACTCCGTGCCCGTGCGTATCCTCTATACCGCCATCTCCGGCGTAGGGCGTGCGATTCTGACTTTTTTTTACCTTTCCGGGGCGGTGGACGAAATTCACTTCTTCCCCCTCGCCGGCTCGGTCGTTCTGCCGGAATACGCCGCCACATTCTGTCTTGCCATCGTCGCTCATCTGACCGTATACCTCTCACTCCACCCGTTCCATAAATCCCGTGCGGAGCGGACGGAAACACTCTAACCTCGACACCTAACCGCAAGGAGGAAGAAGAATACCATGAAACAAAAACGCGCCTTTACCGCCCGATACATATCTCTCGCCGCTTTCTTCATCCTCGTTAGCCTTATATACATCGCGCGCCTCATCAACATCCAGATCGCCGGCCAGGATTTTTATACGATGGCGACCGGCAACGATTACAAATACCGCAAGGAAATCATTCAGGCACAAAGAGGCGAGATCTACGACCGTAACGGAAAGCCGCTCGTCGTAAACGAGTACACCTACTCGATCCACCTCGATGCCGGCAGTATGCCCGCCGCACAAAAAGATAAAAACGAAGTTATCCTCGCGGTTCTGTCCCACGCCGCCGCTTTGGATGAATCGGGCACGTTTACCCTTCCCGCTTCCCCCTTTGCCTCCTCCGTCGCACCGGACGGCGAGACGCTTTATTTCGAATACAACGACCCGTATCTCGAAACGAGCTACGGACGGAAATTTTATAAACTCGTAACCGATCTGTCTCTCACAAAGGAAAGCCCCGCCCAGGATACCGCGGCCGTTCTTATGAAGCGCTACGGCATCGTAGACACGGACAAAGACGGAAGCCTCACCTACAACTACGATCCCGATACGGCGGCGATTCTTCTCACCGTCCGTCTCGATATGGAGTTGAGGGATTTCTCGAAGATTACGCCGTACACCCTTCTTGAAAACGTATCCTTCAAGCTGCTCTCCCGCATTGCGGAGGCAGGCCTGCGCGGCACGAAGCCCTATACCTCGGCTACCCGCGCCTACACCTATCCCGGCTACGCCTCACACATTCTCGGCCGCGTGGGCAAGATCCAATCCGCGTACGTGGAGTATTACACAAACCTCGGCTATCCGCTCGATGCGACCGTAGGCATCTCAGGTGCGGAGCAGGCGTTTGAGGCGTATCTCCGCGGCGAAGACGGTGAACGCACGATCGTGGAAGACGCCTACGGCAACGTCATTGACGAGTACGTCAGCCGCGAGCCGCGTGCAGGCGCGAACGTATATTTGACGATTGACATCGAAATGCAGATGAAGGCGGAGGACGCCTTAGCAAGCAACATAAGCTACATCGTAGAGACCGCCACGAAAAGCGGCAAGGAATTCTCCGGCGAGGACGCTGATTCCGGTGCGCTCACCGCCGTGGACGTAAAGACCGGCGAGGTACTGGCGCTCGCCTCATACCCCACGTTTAATCTCGCTACGTACTCCACCGACGCCACGGCTCTCTACAATGACGCGCGCGGTCCCCTCTACAACCGTGCGCTCCACGGTACGTATCCGCCCGGATCAACGTTCAAGATCGGCGTGGCGGCGGCGGCTCTCACCGAAGGGATCATCACCCCTAAAACGGAGATCACCGCAACGGGCGTCTACGATTATTACTCCACCTACACGCCCACCTGCTGGATCTACAATATGTACGGCGGCAGCCACGGGCCCATCAACGTTACGACCGCCATTCAGGTGTCCTGCAACTACTTCTTTTACGAAGTAGGGCGGCTGCTCACAATTGATACGATGAACCGCTACGACCGTGCGTTCGGCCTCGGCGTGAAAACGGGCATCGAGCTCGGTGAACAGACGGGTGTGCTCGCGGGCCCCGATTACCGAAACGAGAACGGACTCGGTGCGTGGAACCCCGGCGATACGCTGGCGGCGGCGATCGGGCAGTCGGATAATCTGTTCACGCCCTTACAGCTGAGTGTCTATATGTCCTCGATCATCAACAGCGGCACGCGTATGCAGGCGCACATTCTCTACAAGGTGGAATCGTTCCACACGGGCGAGGTGCTCTACAAAGCCGAGCCTACCGTGGCAGACAACTCAATCACCCTTGAGAAAGAGGTGCACGACGTACTTCTGAACGCCATGCGGCGCGTAACGGAAAACGGATCTGCCGCGCGCGTATTTTCCTCCTACCCCATTGAGATCGGCGGTAAGACGGGCACGGCGCAGGTCAACGAAAACGAGAGCGACCACGCGATTTTCACCGCGTTTGCCCCGTTTGACGACCCGCGTATCGCGGTTACGTGCCTCATTGAGCACGGCGCCAACGGCACGGATGCCGGCTACGCGGTGCGCGACGTATTCGATCACTATTTTGAACTTGACAAATAATAAAAAAGCGGAGACTGCTTTTGCAGTTTCCGCTTTTTCTCAGTTGTTCTTTTTCAGTTTCGCTTCCCAGTAGGCGTCACTGATCGCTTTCATGACGAGGTCCTTATCCTCTTCGGAGAGTTCGCCGCCGGCGAAAAGGCCGCCCGCCATCTCGTAAAGTTCCGATGCCTTCATCTTGGCGGTCAGCGTCGCATCCTTTGCTTCGGTATCGGGAGTTTCTCCGATCAGTTCATCTACCGTAATACCGAACGCTTTGGCAATCTTCGCGTATACAGCGGTACTTTTCGGATAAAACTTCCCCGTTTCGTAATTCTGATAATTGCGAAGGGGAATCCCGATACGCTGTGCCATTTCTTCCTGCGTGAGTGATACTGCCGCACGCAGGCTCCTCAGTTTTTTCGAAAACGTATTCATCGCGGCACTCCCTGTCTTAATGTACGGATTTATTGTATCACGCAAGAGGAGTGCGTGTCAAGGAAATCTTTTTTCTTTACTGCTTCCCCTTCGGATATCGCCCGGGGATCAGGTGCGCGGCCTCAAGAGCCACGATCACGGACGGAATCAGCGCCAGTTGGATCGCGATGCCGGGCAGAGACGTTACGAAATAGCTCATTGCCCACATCTTAAATGAATACGCACCGGCGGCAAAGATCAGAGCCTTTGCGGCACCTGCGAGAAGCCTGCCGCCAATCATAGCAACGAGAAGGCTCAGATACAAGTCGGCATACAGATGCTTTGTGCGCACGCAGCGTATCATAAGCCCCGAGAGAAATCCGTACACGGCGCACTCGACCATCATGGGAGGAAGATACGCCATAGACGGCATCTGCGTGATTACAGACGACAAAAGCGGTCCTATAATCCCACAGAGGGTGCCGTATACCGGACCTGCAATGAGTCCGCAAAGAAGCACGGGAATATGTATGGGGGAGATAATGCTTCCCGCGTTTGGGATCGCGTGAAACGCTATGGGCAAAACGACACACATTGCCATACACATAGCGGTAAGCACAGCGCGACGGACGTGCGTGAGACGAAATTTTTGTGCTTCCATAAAAGAGTCCTCCGAATGATAAAACAAACGAAACCGCCCTTAGGATTCTCTAAAATCCGTATCGGTCGTATCAATAACAAAATCCGCAAAAGATCGAACGGAAAACGCTTTTTCATACCGCGCTTCCATCGGGATCCATTCCTCGGTAAAACGTGCAAACAGCGCCTCATTGTGACAGCGCAGTTTGAGTCGTTCTCTTTGCGCCGCAGGGGTACAGCACACGTACGCCGTCAGATCGTATGCCCCGCGCAGATCGGGGTGAAGTGCATAAGAGCCTTCCACGACCGTAAGCGGTCGGGCGGGCACCTCTCTCGGATCGCCGAGCGCCATACGGGAGCAGTCGAACGGACGGTAGGAAAACGGAAAGCCCGATCCGAGATGCGGAATCACTTCCTCCAAAAAACGTTCACGGTGCATATTGCCGCCGGCTTCAAAAAGCCGCCGGGGCGTACGTAAAGGCGGCGGGAGAAAAAAGTCATCGACGTATACCACTGCGGCATCGTACAACGCCCGAAGAATACGCGCGAGCGTACTCTTGCCGCTACCGCACATGCCGTCCACGGCAAGAACAGCGTGTCCCTTTGCTGCTACCGTTTCATCAATGGCGAATAAAAGCGGCAAAAGCGGCACGTATTTTTCCGCAATCACGCGATAGGCAGGCGCGTATGCTTCCCTATAAGCAGAAGAATGACGCACCATAGGGCAGCCCGCCCCTCGGTAAGCGACGAGGGCTTCCTCCCACACGTCCGCCGAGAATGGCATCTCGCCGTTTCGTGCCATCTCCCCGCACGCCTCGAGGGATTTCTGAAACCCGTCGGGATCGCCTTTGTGGAGCGCGGCGCTCCTCACGAACAAGCGGTTTACCGTCGGGAGGGCGGCTTCGGGAATCCCCCCAAGATACAGTCTCACGACACCGCCGCCGATATTCTCCGTGCGAAAGATCCCCTCCCTTTCGGGGAGTGCTTTCCACTCTTCTTTAAGATACGCAAGGGATCTCTCGGGGTCGGAGATGATATGCCCACCGCCGAACGCACGCTGATACAGAAGTTTTATAACGTCGGTTGGCTCCATTTTCGGATACGCCGGAAAAAGCGCTTTTACAATCTGCATAATACCTCTTTGATACTAAGAAACGGCATGATTTGCTCATGCCGTTTCTTCTCGTTTGTCAAATCAGGGAAGCGTGACCTTTACGGGAGAATAGATGCCCGTACCGTTTTCCACCATGATCCAGAGAGTAGTGTAAGTACCTACAGTCGGTGCGGAGATCAAGATCGGCGCATTTGCCGTTACGGGAATCGTACCCTTCACGTTTCCGTAAGCGAATGCACTGCTGTATCCGTTGGCGAACGTCGAATACGTATATTCCGTCGTAACGTTGGTGTAGAAATACTTCACAGTACCGGAAACAGCGGGGGTAACGTACACGCTGCCGTCAGGTCCCGGCAAGGGAGCGCTGGAGAATCCGGTAGCGGTAGGCGTTGTACCCCCGATACCGCCGGAGATCGGCACGAAGAGCATATCCGTCTCATATCCGCCGGCATCGATCCAGATTGCGATGTTTTTGAAGCTGATTCCCATTTGTCCGAGCATATTGGGCAGTACAAGCATCTTCGTACCGGTAGACGTAATTTCTGCCGTGCCGGAGAAAAGTGCCATCATTGCCGCCGTTGTCGGATCGCTCAGATCACTCATCATATCGGACAGATCCTTCGCGTTATCCGCATCGGTGAGACAGTAATAGAGCGTACCGCGCACCGCGGGCTGATAATGCAGAACGCCGTTCTGAACGTACGGATTTCCTACAAAGCCGCTGATACCGCTCGTGCCGCCGATGGAGGATCCGTTCGTGGAGATGAGCAGGGGCTTATAATACGTATTATCCGACTTTCTGAAGAGAAGTGCGATATAATTCTGACCTGCGGAAGCGAGAGGTGCCGTCTTTTCGCCGGTAGCGCTTACCGTAATCACACCGGAGGTGCCGCCCGATCCCATTCCTGCGGCAATATATGCGCTGAAGAAATCGGTAGCCGTCTCCGGGGCGGTCGGCGTGTTGGTATAGTACCAGAGGATGCTGCCGGTTTCCAGTGCGTTGTAGGAAACGGTAGTGAGCAGTCCGGAGTCCTGTGCGGTCGGCACGGAAACGAAGCCGTATGCAGCAGCACTGCCAACGGTGGTCTGGCCACTGCCGGTGGAAACAACGACCGGCTGATAGCAAACGCCTGTTTCATCCTCAAGCATCACGATGATATACGCCGGCGTATAAGCCAGCTGGATATCTATTTTTTTGTTTTTGTTCTTGGTTACGGTCCTCGTGCCGGCATACAGTGCGTTATTCTCAGTTTCGAGCTGCACCAATTCCTTCAGCTTATCCGGCTCGGGAATCGTCGGATCTTCCGTAAAGTAATACCAAACGTTGCCGCTTTCCGAAGCAGTCAGCGAAAGCTCCGCTCTTGCAGAGGTCTTTTCGGTATACGTGGGCAGTCTCGTAAATCCGTTGGAATCAGACACCAGGGATTTCTCCTGTGCGCCGATGAGGGATATTACGATCGGCTGAAGAGCCGTCGTGGTAGGCGTCAGATACGAAGAAGTCGTGGTGATCTCCATCATCAGAACGATGTAATTACAATCAAGACCCATCTGGTTGGTGATGTCAGTCAGGATGTTCTGTTTGCCGAGACCCACGATAGACTCGCCGCCGATCGGAGCGGAAAGTTTAGAGGTAGTCTTGTCAGCGTAGTTTCTGCGGAAGCTGTCTACATTCGGCACGGTGCTGTTGTCCGTGATGTAGTAATACAGTCTTCCGGCCGAGGTAGTCTGCACGGAAATCTGGAATTTTCCGGAAAGCGCTCTTGTCGAAGGCATCGTCAAGAAGCCGGATGCAGAAAGGCCCTCGGTAGAAGGAGTCGGCAGCGAAACGACTACGGGCTGATACTCCGTGCCGTCCGAATCGGTCAGACGAACTACAACGTACGGATAGCACTTAGCCGCGATCTGGTCGGAAAGAGCCTCGGAAAAGTTTTCACCCTTTGCCACGCCGGTCAGTACCACAAGCGACTCGGAAATCATTCCCAGATTCTCTGTGAACTGCTCGTAGGTGGGAGCGGTGGGCAAGGTGCTGTAATAGTATTCGATCGTACCGTTTTCACCGGCAGTCAGCTTGAGCACTACCTTATCGGCTTCAACAACTGCGGTCGGAGCCTTCGTAAATCCGGATTCGGTAACCACTGCAGCACCGGTTCTGGAAATAACGATCGGCTGATACAGATTGCCGGCAGTATCCTTCAGCTGCAGAGCAATATACGCATACGAAGATACATCTGCTTTGGCGCAGAGATTCTCACCGAACGCCTTATTGGCGGTAACGGGAAGCATACCCATTTCTTTGGCGGCGGCACAGTTCGCTGCAAACGAAGCAGCAGCCGGAACCGTTGCCGTGTTGGTGTAGTAATAGGATACGAGACCTGTTACGTTGGAGATAAAGGAGAGCTTCTCGTACGAACCGTTCTCTGATACGACAGGAGTCGTAGCAAAACCGCTCGACGCCTTGTTCACGACAACCTTGGGCTGGTATTTCACACCCGTGGAGGTCTGAAGCATAAGAACGACATACGCATATTCCGACACCTCGGAAGCGTCGGCGATCTTCTGATCAACCGTAACGTTTGCGGTAACGGAGATATACGATTTCTTGCCGGCGGCAACGTATGCGGCGTTGTACGCATCCTTGGAGGGAGCCTCGGCGGCGTTGGTGAAGTAGTAGTACAGAATGCCGCTTCCGACAGGCTTCGCCGTCAAGTGGCACCCTGCGGTATATGCGTAAGTGGAGGGATCCGCGGCGAAGCCGGCATCCGCGCCGGTGCCGGTCGACGTATACTGATTGCCGGCGAAGACTGCCGTAATGCCGCTTGCAATCGTGTAAGAGGTCGGGACGACGGAGGACTCAAAGCCGGCAGCGTTGACGGTGGCAGCGGTAAGCGTGCCTGCGCCGAGGAATGCGGAATTCTTTGCCGTATTCTGAATCGTGATCTTCTTTACGGAAGTGCGCTGTACGGAGTTCATCTCAACGGGCGTTTTTGCCGTTACGGTATCCACAGCCGATCCGCTCACGAGAGAAACGGAGGCAGTGTGGCCGGCCTTCGAGCAGTCAACGATGATCTCGTCAACGGTACAGCCGGAAAGGATGAGAGAAGAAGTTCCGCGCAGAACGAGCGTTTCCACGTTACAGCCGCTGAGCGTAACGGTGCCGTTCGAAGCACCTTCGGTAATAAGGAGTTTGCCTTTGATCGTCGCATCGGATACCGTGATGCCGGAGACACCGATCACGGCGTTCTCGGGATTGGCGGCAGTCTCGGTGCCAGTAGCGGAAGCCTTGTAGATCGTGCCGGCGGCACGGTACAGAATGGCAGCCGCCTCACAGCGCTTGAGAATGCCGTCGGGACGGAAATTGCCGTTAGCGTCGCCGTTGAAGAGGCCCGCATAAGTAACCTGCAAAATGTATTCACGATATTCGGAACGAATGGAATTATAGTCCGGATATGTAGAGGAAGGAACCTTTTCGTCTGCCTCGAGTTTCATATACCGTGCGAGAAGCGCGGCGGCTTCCTGCCGGGACAGATTCTCATTCGGAGCAAAATAGTTACCGTAGTTCAAAAGAAATCCCTGCGCTGCTGCTTTTTTAACGTAAGGATAATACCAGTCAGCAGCGGCAACGTCGGAATAATTGATATCAGCCTCTGCGGTAAGGCCGAAGGTTTCCACCATCATCTTCACGAACTGGGAACGGGTAACCGGCCAATCAGGGTGGAAGGCACCGTCTTCGGGATAACCGTTCAGGATTTCCTTCCCAACCATGTAGTTGATTTCTTCTTTCGCCCATGCTTCGGAATCCTTCCAGTTTGCCTCGTCGGTGAAGGCCGCAAACACGGTCATCGGCAGGCAAGAAAGCAAAAGCATAAGGGAAAGGAGTAAGGCGGCTGCTCTTTTCATTTCTTTATTCTCCGTTTCAAAAAATTTCATTATTTTATGTTCACAAATTTTACTCGCGGCGTCCTTGTTTTAGACACACGCA
Source organism: Clostridia bacterium (assembly GCA_017502135.1). Lineage (GTDB taxonomy): Bacteria > Bacillota > Clostridia > Oscillospirales > CAG-272 > SIG701. The sequence continues at coordinate 75,542 of JAFVVP010000001.1, read as the reverse complement.
AAATTATCCTCTTTATAGTATACCGCATTTGTAGAATAAGTCAACGGAATTTCATAAGAAATTTGTTACTTTTTTTGCAAAATGGGCGATTTGCACTATTTTTCCGAAAAATTGACCGTCAGCGTGCGATTTCGCCTCGGATATACGAAGCGATCGTTTTCATGTCTTCGTACATGGCTTCCTTTTTTGCGGGATCGCGTAAAAGCGCCGCCGGATGGTACACGGCAGTCAGTGTGTACTCGTTTTTCGTAAAGAACACTCCGTGCTCCTTCGTGATAAGAAAGTCTGGTTTGATAAGCCGCATGGCGGCAATACGTCCGAGACAGACGATGATCTTCGGTTCGATCAGCCTTACCTGCTCACGAAGGTATTCGATACACGCGTCCTGCTCCTCGGGGAGCGGATCGCGGTTCTGCGGCGGGCGGCATTTCAGAATATTGGCGATATACACCTGACTTCGCTCAATACCGACGGCCTCAAGATACTTATCCAGGAGTTTCCCCGCCATTCCCACAAAGGGAATACCGGATTCATCCTCTTTTGCGCCGGGTGCTTCTCCCACGAACATGACATCCGCAGTAGGCGATCCCGTGCCGAACACGCAGTTCGTCCGCATCTCAGACAGTGCACAGCGTGTACACGATCGGCATTTTTGTTCCAGTTCCGAAAGACTTTGCATAGATCCACCTCTTTTCTTTTTCGTGTGGGCTTGTACGTTACATCTTATTATACTATATTTCGCCAAAAAAGGAAAGAGCCGATTTCACTTTTCCTTCTGGCAAATTATTCCGCTGAAATTACGTTTTTCACAACATCAGCGCATCAATCGCGCGCCGCACGGCGGCAGCATCCGCGCGTCCGCGGCTCTGTTTCATGACTGCACCGACGAGCACCTCTTTGGCTTTCTCCTTACCCGCGCGGATCTCGGCGATAACGTCCGGATTCCGGTGAATCGCTTCTTTCGCGAGTGCTTCAATCGTCGCTTCGTCGGTGATGACGAGCATTCGCTCACGCTCAGCCACCGTATCGGGATCGTCCTCGCCACAAAGATGCGTGAGCCTTCTCGCCGAGGCGGCGGTGATCTTCTTTTTTCCCACAAGATCGGCAATACGAGCGAGGGCGGCGGCAGGCAAGCGCGGCGCACTGTCCCCCTCGGGGAAGATCTCACCGATGAGAAGATTTGCGGCGACGGTCGGGTTTTCGGTTTTTTTGAGCACAGCCGAAAAATATGCGGCGACGGCAGGCGTTTCTGCGAGGCGGTAAGCGGCATCCGGTTTGATGCCATGGGCAACAAACTGCGCACGGAGCACATCGGGCATCGGAGGAATTTCCCCTCGGATCGCCTCGATCTCTCCCTCCGTGATCATAATGTCCGGAATATCCGGTTCTCTCAGATACCGATAATCGGCGGCAGATTCCTTTTTCCGCATGAGAACGGTCTCTCCGCTCGCCTCGTCGTAGCGGCGCGTTTCGGGCACGATTTTTCCGCCCACTTCGAGAATCTCCGCCTGCCTTTTAAATTCGTACGCGATCGCCTTCCCAACGAAGGCTATGGAATTGACGTTTTTGATCTCCGTACGCGTACCGTACGCGCTGTCGCCCAGGCGGCGGACGGACAGATTCACGTCACACCGCATAGAACCCTCGTTCATTTTGCAGTCCGAGACACCGGCGAAGACGAGCCGTTCACGAAGCGTCGAAAGATACGCCTTCGCCTCATCGGCAGAGCGGATATCCGGCTCGGACACGATCTCGATAAGCGGTACGCCCGCGCGGTTGTAATCGACTTTCGTAACCGTACCCTCGTGGAGGAGTTTCCCCGCATCTTCTTCAAGATGGATGCGGTTGATGCCGATCCTTCTCTCACCGGACTCTGTATCGACGGTGATAAAACCGCCGCGGCAGAGAGGCTCGTCGTATTGGGTGATCTGGTATCCTTTCGGCAGATCGGGATAAAAATAGTTTTTTCTGTCAAAGTGGGTGCGCCGTGCGATCAGAGAATCCGTAACGAGTCCCGCTCGGATCCCGAGCCATACGGCGTTTTTATTAAGACGCGGCATCGTGCCGGGCAGCCCCATACAAATGGGGCAGATCTGCGTGTTCGCGGCCGCGCCGTAAGAGGCACTGCACGAGCAGAATATCTTCGTCACCGTCAAGAGCTCCGCGTGCACCTCGAGCCCCACGATCATTTCATACTTTGTAAGATCAGTCATCGGAAACTCCCTCCTCAAGCGCTCGGGCGGCGGCAAACAAGAGATCCTCCCGCATAAAGGGTGCGATAATCTCGATACCGACGGGCATCTCCCCCGCCCGTCTCAAAGGAACGCTGACGGCAGGAAGGCCCGCGAGCGATGCCGCAGTACAAAGGCAATCCGCCGTTTGGTACGGAAGTCCGTCATCCACCGTCTCAAACAGGCGCGTAGCCGTATGCGGAACGGTGGGAAGAAGGAGCACGTCCGCACGCGCAAACTGTGCGTTAAGATCAGACGTAATCTCACGGCGGAGACGGCAGGCTTTCTCATAATAATCCGCCCGTCCGTCAAAAGAAAGGGCAAACGTACCCGCGAGAAGACGGCGCTTTATTTCCGCGCCAAACCGGCGGCGTGCCGCCAGTATCCCCTCGGTGTAAGTCGATCCGTTCTCGGACGTGCCGTAGCGGATGCCGTCGTACCGCGCAAGATTCGACGATGCCTCCGACGCGGCGATGATATAGTACGCCGTGTACGCGTCGTCCGGCGCGGGGATCGTAACCTCGGTGATTTTTGCCCCGTGTGCCTCCATAACGGATATAGATCTTTCGTATGCCTCTTTCACCTCGGGTGCAAGAAGCGGCAGATTTCGAACTACGCCGACACGAATGTCGCGAACTCCCCTCTCCATGGCAGAGAGCCAATCCAAAAGGGTATCCTCACGGGGGATCATCGTCATATCGCCCGCATCGGGCACGGCGGCGGCATCGAGCACGATCGCCGCATCACGCACCGTTCTCGTAAGAATACCCACCGTATCGAGTGAGGACGCAAAAGCAATAAGGCCTCTTCTGGAAATGCGGCCGTACGTGGGCTTCAGTCCCACCACACCGCAAAACGCGGCGGGCACGCGTACGCTTCCGCCGGTGTCCGAGCCGAGAGCGAACATCGCCTGCCCGTCGGCGACGGCGGCGGCACTGCCGCTCGAGCTACCGCCTGCAGAATGCGACGGTGACAAGGGATTGCGGACAGGACCGAACGCGGACGTCTCGCCGAACGAACCCATGGCAAATTCGTCAAGATTCGTCTTGCCGACAAGAACGCCGCCAGCAGCCGAAATGCCCTCCCACGCGGCGGCAGAAAAAGGTGCTGAAAAACCCGAAAGCATAAGAGACGCCGCCGTAGTCGGTATGCCTTCGGTCAGAATATTATCCTTCAAAGCGGCGGGTATGCCGCACAGAAGCGATGCATCTCCCGCTTTGATCCTCTCGTCCACCCGATCGGCGGCTGAAAGCGCGTACTCGTCCAAAACGGTGATAAACGCGTTCGTTTCCTCTCCGCGCTCACGGATGCGAGCAAGAGCCGCCTCGGTGAGCGCCCGTGCGGTCGTCTCACCCCTTCGGAGCGCCTCGGCGGTTTTCGTAATCATACGGTCCCTCCCACCGTGCGGGGTACGGTAATATATCCGTCCCGTTCTTTTCCCGAAAGCGAAAGAAGCGAAACGGCATCGTGATACGGCATCGCCTCATCGGGGCGAAGTGCATCGGCAGACACCGCGCTCGATGAAACTGCCCCCAAATGTTCCTTGGACATTTTTCTGTCCATAATGAGGATCTTTTTTATATCGGCACGGAGCGCATTCTCCTCCGTATCTGTCAGTTCCAGCATACATAGGTCCGCGATTCTTTGGGCGTTCGGCATCAGGCATCCTCCCTCTCGGATTTGAGAAGCGCGATCTCCTTTTTGTATCCGTCGAGATTGCACGGTGTTTCGAGATAAAACGGCTTATCTCTCAAAGCGGGATGATTGATGATCCGACGGATCCCGTCGAGCGTCAAAGATCCCTCGCCGATTTTCTCGTGGCGATCCTTATGCGCACCGAGCGGATTTTTGCTGTCGTTTAAGTGGATCGCATAGAGACGGTCAAGTCCCACCACCCGATCAAACTCAGCCAAAACGGCATCCGTATCACCGGCGATATCGTATCCGCCGTCGTGGATGTGGCAGGTGTCAAGGCAGACGCCCACCTTCGGGGCGATCTCGGGCGTGAGAAGATCGAGAATCGCACGGAGCTCTTCAAAACGTCCGCCGATCTCCGTACCCTTGCCCGCCATCGTTTCGAGAAGAACGGTGGTCGACTGCGCGGGCGTCATGATTGCATTGAGCATATCGGCGATCATAACGATGCCTGCCTCCACTCCCTGTCCCACGTGGCAGCCCGGGTGAAAGTTATAAAGCGATCCGGGCAGGTACTCTAAAAGGCGGAGCTCATCCGCCATCGCCTCCGCGGTATACTGTCTGATATGCGGATCCTTCGCACACGGATTATACGTGTAAGGCGCGTGCGCGAGCGCGGGGAAAAAGCCGTTTTCATCCATCAGACGGCGGAGCGCTTCTATATCGTCGGGAGAGGGCGTTTTCGATTTACTCCCTCGGGGGTTTCTCGTAAAATACTGAAAAGTATTGGCACCGGCGTAGAGGGCGTCACGCCCCATAGCCTCGTAGCCGCCCGCGATCGAAATATGGCATCCTACTTTAAACATATTCTGTCCTTTCCCGCCTTAGCGGTACGCGATTTTTCTATCATTATTGTAACAATTTATGGAGTTTCTGTCAAGGCGGCGGAATGATTCCTCCCCCTTTGGCATACACTAAATCACCGATAAAAATAGAATGGGGGAGATCGCCTGTGTCGCGGCCGAAAAAATCAAAAATTCTAAGCCCGCGGTGCGTTGTGCTTCTCGTGAAGCGCTGGGCCGCCGTTTTCAGGCGGGATATGATCACGGTATACGCAGCACAGGCATCGTTCTTTTTAGTTTTGGCATCCGTGCCCTTCCTTATGCTTCTCATTACCGTAAGTAGATTCCTCTTTCGCTCGTCGGGAGAGGCGATCGTCTCGCTCCTTGAGGGCGTTTTCCCCGACACCCTTCGCGATACGTTCACACTGATCGCCGGTGAACTCACCGAGATTGGCGGAATCTCCCTTTTGTCTGTCTCGGCGGCAACCGCCCTTTGGAGTGCCTCGCGCGGTATGGCGTCTCTCGAACGGGGGCTCGCGGGCGTCTACGGAGTCAACGTGAGCCGTGGATTTTTTCGCGATATTCTCCGCTCGCTCTCCTATACCGTGGCACTCATTTTTCTCATTTTTTCCTCGCTCATCCTCCTCGTATTCGGCGCCCAGATTGCCGACGGGATCATGTCGATCCTCCCTGCACTCGAAAAACCGATCGAAGCGATTCTCGGCGCCCGTGGTTTGTTCGTTTTCTTCGGGCTTACGGGATTTTTCACCCTTGAGCATCGGGTGATCTTAAAAGGCGCGCCCGTTCTCCCCGGTGCCGTTTTGTCCGCCGCCGGCTGGATGCTCTTTTCGTATCTCTACTCGCTCTACGTCCGCCTTTTCCCCCGTGCATCCTATCTGTACGGCGGCCTCGCACTGCTTATCGTATGGATGCTGTGGCTCTACTTTTGTATGATCATTTTTCTCATTGGTGCGGAGATCAACAAGGGCGTGCGGGGAATAAAATAAAAACGCTGTTCTCACGAACAGCGTTTTTTTGTTCAAATAAACTCCGTGAGATCCTCACAGAGCAGTTTCTCTCTCGTAATCTCGTACCAGGTGTCCTCGGTTACAAGATCGGTTTCGCGCGCGATCGCGTCCAAAATATACGACGGATTGAGGTAACTTTGCGCACTGTTTGCCGTTACGGCATCGATCCGGATCGTATTCGTTCCCGCATCATATGCGGCGGTGAGGACACGGATGAGTCCCGTGATATCAACCTCTTTCTCACCGCTTTTGGATTTTTTGAGCATCACGACGGGACGGGTGAATCGGTCGTTGATCCACGCGGCGTACGAATTGGCGCACCTCGGCGAATGGATCACCATGGACGCCTCCGCCCACGCGATATCGGTAAGTTTGGTCGTGCGATCGTACACGTCAATAATCCGAACGCCGGCGGGCGCGGCGGCACGCATGCGGGCGAGCACTTCTTCATTCGGAAGATCGGTACGGATGCGCAGATCCATCACCTCGCGGGCACCGCCCGTGCCGACGGACAAGGGCGACGCAAACACAAGCTTCGGGCGGGGATTGTAGCCCTCGCTGTAATAGACAGGCAAGGCGGATCTCGTTACGATATGCGACATAATGCGCGCAAGATCGAGATGTCCGATATAGAGCGCGGGATCCTCTTTTGCAAAGCGCACGCGGATCGGTCTGTATTCGATCTTTTGGGACGTCTCGGGCTGAGGTGCAGTTCTATTTTCGACAGATGCAAAAGTTTCTGCAGCGGCTTGTTTCATCGGTTGAGAAGCACCCGCGGGGCGCATTTTGCCGCCCGGACACCAAGTGCATTTTTCGGCATCGATAAGCGTATTCACGCCGCATCCGGAGCACTGATCGTGGCAGCCGGGCGTGGGCGTACCCGCCATGGATTTATGGCGCTCCTTCAAAAGGAACGCTTTCGACACGCCGCAGTCGATCATATCCCACGGCAGAATTTCGTCGTCGGGAATAGAGCGGTTAGCGTAAAACGCGGGATTGATGCCGGCACGGCGGAACACGTCGAGCCATTTTTCGTAATCGAAAAACTCCTCCCACGCGTCAAAGCGCATGCCATCCCGCTGTGCGAGTTCGAGTGCATCCGCCAGGCGGCGGTCGCCGCGGGCGAAAACTGCCTCGATATGCGACGTGGACGCGTCGTGATAGTTGAAGCGGATCTTCCGATCGGTGATTCTCGAACGGATGAATTTCTGCTTTTCCGAAAGGCTCTCCATTGTATCCTGCCCCTCCCACTGGAACGGCGTCATCGGCTTCGGGATAAAGCAAGCGGCCGAGATCGTTACCTGTGGCGGACGGGCACGGTTCCTTTCGGGGATCTTATAGAATTCGTCTATAACGTGCTTCGCAAGATCGGCGATACCGGCAAGATCCTCCTCGGTTTCCCCGGGAAGCCCCGTCATAAAATAGAGTTTCACCTGATTCTTCCCCGCCGCAAACGCAATGTGGCAGGCGTTCAGGATCTCCTCTTCCGTTACGTTTTTATTGATCACGTCGCGCAGACGCTGTGTGCCCGCCTCGGGGGCAAACGTAAGCGTGGACGTACGGACGGAGGAGATCTTCTCCATCAGTTCCTTCGTGAAACTGTCCGCGCGCAGCGACGGGAGCGACAGATTGATCTGCCGATCGTTCGTCCATTGGAGAAGCGCGTCGGTGAGAGATGCAATATCGGTATAATCGCTGATCGAGAGCGACATGAGCGAGATCTCGTCGTAGCCCGTGTTCTCAACCGTCGCACGGGCGAGATCACAGAGAACGGGCACGGATTTTTCTCTGACGGGACGGGAGATAAATCCCGCCTGACAGAAGCGGCATCCGCGCACGCATCCGCGGTATACTTCGAGCGTTACGCGATCCTGCACCGTTTCAATGAGCGGCATCACGGGTGCCGTAGGTACGACGGTGTGATCCACGTCCTTGACGATGCGCTTTATTACTCGCGCGGGAACGTCGGGGTATTTCGGCGTGATCGCTTTGATCGTGCCGTCCTCGTGCCACGATACGTCGTAGAGAGACGGTACGTAAAAGCCCTCGAGATGCGATGCTTCCCGCAAAAACGCTGCTTTCGTATACGTACCGTTTTCCTTCATGGAAATATACAGCCGCGCAAGCTCGGGGAGTGCCTCCTCACCCTCGCCGATCGAGAAAATATCGACAAACGGTGCCATCGGCTCGGGATTGTACGCACACGGTCCGCCGGCTAAGATGATCGGCGCATCCTCCGAACGTGTATCGGCACGAAGCGGGATACCCGCAAGATCCATCATATTGAGAACGGTGGTATAGCACATCTCATACTGGAGCGTGAACGCGGCAATATCGAAATCACCGACGCTATCCCCGCTTTCGTGGGTAAACAAGGAAATTTTGCGCGTGCGCATCTCTTTTTCCATGTCGATCCACGGCGCGTACACACGCTCGCACCAGACGCCGTCCACTCCGTTCAGCGCCTCACAAAGAATCCGCATGCCCAGATTGGACATACCGATCTCGTACGTATCGGGAAAGCAGAACGCAACGCGGAGCTTTACGCTCGCTGAATCCTTATATACGGAGCCGGGTTCGCCGCCGGTGTAGCGGCCGGGCTTTTCCATCTTCCCTAAAAAAGGGCGAATGTCATCTCTCATAACAATTCCTTTCAACGCTGACGTTGTGAGAAAAGAGGGAGGCTTTGACTCCTCCCTCTCCCACAAAAAGCGCTTAGGTTTATTTAATAAACAGTTTTGCGGTAAGCATGGCGGGGATCATCCAGAACAGGTGATTCACCGCTACCATCCAGGAGCTGAGAGCACCCAGATTCCGGGACATGGTAACAATCACCAGTATTGCCAAACTTACAACAGCGGATACGATACTGACGACGAGATTCGTGTTCTTTACGCTCAGAACCATATCGCAGTACGATACGACCTGCAGAAGCGATTTCGTCGTTCCGCGGGTAACGATACCGGAGTTCATGCGCTCGACGGTCTCCTCATTCTCCGTGTTGCGGACGATCTTGAGAGGATACTTCTTACCGCGCACTTTCGAGAAAATCATTTCTTCATCAATATTCGGATCGAGCGTCTTTACGCAAACGCACGTGCCGCCGCGGGCAAACTGACGGAGGATAAATTCAAAATCGGGATCCATTACGTAGCGAACGTACATCTTCGCGATGAGATCGCCGTCGCGGAGCATATAGAGAATGCTGAGATCGCCCTGCACGTAGGAGTCCTCCTCCACCGTCTCCAGGGGGATATCGTAACCGAGCTCGGTCAGAACGTCGGATCTGCCGAACAGAATCCGACGGCCGTCCACCACGGTTTCGAGATAACCGGCCTCGGCGGCGTGGACTTCCACGTCCTCGGAACGGCCCATTTCAACCGTTGCGAGTTCAAACACGTCCGCGAGAGGTCCGCCTGCCGCGGAGAAGGAGCTGGCGGCGTAGTACAGAACGCGGTCGATCCGATTATTATTGTAGATCTTGATGTTCTGCACCTTTACGCTGTACGAAGGGAATACATTTTTGTCATCGAACGAAACGATCGACGCACCGGCATATTCGTCGAGAGAACACTCGCCGACGATCGTGCTGTCGCAATCGTACGCTTCGCGGTTCGCTTTGTAGAACGGATAACTGTATGTAAAGAACATAGACAGCGGCACACCGGCAACGAATGCAAGATACGCTGCGGTGATCGCGTCTTTACCGGTCGATCCGCCGATGCGTGCGAACACGGCAATAAGAACGGCGGCGGCGGCCACGGCGGACAGGATCGCGCCCACGTACACGCGGGTCGTATGGAGGACGGCACCGGTACGGTCGAAATAACCGTCCACGAACTCCGTGCTCGTGATACGAAGAACGTCGGGGCTTTCCTCATCCGTTGCACCGAATGCACGGCTCTCCGAAACGCCCTCGCTCGGTGCGATACGGTTGAACACGTACTTGGGACGCTTGGACGAGATAACGTTGAAGCTGAATACTTCACGCTTCGTATTGAAGTAAGCGTACAGAAGCGTCATAAACGCCGCAAGTGCCACGGGGAAATTGTAGAGAACCGGCTCTATTCCAACCTCAGCCGTAAAGGCAAGGCCGCCGGAATAGAGTACCGAAATAACGGAAAGAACGGACAGCGCGCTCTCCGGCGTGGGACGTAATGTGAACAGATTGGTAAATCCGGTAAAAATCTGCTCGTATGCAGCCGCCAAGGTGAGAAGCAAGAGCTGCAGGCTCATCATAATGTAGACAACCGGATATACAGCGGGATCGAGCGCGCCGGCAAACTGCACGCCGAAAATCGTGATGTTCTCATAGAAGAACAAAAGCGCGGTCAGAATCGCGGCGGCGATCATCTTGATTTTCAAAGAGCCGAGCGAAAACTTATACGCGGCGGCGATCTGCGGCGTCTGGGAGCGGTCGGTATACTCGAACTCCTGCTGACGGCGCTGCTGCGTATCAAACTCGCGCTGTGCGGCATCCATCCGTGCGGCGGCTTCGTCTGCCGTGCCCGCACCCATTCTGTCATCAAGCTGTTCCTCAAGACCGAGCGCGACCATGAGATTTATATCCGTGTCGTCGATGGCATCCTCAAAAGCCTCTTGCTTTTCGGCATCCGCTTCGTCAGATTCCTCGAACTCTTCGAGTTCTTGCGGCAACTCTTCCTCGTCCGCTTCTTCCTCAGCGTCTTCATTCACCCGGGAGAGCGTCTCCGCCTGCCACTCAAAGAACAGGTTTTTGTCTTCGGCTTCGTCTGCCGTTTCCTCGGATTCTTCGGGGGATTCCTCCTCCGCTTCGTCCGTCATTTCCTCGGAAATCTCGTCAAAAATCGCGCTGTCGGGAGCAATGATATCGTCATCATCCTCCTCGACCTGACGGCGAAGACGGGCAAAAAGATTCGAGAAGGATTTTTTCTCCTCGACCTCTTCAAAGGCCTCCTCGTCCGCATCCTCGGTGGGTACTTCCTCGTACTCTTCGGTTTCGGCGATCTCTTTTTTCAAAGGTTCTTCATCCGCATACTCCGGAAGATACTTTTCCAAAAGATCCTGAATATTCAGTTCGCTGTCGTTGCCGGCTTCCTCACGGCGATTTTTGTTCTGTGCGGAATTGAATTCTGTACTCATAGCCAACACATCCAATCCTCAAAATTTTGTTTTATCATCCAAAAAGTGGATTATAAGCGCTGCATCCGTGCCGCATGGCAAAGGATGACGGAAGCAGCGGTCGAGACGTTCAAAGAGTTCACCTTTCCGTACATCGGAATGGATACAATAAAATCACTGCGGTCGCGTACGAGCCGGCTGACGCCCTCGCCTTCACTGCCGAAGACGACAGCGGCACCGACGTTCCAGTCCGTTTCGTAGTACGGCGCACCACCCGCCTCGGCGGTGAAAATCCACAGCCCCATCTCTTTGAGTTCTTCGATAGTAGCCGCAATGTTCTGCACTTTGGCGATCGCCATATGCTCAAGAGCACCCGCGGATGCGTTCGTTACGACAGGGGTCAGTCCGACCGCGCGGCGCTTGGGCAGAATAATACCGTGCGCACCGGCACACTCGGCACAGCGGATCATGGCACCCAGATTGTGTGGGTCCTCGATACCGTCCGCGATCACGATGAGCGGTTTTTCTCCGCGCTCGCGCGCGATATTTACGATTTCCTCGACGGTAACGTACTGTTTTTCCGCCGCCATGGCAACGACGCCCTGATGATGCGCGCCCATCGTCATATTATCGAGCTTCTGCGAATCAACCTCGATCACCGGAACGCCGAGACGGATTGCCTCCGCCACGATGACGGTGATAGATCCTTCTCTGTCGCCGGCACGGACGAAGATTTTGTCTATCGACCGCTCAGATTTGAGGAGCTCTCTGACGGAATTTCGGCCGCAGACGATGTTCTCGGGCAGGACCGTTTCCTTCCCTGTCTCACCCGTTGGTCTCGATCCCCGACGGTCGTTTCCGAATCGGGCTCCGCCGCGTTTATCATACGTTTTTTTCGAATAGCCGCCCGCGCGGCCTTTTTCGGAATTATAAGCCATTTTTTCACCCGGCTGACGCCGGTCCTTTCCGATTTAGGCATAAGGATACATTCTCTGACTATTATAACATATCTTTTCCGATTTGTATATACCATTTTATTTTTTTATGCCGAAAATTGTCTCCAAAACGAGAAATTCTTGCCTCGTTTACCCCTGAAAACGGAAAAAGGAGATGCGATCATTCGCATCTCCTTCAATACACCGTGACAATGGTTCTTAAAGAACAGCAGAAAAATTACTGCTGCTCCTTAATTGCTGCAAAGCACTCGCTGCAGTAAACCGGTCTGTCATTGCTGGGCTGGAAAGGAACTTTTGCTTCCTTACCGCATCTTGCGCAAACAGTGGTGAACATCTCTCTCTGCGCCTTGCTGGCGTTCTTACGAGCGTCGCGGCAATTCTTGCAGCGCTGGGGCTCGTTCTGAAAGCCCTTCTCTGCGTAGAATTCCTGCTCACCTGCGGTGAATACAAATTCGTTGCCGCACTCTTTGCACGTCAGTGTCTTGTCCTGGTACATGTTTAAAACCTCGCTTAAAATAAAAGGATAAAATTTTTGCCCTCGACGGAGTTCAACCGTCACCTTTGGATTACAACGCTCTTGCATTAAGCTATTCGGGCTTACATATTGAAATGCGCACGAAGATCGGGCACACTAATATCGGGGGAGTCAGTTAGAAAGCAAGCCTTTAATCTTAACGCGAATCCGGTACAATGCGTTGCTGACGGATTTTTCCGTCTTTCCAACGTTTCCAGAGATGCATTTCACGGACCTGCCGCTGGTATACTGCTCAAATATGGAATTTTCGTAAGGCGAAAGGGCACTTCGAATGCGTGCGGTCAAAGCCGCAGCCTCCGTTTGGGATACAAGCTCCGAGAGCGGATCTCCTACCCCGCCGCGCGCGGCGTTTGATTCGCTTTTGCTTTTCGAACGCGCCGCCGATGCGGATTTCCGCAAAAGGGAGATAAGGGAATTGCGGATACATATTTTCGCATACAAACCGAACGTAACATCACTCTGCCGTGCATCGTACGATGCCGCGGCGCGATACAGCGCCAAACGAGCTTCCTGCTCCAAATCCTGCACGGAAATCGCGGAAATGTCCGCCGTATCTTTAAAGGAATCAATAAACCGCTCGCTCATCGAACGAATGAGCGGGGCGTACTGTTCGGTAAGACTGCTGAAAGCATTTTCGTCTCCGCACGCCACAGCCGTGAGGAGGTCGTGGATTTCTTTAGTCAAAAACGCCCACCTTAAATCTTTACAGATTTATGAATACATTATATCATAAATCACAAATTTGTCAATAGTTAACGAAAAGTTTTTTCATTTTGTATATATTTTGGGCGATAGAATGGGAATTTTTCGGAGAAATTTTCACTTTTTCAACATTCTTTTTCATTTTTATTCAAAAATGTAATTCACGTCTCCCGTGAGAAGCGCCAGTATTCCGCGGTAAATGATCTCCGGTCTGTCCGCAAAATTCTTCGTGATCCGCTCAAGCCGGCGGCGGTCATCCACGCGGAGATCCACACCGAGAACCTTTCCGTCTTTGTCCTTGATCGAACAGTGATACATAAAGCCTTCGCCCAAAGAATCATAGTTCTGATCGACCGCCGCGCCGAGCCTTTTCAAGGAAAGGTGTCTGAGTGCACTGCGCTCACCTTGCTCGCGCACGGTGATCATGAGGTTCTCGCCGAGCACGTGCGCGACCTCGCGGCCGGTATCCGTGATCTCAAACTGTTCTTCCCCGTCAGCATCCTCGGATAAATGGAGTTGTGCGACATCCTCGCTCGCGCGGGCGATATGACCGGCATCAAGGAGCTGAAAAAAGCAATCCGCGAAATCAAAAAAGCGGACGATCCCATCCTGTACGACGATCGAGCCGATCGTATTGTAATCGAGCGGATACCCGATTTTATCGAGCAAAAACAGAATAAATATTTTAATTTCGTTTTTATCGCGCAAGGGAGCAGGCATAGACATTCTCCTTTCCAAAGGCATCGAGGGCAAAAACCGGGAGGTATTTCTACCTCCCGATTGAAAACACGCGGTGGTTTAATTGTTAAGTGTAAGAGAACCGATCAGTCTTCCTCGGGAAGATACGCGGTGTAGTTCTTCAGTTTCATCTGCTTGAATTCGCGGCTTGCGTAGTAGGAGGAACCGTATCCGGACAGATCGTCGTGAATAAGGAACGCATCCTGAAGGAAGATGAGCGGCATAACGGGCATATCAGCCATGAGCATAGTTTCTGCCTCGTGGAGAGCAGCAGCGCGGTCAGCGGCATTCGCTGCGGCATATGCCTTCTCGATGAGTGCGTCGTATGCGTCGTTCTTGTAGCCGGTAGCGTGGCCGTATACGTCGTACGTGGAGGAATCCATATTCACACCGTTACCGGAGAATTCAGCGGCAAAGGGAGCGAGAGCCACGAACGCGTCGGGAGCCAGCATCTGCAGATCCAGCGCGATCACGTCAAAATCACCGGACTGATAACGCTCTGTAATAGCTTCGCTGTAAATATTCTTATCGGTGCCCTTTATCTTTGCGGGAGCAACCTCCTCGACGGTAACCTTAAAGCCGAGAGATTCCCAGACACCCTTTACGTAAGCGGCAACGGCAAGATCTGCCTCATCGTTGCGAACGGTGATAGTGAAGGATCCGCCCTTTACACCGGCCTCGCCGAGAAGTGCCTTGGCACCCGCCACGTCAGCGGCAGCGGCAATCACGTCGCCGCCGATTTCACGGAAGGACGTGCCGACAGACGTTTCGAATGCGTTATACGGAATAAGACCGGTTGCGGCCTTCGCGTATGTAACGATCTTCACGATCTCGTTTCTGTCGATCGCCATGGACAGCGCGCGGCGGACGCGAGCGTCGGAGAAAAGCTTGTTGTTCGTGTTGAAATAATAAGTGTGCGTTGCCAACTCATCGGTGATAACGGCTTCGTTCTTATACTGTTCGCGAAAAGCGAGCGGAATCTCGTCGAGGTAGAAGAGTTCGCCTGCCTCAAATTTCTCAAGCTGTGCTGCGGCGTCACCGTAAGAATAATTCGTTACGAGGCGGTACGGGATTACGTACTTGTCAAGAGCCTCGTTCTTCTCATCGTCCAGATAGTAGTAACCGGAGCGTTCGAGACGCATCACCTCGCCCTTGGTGAGGCTCTTGATCGCGAACGGGCCGTTCGTTACAATACCGGAAGCCTGCTTTGCCCAATGTGCGTCGCGCTCCACAATATCCTCGCGGAGCGGAACGAGTGCGGGAGAAGACACAGCGGTGAAGAACCGATCTACATCCGGTTTCTTATCGAAGTTCACCTGAAGGACGTATACGTCAACGGCAGAGATGCCGACGTCATCAATGGAAACGTCGCCCATCTTCACGTCGCGTGCATTCGTGATATCGTAAAGAAGTGCTGCGGCTTCGCTTTTGAACGTAGCGTTCAGAATGCGCTTCCACGCGTAAACGAAGTCGGCGGCCTGTACGGTACGTCCGTCCGTCCACTTGGTATTTTTGAGCGTGATGAGCATGTACCAGCCATCGTCATCATTGCCGAGAAGCTCGTACTCCTTCATGAGGGCCTTTTTCCACTTACCGTTCTCGTCAAGATCAGTGAGGCCTTCGAAGATGAGGTCGAACACCTGAACCATTGCGTCATCATTAAAATGAAGCGCCGGGTCGAAATCAACCATTTCGCGGGTCATATAGACATCGATGATCATGCCCTTGGTGCCTTCTTCGATCGTGGTACAGCCGGCCAGAGCGCCCAGAAGCATAACGGCGCAGATCATCAGGGATAAAACTCTTTTCATGGTATGGATATATCCTCCTCGTGGTTTTATGCGATACTTCGCGGCAAACATAAAAATGCCGATTACTCGTTATATTATAGCACCTTTACAAGAGATAATCAACAACCTATTGCAATCCGTACAAAACTTTCGGACAGATGCACAATATTGAGGCGTTTTTTTTGGCAAATTTAACAGAAATCCACGCCTTTTCCCACCGGTGCGATACTTGCCGTCGGGATCTTTCCTTTCTTTATGCATATCGGCAGAAAAAGCAGAGATAATGAAAAAGAAATCCACCGTCCGAACGAGGTAGAAAAATGAACGGATACGAAAGAACCGATCTTGCCTGTGAGATGCCCGATAACGCCTCCCAAAAAGGCGTACGGCTGAAAAAGAAAAGATACGCCGGCATCGAAGCCGAAGAAGCGATCGTCTCGCCCGGCGAGGGGGAGAGCGCCTCCGGACGCCCCGCCGGCAGATACGCAACGCTCCATCTCGATAAGATCTGGCTGATGGATAAAAAAGAATCGGCACGCGCCGCCGAGGCGATAGCCGCACTGCTCTTTGACTTTCTCACAGAATCCACGGGCGAAGCACCGGGAACACACACTGCCGTTCTCGTCGCGGGGCTCGGCAACCGTTTTATTACGTCGGATTCGATCGGCCCCCGAACGGTTGATCGAGTCACGGTAACGAATCACGCCGCGGACACGGATTCTTTGCCGTCGCTCCTCGGATGCGCCCGTGTCTCCGCGATCGCACCCGGCGTCGTCGGGCAGACGGGCATAGAAGCCGCGGCGATCATCAGAGACACGGCAAAAGCGGTAAAAGCCAATGCGATCATCGCCGTGGACGCATTGGCGGCACGATCAACGGTGCGGCTCGGCACTACTGTGCAGATTACGGACACGGGGATCCGCCCGGGATCGGGCATCGGTATACGGCGCACCGCCGTCACGAAAGAAAACGCAGGCGTTCCCGTCATCGCGATCGGCGTGCCGACGGCGGTCGATTCCGCCACGCTCGTCTTTGATGCGCTCAGAAAAGCCGATATTGATTCCCCCTCGGACGAGCTCGTCCGCGTACTGGAGGAAGGACGCAGTTATATCGTTTCTCCGCGCGAGAGCGATCTGATCGCCGACGCCTCGTCCGCCCTTCTGGCGGCGGCAATCAACCGCGTCCTCACACCGGCGCTGACGTAGCGCATACTCCCGTCCGTTTTCGCATATATATGGATCAAAAACAGGAGCGAAAAAGGAGCACGGCATGACGAAAACACATCTCGGCAACACGGAAAAACCGTACCGCGGTCCGATCAACGAAACGGAGCGCCGACTCGTCCTCTACACGCCGCCCGCAAAGAGGAAGGGAACACCGATCCGGCATCGGATCCTTTCTTTTGCGTGCGCGTTTTTCTGCGTGTTTTCGGCGGCGATCGGCGGGATCAACACAGCAACGTACGCCCAGCGGACGAGCATGGAGGGGATCGTCCTCCGCCTTGGGAATTTCGCTCTCTTCGGGCTCGGAACAATAACCGCGCAAAAAGAAAACCCGCCCCAGCGCTTCCCCTCAACCGACGTTCCCGACGAGTCGGATACAATCCCTCCGTCAGAGAGTGCGGACGGTGAAACGAACGAAAATGTACAGACGGTACGGTATCCGATACAGGCGGCAGACATCGGCGGCAAAGATCTCCACGCACTTCTGAACGAAACGACGTACGAGCCTGACACCGAGGCACTTCTGTCATCCGCCCTTCCCTTTCCCGATCTCACTGAGCATATGAAAAAATACGGTCCCGACGAACCTTACGTCCTCATCCTTCACACGCACGGCACGGAGGCATTCTCCCCCGAGGGGGCGGATACGTACACCACGTCGGATTCGTTCCGCTCGGACGACGTTTCACAAAACATCGTAGCGGTGGGCGCGGTCATGGCAGAAACATTCGAGCGTGCCGGTATCCCCGTCATCCACGTAACGGAAATGTTCGACAAAGACTCGTACCGCGATTCGTACAGCCGCGCGGCGGCAGCGATCCGCGAATACATAAAGGAGTACCCCTCCATACAGATCGTGCTTGACGTACACCGCGATTCCATAATCCGTACAGACATGACGAAAATCCGCCCCATTACAACGGTTAACGGCAAAGACACCGCACAGTTCATGACCGTTGTCGGGACGGATTTCAAAGGGGCGAATCACCCCGATTGGACGAAAAATCTCAGTTTTGCTCTCAAGATTCAAGAGAATCTTATGGGACGTGCAGATCGGTTTGCCCGCACCGTAAATCTGCGCGGAGCGGGATTCAATCAGCAGTACACGAAGGGATCGCTTCTTCTTGAGGTGGGCTCGTGCGGCAACACGCTCACCGAGGCTAAGCGCGCAGGCGCGCTCGCGGCGATCGCCATCGCCGACATTGTGAGCGGCGGCAAATGTACGCTCACCGTTTCCGATATTCTCCCGTAAGATCAGCCGAAAAGAAGCTCGTCGACCTCGCCGAGGCTCTCGAAAATCATATCGGGACGCATATCCTCCGCTGCCGCATCGACGTCACAAAGAGTGCTCTCACCCGTGAGAACCAATACTGCGGTAATGCCGTGTTTTTTGCCCGTAGCGATATCCGTATACAGCCGATCGCCGAAGATGCACATATCCGAGCGCTCCACGCCCGTGATCTCCGAGATCATCCGGGCAGTCTCCGGATAGGGCTTGCCGAAATAGGTAGGCACCGCGCCCGTGGATGCGGTAACGGCGGCGGCGATCGCACCGCTGTCGGGGATAAATCCGGTCTCCGTAGGGCAGTTGTAATCGGGGTGAGTGGAAAGATACTCCGCGCCGCCCCGTATGAAATCGCAGGCAAGCGTCAGTTTTTCATACGTGAGAGTAGTATCAAAGCTCGTAACGACGATATCCGCTTTAGCACCCTTGTCAACAAGTTTTCCCTCTCTGTCCGAGATCATGGGAACGCCGGCAAGCGTGAACTCGTCCCAAAGCTCTCCCGTCCCGAGAAGATACACCGATTTTCCCGCCCGATTGCGCGTGAGAAAAGCGGCGGTAACGTCGCCCGAAGTCATAATCTCGCCCTCCATGGGCGCAAAGCCGAGGCGGGTGAGCTTTTCATAATAGAACTCCTTTGAGTGGGAGGCGTTGTTCGTGAAGAACAGAACGCGCTGTCCGTTCGCCCGCAGATTTTTGATGAAACGGATCGCGAAATCAAACGGGATTCCCCCGAGGTAGACCGTGCCGTCCATATCGAAAATAAAAAGTTTTTTCCCCGCTAAAATCTGCCTGTTCGCATCCATACGTTCCTCCCAAGAATCGCTCTCGCGTTCAAAAAGTGCGTTTTACAGAGTATACCACAAAAGCAAAAAATTTTCAACCTTTTCCTTTAAGTCACGCCCAACCGCCGAAGGTTTTATAAACAGGTTGCTTTCCCCCGCGAGTTGTGCTATAATAGGGAAAACAAACGTCAAACTGAACCCTCGGGAGGTTTCTCATGAGTAAGCGCGTTATCGTCGGCATTGACGTCGGCGGCAGCACCACCAAAATCGGCGGATTTGACATTACGGACGGCGACCGCCGCCTGATTGAGCCTTTGTTCGTGCGTGCGACGGACCCCATTACGTCTATCTACGGTGCGTTCGGCAAGTTCACCGATTTGAACGGCCTTTCGCTCACCGATATCGAAAAAGTAATGATCACGGGCGTAGGCTCGTCCTACATACAGCGTCCGATCTACTCCCTGCCCTGTGAGGTGATGCCGGAATTCCGGTGCATCGGCCTTGGCGGTCTGTATCTCTCCGGCCTTGAACGCGCGATCGTCGCAAGCCTCGGCACGGGAACGGCACTGGTGCACGCCCGCCGCGGCGAAGAGCCGCAGTACCTCGGCGGCACGGGTGTGGGCGGCGGTACGCTCATGGGTCTATCCAAAAAGATGCTCGGCATGGATGACATCCGCCACATCGAAGAGCTCGCACGCGAGGGCGATCTCGGCCGCGTGGATCTAAAGATCAGCGATCTGACGAAGGTGGATATCGTGCCCGGCTTCTCCGATACGATGACCGCCTCCAACTTTGCCAACGTGAGCGACATCACGACAAAATCGGACATCGCGCTCGGCATCATCAATCTGGTGTTCGAAACGATCGGTATGGTGGCGATATTCGCCGCGCGCAATCACGGCATCCGCGATATCGTTCTGACCGGCAACCTGACGAGCGTGGAACACGCGCCGGAGGTTTTCGACTCGCTCAACAAGATGTTCGATATGAACTTCCTCATTCCCGAGCGTTCCCAGTTCGGGCCGGTGATCGGCGCGGCACTCTCCGGCTGTCCCCGGGTGAAATAAGAAATAAAAACGGTGGGTTTTTGCTCCCTGCTGGTAAGACAGTAATATGAATTTTGATAGAACAGGCATGATTACGGTCATGCCTGTTCTGCTTTTGCGAGAATATCCACGGGGATAAATCCTACAAGATCATAGCAGATGTGAATCTTCTGCTTTCTCTTGCCGCTGGACTTATCTGGCGCTTCTACATAGACTGCCTTGACAAGTTCATGCAGCGCATAGGGCGTGAGTTCAGTCAGCTCACTGTTTCTCTTTACCCTCTGGATAAACTGTTCCAAATCTTCTGCCTTGCGTTCCTGTTCTTCAATTTCCTGATGCAGACTGATGACTTCTTCTTTGAGTTTTTTCTGTTCTTCCGTGTAGTTTCGGTTCATCATGGCAAAGCGTTCATCATCGATCTTGCCCGATACATTGTCCCCATAACTGCGGAGGAACAACCGATCAAGTTCTCCGATACGCTTCTCAGCCTGTGCCATTCGCTTCTTTGCTACCCGCAGCTTTTCCTCGCTCTGTAACCGGAGTTTCTGTTCCATCTCAGAACGGAAATAGGCTTCATACCGGGTGACCACCGAGATCACTTCCTGTACGTGTTTCCAGACCTCGCGTTCCAGTACAACTTCACGGATATAGTGCCCGCTGCACTTATCCTTGTTCACCCGATGGGTGGAGCAGATGAAGAAGTCCTGCCGTTTCTCAAAGTAGCCGGTGGTGGAGTAGTAGAGTTTCTGCTTGCAGTCGTCACAGAATACCACGCCGGAGAACATACTGCTCTTTCCTGTTGCCGTTCTGCGATGCCGCTGCTGTCGGATTTCCTGCACCTTATCGAATACCTCCAGAGAAATGATTGCCGGATGGGTGTTGTAGAAGACCTTGCGGTTCTCCACCGGTGTCTCACGCTGCTTCTTGTCCCAAATGGAGTTGGTGTAGGTTTTGAAATTGACCGTACACCCGGTGTACTCCATATATTCGAGAATGTAAGCAACGGTACTTTCATGCCAGCGGTACTCGTTCTCCGGTGTCTGATGCGGTGTCTTTCTGCCCTCACGCTGTTTGTATGCGGTAGGGTTCAGTACCTTTTCCTTTTCAAGCAGTGCGGCGATCTGGCTTGGTCCTTTGCCCTCCATACAGAGGGAGAAGATTCTTTTGACTACGCCTGCCGCTTCTTCATCAATGATCCACTTGGTTTTATCATCGGGATCGCTTTTGTACCCATAGGGAACATTCACGGTCAGCCGTTCTCCACGTTCGCCCTTTGCCTTGTTGACCGCGCGGATTTTTCGGCTGGTATCCTTTGCAAAAAACTCATTGAACCAGTTGCGGATACCTGCCATATCGCTGTCGGTGCTGTTGGGATTGATGGTGTCGAAGTGATCGTTGACGGCGATATACCGAACACCGTACTGCGGGAATGTGTAGTTGATGTACAGTCCCGTCAGTGCTGAGTTACGACCAAGGCGGGATAAGTCTTTCGTAATGACTGTACTCACATTGCCCGCTTCAATCTCAGCCATCATTTTCTGAAAGCCGGGACGGTCATAGGTTACTCCGGAGAAGCCGTCATCGATGAAAACCGTGGGATTCGGGAAGCGATTGGATTTGGCATACTGCATTAACATGAGTTGTTGATGCTGAATGGAATCCGACGGATCTTCATTGCCTTTTTTCTTGTCGTCTTTCGTGTCCTCTACGGACAGTCTGCAATAAAGTGCTGTGATTTTGTCTGTTGCTCCTAACATTTCGTTTTCCTCCTTGTTGGTAGGGGCAACTGTCTGAACAGGGTTGGTTTTGTTATCTATATCAAAAGAGGATTCGTCTTTCATTCGCTATCCTCCGTGATATCGGAATTGTCGTTGGCAGCGTTATGCTCCATAATGCGTTTGAGCTTTTTATTGAGGGTTTCTGTTCCCTCATAGCTGCCGGTTACGGTGTATTCCGTGCCGCCGACCTCATCCACGATTTTAATTTCGGGGAGTCAGAAGGCTGACGGGTTTTTGACTACGATGTTACCCTTTTCATCAAAGGAAACATCGCGCTTGGGTGCGTCATCGGGACGGGGCTCCATCTTGGCATACGGATCGGAATTGGTGAAAGCGAACACAGGAATTTCTTCTGCATCTTCTTCCTCTTCGTCGATACCTTCTTCTGCCATGAGTGCTTCAAATTCTTCCTTGGTGAACACGATGACTTCTTCAGTTTCTTCCAGATCGTCAGCGTGGGTGTTTTCTAATTCTTCCTTCATTCCTTCATTTCGTTTCTGATCACTCATGTTCATTTTCCTCCCACATGGCATCTCCCAATATTCCCACAAGTGCTTCTTTCAGCTTTTCGCGGACGGGAGAGTTTTCGTCAAAACACAGGTCAACGACTTTCTGTGTTTTCTCATCAACGGGTTTATGATCTCGTTTGTACGGATACCGAATACCGTGAGGGCTGTCTGTTCTGCCGAAAAGGTAATCCAGCGAAACATCGAAGTATTCCGCATACCACAGGAGCGCTTTTGGTGACGGAACAGCCTGTCCGTGTTCATAGCGATTGATGCTGGCCTGCTGTATTCCTGCAAGCTTGCCAAGTCTGTTTTGAGAAAGACCGGCAGTCTCGCGAAGCTCCCGTATTCTCTTTCTCATAACTTCAAATTCCGATTCCAATACGGTACACCTCTTTTCATTTCTGCTGGTATTATTATATCATAACAGTCTCAATTACTCAACGGCAAATTTACATAATTCAAAAGGAATTTACAATTTAAGCGCATAACCGAAAGTGAGTAGCAAATCTGCCGGACACAGTTAATGGTCAAGATGAACGGCTTCGCCGCCACCCGCAGCGCCCGGCAGTTTCGCTATGTGGCAGACAAGGTGGGCAAGGCACAGAAGTGCTTGCCCACCTTTATCCATTTTGGGAGAAATATGCAGCTTGCCGAAGTACGAAAATATAGATTTCATACTTGGCAAGCAATGCATCGGGGCGCCTCGATGCGCTTGCGGCCATTTTACAATACCCGCAAGCAATGCCTGTGTATATACACACAGGCGAAAACTCCGTTTTCCTTGCCCAGCAACATCCCAAACTCTTTAACAATTTCTCCGCAATCAATGAATCTGATTGCGTGGAAATATGGCTGCGCACCGTTCCGGCGCTTTTTGATATTTACGAGGAAAGGCACAGACGGAATCTTCTCCGTCTGTGCCTTTTGGAATTATGCGTTATTTCCCGTTCACGACATTTTCGATGAAGCGTTGCAGGATGGCTGCGGCCTGTGCGCGGGTTGCATTGCCCTGGGGAGCAAGGTTCATCTTACTGCCATCGGCAATGCCCTGAACCAGACTTTCGCCGCAAGCCCACTGCATAGCGGGGATTGCCCAGTCAGCCACATCGAAGGCATCGTCGTAGGAGAGAATGTTGGTGTTCTCACCAACGGAAACGTCGTAGCCCTTGTACTTGGCGTAGCGCCACATGATGGTCACCATCTGCTCACGGGTGATGGCGTCATTCGCACCGAACTTGCCGTTGCCGTAGCCTTCCACGATCTTCTCGCTTGCTGCCCAGCGGATGGCTTCGGTGTACCACTGACCGGCTGCAACATCCTCAAAGTCCATTGCGTAGTTCACAACGGGGCTGCCCTCCAGACGCCATAGGATCGTGACGATCATGGCACGGCTTGTTGCGATATTCGGCTCAAAGATATTCGTGCCAGTGCCAACCATCAAACCGTGCTCAATGCAGTAGTGGATGCCATCGTGATACCACAGCGTTCTATCCAAATCAGTGTAGCCGTACATCGGGCAAGTCCAGTCGCGCGGGCAAGTAGTATCGATCTTTGCAAACACTGCGTCGATCTCAACATCATAACCGGGCATCTTGAATGTGTACTTGATGTCGGTTACCTTGGTCACGGAAACCGCATTGCCGCGGCTGTCTGTTACGGTCAACTTTGTAAGCTCGTAACCGGCATCGGGCACAACTGTGATCGTGATCGTGTCGCCTCTGTACGCCAGCTTCTTGCTTGCACTCACGTCGCCGCCGGTGATGTCATCTGCGATCTCCACATCATAGGTAGGCGTGATGATCGGGATGTAGATGTACTCCCACTTTGCATAGAACGTCTTGTCGCCAATGTCCGTTGCTGTGATCTCAGTTACAGGAGTACCCTTGCAGGCTTCGTTATCATACCAACCGCCGAACCGGTATCCGCTTCTTGTGACATCGGTGGGGAGTTTTGCGCCGACACCGTAGGTGTACTCGGTAATATCGCCATCACGGACAGTACCGCCGTTGGTAACAAGTGTGACCGAGTAGATATTCCGGTCATACTTGATTTCCACAACTGCGCTGCCGTCGGGGAGAATGGTGGTCTGCTCAAACGTCTGTGCGGTGAAGCCGGGATAATTCTTTGCTTCTGCTGCGGTCTGTGCATTGGTGGTGCCGCGCAGAGTTTCAGTTTCATACAGAGTATAGCCATCGCCGGAAACGTCCTCATGGTAGTGCTTCACCGTGTAGGCAATACCGTTTGCGGGATTCCACTTGGCATATACGGTGATATTTTCTGCAGGCATGGTGCTGAATACATACGCTGTAGTCAGCTCTGCATCTTCATACCAACCGCCGAAGTCATATCCGGTCTTGGTGGGATTTTCAGGCTGCACAACAGCAGTGTTGTAGTCCTGCGTGATCTCCGGTACAGCAGAACCGCCGTTGGAATTGAACGTGATGGTGTACTGATTGATTGTCCAGCCTGCAGTATATGTCACATCTGCATCGGGCATTGTTGCTGCAACCTCACCCCAACCCTTGAAAGTATATCCTGTCTTTGCAGGAGCGTCGGGTGTAGTGATCGCTGCGCCGAATTTTACCTCGGAAACAATATTTTCCTCGCCGTTTTCGGGCTTGAAGGTCAGGGTGTGGACGTTGCGCGTGTAATAGATATCAATGACAGTAGTACCATCGGGAGCGATTTTCTTTTGGGTGACTACGCCTGCGGTAAAACCGGTAATGGACTTGGATTCTGCCGCAGTATCGGAGTCGGTATAGCCGTGTTTGGTTTCGGGTTCTACGGTGTATTCATCGTTTTCAACATTCTGGAAATGATGATTCACCATGTAGGCAGTTCCATTGGCAGGATTCCACTTTGCGATAAGCGTAAAGTTCTCTGCGCCCATCTTGTAGCTGTTAAACGTGAAGTCATCTCCGTCTTTCAGCCAGCCGCCAAAGTCGTATCCTATCTTGGTGGGATCGGCAGGAGCTGTAACATCCGTGTTGTAATCCTGCGTGATGGAATCAACAGCAGAACCGCCATTGGTATCAAATGTGATGGTGTACTGATTGATGCGGTACTGCGCCGTAACGGTCAGATCCGCAACAATCTCGTCGAATGCCTTATCCCATCCGGTAAAGGTATGGCCGGTACGGGTGGGGGCAGTGGGAGTCGTTGCTGCGTTTCCGTAGGCTACTGTCTGACGGTCAAGCTCCGTACCGTTCCAATCTGCAAAGATGACGGTGTACTCGTTGACAGTACTGGTGTAGGTGGCCGTGTAGGTGGCTTCGCCGGTAACAGCAGCGATTTCAGGCGTCCAGCCTGCGAAAGTGTAGGTGTACTGAGCCGTTGCGGCCTTGGTGGGGGTTGAACCGTTGTAAACGGGAGTTTCACCATAGGCAACCTCGCCGCTCTGCAGCTCTGTGCCATCTTCGTCTACAAACTTGATGGTGTACTTGTTGACAGTACTGGTGTAGGTGGCCGTGTAGGTGGCTTCGCCGGTGACAGCAGCGATTTCAGGCGTCCAGCCTGCGAAAGTGTAGGTGTACTGAGCCGTTGCGGCCTTGGTGGGGGTTGAACCGTTGTAAACGGGAGTTTCACCATAGGCAACCTCGCTGCTCTGCAGCTCTGTGCCATCTTCGTCCACGAACTTGATGGTATATACCTGACGCGTCCATTTTGCATACAGCGTCAGATTGCCGGTCACGGGAGTATCAAAATCATACGCCGAAGCAGAAAGTGTCGCGCCGCCATCCGTGCTGGTATACCAACCGTCAAAGGTATAGCCGGTTCTTGAAGGTGTGCCATTGGGGTAGGCCGGTGCTGTTCCACCGGACTGTACTGTTTCAGACACATCAGCAAATACAGTTTCATTCGCAACATTGTCTGTGTAGGTTACGGTGTATATTTTTTTCGTAAGGTTCACTGTGACCGTTGCGCTCTTGCCGTTGCAGGAGGCTGTGTAAGTAAAGTTTCCTTCATGCGCACCGGAGCCAATTGTCACATGGCCATCAACAAGACTTATCTCAGAGTCTGTATTGGTATTGCTCCAGGTGAACGTCAGCCCGATCATTAGTTCACCGTACTGATCGTAGCCTTTGGCTGCCGAGTTGATGTAAAGTGTGCTTCCCACATTAGGAATTGTGCGGTCAATCGTTGTGATCTCATTGCCCGCACCACCACCATCGAAGATTTTAACAGTAGTCAGGACGGATTCCGCCTTTTCAACCTTTATCGTAATGCTGTCGGACTTGCCATCGCAGGTCGCGGTGAGGGTGTAGTTGCCCACTGCGGCATCTTTGGTGACGGTGAGCACGCCGCCCGTTACAGAAATGCCGGTGGTGTCGGTGCCGGTGATGCTCCACGCGACTGTCTGACCGGTCATTTCCTGGCCGTACTGGTCAAGAGTCTTTGCGGTAAAGTCCATCGTGGCAGCATTCTCATTGATGCCGGGCAGGAGGATGGATGCCGTGTCAGCAGGAGCTCCGTTCCGGAGGATATCAACGCTGTTGGGCACGGCGGCAGGGAAGGAATAGGTGTGCTCGATCTGAAGATAGATCGTTCCGCCTATATCCAAGCGGGTAATCTCTACGGCTTCACCATTGAAGGTTGCTTGAATGTTCTCACCAAAGAAATATCCACTAGACGGTTGGAAAGTAACACTCAGTGTATAGGCCGTGCCAGCCTTGACCGGATCACTCGATGCGGAAGGAGAAAAGTCGCTTGCAGACATCGAATAATAACCTGTTGTGAGGTCTGTAGAAACGTTAACATTGGGGGAATAGGTTTCTCCAACCTTGGGCTCGGTCACTGTGGTGACAACAATCGTACCGGTGATGGCGATCTTATTGACCGTCACGGTGCAGGTATCGGTGAAGCTGCCGTCATTGGTCGTGACCGTGATGGTAGCCGTACCCGGCTTTTTGGCAGTTACCTTGCCGTTTTCCACCTTCGCCACGGTTGGATCAGAGGAAGTCCAGCTCACGGTCTTATCCGTGGCATCATCGGGAAGGACGGTTGCTGCAAGTTCTGCAGTTCCGTTCACATCCAGGGTGATGCTGCTCTTATCCAGCACCACGTCGGTGACAGGAATGGTAGGCTTCTTCAGTTCCAGTTCACCGCTGTCGTTCTTAACGATTTCAAAACCGGAGTTGTCGCTGGTGAAATACTTTTCATAATCGGTTTCGGACTCGCCCATTGCAGCGGTCCAACCGGAGGTAAATATCCTTTCGGAGGAATAATTTACGCCGATCTGTGCGTCCGCGGTCAGCGCGCCGATGATAGTGATGTCATTAGCGCAGTAAATATTGTTTTCAGCCGTGCCAACCGTATTATCCGTGACAACAGGGCTGCCGGACACATTGAACGTGCCGCCCCGGTTATGCACACCGCCGCTATTATTATTGGCGTTGTTGCCGGTGATCTTGCCGCCGGTCATGGTGAAGGTGCCGGAATACACATACACACCGCCGCCCTGACTGGAAGCGCTGTTGCCGGAGATTGCGGCAGTACCGGACATATTGAAGGTGCCGGAGGCCACATACACACCGCCGCCATTGGAGGATACATGGTCGGAAATTGTACCGCCGTACATATTAAAGGTGCCGGAGGACACATACACACCGCCGCCTTTGCGATCGCTGCTAGATGTAAAGGTGTTGTTGGAAATGCTTCCGCCGTACATGTTAAAGGTGCCGGAGGACACATACACACCGGCTCCTTGTTGATAAACGGTGTTGCCGGTGATGCTGCCGCCGTAGAGGTTCACAGTGCCGTCATCAATATACACGCCGCCGTTTTTTCCTCCGGTGATCTTGCCGGTGGAAGGCTCGCTGCAGTCGCAGATGCTCAAAACCGCATTGGTGTCATTCGCTCTAAACACCTGGGCGCTTCCGGAGCCGGTAATTGTATTGCCATTCAGGCAGACATTGTATGTTCCGCTGGCATTCATATAAATGAATGTGCAGTCATTGGCAACATCCGAGAGGGTAATATCCTCACCCAGATAGTAGCTGCCGGGGGTGAGTATATATGAGGAGCTGGACTTTGTCACATAACTACCGATATTTTCCTTCGTCAGCTTGATCCACTCGTTTACTTCGCTGTGGTTATGGGTAGCGTTGGTGCAGTTCGCCACACCGCAGTTGTGATGCTCGTGTACGGGCACTACCTTCACAGTGCAGGTGGCGGTGAAGCTGCCGTCGGCAGTGGTG
This sequence comes from Clostridia bacterium, assembly GCA_017502135.1. Classification (GTDB taxonomy): domain Bacteria; phylum Bacillota; class Clostridia; order Oscillospirales; family CAG-272; genus SIG701. Next base: position 47,165 of record JAFVVP010000001.1, on the reverse strand, counting down.
ACGGTGATGGTAGCCGTGCCTTCGCTTACTGCGGTGACAACGCCGTTTGCAACTGTCGCCACAGATTCATTATTGGAACCCCAAGTCACAGCCTTGTTGGTGGCGTTATTGGGGCTGACGGTAGCGGTAAGAGTTTCGCTGTCGCCCACGTCAAGGATAAGGCTGCTCTCGCTCAGCTCCACGCCGGTGACGGGGATGGTGGCGGGAGGCTTCGCCAGCTTCAGTTCGCCGCTGTTGTTCTTCTGAACGGTGTAGCTGCCCATCGCGGAGGTGAAATAGCTACTGTAAGCTGCATCGCCCATCTTGGTTGTCCAGCCGGTGGTGAAGGTGCCCACGGAATCCATTTTTACGCTGATGGCATTGGCAGCCCCGTAAGTGAGAGCACCGCTGATGTTGATAACCTTGTTGTTTACAAGATAGATGTCCGCCATCGTGCCGGTGATCACGGGCGCACCGCTGAGCTCAACGGTGCCAATTTTATCTGCGTTGTTATAAACGCTGTAGTTCTGGATGCCATAGCTGCCACCGCTGACGGTACCGCCGCTGACAATGAGGGTTTTACTATTCAAGATGCCGCTGGTGGTTCCGCTGACAGTGGCCACGTCTGAAATGGTAACGGTGCCTTGGTTGTTGTTGATACCATATTGGCCGCTGATGCTGCCGGCGGAGATGGTAACTGTGCCCGTGTAATTGCAGATGCCTTCGTTTCCGGCATTTATCGTGCCGCCGCTGACGGTTACAGTACCGTCTGTGTTACATACAGCGTCGAGAGAGCTGCCGGTTGTGGTAATTGTGCCGCCATAAATATTGACGGAATTTTTTCCGTAGTTGTAGATGCCGTTATTAGCGGCAGTAATCACACCGTCGTAGACGTTTACAATGGAATTATTACCATTGCTATGAATGCCATAGCTGGTGGAAGTGATCGTGCCGCTGTAAAGGTTGACGGTAGAGGAAGAATATAAATATACAACCCCTGAGAGTTCACCGGTCTTGTTCGCCGAACAATCGCAGATACTCAGCGCTGCGCCGTTGACGAGTGAGAAAACAGAAGCACTGCTCTCTATCTTGTACCCGTTCAAGCAGAAGTTTACCGCACCGGTGATCGCAATATCATCGTTAAGTGACACGTTATTGGTTAAATACACATTGGTGCCGGGCAGCTGGATGTCGGCAGTGTTTGCATCTGCATCTGTGCCGTCCCACGCCACCCATGAAGTGATGTTTTCGTGAGTATGACCGCCCACTGTCACGCTGCCGCCGCAGACACAGTGGCTGTGGGAAGGCAGCGCCAGCGCCGTTGTCGGCAGCAGGCCGACGAGCATCACGATACTCAAAATAATGCTCAAAATCCGTTTCTTCATTTTGTGTTCCTCCTATGGTAAAGCAGATTGCTATGATTTACGGTTTCTTTTTTTGCCGGGCAAAGAACAATCGCCACCGGCTATGGCGGCTAATATCGGCCACAATGTTTCTGATGTTTCCGCAGCAGCTGCACAGTTCCTGATAAGGCAGGTAATAGCAGTCCCGGGTTTTCAGCTGCAGACCATATTGCTCATTGATACATTGTCGGCACATGGAATGAAAGGCTTCCTTTTTCAGTTTCTGATATTTCATCGGGTCTGCACCTCCGGGTATCGACAGATGCCAACCTCAAGGGCGGTTTTGTTTTCAAGACCGAAGTAGGCGCATCGGCAAAACCAGCATTTTGGTACAAACGGGATGGTGCTGCGCCTTTCTGCAAAGGCCGGACACCATTGGCGCGGCCAGACATTTTGTCCTGTGTGCGGTTCACTGAATTCTTCGCTGTGCTCCAGCCTGCGGATGATCTCGCGTCCGAGCATACACATCCTCCTCTCGCAGTCTTGATAATAAACAGGCTTTTCCTTACAGAAATTATACTCCGAAAATCTCTCCGAACTTTGCAATTCACATATTTCGCCCTTTTTTTCACATATTTTTTATCTGCACAGAGAATTTGAGGCTCTGAACAAAAAATCGGCTCCCTTTCGGGAGCCGAAAAACAATTATTTCTGTATCAAAATACGCAGGGCAAACATCTTGTCCTCGATCTTGAATTCAGCCTGTGCATGGTTCCTCTCGCAGAAGGAGCGAATGGAGCGAATCCCGATTCCGTGGCCTTTGGCATCGGTCACGGGGAAGCCCTCCGCATCGAGCCTGACCTCGCCATCGAAGGGATTTCTGATCTGCAGCATAAACTGGGGCTTTTCAATGCAGCGGCAGGAGATCACGCGTTTTTCCTGCGGCAGTTTCTCGCAGGCATGGATCGCATTCTCAAGCGCATTGGCTATGACGATGGACAGCTCCGACGGGTCTGCAGGAAGTTCCTCGGAGATCGACAGCGTGGATTCGATACGAATGTCTTTATCCTGCGCCTGTTTGAAATAGAAACTGAAAACAGCATCCAGAACCGGATTCTTGCAGTAGACAAGCCCTGTCGGAGCCTGCAGTGTTTCATGGGTGGAGCTGATAAATTCTCTCGCTTCTTTTATCTCACCTTTCTGCAGCATAACATCGATGATCTGCAGCCGGTGTCGGATGTCATGTCGTTCACAGCTCACCCGCTTATCCGCTTCGGCCATAGATGCGATCTGCTTCTGCATATGCGAGGACTGTATCTGCCACAATTCCTGCTCACGTTCAACGGTATTCAGCCTGTTCTGATGATGGAGTATCTGGAAAATATTCAGATACATCAGTGGCATCAGGAGCATGAAGATCAGCATAATGGGCATATCGTTGGGACGCTCGGTTATTACCGTCGGGAAAGCAGTCATCACAAGAATCAGAACATAGAATATCACCGACACAAGGGAAAAGGTGCCCCATCCTTTCTTTACACTGTTCTGAATTTCAAAATACGGCTTACGCAGTTTTTTAACGACAAAGTATTCCACCAAAGGAAATCCCAAAATGCGGATAGCAAACATTACGATGTTGCTTTCGGGAGTTATGTACTGATTGAGGAGCATGGAAATGATAATCAACTCTGCGGATATGGTATCCACAAGGCAGAATGTAAACACGAAACGAAAATCCCGGTGCTTTGCAAGGAAGAAGAAAAACGCAAAGCTTGGAATGACCAGCAATAATAAGATCAGCTTTCCGTAGACAGCCCGTTCCAACAGCACCAGCAGCAATGCGTTGACGATCACAAGCGGCACCATTGTGGCACAGGTAATAATCGTAGTCTTTTTTCTTGAAAACCGCGGCGAGTAAAAGAACATGAACAATATCAGAATATGAAACAGTGACCACGCCGCCGAGGTCAGTCTTAATATCTCACTCATACGTTGTTTCCTCTCTCCATCCAATAATCAAACCATGCAGAGGTCAAAGCACTGCTTGCGTTTTTTGGCAAATACAAAGTATTGGGAACATGGCGAAAGTGTACGGCGTCCTTATCAACAGCCGATATGTAATACAGATTCAGAACAAAGCTCGCTCCGCAGCGGAAAAATCTCTCATCACTGAGAAGCGGCTGCATACTGTCGGCAAAAGAGACGCGCTGCTGCGTAGAGGTAACGATGTCGCCGCTCTTTAAGTGGAAATTGCTGCAACGGTCAACATACTCGACATACACAATGTCATCAAACATGATTCGCAAGGAGCCGTTCTTGCTCTTGACACAGATTGCTTTATTGACACGCTCTGTCAATATGGCCGCAGCCTTGTCCAGTACCGCAAAAAGACTTTCGCGTTCAACAGGCTTGAGCAGATAGTGGAAGGGCTGAACGGCGTAGGCGTCCAGAGCGAAATCCTTTGAGGTAGTAAGGTAGATGATCAAGCCCCGCTTGTCTGCTTCGCGAAGCCATGTTCCGACCTGAATCCCGGTCTTTTCCGGCATGACCACATCGAGAATATAAAGGTCAAAATCCTCGTTGTCATCAACATATTCTATGATATCGTAAGCAGAGAGAAACGTATGTATCTTCATCGGGATACCGGTGCTCTCACTGTATTCTCTTAGTAATTGCTCTGTACTTTCAAGCCATAACAACTCGTCATCGCAAATTGCGATGTTGATCATGAGCCGCGCCTCCCTTCCGCATGATGTGTAGTTAAGGGTCTTTGTTGGTTATTTCATAACCAACAAAGGGATATCCATTTGTAAAAAAGTTTCTCATAAAAATGGGCACAATTCTACATAATAATTTTATCATATTGAAGCTGGATTTACAATCAGGGTGAGCAAACTCATTTGTAACTTTTTTTGCATTAGGAGCGTATGTTTCTTGAATAAAGATAAAGCAGTATCCGTGTGTTCTCCTATGGCAAAAAGATTTTGCCTTTCAAAATAGGGGCATATGCTCCTGTTCTGACACCCAGAATTGATGTTGTCATATCAGTTTGACTTGGCGTCGCGTGACGATGCTGTTGAATTTTGGAAGCAGCTACCGGAATTCGGAATAATCTTTGAAACGGCGCTGCAACCGATAGAAATATCTCCGATGATGTACTGGTCGAAAGTGGGTATATTGGACTTTACTATTTTGTATGACCTTTCGCCGTTCCGTGCAAAGGCACACTGTTCCGCATACTGCGTTCATCGTTCAGAGAAGCACGGAATGGTGAAATGAATTTGTCCTGCAGCGAAGTATTTCACGGATTTCACAATGACCTGTTTGGAATTTGTTTTTTTAGTAAAGGTGTCATCAAATCAGTGACTGCTTTTGAAATAGAACAGCGGCGCATGGATAATTCCATACGCCGCCGATGCGTCAGTTATAAATCAGTTCGTCAAAAATAATTTCCTCTGCTTGTGCTTTCAGAGTATTCATCAGTCCCGTCCACTTCATCGGATCGCTGGCTTTCAGACTTTCCGTCACGCCGCTGCGCTTCATCAGTTCGGGCATTATCTGCTCCAGCCGAGCATTCGCCGCTTCGTCGATCTCCCTCAGATGCGGATACAGCTTCTCCGATAGGATCATGCTGTTCCACAGTACCGGCCTGTGCTCCTGCAGATATTTCTTCCGCATTCTGCCGTATTTGCCTAAAGGCTTATTTTCTGTTTCGGATAAGGTCAGGTTCGGGATTTCATAATCGCCGCAGCGGGTGTAAGTAAGATTGTTATTCATGATAGTACCTCCGTGTTATTAGTTGGTGAGATGGAAAAAGCACGATGCAAAGTCTCTCGACTCGACATCGTGCTTTTTGTGTTGTTTGCTTCCAACCCTGTCAGACAGATGCCGTAAAAAATTTCGTTTTTTCGGATTACTGTCTTATCGGCACAGGGGTTTTCCCACCGTTTTTTATTTCAATCAAGTATACGAAGTGCCGACTCCACCTTGCCGGGCAGAGAGGAAAGGCCCTCACTGAGCTGGCGCTCCGTCATGAGAGAAGTTACGAACTCCGAAACCCCTGCGGGCGTGCCGGGCACAGCCGCAACGTCACCGAACACGAGATGCGCAGCATCCATGACCTCCTGTACGGATGCACCGCTCACGCGGACGTACATACGGTTTTTGCTGTCGGCGAACTTTTTGACAAATCCGGCGGGAGAGTTCTCCCACGTTCTAACCGATTCCGTACGGTACGAGCCGTTCAGCGCAGCTGCCACGTCGGAGATAACCGCTCCTGCGGTCGGATACCGACCGGCACCGCGGCCGTAGTACATCACATCTCCCGTGAGAGCCGCCGCCACGGACGCCGCGTTATACACGTCATCCACGTGTGCCAGCGGATTCTTTCCGGGCACAATACGCGGGCATACGAAGACGGATACGCCGTCTGCCTCGCGCTTGAACGAACCAATGAGGCGCACGGCACCGCCGAGGCGCTTTGCCGCATCCATATCGGCGGTGGTGAGTTTTGACATCGTTTCGGCATACACGTCGTTTTCATCTGCGATATAGCCGGTCGCGACGGCGGCGAGAATCATGATCTTCCGCTGTGCGTCAAAGCCGTGAATATCGGCGGATGGATCCTTTTCCGCATATCCGAGTTCTTGTGCTTCGGCGAGTGCCTCATCGAAAGAGATACCGCCGTCGCGCATACGGGTCAGGATGTAGTTCGTCGTACCGTTCAAAATACCGTTTATCGCATCCACGCGGTCGGTGGCAAGGCTCGTACGGATGGAACGGATCAGCGGAATACCGCCGCCCACGCTTGCCTCATAGAGATAGGCGACACCGTTTTCGTCTGCCAGACGCATGAGTTCCGCTCCGTGCTTCGCCACGAGCTCCTTATTGGAAGTGATGACGTGCTTGCCCGCTTTAAGCGCAGCCGTGGAAAACTCGAGCGCCGGATGCACACCGCCCATCGTCTCAACGACGAGGGCAATCTCCGGATCGTTCATGATCGTGTCCACGTCGTGGATCACGCGATCGGCGTAGGGGGAATCGGGGAAATCTCTCAGATCGAGAATATATTTTACGTGCACGGCATCTCCGGCCGTCTGCGCGATGCGCTCTTGGTTCTCGTCAACGAGAGACACGACGCCGCCGCCTACCACGCCAAAGCCGATTACTGCAATTTCTTTCATGTTTTGAACAACCTTTCAAACTACCGTAGTCAGAATTTCCGATGATACATTAAGTAGTATAACACACAAAACGAAACTTCGCAAGAGATTTCCGCGATTTGCTTTTACACTGAGAAAAAATCTTTAAATTTTTTGTTTTTGCACAAAATCTATTGACATCGCCATTCTATTGTGGTAGAATAGCAAAAAAACAGGCATTCTATTCCAGTAGAACAACGTGAAAGGAAGAAAAACATGAACGAAAAACTGTTCCCTTCGGAGTTGCATGTCATGAATGTAGTATGGGAGCAAGGGAGCGTTTCTGCAAAGCGGATCGCTGATGTACTCTCCGAAACGATAGGTTGGAGCAAAACCACAACCTATACGGTTATTAAAAAATGCATCGAAAAAGGGGCGATCACCCGCACGGAGCCGGGCTTTATCTGCACAGCCGCAATCTCTAAAAAAGAGATCCGACAAAAAGAAACTGTAGATTTAATTGACCGTCTTTTCGGAGGAAAGACCGATCGCCTTATCGCATCTATTTTGGAATACGGCACTTTATCACCGGAAGAAATAAGGGAATTACGCCGCATGATCAATGAGATGAAATGAGGGGGAACGGTATGACGATACTCTTTTCCGTCACAGTAAGCGCTTCTGTGCTCATTCTCTTCTGTATGATCCTGCGGGCACTGTGTGCCCGGCGGCTTCCAGCCGCATTTTATCGTGCGATCTGGATTCTGGCAGCGGTACGCCTTCTGATTTTTGCCGAGATCCCCTCCCCTGTCAGTATTTTTGCACTGGGCGGTGCCGCATCAGATACTATCGGTTATGGCAACACCGGGGCATGGTACGCCGTAATCCCGCTGACAGAAACACCCGCTGCCTCTTCCGCCGAAGCACCGTTCGCGTGGATCTTCGTCATTTGGCTGCTCGGCGTACTTCTGATGAGTGCTTTATTTCTCATTCCCCATCTGCGGTTTTGTCTTCGTATGCGAAGCGCGGCGGAAATCACCCACTTAGGACAACGCGTCCGCATCTCTCCGCACGTGCGGATCCCCTGTGCCGTGGGCATATTCCGGCCGGTAATCTGCCTTGGGCAGATGCCTAACAAGTACGCACCGGAGACGCTCCGGTGTATTCTCGTGCATGAAAACGCACACATCCGCCGCAGCGATATTCCTGTAAAATGGCTGTTCGCCGCCGTGCTCGCCCTTCACTGGTTCAATCCGCTGGTGTGGGGCATGTATGTTCTCGCCTGCCGCGATCTGGAATTCGCCTGTGACGAAGTTGTTCTGCGTGTTATCGGCAGTGATACCGCCGCTCGGGCACGGTACGCCGGTGTTCTGCTGGATCTTGCCGATCTGCACATGTTTATGCCCACCGCCGCCGGCATGGCAGGCAAGCCGTTCGCAGGAAAATCACGAAACACCACAAAAGAAAGGATTCTTCGTATGATTCGACCGAAAAAGACCTCCCTCCTTCTGATGATACTCGCCGCGGTGCTGTGCCTGGCGGTAACTGCTGTGTTTGCCGCCGCTCCGATGAATCTCTCCGGCGGTGGCAATCCATCTGCCCTCCCGGCATCGGATGCCGCCATTCTCCTGCCGGACACAGCCGATTCGTCCCTCTCCCCTATATTTCCCGCAGAAGAAACTCCGCAAACACCCCCGCAGATCTCACTGATCTTCCCGTTGCCCGCAGACAGCACGTGGGAAATTACCAGACCTTTTGGTGAAGTAATGTGCACTCCGGAAAGGGTAAACGAAGCACCGCCCTTTTACTATCTGTCCCGTATCCCGGAAAACAAAGGGGATGCACCGGACATTGTCTGGCTCGTCTCCGATCACGACGGCATTGACATCGCTGCTGCCCAGGACACACCGATCCTGGCAGTGGCAGACGGCAAGGTACTGCAAGCATCTTATGACTATATGAAAGGGAACTACATGGTGCTGGACTGCGGCGGAGTGATCGCGGAATACCGCCATTTGGAACGCCTTTACGCTTTTGCCGGTGACACGGTGAAACAGGGCGACCGCATCGCCGATCTTGGCTATACAGGGAACGCCACCGGCCCCCATTTGCATTTTTCCCTTGTTATAAATAATGATTATGTAGATCCTATGAATTACTACACGCAGGTGGAATAAACCGCGCCTTATAAACTTGGGGCTGTCGCATCGAAATGCGACAGCCCCGTTTCCTATATAATCACGCGTTTACGATATCGCCCACGTCATTGAGGATATATTTCGGGCGGTAGGCGAATTTTGTGAGATCCTCCATGGTCGTAACACCGGAGAGAACGAGAACGGTATCAATCTCCGTCTCGATGCCGGCGATGATGTCCGTATCCATCCGGTCGCCGATCAGAACGGCGTCTGCGCGATGGCAGTTCAGTTCTTTGAGCGCATGACGCATCATAAGCGGATTCGGTTTACCGACGTAATACGCTTTTTTGCCCGTCGTCAGCTCGATCGGTGCGATGAGCGCACGGCAGGCAGGGATGATGCCGTTCTCGGACGGATCAACGAGGTCGCTGTTCGTACCGATCAGTTTGGCACCGTTCATAACGAGACGGGATGCCTTCTCGATCTGCTCATAGTTGATGAACTTCGTACCTCCGAATACGACGTAATCGGGATTCACGTCGTTCATGCTGAAGCCTGCCTCGTAGAGTGCGCACACGAGACCCGCGTCTCCGATCACGTACGCAGAGCCGCCGGGGCACTGGCTCTTAAGGAACGAAGCGGTCGCCTGCGCACTCGTATAGAAATGCTCTTCACCTACCGTAAGGCCCATTCGCTCGAGCTTCTGCGCAAGCTCCTTCGGCGAGCGGCCCGATCCGTTCGTGAGGAACAGATAATTCTTATGATTGTCATTGAGCCATTCAATGAACTCTTTTACGTGCGGGATCAAAAGATTTCCGTGATAGATAACACCGTCCATATCACAGATAAAATTGTCTTTGTTTCTTATTGCCTCCAAGTTTTTCATCAGTTCTCCTTATTTTTCCGTTTCCATAAGCGCCCGCACCGCGTCAGCGGATTTTTGGGCGGCAATTTTTACAAAAGTGGGGAAATCCATGACAGCGTCCTCGTTTCCGCCGTCGGAGATCGCACGGATCACGGCAAACGGAATGCCGTTCATCGCGCATACCTGCCCGATCGCGCCGCCTTCCATCTCACAAGCCACGGCACCGAACGTATCGCGGATGTATGCTTTCTTCTCGGAATCGGCAACGAACACGTCACCCGATGCGATCACGCCCGAGACGGTATTGACGCCCTGCTCTTTTATAATGTCGGCGATCCGTGTCGAGAGAGACCCGTCCGCCTTCATGTACACGATATTCAGCCCGGAGATAAGCCCGACGGGATCTCCTACCGCGGAGGTGTCCATATCGTGCTGGACGACGCTGTCCGCCACGGCGATATCGCCGATGGAGAGGGCATCCGTGAGCGTGCCCGCCACGCCGGTATTAATAACGGCGCGAACGCCGTATCGGAGGATCATCGTCTGTGCCGCCATGGCGGCGCACACCTTACCGACGCCCGATACGGAAAGCACCACCGGCACGCCCGACAGCTCGCCCGAGGTAAACGTAAGACCTCCCACCGTTTCCGTTTTAGGACTTGTAAGATCGGCTATGAGGGTATCAATCTCCACCTTCATAGCACCGATAACGCCGATCGGCTGTTTATTCATAAGAAAAACTCCATTCTTCTTTTTCATTGAGAACGGCAAGATACGCCTCACACTCGCGTTTTGCATCGGCGAGTTCGAGATCCAGATAATTACCGCATTCTTTACGGGATGCGCCGAAAACCTCTCCCTCGTGGGCGAGGATCTTTTCGAGCGTATCCTTCACCAAGGCGAGAATGTCCTTGGGTGCCACGTCACGGACAAGCAGATAAAAGCCGGTACGGCAGCCCATGGGCCCGAAATAGATCACCCGATCGGACAGATCGCTGTTGCGCACGTAAGTCGCAAACATATGCTCCACGGAGTGGGCGGTACGGGTATCCATATACGCACCGCCGTTCGGCGTGCGCGTACGGAGATCGTAGGTCGTCACGTCCCCGTCCACACGGGAGATATAGATGCCCGGCGTAAGCTTGTCGTGATCAATCGTAAAACTCGTAATGCGCTCTATGGCATTGTTGTCTGCGGTCTTTTGCAGTCGCTTTTTCCGATCACGATTCCAGGCACGGCAGGCGTTCACAAACGCCGTCAGAACACAAACGATAACAGCGCCGCCGCCCTCGAGAAGCGCTGCAATTACGCCGAGGACCAGGCGAAAACCAGGTTCTGCCTCGGCGGGATTTGACGCATTCCTAAAGAAAAACAATCCTTGTCCGAGAAGAGCGATCATAGCCGCCGCAACGGAAAAAATATACCCGCCGCGCTGTGCGATCGTGTACCATGCGACGTTTATCATTACAAATATAGGCACAACAGCGATATAGTATGCCTCTCCGACATTCCCCTCCCCCGAAAGAAGAAGCAACATGGGAACGGCATATACGGCGAATACTATGAGAAAAACATACAAAAATTCAAGAAAATATTTTCTGAGCGTGCGCATAAAACACCTCCGAGGGACGTTTACCGAAACCTATTGTATCACATTTTTCGCGGGAATGGAAGTGTTTTCAGACAAAAAAGGAGTTGTTGCATTCATAAAAGCAACAACTCCTTTCCATTGGAATTTCAAATATTTGGGGCTGTCGCCCATACACGCGACAGCCCCCTTTTACACTTTTATAAAAGTTTTTGGGTTCTCAAAACTTTTCGGGAAAAGGTTTGAGGAAAGCGCGAGAGGGCGGTGCCCCGCTTTCCCTCACTCAAGCCACCGAAACTCCGCACTGAGCATGCGGACGGTTTCCTTCGTTACCGTGAGGATGCCGCCGGAGTACTTGGCGCGGCGGACCGCATCGCCCACGTAGACGCGGCATTCGCCCGCTTTGAGCGCCGTAACGAGCGGGATATGCCCGAAAAGGATCGCCAGTTCTCCCTCCGTCCCGCGGACGGACAGCTGAACGGCATCTCCGTCGTACCGAAGCCCGTCCGGTGCGGCGATTTCAAGATGAAACGTTTTCATAACGCCTGCCCGTCCTTATGCTTCGCCGGCTTCCGCTTTGGCTACCGCCTCGTCGATCGTACCGACGAAGAGGAACGCGGACTCGGGCAAATCGTCGTGCTTGCCGTCGAGAATTTCTTTAAAGCCGCGGATCGTCTCCTTAAGCGGCACGTACTGACCGGTAAGACCGGTATACTGCTCCGCCACGTGGAACGCCTGCGACAGAAAACGCTGGATTTTTCGCGCACGGACGACGGTCTTTTTGTCGTCCTCGGAAAGCTCATCCATACCCATGATCGCGATAATATCCTGTAGCTCATTGTACCGCTGCAGAATCTGCTTAACGCGGCGGGCTACCTCGTAATGCTGCTCACCGACGATCTCGGGAGAGAGGATGCGGCTCGTGGATTCGAGCGGATCGACCGCCGGATAGATACCCATCGAGGAGATCGCACGGCTCAGTACCGTCGTCGCATCGAGGTGGGAGAACGTCGTAGCGGGGGCGGGGTCAGTGAGGTCGTCCGCCGGCACGTATACCGCCTGCACAGACGTGATGGATCCGCGCTTGGTGGAGGTGATTCGCTCCTGGAGAGCGCCCATCTCCGTCGAGAGCGTCGGCTGATAGCCTACGGCGGAGGGCATACGCCCAAGAAGAGCGGATACCTCAGAACCCGCCTGCGTGAAGCGGAAGATGTTATCAATAAAGAGAAGCACGTCTTGATTCTCGCGGTCACGGAAATACTCCGCCATCGTAAGGCCGGAGAGGCCGACGCGCATACGCGCTCCCGGCGGCTCGTTCATCTGGCCGTACACGAGTGCGGTCTTGCCGAGAACGCCCGACTCTGCCATTTCGTTATACAGATCGTTGCCCTCGCGGGTACGCTCGCCAACGCCGGAGAATACGGAAATACCGCCGTGATGCGAGGCGATATTGTGGATCAGTTCCATAATAACGACCGTCTTGCCGACGCCTGCGCCGCCGAACAGACCGATCTTACCGCCCTTCGTGTAGGGACAAATGAGGTCGATAACCTTGATGCCCGTCTCGAGAATCTCGGTAGACGTGCTCTGCTCGTCGTATGCCGGTGCGGGACGGTGAATCTCCCACTTCTCCTCCGTTTCGGGGGCGGGTTTATCGTCCACGGGCTCGCCGAGCACATTGAAGATGCGTCCGAGCGTTCCCTCGCCTACGGGGACGGAAATACAAGAGCCGGTATCCACAGCCTCAGCGCCGCGGACCAGTCCGTCCGTGGAACTCATTGCGATACAGCGCACCACGCCGTCTCCGATATGCTGCGCCACCTCGGCGGTGAGAGTCTTCTCCCCGTGACGGATCAAAACGGCATGGAGAAGCTCCGGCAGGTGCCCCTGGGGAAACCGCACGTCGATAACCGGTCCCATGACCTGTGTTACGACACCGGTATGAAGTTCTTTACTCATAAGTCAAAATTTCTCCTTTTGCTTCGTTTTTTGCAAAAGATGTGCGTTTTACAGGCACGGTTACATCTGCGCGCCGGCGACGATCTCCGTGATCTCCTGCGTGATCGCGCTCTGACGAGCGCGGTTGTAGCGGAGGCTCAAGGTATCGATCATCTCGGAGGCGTTCTTCGTAGCGGTATCCATAGCGGATCTCCGCGCGGCAAGCTCGGATGCAAACGATTCAGCGGCCGCGCCGTACAGCGTGCCCGCTATATACTCGGGAATGATAGCGGCGAGCACCGTCTCGGCGTCCGGCTCGTACAGCGTGGCAACGGATGAAACCGTTTCTTCCCCGCCCTTTTTCTCAAGCGGGAGCAGTTTCTGTATGCCCGCCTTCTGCGAGAGCATAGAGACGAACTCCGTGGACACTGCGTACACCGCGCCGAATTCTCCGCGGTCGTAACGGTCCTTGATCTCGCACGCCAGACGAACACATTCCGAGGACGTGATCGTGTCCGCGGAATACGTTTTTCCGTCAAACGGGACAAAGCCGCGGCGGGCAAAATAATCGGCGGCACGCCGTCCTACGGGTAAGACAATATCTCTCTCCGTGACGGACTGCATCACGGTTTTGAATATATTCGTATTGTAGCCGCCCGCAAGTCCGCGATCGCCGGCGATAACGATATAGAGCACGGGCAGATCGGGGCGGGCTTTTGCGTAGATGCTGTCCGATGCGGCAAGATCTGCGAAGGCTTCCGCGAGAACGGTACGGTAAAATCGGCTACCCTCCATCCTGGAGCGAGCGCGCTTCATTTTGGAAGACGCCACCAGTTCCATCGCCTTCGTGATATGCATGGTCGAATCCACGCTTCGGATGCGCGCTTTCAGCGCTTTCGTGTTTGCTCCCATAGCGCTACCGTCAGCGATCTCCGAGGAAGGATGCCGTATAAGCGGCAAGCGCTTCCCCGAGAAGCTTGTTATCCTCGTCAGTAAGATTGCCGCTCTCGCGGATGCGGCTCATCAGCTCGTACTCGCGGGTGCGAAGGTATTCTCTCAATCCCTTTTCATACTCGCGCACGGCAGATACGGGGACGTTATCGAGAAGTCCGCCGATCGCCGCGTAGATGACGGCGACCTGATATTCCACGGGCACAGGCGCGCTCTTGTCCTGCTTTAAGATCTCAACGATTCTCTCACCCTGGGCCAGGCGTGCCTTGGTATCGGCATCCAAATCGGAGCCGAACTGGGAGAACGCCTGCAGTTCGCGGTACTGCGAGTAGATCAGTTTCAGACGGCCGGCGATCTTCTTCATCGCCTTTACCTGTGCCGATCCGCCTACGCGGGAGACCGAGATGCCGGGATTGACCGCAGGGATAACACCGGCGTGGAACAGTTCCGATTCCAGATAGATCTGTCCGTCGGTGATCGAAATCACGTTCGTCGGGATGTACGCCGAAACGTCGCCCGCCTGCGTCTCGATGATCGGCAAAGCGGTAATGGAACCGCCGCCATACTCAGGCGAGACGCGCGCCGCGCGTTCGAGAAGACGGCTGTGGAGATAGAATACGTCGCCGGGGTATGCCTCGCGTCCCGGGGGACGGCGAATGAGAAGGGAGAGAGCACGGTATGCGACGGCGTGCTTTGTGAGATCGTCGTACACAATCAAAACATCTTTTCCCTGCTCCATGAAATATTCCGCCATAGCGCATCCGGCGTACGGCGCGATGTACTGAAGCGGCGCCATCTCGGAAGCGGACGCGGATACGATGATCGTGTAGGCGTCAGCCCCTGCCGCGCGGAGCGTTTCCGCCAGCTGTGCCACGGTGGAGTTTTTCTGACCGATCGCCACGTACACGCAGATCACGCCCGTGTCCCGCTGGTTCAAAATCGTATCAATCGCGACGGTCGTCTTACCGGTCTGGCGATCGCCGATGATCAGTTCACGCTGTCCGCGGCCGATCGGCACCATCGCGTCGATAGCCTTGATACCGGTCTGCAGCGGCACGCTGACGCTTTTTCTTTTGATAATACCGGGTGCCTCTCTCTCGATCGGACGGCTTTCGGTACAGCCGTGCGGGCCTTTTCCGTCAATCGGATTGCCGAGTGCATCGACGATGCGCCCGAGAAGCTGCTCACCCACGGGCACGGAAACAACGCGCCCCGTGCGATGCACGCGGGTGCCCTCCCGTATACTGTCGGAGTTGGTCAAAAGCACGATGGAAACGGTGCTTTCTTCGAGGTTCATGGCCATTCCGTACTCCCCACGCTCAAAGGTAAGGAGCTCGTTTGCCATACAGTTTTCAAGACCGAACGCAGTGGCGATACCGTCACCTACGGTGATAACCGTACCGGTCTCGGAGTCGCTCGTTTTGTTTTCATAATTTTTGATCTGCTGTTTGATAATACTGCTGATCTCTTCGGGACGAAGATCCATGACGTTACGTCCTCTCTGATTTTTTAATTTTTGTCTCAGACGGTAAGTGATTTGAGCGTACCTCTGAGCTGGTCAAGCTTTGCGCGCACGCTTCCCTCAAAAAGGGTATTCTGCACGGTCAGGCGCACCCCGCCGATAAGTGAGGGGTCGACCTCACAGCGAAGGGAAACGAGCCTGCCCGTGATCTCGGAAACCTTGTCCGTAAGACGCCGCTTCTGCTCCTCGGTAAGGGGGACGGCACTGACCGCCAAGGCAGTCACGATCCCGTACTGTTCGCAGTACAGACGTTCATACTCTGCCATAAGCGTGGGAATATGACGCGCGTATCCGCGCTCGGCAACCATTCTGAGATAGTTCACAAGATACGGATGGCACGCACCGGATAAAGCCTCTGAAAGGAGCGCCGATCTCTCCTCCTTGGGGATCTGGGGATCGGACAAAAGACGTCCGTAACCCGGATTCTCCGAAAAAGCCCTTCTGACCGTACGCGTCTCGTAGAGCATCGAGTCCGCGATTCCCTCGTCCACCGCAAGGCTGACAAGGGCGCGGCTGTATTCTTTTACAACGTCGCTCATACAGGCCTCACAGACTATCGATAAAGGTGTCGATCAGTTTCTCGTGATCGGACGCCTTGATCTCGCGGCAGACGACCGCCTCGGCAATATCCATAGACATGCCGGAGATTTCGTCCTTGATCTCATTGATCGCCTTTTTCTTTTCCTGTTCGATATCGGCGTCCGCTTTTCTCAGTTTTTCGGCGGCCTTCCGGTTCGCCTCTGCCAGAATCTCATCGCTGATCTTATCCGCGCGCACGGTCGCACGCCGAACCACTTCTTCGGCCTCTTTGTCCGCGTTTGCCATTTTTTCCTCATAGACGGCGCGGTCCGCTTCGGCGGCATTCTTCGCCGTCTCTGCATTGGAATACAGCGTGTCCACCTGACTCTGCCGCTCGGCGAGAATCTTCTGTACCGGTCCTATAAGGAACTTTTTCATAATCCAAACGAGGATGAGAAGATTGAGAATGGCGGCGGCAATATGCCACACGTCCAGCGATATCAGTTCAAGATATTCTCTGTTCATTCCTATTCTCCTGCAAATCTTCCATGCCGTTTATACGGCGATTTTCCGTTTTGGGATCAGAGCTTGCCAAGGAAGATATTCGGTGCGAGGAAGATCAGAAGCAGACCGGTAACGAAGCCGTAAATACCGGTCGTCTCGGAAATCGCGCATCCGAGGATCATCGTAGAAGTAACGGAGCCCTTGCACTCCGGCTGACGGCCGATCGCTTCGCACGCTTTACCTACCGCGTAGCCCTCGCCGATACCCGGGCCGATACCTGCGATCAGAGCAAGACCTGCACCGATAGCACATCCGCCCATGATAATTGCTTTTGCCATTTCAAGACTTCCCATGTTTTCCATACTTCATTTCTCCTTTGTATGTTTGAATATTTTCGGGAATTTATCGAAAGATCCGTCGGGATCATTCTTCCTCAGGGGTGGCCGCCGATGCGATATACAGCATCGTCAGCATAGCGAAAATGAACGCCTGAATGCAGGACGAGAACACGTCGAAATAGACGGACAGCACTGCCGGAATACCCACCTGCAAAAAGGGGATCTTACCGAGAAGACCCGGCAGCCATCCGAACACCAAATTGGACAGTGCCGCAAGCGCCGCGTACACGAGCGCCGAGATGACCGATCCCGATACCACGTTTCCGAAATGACGGAACGCCATCGAAACGGGGGTCGAGATCTCACCGAGAATGTTGAACGGCGTGAACACGACGATCGGTGTCGTAAAGCTTTTGAGATACCCGCCGAATCCGTTCGTTTTGATCTTGTAGTAAGTAATCAGTGCAAACACCAAAAGCGCCCAGCCGAGCACCGTATTGAGATCCGCCGTCGGCGCGTACATGCCGAGAAGCGCCAAAAGCGACGAGCAGGCAGACAGCGAAAGGATCGCCGCTACCAGCGGCACGAACGAGCGGAACTGCACGCCCATGTTCGAATCCACGAGTCCCGTAACCTTCTCCACGAGCCATTCCGCCACGATCTGCCGCTTCGTGGTGGGGCGCACCTTGAGATCGTGCGTGAGCCATATACAGAGCGACGTGATCAGAAGAATGACCAGTATGGAATTCACCTGCGTTGCCGTTACGGGAATCCCGCCGAACACGGGAATCTCAAAATAGACTCTCGCACCGTTTATGCTGATATCCACGCATCATTCCTCCTTTTCTCCGGACGTTTCTTTTGAGTCCGCTTTCGTATTTTTCAAATAATCCGTATCGATTTTGCCGGCGAAGCGGCCGATCATTTTTTCAAACTCGTCTTCCTCGCCGTCCTCGTCCTCATCGTCCGCGATACCGGCAGATTCACATTTTTCGGGGAGAGGCTCATCCCCTGTTTCTTTTAAAACGTATTTTACCCAAAACTGCCGGACGAAAATCACGACGGGCGGATAGAACACGGATGCCACCACCGGCAGCCAGTGAATCTGATCGACCACGAAGGAAACGATCATCACGGCAAGCAAAAGCATAGAGCGGCGCGTGTAGGACGCTTTCATCCGAAGCTGTGCGCGCTCGGGATCCTCAACTGCACGCTGAACGCCCAGGCTCATCAGGAAAAAATTCAGAACGGTCAAAGACCAGCCGATCACTCCGCCGAGCGCCACCGTATAGTCAAAGCGGCGGAAAAGAACGAATCCGATCTGCAAAAGCAAAGCGCATACGAGCGATGCCGCCGCCATAAAGCAGACTTCTTTTTTTACAACGGGATCAAGTGCTGGCTTTTTCATCGGTCATCCGTCTCCTTTTCGTCGTTTGTTCCGTCGGGTGCGCTTTCGGTCCCTGCTTTCGTAAGCCTTTTCACTTCACGGGCGTTCTCCCGCCGCACGAAGGAAAACACGCTCATGATGCCGGAAAAAACACCGGTGAGGATCGCGACGAGAAGCACCCAGTCACCCACGCCGAAACGTCTTTGCAGAAAGAGTGCGAGAAGCGTCAGAAGGATCGGCGGCGTAACGACGGACAAGCCAAGCTGCGTGAGCAACGAGATCCGCGAGCAGATGCGGACGAATTCTTTCGTGTCCATCCGTCTCCCCCTCCCTGCCGTCTCTCCGTCTCGGCTTTTTGATTATTGTTTTCTTTTGCGTAGATTTTTAAGTGAGTTTTTAGCTTTTTTCAGCATTTCCGATAAAACAGCAAGCGTTTTTTTATCCTGCGGAAACAAAAAACGCAAAAGTGCTATGGCAATCGCCGCAGTTGCAATTTTCTCAGGTGAAATCGGCAGCCACAAAAACGCCAGATAAGCGCTTGCCACAGCGATCATCCACTCAATCCGGAAATACGTACCTATCGAAAGTAAGATGTACGACCAGCCGTTTGTGATCAGCCACGCAAATCCCACACAAAGAAGCAGCCGGGGATTCAGAATAAACTGTATTATTTTTTTGCACGTTTGTTTCGTTTTCTCTGACATTTTTGTTCTTTCATGTTTTGATTGCCTCGGAAGCTCTGTTTTGGAAATACTATACCGAATCGAATCTCATTTTATTGTACCACAATCCCCCTTTGAATGCAATAGATACAAGAAAAGCACAAAAAATTCACAATCAATATCCATTTTTTGCCAAACATGTTGCGTAACCGATAATTTTGTGGTATAATATATTCGTAAAAAACAGTCGGAGGTATGTATGAACGTAACCGTACTCAGAACGAACGGAGACCGCCCGTGGTCGTACTATGAAAAGTATCTTCCACTCCTCACACCGGAAAGACGGGCGAAAACGGAGCGCTACCGCAAAGAGAGCGCACGGATTGATTCTCTCCTCACGGAGCTGCTCATCCGACACGAGGCGGCCGGCGGCGGCGAGATCTCCGTCACGTACGGTGAGTACGGAAAACCGCATCTCCTCGTGCCATCCGGAAAGCATTTCTCCGTTTCCCACACCTCTCACTATATCGCTTACACCGCCGGCAATGTGCCGGTCGGTGTGGATATCGAATACCGCCGCTCCGTGAATCTCAATATCGCGAAGCATTATTTCTCGAAAGCCGAAAGGGAGATCCTTCGCGAAAGCCGCGATCCAGTACTCGACTTCTACCGCATATGGACGGCGAAAGAGGCGATCCTGAAACGAAACGGAACCGGCTTTTTCACCGGCGTAAAGCTGCCGGACGTATGTGATCACGCCCTGCGCCCGTATTTGAGCGGGCACGTTGGCGCCGATTACGTACTCGCTGTGTGCGGCGCACGCCACCTCAAAACGCTCCGCATCCGTACCATGACGGAGGACGAGCTGCTCGAAAAATTCGGCGGTGCGGTGTAAAAGCATCCGACAAAGGTGTACTTTTTGTAAACACTCCGAAGCGGCTCTTGCTATCTGCGAAAAAATAGGGTATAATAATACCCGCAGTAAGTGAAAAGGAGGTACGATTATGGCAAAAGAGACGGGACACAAAATCATCTCCGTAAACAGAAAAGCGCGTCATGAATATTTTGTGGACGAAACCTACGAAGCCGGCATCGCTCTCTTTGGCACGGAGGTCAAAAGCCTCAGAGCCGGTCAAGTGAATCTGAAGGATTCTTACTGCGAGGTTCGCGAGGGAGAGTTGTTCCTCACGGGGGCACACATCTCCCCCTATGAAAAAGGAAACGTTTTCAATCGGGAACCGGAGAGGGACAGAAAACTCCTCATGCACCGCCGCGAGATCATGAAACTGCACGGGCTCGTCGGCCGCGAGGGATATACGCTCATTCCCCTCTCTCTCTACTTCAAGGGCTCGAACGTAAAGGTCGAGGTCGGTCTGTGCCGCGGTAAAAAACTCTACGACAAGCGAGACACCGAAGCAAAACGACAGGCAAATCGCGACATCGAACGGTACGCCAAATCCCGTTCACGGAACGCGGATTGAATTTTTACGTTTGTCAAAATCAGCACAATTTTATGCAATCGCAAAAATATATTTATATGGGGGCGTAAAGGTTTCGACGGGGATTTTGAGGCGTGATAAGCGGGTAGAGGTTTGGGAACCTCTTAAATCATCCCTAACTTAAATTAAACGCTAACAACAGCGAACTCGTAGCCGCCTAAGCGGCTCGCGGCTTTTAGCCGCCTTCGTCCGCACAGAGAGGGCTGCGGCTCTGTCCGGGCGTCAAATCAGCAGCGAACGTGAACCGTGATTTCGCTTTTGTAACGGTCATGCATTAAAAAGCTACCGGAATCACAGCCTGAGAATCGGCGGTGCTTTTGGGAAATTCAGTAGATTCTCTGCACCCGGAGAAAGTTGCGTCAAGAGGTTTTCGGACAGGGGTTCGATTCCCCTCGCCTCCACCAAAAACAAAAGAGCCTTTGGGCTCTTTTTTTGTTTGTCTCTGTATTAGATAAGTATTGATATGCATAAATGACCTTTTTATTCATTTTTTATGAATACCCAACAAAAGGAGCAAGGTCGATATACCTTGCTCATATCAGGGAATATATGTTATTCAGTTCAACAAATTGGAATTTGTCAACACATTACTTTGTAACGTAATCGTAAGTATGAGTTCTCCAAAACTATACATTCTTGTAATTTCAGCACACCCAGATGGTGCAATTCACTTTCGGACATCAGGGATTGACCATCGATAAGTGTCGATGTATCTTTGCCACCTATTAAGACAGGGGCAACAACAATATCCACATAATCTAACAACTTTTCACGAAGAAAAAGTCCATTTAATGTGCCGCCGGTTTGTATCGTCACTTTATCACAACCGTATTCTGATTTGAGTTTTATAAGTGCATCCTTTATCGACAATTCGTTTTGAAGAATGATATGCAGATTGCTTGCATTCACATTAAATGCTGGATGATTTTCATTTGTTGTTACCAATACAAATTCTTTTGATAAGGAACAAAAATAATGCACACCATTTTCGTTCAAATGTGTATTATCAATTACTACAAAAGAGACAGGTGTTTTATTTGGCATCTCTTTTGTATTGACACCAACTTTTGCTTGAACACGACCGGAATTGAGCGACCATAAATCTGTTGTCTGCTCAATTTCATAATATTGATGTAAACCCTCATTAACCCCTGCGATTTTAGGGAAATCTTTATCCACATCTAATTCATCAGTAGCACCAGTGCTGATTTTTCCATCAACAGACATTAGCATAAACAATGTTGTAATAGGTCTATCCATTTTATACCTCCAAATTCTTATTTGTCTAACTGAATTATAGCATACTTTTACTCATTTGTCACGTTATAGAGATAAAATTAACAAAATTGTTAACTTAACATACCTTTTAAGTCAAAGGATATAGGCTTATTTTTGAACTTGTTAAGTGGTATCTTCTTAGCCTGATTGGATAACAGAGTGATAATATCATAGGCTTGTTCAATATAAGGCTTGTGCTTGTTCTTCTCAACCCAATAGAACAGAGCCAAGTAATAGTCAAGAAACTTTGAAGATACACCATGATACAAATACATAAAATCACTAATATTGTGGTGGTAGCCATTGATATGACCAAGACTATATCCACCACTTGTATGCTTTCCACTTGGAATTTGCTTTAATGGTATCTTGTGCTTATTTGCTACTGTCTTATATGCCCTATGGCTGTCTGTAATCAACACAGTATCTTCTGTAAAATGTGGTAAAAGTGATTTTTCAATATGACTTGCCCATATTCTGCCAACACAAACAGTTTGCAAGAAATGGTTATTATTTCTATCAACACAAGACAAACAACATACTTGCTGATTGCTAACACCCCTCTTTTTCTTCTGATGTTCATTCAATGTCTTCAAGACCTGAATAATTTTCTCTGTTTCCATACTATTTAAAGCATTAGAGAACTTTTCTTGTGATTTCAAATCATCGTAATTTACATAGTTTAGCAACTCACATGGACAGTCCCGCCGACTGTTCGTAGTCTTCCTTCGTGCAGTAGTATAAGTACGCTTCATTTGAAATCCGCTTGCCGAGAATCTTTTCGAGCCGTTCTTTCTCCCATTTGTCCATCTCGGTGAGTGGTCGCGGTGTATAGCCACCGTCTTCTTCCTGGCAGAGCAGGTCAGCAATGAGATTCAGCAGTCCGGTTGTGACCGTTTCCTTGGCATTTTCATTGTGCGCCGGCGTTTGATAGTTCCAATAGTCCGGTCCCAGCACCGAGCCGCATCCGCCCATGGCGAAGTATAGTTCAAGGTTGCCTTTAAGTAGCCGCTCATCGAAGAGCTTGTTGTCACGCACGCGCTTGCCCTCGGGCGTGGAGAAGGTTATATATTTATAATCGGGATTCCACTTCACACCATAGCCGTGCTTCTCCATAAATTCGATAAAGTCCTCCCGCGTTTCAGACAGAAACATTGCTCGCAGCGCCACGCGCATGAGTTCTGTCTTCCATTCACCACGACGATACCAACTGCTTTTTTCTTCGGTGGTGGACAGTCCACGCCGTGCGCAAAGCTTGTTGGAGTAAGATTTCATCCGCATCAGATCGTCCTGCGAGGTGTGCAGCTTCTTTCCGTCCGCGTGGGAGACGGAGTTTACAACGAGGTGATTGTGCAGATGTCCGCGGTCGGTATGCGTGACAACGAGCACCTGAAAACTGTTAAAAAAGCTTGCAAGCTCCATGCCGATGTCGTGCGCTTCCTCCGGGGTGAGGTCATCTTCGGGTGCAAAGGATTGGATGACGTGATAGTAATTCCGCCCTCCGGTCTTGTTGAAACGGGACTTCACGATCTCAAACTCTGCCTGAGCGCTCTCCGTCATGCAGTCCTTACCGCTGATGAGATGTGGCTCTGTCTTCTCTTTGTTTTGAACATAGTTGAAAATATTGCCGAGCGGACTCGACGACGGTATCATTTTTACGATTGCCATTCATCGTCCTCCCTTCGATACGGCACGGAGAATACCATAGATTTTTGCAATCTCCGCCTTGGTTTCCGTGAGATCGACTACCGAAATTTCACGCAGGTTCGCGAGCCTTGTGAGCTGATTGAGATTCGTACCGATGCGCCGAAGCTGATTTGCCGCTTCATCAAAGCCAGGGATTACGGAGATCTCACGTCCGAAAATACAGTCGCGGCAGTAGTCCGCCATTAACCGATAGCTCCCATAAGAGAGCTCGCGCAGTCGTTCCAGCTCGTCCGGCGTGAGTCGGATGGTCACCTTCTCGGTGCGATTTTGTTTTTCTTTCATCTGTCCTCTCTTTCTAAGTAGGGGTTTGGGCTTAGCCCATTTGCCTTGGCTGCAGTACTCCCGAAGGAGTGCATGACTGTCAAAGGCGAAACTTGCCAATACGGGACGGAACCGTCCCGTAAGGAATAACGCAACAATGCAAGAGACACTATACGGTATCTTCGTTTCACGGCAGAGACACACTGCATTGTTACCTTCTTCATTCCGTGCAGTCGGCATTCTCTAAAATAGCCCAGTGCCATGCCTTCCCGATCTTCTTTGTGGTGATCCCTTTGATCTTCGCTTTTGCTTCGGTGACGGTACGAGGTGAGATGTCTTTCTCCTTCGCTCTTTCGTAGATCCTCTCGGACGGAACGTAATCGCCTGAAGAAAGCATATCCCGAATCAGATCTTCCGCCGCGTCGGTCTTCGTTTCGTTCGTTCCGCCGCAGAGAAGTTCGTCGGCGGTGATGCTGTCGTAACCTTCGATCCAATGGAAGCCCTCATCGTTTCCTAGATTGAACGCCATCGATTTTCCTTCGGGAGCAAGAGAAGATTTATCATGCACGATCACGCGCACATTCGGGAACTTGCGAAGTCTGCCGACAAGCAAAACACTGCGTGCCGATGCACGGAAATCAATTGTGCCGAGTCCGCGGTATGCGCTGTTCGTGCCCTTCATCTTGTTGAGATGTCCGACGAAGACAATCGCACATCCGGACTTCTCCGCCACGTTTGCAATGCCTCGCATCACCGTTCGTATTTCGTTTGCGCGGTTGATGTCGGTATCCTCACCGACGTAACCCTGGATGGGATCGAAAATCATTAGCTTCGCACCGGTTGTCCGTATCGCCTCCGCGATTCGCTCGTCTTTCAGCGTCAGCACATCGGTATCCTCGCTGATATTGAAGATGAGGTTTTCATTCGCTTCCGCTTCTATCAGACGCGGCTTGACCGTGTCTCCGAGTCCATCCTCTGCTGTTTGATAGATCACGCTGATCGGTTCACGTTCTTCCATGCCTGGGAATCCGCTGCCGTTGGAGCATGCCGCCGCAAGCCGCAGTCCGAGTGTGGTCTTGCCTTCTCCGGGATCACCCTGTATGATCGTGATCTTCCCGAACGGGATATACGGATACCAGAGCCACTCCACCTCCTGCAATTCAATTTCGGACATTCTTTTGAGTTTCATTTCTGCTGTCATTTGCTTCTCCTTTTCGTCATTTGTTTTTTACGGACTGTTTTTGAAACGCTTATGGCTTAAATCATAGCAACCACCTCCTTCGTTGGCGTTGAAAATGAATCCCTCTACTTAACAGCTTTTTTTAGGGAGTTTTACAGGGTGATTTTGAGGGGATTCACAGAATATTTACAGAAAAACATTTGTCCCCTCACTTAACAGCTTTTTTGAAGCGTTTTGAGAGGTCTGTTTTGGGCCGTACAGTAAATTTTTTATACCCTCTACTTAACAGCTTTTTTGAGCATTTTGAGAAGTCTATTTTGCGTTTTACTGTGAAATTTTTTGTTCCCTCACCTTAATACATTTTTCGTGCTTTTTGAAGCATGTTTTTCTGTTTTTCAGAAAAATAATTTTTCACCTCTATCTTTATAGTTTTTTAAAGCACTTTGAGAAGTCTTTTTTTGCATTTTGCAAGAAAAAAAATATGTGCCCTTATCTTTATACATTTTTTCTGCCGTTTGAGAGGTGGATTTTTTCAGTTGAACGAAAATTATTATTAACCTCCTACCTTTATAGATTTTTGGGACGCTCTGGAGCATATTTTTATAGCATTTTCTAAAAAAAATTATTACCGCCTCACCTTTATAGTTTTTTTCATGCTTTTGACCACCCTTTTTAACCGATTTAGAATAAAATTTTTATATAAAAATCGAAGTGGCTGTAGTTGACCCGACTCGAACTGTTGACGGTGGAAAATACGAACCTACTTTGAACTCATCTAAAATGAAAAAACGAGAATTGCTGCTCGTCCTTCTGATAAATTCAGGCACACAGGGGCGTAAATTCGCTCGTTGTTCGCTTTGTTTTATACGTTCTGCGGGGGATGCTCGCAGGAACGCAAAACACCGCCCGTGTGCCGTTTGTTGCGGTTACAGGCGGTGTTCTTTGTGTTATTCTTCTTCGCTTGTGTTGCTCATTACCTCAATGATAATCTGCGCACCGATTGTAAAGCCTTTCACGAATGCTTCACGCTCGGTCAGATCGTGCATCTCGGTGGAGCATTCGGAGAATTTTTCGAAGATTTCCTTTTCCTCGTCGTTCAGCCGACCGAGCAGATCATCCTGATGTCGAATCACCAAAGCCAGCAGTTGTGCGTATGCGCTGTCTTTCTTGAACGGTCGCTCCCACGGCGAGATGTTGCCGAACCACAGATCTTCAAGTATGTTCATGCTCTGCCTCCTTCATAAAGCAAGAGCGGCTCCGCACGGTGAATACCGCAGCAGAGCCGCTCTTTTGGTATGGAATTGTGTATGATTTTCGCATATTGTGTGCCTCCTTTTTGTGGTAGCACACAGTATATCACAGAGTATGTAGGAAGTCCAGCGTGAATCGTGTTAAGTTTTTGATAACGATTACGGATGATTCAGCCGTTTTCCGGCTTTTCTTTTTGTCCTTTGTCGCCTCGTAGCTCGCATTCACAAGAAACTCCACCAAATCATCCGCCGCATCGGGAAGCAGCATCGATATCCAATGAACCTTGTTTATGTGATACGCCGAATAGACACCGTTCACCGCGCCGAACGAGCCGAACATCTCCAGCGGCAGCTTCAAGTTGACTACATCGATTACTTCATCGCTATCGATGCCGAACTTCCGGCGAGATACGCGCATCACGATGGCATACCATTTGTGGTTGTCCTTGTGACGGAGCACGGCGATTTCGAAATCTTCATCGAATGGATAGTCGGGGGTGGTGCTGTAGGTGGTGAGACAATATTCAAGAAAATCTTGTTTTGTCATCACAAGCACTCCGCTTTTTCATTCAATGATAATCATCTTGTTTAGAACAAAACATTAATCATATAGGTGAAAAAATGATACGCTCTGTCTAATCAGTGATTACTTGTATTGAGCCATATTGTTTTACTATCCCTGCATTTTCTTCAGGAAAATTTTTCATTAAAACTTCATAGCCAGAATCAAAATATATGGCCGGGAAAAGGCTATTCACTGTTAAAAAATCATTTGTTCCCAACCACTTGAATCCGATTGCCGTAGGTATTTTTGCTATTCCTACAATCAAATCACTATAGTCTTCAGGAAAAGGAGTTGTCTTTCTAAGCATAAATGCATGTTGAGCATGTGGTCTTAAAAAGTATGAAGGAGTTGCATTTCTTAAATCCACTAGTGTTGTTTTATCACCTTTATATACGCCCTTATATTCTGTTACTTCTCTAGCATCACTAGCTATTAATAATATATATGCATATTTTTCTTTGCTATCATGGTAATATATGTATTCATGTGAATTAACTATTGTAGATTTCGCTTGATGTAATGCAAACCAAAGCGCGACCCATACATTATCAACCAAATCTATATAAGGCGTTTTTATTCCATAATGCTGAAGAAGTGGTTCTAAAACGTTTCTTTCGTATTGGTGAAATGATTTTACGCTGCTTTTGAATTTGTTCATCCTGAAATTATAATTTTCTGTTATGCTTTTGACACTTGTTTTCTCCCGATAAAGTGAAGGTATTAGTTTTCCATTATACAATGAAGTTTGCCCACGCAAATAAACATTATGATTTTGACAATTCATATACTTTCCATAACCAATGAATTGGGTTAGATCATGCACTGTTTCAATTGTATACACCTTTATTGAATCACCGGAAGAAAGCGTTATGGTTTCAAAAACAATGTTTGATGGGGTCTTATCTTCAAATTTTTCTATTATGCGAATCATTAATTAGCCTCGTTTTATTAATTTTAAAAATCAATAAAGATCACTTCTCCAATGTTGTTTTTCCAAATACTTCATCAGCTGCACGGTTGCCTTGCTTCGCCCCTGAACACTTGTGAGTCCATTTTCTTTAAGTTCCTTCAGCGGATACTGACCGGTGGGGTATTTCTCGACCAATTTCAACTTCATATATCGAGCGTCGGGATCTTTTTCCAGTTCCTTATAATACGGATGGTCATCGGTGGAACGATTGCCATACAGATCCGCACCAACAACCTCGCATTTGAACATAATCGACTTGTATTTCTCTCCAACGTATATGTAAACCGTATCTCCCACGGTTGTGTTGGTAGATTGACTCCATTCGATTACATCGAGGTGGTCAAACGCAGCGACTATATCGTAATATTTCGGGTTGCAAGGAATAATCCACACATCATCAAGACGCGAGGTTACCTTCCAACCTTCTTCCTTGGCACGGAGCTCGTTAAGCCATACGCCGTTATACTTGAAATATCGAGGTCCGGCAACGCCCCATTTGCTTCCTGTAAGCTCGGTTGCGAGGGCGGAAAGGGATAATCTGCGCCCCTGATAGTCAACCGTTTTATCATCCACTACAGTACATTGTGCGCCAGAGTTAGCGTTGCCCTGATGAATAAACGTAATCGTTGCACCAACAGGGATTTTGCACTTGGAGAAGGCAAACGGAGAAAGACGCTCAATGTGTTCTTCCTCAATCTCCTGTGCCAAATTCTCGCTCTTTTTCTCCTCCGTGGTCGGCTCATACAGATGAAGCCTGTCCTTGCGCCCGCCGAGAATAGCAATCGTTTCAAGGATAGAATACGCCTGTTCCTTCGACATCGCATAGAACTCACGAACACGCTTTTTGCCGTCCACTTCGTCGATAGAACGCAGATTCGGATTGAGCTGGTCAATCAGCGCATGGAGCTTCAGATCCGTCAGTCTTTCCTCAACTTCGTATGTAGCATAAATACGGAAAGCAAAAGGAATGCACTCGCTATTATTCAGTTGTTTCAACCGCGATTCCACATTGTCAGCATAGCCGATCTTTACATATTGAGGGAAAGACGGGTTTGTAAGAATATAAATGACTCCTTTTTCTGTCATAGCTTCTCCTCTCAATTATTTTCCTCGAAATTCTCGACCTGCTCCATAACTTTACGGAACACCTCGGGGCTATACTGCGGAGGATAACCATTCTTTACCAAGCAAACCTTGATATCAAATTTGAGCTGGTCACGGACGATCTGATTGTTGAGCCAATCTGCAAAGGAAGATTTGGTATCGATAATCTCTTTGATCTTTTTAGCGAGGGATTTGCATTTATCGTTAATAACGATACCATCCACCTTTTTGTCCGTGCCGTACTCAAAGTTGTATTCATCTCGGAGCGCCATCAAAATATCGTAGAATGCCTTTTCCTCAAACGTGAGACCTATCTTTCGGAAGCTCTCACGATCGGCATTCATATCCTTCAAAATACGAAGTGCCTGTTCGGTAGCGTTTCTGATAATATCCTCGGTAGCGTGCTCCTGCGCCTCTCCTGCTTCTTCTGCGGTGAGGTGCTTTCTTCTTTCGTGATACAGCTTAATAGTTTCTTCAAGCATCTCTTGGAATTTCTTCGCTGCCATCTGATTTGTCTTGCTGTATTCCTTGATCTGCTTGCGAAGCATTTTTACAAGGATTTCAAGCTTGGAGGCAGGCATTTTAACGTCAGACAACTTCTCGAAATATTCGGGGCTGAAAATATCTTCCTGCTCGCCGTCTTCCAATACGCTTTCAACCTCGTTATACTTCAATGCTTCCTCAACCATCTTCGCAACGTGGCGATTCATAGTATCAGCATCCACCTCGCTTGTGCCGCTCATCTTACGGACAAATCCTGCGATTGCCATAAAGCACTGTGCAAGGGCAGATTCTTCCTCTCCGAGTTCACCCGAGGGCTGACAAATATCATATGCGGTACGCATTCTCTTAACAGTCTTCAGAAAATATGTCTTAAAGGATACCTTCTGAACACTCTTGCCGTCGTTATTCTGCGTGTTCAATTCCTGTGTAGAGATAAATACGTACTCGGCTGCTTTCGCTAAGAGTCTATAACGCAGAGCGGGATCTCCTTCGGGATCAAGGAATGGCGTAAGGTCATACCCCTTAAACAGATCCTTGAGAACGTCCATGTGTTCTCTAAACACCTCGGTAGCCTGCTCCACGTCATCGGCAGAAGGAGCAATGGAGGTGCCGCCACCGTACTGCTTTATAGCCTCACGCATATTATCGCGAATACCGATATAGTCAACGATGAAACCGTAATCCTTGCCAGGATACTTTCTGTTGACACGGCTTATGGTCTGAATCAACAGATGCTTCTTCAAAGGCTTATCGTTATACATATAGGTCAGAGAAGGAACGTCAAAGCCGGTGATCCACATATCCACAACGATTACGATATGGAAGTTGGAATTGTCTTGCTTAAATGCGGCATCAAGATCCTCGGAACGACAACCGTTTTTAACACCGCCGAGATAGTTATACATATCCGGCTCATCGTTTTTGCCCACACTCGCAACCATTGCCATAAATGGCATGGGCTTCAGCTTGTTCAATTCCTCGTCGGATACTTTCACTCCGTCGGGAGTCTTTTTTTCCACGAACCATTCGGGATATTTCTCTTGGAATTTCTTTAAAAGTGCGTATGCAATCGGTCTCGAAGAGCACACGACCATTGCTTTTTGCACTCTGTCGGGATCTTTGGCGCAAGCAGATACATAGTGATCATGGATATCTACTGCTAAACGTTCCAAACGAGAAGGCTCGCCAAGGATAACTTCCATTGAGCTCATTGCTTTCTTACTTGCTTCAACGTCTTCTTCGGTAGCACCATCATCAAAGCATTTCTTATAGTATGCCTCGATTTCCTTTGCCTTTTCCTGATCGAGCAGGACTTTGGCAATACGGGGATGGTATTTGATAGATACGGTCAATCCATCTGCCACAGCCTGATCCATGGTATAGCGGTCAATTTCGTCACCGAAGGTCTGATAGGTTTCGGAAATGGGCGTACCGGTAAATCCAACGAACGTAGCGTTGGGCAGTGCCTCTTTGAGCACCTTTGCATAAGGCTTGGACACCATAGCTTTCATATTTTCGTCGGTGTCCTTGCTGAACTTGAGCGTCTTTGCATGCTCAAGCTGTGTTCTGTGGGCTTCATCCGAGAAGCAAATAATATTGGCACGGTCATTGATCAGACCGATTTTATCATCTTCGCGGTCGCAGAACTTCTGAATGGTACAGATATAGAATCCGCCGCTTTCACGTGCGCCGAGTTCCTCACGGAGCTTTTTACGGGTGGGAACGATGCTTACTTCACCGAGGTTTAAGAATTCCTTACTCTTGGTGAACAGCTTTGCACCCTGCTTTTGCAGTTCCTCACGGTCAACGATCATTACAATCGTAGGCGAACCGATTTCGGGAACATCGGTACAACGCAACGCGAGCTGACGAGCAAGGAACGCCATGGTGTATGTTTTACCACATCCGGTCGCACCGAAATATGTACCGCCTTTTCCGCTCTTTTCGATAACCGATTTTACGATACTTTGCTTGAGCAAACGTGCAGCAAAGAACTGCGGATAACGGCAGACGATTTCTTTCTCATCGCTGTCGTATTCGCGGTCTTGAAAATAAATATAGTCACGGAAGATCTCAAGGAATCTTGCCGGGGCATATACGCCCTTAATCATGGTTTCGAGTTCATCAAAAGGAAGCGTGGATACCTTGTCCCCATCGTTGACACGACGCCAAGCATAGAAATGCTCGTAGGGTGTGTGGACAGTACCGAGGCGAGTTTTCACACCATCGGAAATACATGCCAAGGGGCAGTAATGCAGAAGATGAGGGATATCGCGCCAATAACGAATGGTGATCTGCTCGTAGGCATCAAAAATCGTTGCGTTGGCGTCGGCAGGGTTCTTGAGTTCAATAATACACAGAGGCATACCGTTGACATACAGAAGAATATCGGGACGGCGGTTCTCCTTCTGCCCGTTGTTGATATACTCGACGGTAAACTGGTTTACTGCACGGAAGATATTGTTTTCGGGATGCTCAAAGTCAATGAGCGCAACCATACGGGCAAGTCCACTTTGAGGAACAAACTGCACGCCGTCAACCATCCATCCGTACACCGTATGAAGTGTGGAGAACTCACTCTCCGCACCGACAAGGCGCACCTTGTCCATGATCTGATGGATTTCGTCGGCAGTCAGATCCGTATTGGTCTTGCTCAAAAACTGCTCCATATCATCCGCATACAAAACTGCAGTTTTATTTTCACGCGGAATGCTATTGCCGTGCAGATAATGCCATCCCTCTGCCTCTAAAAATGAGAGGAACGCATATTCAAATTGAGATTCGCAATAGCGTCCGTTGTAGTTTTGTAAGTTTGCCATTTTTACCTCCAGTTTCAAAACTGCTGTAGTCTTTCAAGCGATATCAAACATGCTTTAACGGCATCGCCAAGTTCCTCCAACGTTTGAAATCTTTTTGATTTATCGGGGTTTGTGCCTTTATTCATAAAAGGCTTGATAATAGAATCGTTAATTTTTGCCCAGTTTGTCTTTCCAGTCATCACGTATGTGAATAGTAACGTTATGGCATACAGTTCGTGTATCAAACCATAGTTTTCAAATCCCTCTGTTTTTAATGCTGGATCATTTAGAGAACCTTTTATCTCTGTGTTTTCCGATGTTAAATCACTATCCACTATTTTGACAAGACCAAAATCGGAGAGTTTGACCACCAAGGTATCGTCATATTGCTTTATAAGCACATTTTGGGGACTGATATCGCGATGATAAATATTTTTGGAATATAAATATCCGTAAGCACGTAGAAGCTGCATTATTATATTTCTGCGTTCCTGTACGGTCATGGATTGATTATGAATTTTGATGTAATTTTCCAAAGTGTAATCCATCAATTCCATTATATATTCGTGCCTTGCCTCGTTGTACGAGTACACTTCCACTATGTATGGGGAATGAAGAGATTGCATTTCCTCAAATTCTCGTTTGAACCGTTGAAGCTCTTTTTCGTTCAAATCGTTTTTCGCTCTTTTAAGCACGAAATCTCTGTGGTAAAATTCATCAGTATATCGGAACACATTGGCGTAAGAGCCATTTCCAATAGGTTTTAAATTCGAAACAAAAGAATGACTCTCACCGCTAACAACCATTGATTCTGTAAGATTGAAAATAGGTTCTACGTAGCAAAGTGTTATTTTATTCATATTAGGTGGCAGGGTGCTACCGCCACTATTGGATAAAAACTCTCGGCATTGCCTAATTAAATCATCGTAATATTCGTCTATCGAAAAAGCCCACTCGGTCTTTTTCAAAGAGCCTTGGAGAGATATGGTAAGTTCAATAATAAAAATCAACTCCCTACTCGGCTCTGCCCAAAAGTGCGCACCATATCCATTAGTGGGAAGTCTTTCGTTCATTGTTCTGAAAAGACTCATGTATCCGCCATGAAGCCACGTGAAAACGGTTTTCAACTTCTCGTTGCTTATATCGCTATACAAATCCTCGTATTCAAAACTTGTGATTTCATGTGAATTTAATTCTCGTATATTGGTTTCAAGAATATTATCGATGTTTAATCTAAATGCCACTATTATTTTCCTTCCTCCAATGATCCCTGAATCAGTATCGGGCAAATGTCTTTAATTTGAGCTTTCAACTTTTCGTTGATAGCTTTTCGTTCTTTATAAGTTCTGTATATGTTTGCAATAGCTCTTTGAATTTGAATATCTGGTATCGGAATCTCCACCTCTCCCAAATTATCAAATCCAAACACTAACGTAGAACTACCAAATGAGTGGAATAAAACTTTCTTCGCAAATTGTTCTCTTTGCAACAACATATATAGGTAGTACGGATCTAATTTATCGGTATCACATATGTAAAAGGATTCATAAGCCGGACTTACAATTAAATCATCACCTTCGTTTAGAGCTACGCTTAATTTTTTTATGGTACTATTTATTCGAGAATTGTAAACAAAATCGTTTTTCTTAATTACTTTGAATGTCGAGATATCTCCTGAAAACAGTCGCATAGGCTTGATAAACTCACCTTCATTGTTAAATCCTTTAACCTGTGTTTTGTTAAAGACTTTTTCTTGATTTTTATTTTGATTCCTCTTAATAAATAATCCAATCGATTTATATTCATCTGCACTTATATTCTCGATGTATGCGTCACAAACAAGCTTCAAATCTTTCAATCCACGCTCGTAGCTCTGCTGATTGGCAACCATTGCTTTGTAGATATCAACATATTTCTGCTGAGTGGGAAGGTCAGGAAGTTCGATGTCAAATTCTGATAAATCTGCTACCCTGAAATAGTTACGAGCTGAGCCAACAGCCTCAAACCAGCACTTGCGTGCAAATTCATCTCTTTTTATATATAGATTCAGATATTCAGGAAGCAGCAAATCTGTACGAGTGATATAAAAGATTTCATACAGAGAAGAACAAATGGCTTTATCCCAAAACGTATTTAGGGCGATAGAATTCAATTCCATTCTTGCGGGATTAAATACAAAATCATTCAAATAATATACGTTATAGATAGAAAGATCCGCTCCGTCCTGCTTAGGTGAGATAAATCCTTCTCGAGCAACACCTTTTATAGGAAGCTCTTCTAAACCGTCGTATTTCTCTCTGCGTTGTTTGATTAACTCGCCAAGTTTATATTTAGTTAATGCCATATCCAATCCCCCTAAAAGCATCCTCAAGCATCTTTTGAGACTGCTTTTCCTGTGCGAGAACATCGCGCATTTCTGCCTGAATACGGCTCATTTCAGCATTGAAATCAATATCCAAGTCGTGGTCGATAAACTCAATATACTTACTGGGAACAAGGCTCCAGCCCTGTCCTTCAATAATCTCCTTGCTTACACTACGATACAGTTCGGGCACAGCATAATTTGTTCCATCCGTTCCTTCGTTTTGCCAAGTATGGTAGATGTCTGCGGCTCTCTGAATCTGTTCATCGCTCAAGAATATTTTCTTTTTACCCTCGTTCTTAACGGGGTTTTCTGTCCAAGTACGAAGATCCATAAAGAGAATTTCATTCTCGCGGCTGCGCAGAGTTCTGCCGTGGTATTCGCCGCCCTTCTTGTTCTGATTCAAAATCCAAAGTGTAACGCTGATATCGGTGGTAATAAAGAGCTCACGAGGGAGAATGATAATAGCTTCTACCTTGTCATTCTGAATGAGCTTTTTACGAATTTCCAAAGTATCGCTGTCACCGAGCGCACCGTTGGCAAGAAGGAAGCCTGCTACACCCTTGGTTGCTTTCAAGTGAGAGAGCATATGAAGGATCCAGGCATAGTTGGCGTTGCTTTCGGGAGGGGTTACGTAATCTGCCCAACGGGAGTCATTTTTGAGATTTTCATCGTACCATCCCTTGAGGTTAAAGGGCGGGTTCGCCATGATGTAATCGAAGTAGAGACCTTTGTGAAGGTCGTGGGTAAAGGTAGAGTCAGCCTCGTCACCCAGATTGTGGCTGATACCGCGCAAAGCGAGGTTCATTTTTGCAAGGCGATAGGTTGCAGGCTCTTTCTCCTGACCGTAAATATTGATACGGCTGATATCACCGCGCTTTTCACGGATAAGGTCGGTACTCTGAATGAACATACCTCCCGAACCGCAACAAGGGTCATAGAGTGTACCGTCAAAAGGCTCGATCATAGCGGCGATCAACTGCACGGCATCGTGAGGGGTATAGAACTCACCTTCCTCTTTGGTCGCGTTTACGGCAAATTCCTTGAGGAAGTATTCGTATACACGTCCGATGAGGTCTTTTTCCTCGCCAAACGCCTTGTGGCTGATCTTATTGACTTCGTCTACGATCTTTTTGATGTCGTTAGCGGCGAGATTTCGCGTAGTGAAAGTACCCTCGACAAAGCATCCTTTGAGCTGTTTACTGCTCGTAGCAATGCTGTGAAGGGCAGTGTCAAGAGCAACGTTGAGTCCGGGCGCAGGGGTATTGATGATGGTAGACCAGCGAGCTTCTACGGGAAGGTTATACGTACCGTCCGTGAAGGTAGCGTCATCAAAGAACGCCGCGAAGATTTCCTCATCATCGGGATCGAGTCCCTGGGCAATAAGATCCTGACGGAGCTTTTCAACGCCGTCCTCAAATTTCTCGCCAATGAAGCGCAAGAACACGAGCGTCAGCATCATATCGCGCTTTTCAAAAAACGAGCCCGAATTGCGCGCCGCACGCAGTATATCACGACACTTGAACAGTATCGAATCAAGATTTATTTTTTCTTCAACTTTTTTCTTTGCCATAGTGGTTTTCTCCTGTGAAAAATTTGCCGGATAATAATTTGATTTCCAAATCTAATTTTGCAGTTGTCGCCTTTTTGATATCATCATCAACATAATTTAACAGCGCATTTTGAATAATTAGTCTGTCGTTTGGACCGATAGCCAACATGGAATGTTTTATGTATAATTTCCAACGCAATTGAAAATCGGGATTATTTTCAGGATCTGCGTGAAAAGTGGTTGTCCAATATTCTTCCGGATTTTGCATGAAGTATAATTCTGCGATGATATCTAACACTAACATGATACGGGTTACATTGGACAGCCCTTCGGAAATATCCATGACACCTTCGAGTTTGTGCAAGGATAGATTTCGATTGAATATATCTGAAAAGGACTTGAGTTTGTATCCGTCGAACCCTTCGTAAAGAACTTCGCAAAGGATATATTGAAGATAATCGATATATCCATCTGTTATAGCAATGCGTTCATCGGGAAAATATTTTTGTGACTGCATATGCTTCACTAATGCCGCGGCAATTCCTTTCATTCTTTCGAATGTAAGGGATTGTTCATCTGCCCATTTTCGCAATACTGCTTCCACAACAGCAAGAAAACTTAAATATGCGCATATCCAATTTCCTTCCATTGCATCGTAAGTTGCATACTCTATTGCAGGCATAAATGGTTCAAAGATTTTGCATTTCTTATAGCGATATTCAAACTGATAGGCTCTTTGCCACGGAAGGTTAATGCTGCCACGAACTTTCAACGATGCATCTTTTCCAGCGGAAATGGATTCGTTAATCTCATTGAGGTATTCACCATTAACGCAACGATATGGTGGGACACATAGAAAATTCGGTTTTAATGCATCGTTCGCGTTTTTTAATAATGACCATATATCTGACATATATTATTCCTTGCGTGATTGATTATCAAGTTTAAACTCTTTTGATACCGTGTTAACGGTTATTCTGCAGTTGATTTTATTAGCAAGAGGCTCAACAAATAATTCTTCAATATTAGCGCGCAATTTTTCTGAGTCTTCTTTCGTCAAACTGAATTCACCATAACATGAAAATGTGGAATTGTTATACTCTGTAATCAATTTGATGGTATAGTCCCCCGGCTTCCAAAAGAATATGTCATTCATTGCAATTAAGGCGTTTTTATACTCCGTGCTCGCTCTGTAGGATGGGTCATATGCCTGCACAGAGATGTTTAGAGTATTCATATCACTATTAGCTTTTTTATGTAAGGGATTAATAATCGAATTTATTATTTCGCCAGAATTTTGTTCTGCATTTTCAAATTCGACAAATACAGGAGTTAATGTGTCTGCCTCAACTTTGAAAGGATGAGCTGTTTCAAATGATGTTTCGTAATTTCCTGCAATTTGTCTAAACACCGGAGATTGGAAGGTAGACCATCTCAACGATAATATCGCCTTGTCAGAAGTCCTTTTAATTTTTGCGGATATGTTTTTTACTGCAGCAGTTTTGTTCTTTGCTTCATAAACACCGCCAAGAGAAACATAGGCTCCGCTTTTATTGAAAAACACTGATAACTTTCCAGAAGCAAGAAAATTAAATTTAAGCTTTCGAATATACTTATCGTATATCCACTTAAAAAACGGAATTACAAGTGCTAATGCTGCCAATATTATTGCTAACAATTCATATATTGTCATTGGTGTTGAAAAATCAAATTTCATATTTTTATCCCCTTTACTTAAGTACTTCCAAATACTGATCCAACCGTTTACTGAGATACTCCCCAAACAACCGCGCCATTTCATCGCGATCCTCAAATGCCTCATAATACCGCATCCGATCAGTAAACTTAACATCAATCGGCGGATAGCCGGCTTTCATCAGTTCCAGATTCACTATCAGCCGTCCGGTTCTGCCGTTGCCGTCGATGAACGGATGGATCGATTCAAATTCGACGTGCAAATCCGCGAGCTTCTCTACGATATTTCGCTCGTCCGCCGCGTATTTCTGCATCAGCTCATACATCCTCGGCTCGATCATATACGGCTGCACAGGCTCGTTCTTCGCGCCCATGATGCGAACGGGGACACGGCGATAAACACCGCGATCCATCGGCTTATCCGCCAACACAAGCGTGTGAATCTGCTTGATGACCGACTCGGAGAGGGGAATATTATCCTTCACGAGGTCGCAGATAAAGTAGAAGGCATCCTTGTGGCCGACCGCTTCCATGTGATCCTTCAGCGGTTTCTGATCAATGGTCAAGCCCTTCAGCACCATATCTGTTTCGCGAAGAGTGAGCGTGTTCCCCTCAATTGCGTTGGAGTTGTAGGTGTACTCGATCATAAAATCTTCGTTGAACCGGGCGACTTCGCCTTCGGTCAGCGGACGGCGAGTATCCAGCTCCGCCTTTTTTCTTTCAATCTGCACAATCAGCGTTTCTTTACTGCGGATTCGCCCGTCAGCAGGCTTGGGAGCGTTGTCGGGGATGTACCAGATCTTGCCCTCGCGCCATGCACCGTCGATCTGACCATTTACGCAAAGCACACGTACTCGTCGCGCGGTGATGCCCCATTTTTCAGCTGCTTCATGTGTTCTCATTGCCATATATCTGCACCTCTTCGTCTGTAAGAGTGAAAATAATTAT
This sequence comes from Clostridia bacterium, assembly GCA_017502135.1. GTDB lineage: Bacteria > Bacillota > Clostridia > Oscillospirales > CAG-272 > SIG701. Next base: position 8,617 of record JAFVVP010000001.1, on the reverse strand, counting down.
AATATAAGTGAAAATAATTATAATATATCAGTATAATTATAGCACATTATCGGCACGATGTCAATGATTTGAGGAATAATATGCGGAATTATACGGTACATTCACTGCGTCGTAAAAGCAAAAACCACGGCAGATTGTAGGGCTTTCAAACCTAAACTGCCGTAGTTTTGATTATTAGATTTTGATAGTTTTACTCCTCCACGCCAAACCCGCCGCAGTAGTTGAGTACCCGCCGTCCGATCACGAACACCTTGTACGTCGTATTCGGCACAACCACTTCCGTACGCTGCAGATTCGTGAGCAAATTCCCCAGATTATCAACCTTTTTTGACCGAGGTTCGCCTCCACCATTCCAGGCCACCATTTGAGGAAAATCAAGTGGTGGTCTTTTTTTCATTTTCAAAGGTATGTACTTCCGCTGTAGATCTGAAAACAATGACCATAGTCCGTACTTTTTTCCCCTTACCTATTGAATCACACGAAAGCACGTGGTATAATGACCTCAGCGGAGATTTACATATCCTTTGAAAAATTCTTCTCCAAAAAGAAAGGCAATTCCATGATGAAAAGAAATACCCTTCCCGAAAACGAACCGTTTCTGATTCTTCGAGATGACGGATTTTCTCAGTACTGCGGTCGTGATGCCGCCACCGCCTCCATTGAGGAATTTCTTGAACGCAACGTGGGATACCTTAGAGATTATCCCGACGTAAAAGTAAAGCTTATCGGCATTGGCCCCGGCAGCGTTTTCGCCTACGATACGAAGGTTGGCGACGTGTTTATGCGTGATGCCTCCCCGCTCGCTCAAAGAATCTGCCGTCCGGGTGATTTGGCTGCACGGGATTGGATTCAAAAATGTATTGACACCGGCTCGGACGGTCTTAACCTTATGGCAAAGAAGTGCCGCGAGATAGGCGTCATTCCGTGGGCACGCTTTGAAATGAATCACGAATACGGACCCGTAAGCGAGGATAATTTCACCTACGCCATCTTCGTAGGCAAGTTCAACAAAGAACACCCCGAATACCGCATTCCGAAACCGGACGGTACCCCCGCCAACTATCCGTTCCTTGATTACAAGCACAAAGAAGTACGGGATTTCAAGCTTGCCATCATCCGCGAGGTAGCCGAACACGACATTGACGGCATTGAGCTCGATTTCTGCGTGTACCCCCCCTTCTTCTTTGATCCCAAGGCTGACGGACACTATATGACAGATTTCATCCGCAGTGCTCGTCAGGTGCTGAACGAAGAAGGCGAAAAGCGCGGCGTATATATTGATCTCGCCGTCCGCGTGGAGCCGGATGCACAAGAACGGCTCTATATGGCGTGGCGCGACTGGGTCAAGGAAGGGCTTATCGATTGGATCGTACCCTCCTATCTCCGTCCCAATCTGACGTTCGGTGTTCCTGTGGAGGAATTCCTCAAAGAATGCGAAGGCACGAATTGCCGCGTTGCCACACATATCCGCATTCCCTGCGCTCGAATCACCACCGACCCCAATCCCAATGACATTCGTTCCGGTCTCAGCGGCGTCAAAGATCGCCCCGTGCTGCCCCGTCGACATTACGCGCGGGCGCTCGCCGGCATCCAGGCGGGAGCTAATGCGGTGGTACTTGCCACCTCTTCCGGCACTATGAAAAAAAAGGGAGAGCAAATCTGGCATCCCCTGCTCGACACCATTGCGAACGCGGATTTCCTTCCCCATGCGGAAAAGGAATACTTTTTTGACTATCTGAACAAACTCCCGGCCGAGCTGACGAAGGAGGATAACCCCTTCACCCATTCCGTTATGATCGGCGACGACCCCGAAAATATCGAGAAAGCCACGTTTGTAATCCACGCCAGAGGACTTACCGCACTGGAAACGGTTACCCTCTCCGTAAATGGGCACGAGATCACGCTGACCGAAAAGGAACTTTACTGGTCTCCGGATGACGAGCCGATCCTCCCCGCGAGTAGTGGCACTATCAAGGGCTACAACCGTCTGCATTTGGCACGCATCGACCGGTGGTGGGACATCTGCAAAAATGAGATCGACATTCCCCCGTCTTACCTGAAATGCGGCAAGAACACTATAACGCTCACCTATCATATCGCCGAAGGCGGCTTGACAAAACGTCCGCTTAACGTGGGCGATCTGGCACTTGTTATTCAGCCGAAGTAATCAGAAAAGGACTTTTCTATGAACATACACGATTATATGGGTAAAAACATTCCCGACATCCTCACGGACGAAAACAAACAAGAGTTGTATCGGGCAAACTGGGACCAGCTGAAAATAAACTACGGTGATAACGTGGAATGGCAGCGACTCAAAAAACAAATCCTTCTGTGCGACGAAACGAGAGAATATCTCTACGGCACGAAGCCGGAAAAGGTTCGCTATGTCCGCGGCACCCGTCCCATTTTGGAAAAATACGTAGAAGACGCAACGAAGGACGCAAAAACCGATCGGGAAAAGGTTCTCGCACTTATGTCATTCTGTCGGGATCTCTACAAAAATGATCCCAACAACGCCCTGCCGTACAACCTCGTCTACGGCGGTACGGAGGAGCAGCTGATTGAAAAAGGCGAAAATCTCTGCGAATGCCTCGGTCGGCTTATGGTATCCCTTTCAGAAATCGCAGGATTCCCCGGACGAATCGTTATGCATATGGCAGGACATATCGTATGCGAGATCTATTTCGAAGATCGTTGGGCATACCTCGATCCCCGAGCCGGTATGTTTTATCTCGATGACGAAGGAAAATTCCTCTCCATTGATGAGGTATGGCGCAATCGCGAGGTAATTCTGCAGCAGACAGATTTTGTGAAATCCTTCGTTTCCGATCGCTGGACCTACGAACAGCGTCAAACCCGCAATTACACTATTCTCTTCTCTCCGCAGGAGATGCACTGTTTTTGCGACTATTCCCTTATGGACCGGGAAGAATATACCTACGATCAGAAATCCCGTGAGGAGATACTGCAGGACGGCATGAGAGATGCGGCAAGGCGTTACCGTGCCGTAATAGAAAAGCTGTATCCCGCAAACTAACACTAACGTTAATCCGTATAAAGAGCGATACTGCACAGGGCGGTACCGCTCTTTTGCATCTCCGGATATATTGACAACACAGGGCAAAAAGTGTACAATGATTCTATCTGAAGGATACTAACATAGTCGGAGGTTCTCCTTTGAAAAAACTGCTTTTTATACTGTGCGCGTGCCTTTGTGCGTGCCTCATTCTGTCGGGCTGTGAGACGGAGCCGGTCATCTCGGGCGATCCCGTGACCGATGCGAACGTTTCCACCGAGGAAACTGACGAAACCGAAGAAGCGCTCCCTCCGCCGCCGCCCGATCCCATGACCGTGATTGGACAGACCGAGTACGATCTCGTCGTAAGCGATCCGAAGACGAAGACGCCGATTATCGCAAAAACCGAGACGAATCTCGGGGATTTCATAGCGGATGCGTACCGAACTGCCGCAGATGCCAACATCGCTCTCGTGTCGGCGAGTGAGATCGCCGCCGGCATCCCCCAAGGGGAAATTACGCTTCTCGCCGTAGAAACCGTTTTGCCGACAGAAGCGGCACTCGTTACCGTCCGCGCAAGCGGCGGAGCACTCCTCAATGCCCTCGAGATCGCCCATCTTCCGCTGTCCGACGAAGCCGCGCCCGATTTTCTGCATCTGAGCGGCATCTCGCTCACCCTTGACAAAAACAAAACGCCCGCCGCCGAGACGGACGAGGCAGGTGCTTTTATCGGCTTTATCGGTGAGCGCCGCGTTTCGGGCGTTACGGTAGGCGAAGTCCCACTCGATCCCGAAGCCGTGTACACGGTAACATTCAGCGAAGCGCTTCCCGCAGAGATCAAAGATGTTTTGAAAGGCGAAATGATCCCCCCCGAAGCCCCCCAAACGAACCGCGAAGCGGTCATCCGTTACGTAACCGACACGCTCGCCGGCAAGATCGGCGAGACGTACGAAAACCCGTTCGGCGACGGACGGATCTCCGTCATACCGGAAGGACTTTCGGGAGTCCCCGCCTCCCTCTCCCTTCTCCCGCAGGTCTACATAACGACCGAAGAGGAGATCACCCGCACCGCGTACGTTACCTGTGCCGTTACCGTGTATGATCCCACCGGCGTGTACAACGATATTTACGATTCGGAATCAACGATCAAGATCCGCGGCAACTCGACCGCAAGCGGTGAGAAAAAGCCGTACAATATAAAGTTCTCCTCAAAAATCGAACTGCTCGGTCTCGGCAAGGGCAAAAAGTGGAGTCTCCTTGCCAATCTGTACGACAAAACGCAGATCCGCAATACACTGGCATTCACGTTCGCCGAGAATGCGGGTGTGAACTACGTCTCAGATTCCGCGTTCGCCGAGGTATACGTGAACGGTGCGTATGCCGGCCTCTATCAGATCTGCGAACCGGTGGACGTGAGCAAAACGCAGGTCGATATTGACACGGACAACAACGAATTTCTCCTCGAACTTGAGCCCCGTGCCGGCTACTCCAACCCCGTCTCCCTGACGCTTTCCAAGACGGGCATCATTCTCGGCTACAATGATCCCGAGGAGCCGACCGCTGAACAGCGCGCATGGCTCAGCACGTTCATGACGAGCGTGGAAGACGCCCTTCTCTCAGGCGACTACGATAAGGTAACCGAGTGTATAGACGTTGAGTCCTTCGCTCGAAGCTACATCGTCCAGGAACTGTTCAAAAACGTAGATTATTCCGTGAGCAGCACCCGCTTCTACGTGAAGGGCGGGAAACTGTACGAGGGCCCCGTTTGGGATTTCGATCTGAGTTCGGGCAACTGCTCGTCCTCCTATTACAAAGCGTACAACAACGCCGACACGACGGGCCTTTCCTACGAGGGGATTTACTGCGTGAGCCTCTTTAACCGCTATCTCTTCGAATATGAAGAATTCAAAACGCTCGTTTCCGATCTTTATACTGCACTTCAGCCGGTGATCGTGAATCTGTATGAGGATAACGAACTGGGAGAGAGCAGAATCGACGCGCTTCTCTCCGAGCACCGGGCGGAGATCGACCGCAACAACACCGTCTGGAGCACGGTGAAAGCATACAGCCTGTACGAACACAAGCCCGTTGACGGAACGTACGACGGCGAGATCGAATATCTCAAAAACTGGCTCCGAAAGAGAAACGAATTTCTCTCCGAGCACTATCTGAAATCCGCATCCTGACAACCGCTTCGGGTTTCAAAAATGTAACGCGGACAGATCTCCGCTTACTGCTTGACTTTTACGTATAACTTTATATGCAGGCTGTTTTTTCGGTTTTACTTGAAATTTCGTTCTGTCTGTGGTAAAATAAGTTTGTCTTGATATTTTTACATAAAGAGAGGTTCTTTTATGGGTTATGTTAAGTTTCCGGTTGATCTTCTGGACCGCTTTTGTATGACGGCGTTCAAGAAGATCGGGTTCAATGACGACGAGTGCCGCACTATCACCGACGTTCTTCTCCTTGCCGACCTTTACGGCATTGAGAGCCACGGTATGCAAAGACTCGTTCGTTACCACAAGGGCATTGAAAAGGGCATCATCAAGGTTGACGCTAAGCCCGAAACGGTTTTCGAGACCCCTGTCAGCGCAGTCGTTGACGCAAACGACGCTATGGGTCAGGTAGTTGGCCGCAAGGCTATGGAGATGGCTATCGAAAAAGCAAAAAACACCGGTATCGGTATTGTTTCCGTTCGCAACTCCAACCACTACGGTATCGCCGGATACTATGCAAAAATGGCATGCGACGCGGGACTTATGGGCTTCTCCGGCACGAACAGCGAGGCTATCATGGTTCCCACCTTCGGCCGCCTTGCCATGATCGGTTCCAACCCCCTTGCTATCTCCATGCCCGCAGATCCCTATCCGTTCTTCTTTGACGCTTCCACCACCGTTGTTACCCGCGGTAAGCTGGAAATGTACAATAAGATGAGCAAGCCTCTTCCGGATGGCTGGGCACTTGATAAAAACGGCCATCCCTCAAACGACGCGGCGGACGTTCTTTCTAACATCGTTGCAAAGAACGGCGGCGGCATTATGCCTCTCGGCGGCTCGGAGGAACAGAGCGGAAGCCATAAGGGCTACGGATACGGCATGCTCTGCGAGATCTTCTCCTCCATCATCAGCCTTGGAACTACCTCCAATTACTGCATGAAGGGCAGAAGCGGCATTTGCCACTTCTTTGCCGCGATCAATCCCGCTATCTTCGGCGATGCTGCGGCAATCAAAGAGCATCTCTCCACGTATCTGCGCGAGCTGCGTGAGAGCCCGCTTGCCGACGGTCACGATCGCATCTACACCCACGGCGAGAAAGAGATCATCGCAACCGAAGACAGAAAACAGAACGGCGTTCCCGTAAACGAGAATACTGTCGTTGAGATGATCCGCTTTGCTGAATTCGTCGGCATGGATCCGAAGGAATACTTCGGTGATTTCAAGCCCGGCGAAAGCAATATGTTCAACCAGAACTATTAAATAAAAAATGAAAGTCCTCCCGACATTCGGGAGGACTTTTTTTATTTTCGTCAGAACAGTCCGTTTGCGACCGATTCGTAACAGCAGATCGTGGTGCTTTCGTGGCAGGCACGTGGGAGGATCAGGCCAAAAACCGCCGTATGTTCGCCGTGAACGCGAGCGCAAAGACGGCTGAGATTACTCTCTCCGTACCCGAGGATGAATACTGCCTGCCCGAGAAAGCACCGGCGTTCGCCGACGGTGAGGGTATCGAGATCGTGTCGGAGACGAGCGAAAACGGCATGAGAAAACTCCTTTGCAAAATCGAACCCGAAGGATACGGCGTCTTCAGCTGGACTCTGTAAACCGCTTTAATCCGACGAAAAAGGCCCTGCCACCGGCTAAGTGGAGTTGTTGCTTTTATGAATGCAACAACTCCTTTTTGCTTTGATTTCCCCTTTGTTTTCGAAGATTTTGAACCTGGTGTGTCGACTTTTTTACGAAATACAATCCTTTTAGTTCACCTTGACAAAATTTTATCCGTATTTTTTGACAGGTTTCCGGCAAATTTTTTTTAAAAACCCTTGCCATAATATGACTTGAATGCTATAATGTATGTAGCATGTTACCCTATGCCGGTTTTCCTTTCGCGTATTACCTGTATAATAATGATGGATTTATACATATTCCTGAAAGCGAGCGCGAGGTTATCCCTGGGAAAACGGAAGCGGTAAAACTGCAAGAATTTTGTAATTTATTTTTTGGAGGATACTCACAATGAAAAGAATTATTACTCTCGTCGTTGCACTTGTGATGGTACTGTCTATCGTACCGTTCGCAGTGTCGGCGGCTGACATCCCCGAAGCGAAATGGGGTGCGTCCGTTGACGATCTTGGCGGCGAAGGCAGAGAAGGCACGTTCGCGGAAGCGCTTACTGCTGCCGAGGCCAGCACCACCGCGACTTACATTCAGTTGCAGAAGGACATTACTATCGCTTCTACCAACGTGAAGTGCGCGGGCTCCGACATAACTCTTGACCTTAACGGTTATGATGTTACGGGTTCTGGAAGCATTGCTTTCAGAGTAAGAGGCACCTCCGGTAACACGTTTATCATTACGGACACTTACACCGGCAGTGAGCGCGCTTCCTGCGTGAGTGCTGCAAAGAACAACGCTCCGCTGTATTTACAAAATGGTTCCACCATAAACCTTACGATTAACGGTGGTACGTTTGAGGGTCCCACCTATGCGATCGAGCAGAACAATAAGGGAGGTTTCGGTGCTCTTACGATTAACGACGGTACGTTTATCGGTGGCACCTACGCTCTCGTTATGTACGACGCTGATTTGACCGTTAACGGCGGCACGTTTACGGCTAAAACGGCGGGTATTGCTCTGAACAAAGATACCGCCTCCGTTGATTTCAACGGCAACGATAACCCGAACGGCATTTCTGTTTATACCAAGGTAGCAGTGCCTGCTGAAAACATTGTTCTCCCTGAGGCCGGTTTTTCGCTGTTCAGCGGAGACAATAAATTTACCGGCAGCACTACAACAGCAACTGCTACCTACACCGTAAAGGGTGCGCCCGTTGCTCCGCCGCCCTCTGAAGACGAAGGCACCGAAGATGCAGTTGCAGTGCTCGAGGGCATCGTTCCCTCCGAGACGGTTGCTGCAAAGGTTGCTCCCGAGGCTAAACCCGGCGCCAAGGCTCCCGCTCTCCGCGCTCCCAAGGCTCCGGCAAAGGGCATCGCGGCTCGCACCGCTCGCCCGAAGTTCTGATAGCTTCGCACAGATTTTAATTTCATAAAAGCGGAAAAGACTGTTGCCGAAAGCAACAGTCTTTTTACCAAAAAATTAAGGGGGTTATTGCGCGATAAATTTGCAATAACTCGCTTCGAAAGGATTCCTTTATGAAAAAAAGAATTTTCAGTCTCCTTCTTGCACTCTTGATGCTCGTTGGCATCATTCCCGCATCGTTTGCGGCGGAAACGGAACCCGCTCAAGTTACCCCCACCGTGGTCTTCGACTACAACTGTGATTCGCTCACAGATAAGCTTATTACTACTCTGGAATTCAGCAAATACCCCGGACACTTTTTCGCCGATTCCAAGACGGCAGGCGTCGAGCCCGGCACGATCCT